>UQUV01000012.1 GCA_900544305.1 uncultured Porphyromonadaceae bacterium
CATAAGAGGGGCTTGTCTGATATGAAAATAACTCCCAACTTATCTATTTCAGCAAGTTGGGAGGGAATGCACGTCTTTAGCGGACAGTAATAATTCCAAAGCGGTCTTTAATTTTTGCCGGACATACCTTGGGTATGTCCCTACAAGTGTCAAGGTGTAATCACGATATCAGAAAAGAATTTTGCCAATTGTTCCCATACATTTATTGTAGGGACGTACCCCCGGTACGTCCGAATTTATCCTCTAAAGATTGCCAAGATTTGTTTATAATAAAAATAAAAAAAGTCGGGGCGCTGTATTCACATACTGCGCCCCGAAAAATGTACCAATTATTTAATCTCTACAAAACGTCTTCTACTGGTGTGTAAGGCAAGTTCCATGCTTCGGCTACGCCTTTGTAAACCACCTTACCGTTGACAACATTCAAGCCTTCGAGCAATTCTTTGTTTTCCTTGCAAGCCTTGCGCCATCCTTTGTCGGCAAGTTGCAGCACATAAGGAAGTGTCGCATTGGTCAAGCCAAACGTAGATGTACGGGCCACTGCACCCGGAATGTTGGCAACGCAATAGTGTACGATGCCGTCCACTTCGTAAATCGGATCCTGATGAGTTGTCGGGTGTGAAGTTTCGAAACATCCGCCCTGGTCGATAGCAACGTCGACCATCACGGTGCCTTTCTGCATCAGTTTCAGCATGTCGCGAGTGACAAGCTTCGGAGCTTTTGCACCCGGAATCAGCACTGAACCGATAACAAGGTCGGCCTGCTTCAATTCTTCGCAAATATTAAATTTGTTAGACATCAAAGTCTTCACGTTCTTTGGCATTACATCGTGCAAGTAAGTAAGCCGTGGGATGGAGATATCGCAAATCGTGACATCCGCACCAGTTCCGGCAGCCGTATAGGCAGCAGCTGTACCCACAACACCGGCACCGATAACAAGCACCTTAGCCGGCTTAACACCCGGGATACCGCCAAGCAATACGCCCTTACCTCCATGATGACGTTCGAGGAAATACATACCTTCCTGAACTGACATACGTCCAGCCACTTCCGACATTGGAATCAACAGCGGCAGCGTATGGTCGGCACGGCGAACCGTTTCATATGCACAGCATACAGAACCGTTTTCAACCATAGCGTGAGTCAACGGCTCGCTGCTTGCAAAGTGGAAATAAGTAAACAGTAACTGATCCTTACGGATTAGTTTATATTCGGCCTCAATAGGCTCCTTCACTTTTACAATCATTTCGGCAATGCCGTAAACATCTTCAATGGTAGGAAGAATTTTCGCTCCGGCATTGACATAATCCTCGTCACAAAATCCGCTTCCGTTTCCGGCAGTGGCTTGTACATAAACTACATGTCCGCGATTCACAAGTTCGTGAACACCGGCGGGCGTCATAGCGACACGATTTTCGCTATTTTTGATTTCTTTGGGAATTCCAATAATCATCGCTTTGTGTTTTAAGTGGTTTTATGTTAAATTCTTAAAGGTTTCATATCAGCAATGCCGCTCCGTAGGAAAGCCACATAATGACAAGAAGCACATATGTTATTTCTTTACGGATAGGATAGCATTTATATGCAAGATATCCACAGGCAATCATGTAGACCGGAAACATTACCAACAACAGCCAGGTACTGTCGTCGCGGCTGGCAAAATCATATTCCATCATAAGAAAAGGCCATCCCACCACCGGTAGCACACTTATCGTAACCAGAACAATCAGCCACACAGGCCTTTTGGGAATGCTGTCGTCTTTTTTTGATAATGTCTTGTGTCTTGTCATAGTCTGCGGTCATTTTTTCGACTACGTTTCTTCGCGCTGTCATACAGCTTGAACCGTTAGTCAATCACAAATATACAATGAAGAAAGTTTTCTATAAAAATAATTTTCAAGAAAAATTTACGGCAGCTTCACGAATTAACATTTAGAAAAACTTTTTCAAATTTGCATACATATATTTATTCTTACATCAGCAACAACGCCAAATTCACCCTGCAAATACAGCCCAATCAAAAAAAATAGCTTACCTTTGCCCCAACTATCAACAATTTATACCAAATTATGTCAACTTACACAGAAGACAAGAGAAAAGTGACAACTCGCCGCCTTATTGAAATGAAGCAGCGAGGAGAAAAAATCTCAATGCTGACAGCCTATGACTATTCAATGGCTAAACTCATCGATGGCGCCGGGATGGACGTAATTCTCGTGGGTGATTCAGCATCTAATGTCATGGCAGGAAATGTCACAACACTTCCGATGACACTCGACCAAATGATTTACCACGGAAAATCGGTCATGCGTGCTGTAACACGCGCGCTGGTTGTGGTCGACATGCCGTTCGGTACCTACCAGGGCAACTCGAAAGAAGCTCTTTCGTCTGCCATCCGCATCATGAAAGAGACCCATGCCGACTGCATCAAGCTCGAAGGCGGCTCGGAAGTCCGTGAATCCATCGAACGTATTCTCAGCGCAGGAATTCCTGTCATGGGACACCTGGGACTGACCCCGCAGTCAATCAACAAATTCGGCTCCTACACCGTCCGTGCCCGCGAAGAAGCGGAAGCCAACAAACTGATAGAGGATGCCAAACTGCTGGAAGAAATCGGCTGTTTCGCCCTCGTTCTTGAAAAGATTCCGGCTGAACTCGCTACGAAAGTGGCAAAAATGCTGACTATCCCTGTTATCGGAATCGGTGCCGGAGGCGGTTGTGACGGACAAGTATTGGTAATGCACGACATGCTTGGCATCAACAAGGGATTTTCTCCACGTTTCCTCCGCCGCTATGCCGACCTGGGAACCATCATCAACGATGCCGTTGCCAAATATATCGACGACGTGAAGACCGGCGATTTCCCCAACGAAAAGGAACAATACTAAGCCACACGGCTTACACACGATAGAAAAAACGGTTGCAGATCCATTCCGACTCTGCAACCGTTTTTTCATACCCCACACAGTCCCCGTAAACTGTAAACTGTAAACCGTAAACCCACAAAAAACACGGCCGGCTCGAAAGCCGACCGCGCGTTTTGAATTTATTGTTTTCGTTCTATTACTTTACCAATACTTTGCAAACTGTGTTGGCAGCCTTAACGATATAGAAACCAGCAGGAACATTTACTGTGCTTTCGCCAGCAGCAACGTTTACTGTTTCTACAGCCTGACCGGCAGCGTTGTAAACAACAACTGTGCAAGCTTCAGCAGCGTTGACAGCGATACCGTTGGCAGTAGCAACAACTGTTGTAGCTTCAGCAACTGCATCGTTCACGCCAGAACCAGGTTCATTGAATGCGATAGGATAAGCCTGAAGATCTGTCTTGTAAACAGCAACTGCGCAAACTACGTCATATTCACCAGCAGCCGGAGTTTCTACGTTCCAAGCCTTCTGATAGTAAAGTGCCAAGCTACCAGTTGCATCAGTTACAACCTTGCCTGTTTCATCAACGTTACCAGTAACAACAACCACCTTGTTCAAGTCAGACAAAGTAATTTCACCAGCCTTCATAGCGATCGGATAAGTCGGTACGTTCTGAGTTGCATCAGCAAATGATTCAGCTACCGGATACTGCATTTCTGGAAGACCGCTGAAGTTTTTATATTCACCCATGATGCCAGCAGGGATTACATCACCTACTTCATATTTAGGAACTTGATTTCCATAAATCAACATAGCACCGCCTTCTGCATCCTTAACATAGAGGTTGCTTGCGTTCTGATAAGTTACAGTCACAGGGAAAGTAAACTTATACACGATTTTACCGCCGTTAGCTTCACCTTCAGCCTGGAATTCAGCAAGGCTTGAAACTTCAGCCGGAGCAGCGATTTCGTAAGTAGCCGATACTTTGTCACTGTTGTCGATACCGTCTTTCTTTGCATAAGCAGAAATTGTGTATGAACCAACTTCGCTCAACACGATAGGAGCAGTGTATTCAGTTTCTGCACCGTCGTTGATTTGGTATACGATAGTAGCGCCGTCAGTGTTGCAAGTAAGCTCTACATTCTGTGTACCATAGTAAGAACCTTCGTCAAGGCTGAATTTAGGATTAGAACATTTTGTTACTTCACCCTCAGAATAAGAGATATTCAAGCTCATCACACGCAGTTGAGGCAATTTGCCTGCTTGATTCTTGTTGGCTGTAACAGAAATATTCACTTCATTATTTGCGATACCAGTCCAGTTTGCAGTCTTATCATCATAAGAGAAAACAAAAGAACCTTCAGAAACAGGATATGCAGAAGCATCGTCACCGCAGTTCCATGTACCACCGGCAAGTGTAAAGTCAATAGCATTGATTGTTGCACCTTGAGGAGCAGCAATTGTCATTGTATTCTGAGAATACAAACGGACAGCACCTTCATCCTTACCTGTGGAGTTATTAATATATTGATAATAGGCAGGATCTGTTTGACCTCCGTTTTTTTCAAAAGAGAAAGTAAATCCTTCAGCTTCAAAAGTTGTCAGAACGACATTGCTATTCCCGCCCAACAAGTCAGCACAAGCGTCCGGGAAATGAACAGTCACCTCAGCTGCGTTCATGGCGAACAAGCCAGAAACAGCCATCAAAGAAGAAAGTAATAATTTTTTCATAAGACAAGTTTTTAAAAAAGAGTTAGACAACAAAAATATAAACAAATATTCAAAAAAGCAATACTCTATAAAGTCCTGTTCCTGAGCATATGAAACCGCATAGTTCGCAAGTTTATCAAAACAGATGCAACATGCGGAGCTTTACCCTTCTTTTCATGCGTTTGCGAAACTTATTCTCCTTTTTTGCTGTCAAAATGCAGTTTATAACTTTTTTGTAACAACTGCCTAAAACATCATTACCGGCCTTGTCGCAACAAAAAAAGACGCCTCCCCTCGCGGGAAGACGTCCTTACATTATGGATTTCAAGATTGCTCTTTAGTCAGCAAGACCAACTACCTCAACATCAAATACGAGAGTTTCGTTAGCTTTGATACCGGCATAAGGTTGTCCTTCTACACCGTAAGCGAGGTCACCAGGGATGTAAAGGATGTAGTGAGCACCCGGTTTCATCATCTTCAAACCTTCGCCGAAGCCCGGAACAACACCTGAAGGAGAGAATACGCGTGGTTCGTCACCGCTTGTATCGAATTCCTTACCGTCGATGTGCTTACCTGTATATTTTACTTTAACACGGTCAGAAGCCTTGATAGTTACGCCTTCACCTTCAGCGATTACTTTGTAAACCAAACCGCTTTCAGTCTTTTTCAAAGACGGATCTTTCTTCATCTGTTCAGCGATATAGGCTTCACCGGCGTTTTTGTTTGCGATAGCTTCCGGAGATTTTGCCATCTTTTCTGTTTTGATTTTTTGAATCAATGACATTACCTGAGCCTGAGCAGCTTGAGGAGAAGCAACTGAGTCAGCCAAGAAAGCGTCCTTGAATGCAGCAAACAAGAGAGCCTTGTCAATGTCGATGCTGTCTTGAGCAGCAAGAGCCTGAAGCTGACCTGTGATAGTCAAACCGATTTGCAAACCTTGGATGTAAGCCTTTTGAGTAGTGTCGGCAGCAAATGCAACCTGCATACCCTTGATGATTTCAGCCTTGTCAAGCTTAGCGCCTTCCGGAGCGTTCATCAATTCAGAACCAACACCATTACCCCACATCTGGCCGAAATAGTAAGCCAAAGAGTCTTCTTGAGTCTTCAAATCGCTTGTAGAACCGGCATTGCCTTTACAGCTAATACCTGTCAACATAAGTGCAGCAGCACCTAATAAAAACAGTTTTTTCATAATTTCGTTTAGTCTTATTTAGTTTGTTTATTTGATTACACGCAACAACTGGACATCGAAAATCAAAGTCGTGTCCGGACCAATCAGCCCGCCTGCACCGTTAGGACCGTAGGCAAGGTCAGAAGGGATATAAAGACGCCATTGGTCGCCTTCGTGCATCAGCTGCAAGGCTTCCACCCAACCCGGAATCACTTGAGTTACACCGAATGTAGCCGGAACGCCACGTTCTACTGAGCTGTCGAACACTGTTCCGTCGATAAGTTTTCCGGTGTAGTGCACTTCCACACGGTCGTTGGCTGTCGGCTGCGCACCGTTGCCCGATTCGAGCACTTCATATTGCAAACCGCTGGCTGTAGTCTTCACACCTTCACGTTTTGCATTTTCCGACAAGAAAGCTTCGCCTATTTCACGGTTCTGCTTGGCTGCTTTCTGATTGGCTTCCTGCATTTCCTTTTCCAGCTGCATGAAAAATTCCTGCACTGTCTGCTTTGCCTGCTCGTAAGTCATTTCAGGTTTTTTGCCTTCATAAACTGCGGCAACACCGTTGGCGAAATCTTGCACATTGAGTTCCTTGATGCCTGAGCCCATGAAATTGTGACCCATGCTCATACCCAATGCATAGCTTAGTTTGTCCATTCTATAAATTGTCTAAAATTGTTTATACCATCAGCCTGACCGCTCCCCGAAATACCTTTTCCGAATTACCGCCAAGCCATACATTTCCAAGCCACAAAGGTATGGTTTTCTCTCCGTCAATACACATTTTATTAATAAAAAAAACATAAAATCCGGCAAAACCGCTCTTTCTGCTGCCAAATCCCTCATACTGACAATATTTTTCTGCCGCTCAACCTATTTTTTCTCCATAATGCCGACAAAGGAAACGAGATTTTAAGTAACTTTACCTGACAAACTTAAACATTCAACCACAAACAACTTACCCTCACAGATACTATGAATACTAAAATCTGCCTTGCGGGGTTTGTATGCCTGACTGCTGCCGGTCCGGCACAAACCCAAAATGCACCCGACCAACGGCCCAACATTCTGTTCATCATGTCTGACGACCACACGGCACAGGCCATCAGCGCCTACGGAGGCATACTCAGCACCGTCCTGCCCACGCCAAACATCGACAGAATCGGCGAGGAAGGAGTCCGACTGAACAACTGCTATGCGACCAACTCTATCAGTACCCCCAGCCGCGGTGCCATACTCACCGGACAATACAGCCACCGGAATCAGGTCTACACACTTCACGACCCGCTAAGTCCGTCACTGCCCAACGTTGCAAAAGAATTTCAATCAGGAGGCTACCAGACTGCCGTAGTTGGAAAATGGCATCTCCACGCCGAGCCGACGGGCTTTGACTGGTACAACGTTTTCCCCGGCCAGGGACGGTACCACAATCCGATTTTAATCGAAAAAGGGAACTGGGGCAGCGACCCGAACAAAGAAAAAGGCTACAAAGGCACCAAATATGAAGGCCACTCCTCCGATGTGGTGGCAAACCAGGCTATCAACTATCTGGAACACCGTGACAAAGACAAGCCTTTCTTCCTCATGTGCCACTTCAAGGCGCCTCACCGCCCATGGCAGCCGGCAGAAAGATTCAAAGATTTGCTGAAAGACGCCACCGTTCCCGAACCCGACAACCTGCTGGACACCTACGACGGCAAGGCCGCCTATAGCCGACAGCTCCACATGAGCCTTGAACACATGGACTCCACCGACCTGAAATGCGCGATTCCGAAAGGCATGACGCGCGACGAACAACGCCGTTGGGCCTATCAGCTCTACATCAAGGACTATCTGCGCTGTGTAGCCGGAGTCGATGAAAACGTAGGCCGGATACTCGACTATCTGGACCAAAACGGACTGACCGAAAACACGATTGTCATCTATACCGGCGACCAGGGATTTTTCCTCGGCGAACACGGATGGTTCGATAAGCGGCTGATGTACGAGGAATCCATGCGGATGCCTTTCCTCATTCGTTATCCGAAAGAAATAAAACCGGGAAATGTCAATACCGACATCACACTGAATATCGACTTTGCTCCGACTTTTCTAGACTTCGCCGGTATCAAAAAGCCGGAATACATGCAAGGGGAAAGCTTCCGAAAGAATCTGACTGGCGACACTCCGGCAACCTGGAGAAAAGCCATGTACTACCGCTACTGGCAGAACGCCGATGTCTATCACAACGCTCCTGCCAACTACGGCATCCGCACCGACCGCTACAAACTCATCTTCTACTACGGCGAATCGCTGAACAAGCGCGGAACGGCCAAACGCTCCATTCAGCCACCGGGTTGGGAACTGTATGACATGGTAAACGACCCCCACGAAATGACAAATCTCTACAATGACCCGAAATATCAGGACATTGTAAAAGAGCTGAAAAAGCAATTGCTGGAACTGAAAGAACAGTATGGCGACAGCGACGACGCCTATCCGGTAATGCAGGTATTAACCGACAAATATTTTTAAACCTAAAGACCCCGCACCGCAATCGAAAGCAAGCCCATGATTGGCGGCGCGATTACCGATTTGGGATTAATTTCCGACAAGCTACGGCAGAATGTTTCAGACAATGGCATTCTGCCGTTTTTTTCGCAGAAAATTCGTCGCCGACGCCCGGTCTTTCAAAAAAAAATCACTAAATTAGGAAGCACCTTAAAACATACGCCTATGAAAAAGGAACTCATATTCACACTGTCGCTGCTGGAGTTCATCCTCGGCACAGGTTACCTCTACACATCATTCTTCAGTGCCGACAGCCGGCACGAATGGAACTGGTTCACGGCCATTCTCTCCATCGTCATGGTGCTGTTCTTCGCACTGCTTGCCCTACGACTGCTGACACCGTTGAAAATGAAGGGGTTGAAATGGACCCGCCATTGCCGAACGCTCGAATACCGCACCCAGTTTCCCGTCGGTATCCTGCTGTTTTTCGGCACACTGGCCATGCTTGCAGTCAACGAGTCGGCTGAAATGAAATATGTGTTTCTGGCGGCATTCGGACTTTCGGTTCTCGGCAAGGCGATGGTCAGAAAATACATGCACGAACATGTAAAATGACCAACTTCCTGATTTTTTTCGCTAATTTTGGCAAATAATAATTTTAGGACTATGAATTTGCGAAACAATCTGATTATACTGGCAGCCGCATTATGCACCATGTCGGGCTGCGCCTCTTCGGCTACGAAAAAAGCGGAAACCGTACAGCCGCAGGAAAAGCAGGCGGTCGTACCGTCCATCCAGTTCAATGCCGACAGCGCATACGCCTACGTTGCCGCACAATGTGCCTTTGGCGAACGAGTACCCAACACCGAAGCCCACCGCAAATGCGGCGACTATCTGGCAGGCGAACTGCGCCGCCGGGGAGCGAAAGTGACGGAACAGAACGCCGACCTGAAGGCCTTCGACGGCACGGTGCTGAAGGCCCGCAACATCATCGGCGAATTCTATCCGGAAAAGCCCAACCGCATCCTGCTGCTAGCACACTGGGACTGCCGTCCGTGGGCTGACCACGACCCGAACACCGACAACCGCAAAAAGCCGGTAATGGGAGCTAACGACGGGGCAAGCGGCGTCGGTGTCCTGCTGGAAATCGCACGCCTGCTGCAACAACACGAACCGCAGGCCGGCATCGACATTCTTTTCACCGATGCCGAGGACTGGGGAGCATCCGACGGCAGCGAAGAGTCATGGGCACTGGGCACACAGCATTGGGTAAGCACGCCCCACAGAAGCGGCTACACCTATCCGTCGTTCGGCATTCTGCTGGACATGGTGGGCGACAAAAATGCCGTTTTCGCCCGCGAATATTTCTCGCAGGCATACGCCGGAAGCATTGTCGACAAAGTGTGGGAAACAGCGGCTTCACTGGGCTATTCCGACCGTTTTGTCAACCGTGAAGGAGGAGCCATGACCGACGACCATGTGTTCGTCATCAAGGCCGGCATTCCCTGCATCGACATCATCGACCAGCGTACGGACACGCCTACGGGCTTCTGCCCGCAATGGCACACCACTTTCGACACGATGAACCTCATTGACCGTAGCACTTTGAAAGCGGTCGGACAAACCGTCACCACTTTATTGCTCGGAAAATAGCTTTTTGCGTTAAAAAGGGTTTCTATCGGCAATATTTCCGTCAAAAATAAGTAATTTCGCATATCGTAGATTTGTAACACGCAAAATGAAGGAATCTTTAGGCATATCTCAAGAACAGAAACAAGTTCAACGGCTCACTCCGCAGCAGGTCCAATTCGGAAAAATGCTGGAAATGAGCCAGCTTGAAATTGAGGAAAAGGTACGCCAGGAAATTGAGGACAATCCCGCCATTGAAGTGGCATCGCCCGCCGAAAGCGAAAAGATGCTGACCGAGGACGGGGAGGTGTTCAAGGAATCGTCGCAGGACATGCAGCTGGCCGACTTCCGCGATATGGACGATATGCCCGACGGCTACGACACGGCACACACAGCCGGCACGCCCGAAAGCGAAAATCCGGCCGAACGCAGCTCCGAAATTCCAAGCTACCGCCTGAAGGAAAACAACTACAGCCCTGACGACAAAGTCTACGAACCGACCATCGTATCGGAAAACTCCCTCATCGACTTCCTGACGGAACAGGTGAACGAGCGAAACCTGACCGACGAGCAGATGCAAATAGCCGACTACATCATCGGTGAAATCGACGACAACGGCTATCTCACCCGCACTGTGCCGTCAATGGCGTCCGACATCGCCTTTCAGACGGGTCTGGACATCAGCGACGAGGAAGTGGCCAACGTGCTGCAAATCATCCGCGACCTCGACCCTGCGGGTGTAGCCGCCACCGACCTGCGCGACTGCCTGCTGCTCCAGCTCGAACGTCTCGGAGGCTCCAAGCGCAACATGCACGCCTACGAAATCATCGACAAGCATTTCGAGGAATTCTCCAAAAAGCATTTCGACAAAATCATGTCGGCAATGTCAATCTCGGAGGAGGAATTCAAGGATGCCATGCTCGCCATACGCGCACTGAACCCGAAACCCGGAAGCCTTTACAACTCTACCGACGGCAACACGCAGCACATCATTCCCGACTTCAACGTCGAAGTCGACGGAAACAACGTGACGCTCACACTGCTCAACAATATTCCCGACCTGCAGATAGAGCAGACCTACCAGCTGATGTACGACGGACTATCCAACCGCAAGGCCGCCAACCGCAACGAGGAAAAGGCGAACGTATTCGTAAAAGACAAATACGAATCGGCGGCAGGATTCATCAAAATGCTCCGCCAGCGACAGGAAACTCTGTTCAACACGATGCAGGCCATCGTCAACTGGCAGCGCGACTTCTTCCTGTCGGACGACGAAGCGACATTGAAGCCCATGGTGCTGAAGGACATTTCCGCCATCACCGGCTACGACATCTCTGTCATTTCCCGGGCAACGGCAGGAAAATACGTCAGCACACAACGCGGCATCTACCCTATCAAATTCTTCTTCAACGAAGGTTTGAAACACGAATCGGGCGAGGACGTGTCCTCCCGCGAAATACAAAAGGAACTGAAGAATATCATCGAGACGGAGGACAAGAAAAAGCCGCTCTCCGATGAAATCATCTGCAAAATGCTCCAGCAGAAAGGCTACGAAATTGCCCGGCGCACCATCGCAAAATATCGCGAGAAACTGGGCTATCCGGTGGCACGACTGAGAAAAGAATTATAAACCTGCAAAATTTTTACTTGAAAATGGATATAATGAACAAAATACCAAATACTCTGGAAGCAAAGGCCATGAGAGTGCTGCACTACATCTCCAGCTTTTTCTCGGCACTGCTCAGTCCGCTTTTGATGCCTACCTACGGCATGATTGTATCACTCTGGATGTCCAACCTGCTGGTGCTTACGCTTCCGGCCAAACTGACCGTGCTGTCGGTCATCTTCCTGCTCACCTGCGTAGTGCCGGTTGCGCTCATCCTGCTGCTGAAAGCGCTGAAGCTGATTGAGGACCCGCATCTCAACAACCGCAAGGAACGCTTCATCCCCTACGTCATCACGATTGTGTGCTACGTGGCAAGCGCCCTCTATCTGGCGTCCATCAACGCTCCGGAATGGCTTTGGATGTTCATGTTCGGCGGCGGCTGCGCGGCACTGGTATCGATGATTGTCAACTTCGCATGGAAAATCAGCGCCCACATGGCCGGTATCGGCGGATTTGTAGCCCTCGTATGCCGCATCAATGCTGACGGCGACGGCATTTTCGAGCTGCTTCCCGTCATCTGCATCGCCATTGTCATCGCCGGAATCCTCGGCACATCGCGCATCGCCATGGAACGCCACACGTTCTGGCAGGTAATTGCCGGAACCGTCAACGGCTTTGTATGTGTATATTTTCTGTAAACATTTAATATATAAAAGATATTATGAAACCGATTGTAAGTATCATCATGGGCAGCACTTCCGACTTGCCTGTTCTTGAAAAAGCCGCAAAACTTTTCGACGAGTTTGAAATCCCGTTCGAGCTAAATGCGCTCTCAGCCCACCGCACTCCGGAAGAAGTGACCGCTTTTGCCACTTCCGCACAGGAACGCGGACTGAAAGTAATCATCGCTGCGGCCGGAATGGCAGCACACCTGCCGGGAGTAATCGCCGCACAGACCACAGTTCCGGTAATCGGCGTGCCTATCAAATCTACGCTTGAAGGCATGGACGCCCTGCTTGCCATCGTTCAGATGCCTCCGGGCATTCCGGTAGCCACTGTCGGCATCAACGGCGGACTCAATGCCGCTATCCTTGCCATCCAGATGCTGGCGCTTTCCGATGAAAAGATTGCTGCTAAACTGGAAACCTACAAAAAGAATCTGGCTAAAAAAATCGTGAAAGCCAACGAAGACCTTTCGCGCATCGAATACAAATTCAAAACTAACTAATTCGAATTTTTCCTACCACGGTTACCCTGCGCGAATCAGTGCAGGGTAATCTTTTTTTCAGGTTACAACTATGGACAGCTTCAACTACATCCGACGGAAATCCTCTGTCGTTGAAATCGGCAACATACCTCTTGGCGGCGACAACCCGATCCGCATACAGTCGATGACCTCCACTTCCACCCTCGACACGGAGGGAAGTGTCGCACAATGCAAGCGCATCTTCGATGCCGGGGCCGACTATGTGCGCCTGACGGCTCAGGGAGTGCGCGAAGCGGAAAACATCGGCGTCATCCGCCAGCGCCTGCACGACGACGGCTATACAAAGCCGCTCGTTGCCGACATCCACTTCAACCCGAAAGCGGCGTTTGCGGCAGCGGTGACTACCGACAAGGTACGAATCAACCCCGGCAACTTTGTGGACGCGGCGCGCACATTCAAGAAATTGGAATACACGGATGAGGAATATCGCGAAGAAATCCAGAAAATCGACAAGGCGCTCATCCCGTTCCTTGAAATATGCCGCGAGCATAACACAGCCGTACGGTTGGGTGTCAACCACGGCTCGCTTTCCGACAGAATCATGAGCCGCTATGGCGATACGCCTGCCGGAATGGTGGAATCGGCAATGGAATTCCTCCGAATCTGCTGCCGCGTGAAATTCTACAATGTGGTCATCTCCATCAAGGCCTCGAACACGGTCATAATGGTAGAAACGGTACGCCGCCTTATCAAGGCCATGGACGAGGAGAACATGCACTTCCCGCTGCACCTGGGTGTGACGGAAGCCGGCGACGGTGAGGACGGACGCATCAAGTCGGCTGTTGGAATCGGTGCTCTGCTCTCTGAAGGCATCGGCGACACCATCCGCGTATCCCTGAGCGAAGACTCGGAACTGGAAATACCGGTGGCACGAAAACTGGTGGACTACATCACGGCACGCGCCGGACATGCACCTATTCACGGTACATTTGCCCAAACCTATAATTATATAGAGCCGCAACGGCGCACTACGAAAGCCGTAGGACCGGTGGGTGGCGGCAAACAGCCGGTAGTGCTCACCGCCCTGTCGCGCGAAGAACTGAAAGGCTATAAGCTCCAACCTGACTACACACTGGAAGAATGCCGGGCACATGCCGACGGCATCAACTGGATGGAAGCCGACGCGTCGGCCGATGCCGAAACAGTGGCACGCGCAGCCGAAGCTACTCCCGACACCGTCATTCTGCTGACTTCCCGCCATCAGAACCCGGTCGGCGAACTGCAAGCCTTTATCCATCGCCTGACGGACTGCGGCTGCACAGTGCCGATAGTGGTACGCATGTCGTACAACGACTCTGAAGCGGAAGACGTACAGATAAAGGCAGGAGCCGACTTTGGCACACTGTTCATCAACCGCCTTGCCGACGGCATTCTGCTGGAAGCGCCGCAACTGGCAGAAAAAACCGATGCCGTGCGCTACGCCTTCGGTATCCTTCAGGCTGCACGTCTCCGTGTCAGCAAGACGGAATTCATTTCCTGTCCGAGCTGCGGCCGTACTCTTTTCGACCTACAACAGACCGTCCGCGAAATCAAGGCGGCAACATCCCACCTGAAAGGTCTCAAAATCGGCATTATGGGCTGCATTGTCAACGGCCCGGGCGAAATGGCGGACGCCGACTACGGATATGTAGGTGCGGCTGTCGGAAAAGTCAGCCTTTACAAAAACAAGGAATGCATCGAACGCAATATTCCTCAGGAAGAAGCCCTGACCCATCTCATCGACCTTATCAAGGCAAACGGCGACTGGACAGATCCGGAATAGACAACACAACTCTGATACAAAAACAAAAAAACTCTTGCCCCCTCTGGGACAAGAGTTTTTATTTACTCTATTTATACCTACTTCATAATGAAAAACCTTATTTTTAGTCTCATTTCTTGATACTCCTTGCTTAAGCACAAGTAGGTATAAAAAAAATTGATTGTCTCACGACAACCAATCTTGTTAACCTTAAATCTAATACCATGAAAAACACATTGCAAATGTACAAACATTATGTTATATAGCATAGCAATAGAGCAAAAAAATGCATTACGTTTGATTTATTTAACATATATGTACTCAAATTTCGCCCAAACCTTCATTTTAGGGCAAAAAAAATCCTCCCTGCAAGCAGGAAGGATTGAAATTCTTGTGCCCAAGACCGGACTCGAACCGACACAGCTGTTACACCACCAGAACCTGAAACTGGCGCGTCTACCAATTCCGCCACCTGGGCATTTCAGATTTCCGATGGCAAAGATACAGAAAAATTTGTTAATACGCGCATTATTCCAAACTTTTTTATCTTTTTTAATGCAAGAAAATCGTACCTTTGCACTTGATTTTCGATTAAGTAATTAATTTATAGGATAATATATGGAAAAAGTTACAAACGGCAAGTATGTTGAACTTGCATACGAACTTTCAGAGCTCGACGGCACTAAAGAAGAAACAATGCTCGTAATGACCAAAGAGCATCCGGAATGCATTGTGTTCGGCGTTGAACAAAACGTATTGCCAGCCCTCCTCAACGCACTTGAAGGAAAAACAGTCGGCGACACATTCGACACCGTCATCGAACCAAAGGACGCTTTCGGCGAATTCAACGAAAAGCTGCTGATGACTTTGGAACGCGAACTCTTTGAAAGAGACGGTAAATTCGACAGCGAACACGTACACAACGGCGCCATCATCACCATGATGACAGCTGAAGGTTATCCTGTACAGGGCCTTGTGCTGAACGTTGGCGAGAAAAACGTGCAAGTCGACTTCAACCATCCGCTTGCAGGCAAGACAGTACATTTCAAAGGCGAAATCCTGACCGTGCGCGATGCTACCGAACAGGAACTTCACCCGTCATGCGGCGGAGGATGCAGCGGATGCGGTGACGGCGGTCATGACCACAATTGTGGCGGCTGCGGCGACGGATGCTGCCACTAAACACCGTTTCAGAAACAAACATTAAAGGGGTTGCGGTCAGAAAACCGCAGTCCCTTTGCTGTTTCTTGCCCATAAATATTTCCTTTTGGAACCTAAAGATTTCACAACAAAACATAAAATATTTCGCTTTGAAACACAAAATTTACTGATTTTTATCTATTTTATAGGTAGAAACCACAAAAAACAGCTCAAAATCTTTTATTTCCCATTTTTTTGACTTATTTTTGCGACATAGCAACAAAAACAAAGCTACGTTCGTAATATTTGCAATTACGTTACGAAACAAAAGAACGAAATGCCAATAAGTATGACGAAGCTTATACTATAACCTTTCTTAATTCACCTTAAAGACGTAAGACATCAACTAATTTAATACCTCTAATTATGAAAGCGACAAAAAAACTGACAGGACTTTTAAGTTTCCTGCTTATGATTTCTTCTTTTGGAGTTGCAAACGCCCAATTGCACATGAGTGGAACTGTTAGCAACAACCACCTGTGGCGCGGTATGGAAGTCGGCGACGGTCTTGTTCTTTCAACCGACCTCTCTGTTTCCGACAAAAATCAATACATCCGCGCCGGCTTTTGGGGCGGCACAAACGTTACGGGTTCATACAAGGAATTTGACTACTATGTAACCCTCTCCTACAACCGGCTGAGCCTCTCTATCTGGGATATCTACAACTTCTCGCCGGGCGCTACCTACAACAACCGCGAATTCTTCAACTACAAGAAAGGCGAAACAGGCCGTTTCATCGACGCGACCCTTTCCTACACCATCAGCGAAAAGGTTCCTTTGCTGCTCAGCTGGTCAACCGTACTCTACGGCCGCGACCGTGACGCAATGAACAAAAAGAACCTGTATTCAACTTTCGCCTATGCGGAATATCCGGTTTACAAGAACGAAAAATGGACAGTAACTCCGGGATTGGGAGCCGCATTTGCCCTCTCGCCTGCCAAAGACGCTGCCGGAAATAAAATCAAGAACAATTTCTACGGCGAATCTGCCGGCATTGTTCACATCAGCCTGGCTACTACCTACAATCTGACAATCAAGAACTACGCAATGCCTATCACAGCAAAAGCACTGTTCAACCCGAAGAGCAACAAGGGATATTTCCAGATTGCCGCACAGGTATTCTCTTTCTAAGCGAACAAAAGCCTGATACGTTTCTAATATGAATGAACGGTCCGGAATTGCCAACCTTGGCATTCCGGACTTATTTTTTAACCGACAACCATTTCACCCAACTACCGACAACGCAACGGAGAACCAACCCTTCTGTTTGACAATAAAATACACGCCACATACATCAATAATAAGATTTAACAATCACCCCCCCCATTTAATATTTGTTAACCCAATATACTTGTTAACGAAGAATAATTAGCCTTATTTTGTCGACGAATAAGAACCCAATCATAATAATTGACAACATCATGAAAAAAGTATTTTTTATTGCAATTCTATGTATGGTCGGACTAATTTCCGGCAATGCTGCCGAAAACAGATGGCATGTGTATGGCGGTGCAAACTTGTCGCATAACACACAGGAACTATACCCCGGCTTGTCTTACGGCTGGGGAGCAGGCGGCTTTCTGGGTGGAGGCTACGAAATCAACTTTTCAAAATATGTGAGCCTGTCGCCCCAACTCGAAATCAACTATATCAACAACGGAGCATGGACAAAAAATAACTTCTATGATTTCTATGGCAACCATTACGATTGGCGCGGTATGTGGAACATCAGCATTCCCATCGTGTTCAACGTACGGGTACCGCTGTCCGACAAGGTGGGGCTTCGCATCGGAGCAGGTCCTTACGTGCAGGAAACCTTTGTGCTGCGCGAATATGCCTACCAGACATCAAACATGGTGACCAACACGACGGAGAATTTCATGAAACGTTTCAATTTCGGTGTCCTCGGTGAAGCGGCTGTGGAAACCGGACAGCATTGGGGATATTTCTTCCGCACGCAGTATCCGTTCTTGAAAGAGACTTGGAGCCGCAAGACGCTGACACTCTCGTTGGGTGTACGTTACACGTTTTAAGGGCATAACTCCATTTTGAAATATCAGACAATTACGAGGACAGCAGAATGCAATTCCGCTGCCCTCGTTTTTTCATCAATACCCGGAAAAAACCCGTAAACTGAAACCCTATACCACCAGCTTCGCTCCCCGCAAAGGAAAGGTACGAAGCTCCTCAGTCAGTTCAACTGTAACACAGACCGTATCGCCGGCGTTGCATTCCGTTTCACCGCACGAAACCGTATAGTCCTTTTCCACATTAATGCAGGTAAGCGCTATCGCGCGGCTGCCATTCACCATTTTAAGCGGCATACCGCCCCGCAACACCACTGCTCCCGAAACCTCACATTTGAACATCACCCCGAACGACATGGGGATACAGCCGACAACGGACAGTTCCACGGCGTTTTTCACAGGTTCCGGCTCCGCATTCTTCTTTTCTTTACGGCCAAACAGGCGTGACAATAATTTCAACATAGATATTAAACTAAAAGATTATTACCGGTCAAGGGCATCGGCCGCCCATTTCAGATATTGCGCCGCCTTTTCGTCGGCCTGACGGGCATAGCGCATCTGGGTTTCATACTTGTCGAGAGCCGACTCCGCATAGTTCATTTGTGTTTTCGCACGGTCGGCGTCGCCCCGCTTCGTATAGTAGGCCGCCTCGCGCTGATAGCTTTTCGCCCGATCCAGATAGTACTGCGCTTCACGGCGATAATTGTCGGCACGCTTCTGATAGTATTCCGCTTCGCGCTGGTAGCTTTCCGCTTTCTTGCGGTAATAGTCGTCGGCCGAAAGCGACGGCACGAACAGCAGCAGCGAAATGATGGTCAGCAACAGATGTTTCATAACGTTGTTCCTCCTTTCCCTTTTTCTTTTTATCCAAAATTACGAAGAAACACGACACGACGCAACCACACAATCGCGACCTCCGCACTATCCGGACGCCCGACACCACCATCAGGGTAAATTATGTCACTAAAAAGCTGATTATTTTACAGAGAACCCTACGCCTTATTCTTACGGAAACGGCCGAAGGCATAAGTGAGCACCTCGCGCTGGATATTGGAACGGAGCAGACGGTTGATGCCGTAGTAAACCACTACGCACACGGCACTCTGCACCAGCAGCGACAGCCACGCATTGGAAAGCCAGGCTCCCACAGCCAACTGGCAGCACGCCACGAGCAGCGCAATGAAAAAGTAGGGAAGCACATCGCCCACGATATTCCGTACCCGATAGCCAGTCACATGGCCGGTGAACACCAGTGCATAAACATAGAACAGCCCCGAAGCGGCAAACTGTCCCCAAATCATTTCCGTCACTCCATAAGGAATAGTGACACAAATGGCGGCAACCATCAGCACGTCCTTCACCACCTCATAGCTGACAAGAGCTTTCGAACGGCCTATGGCAAGGATATAGTTGTTGTAGAGCGAAGTCAGCACCAGAAATATACCGCGGGCCACAAGAATCTGAAACAGCACGATGGCCTCGTCCCACTTCGTACCGAACAGGATATGAAATATAGGCTCGGCTACGGTAATCAGCAGCAGAAAAGTCGGGAAAAGCAGATAAGCGGCGAAACGGTTCATCTTGCGCATGGCACGCAACAGACGTTCCTTGTCGTCCTGAAATCCGCTCAACACGGGCAAGAACGACGATGTGACAATCTGTGAAAACGAGGTAATGCCCATTTTGCTCCACTTGTCGGCCTGCGTATAGCAGCCCAACTGCGACAAATTATAGTAGGCACCGATGACAAACGAATAGACATTGAGGGAAACCGTATTGAGAAACGAGCTCGACATCACGCCAAGCCCCACGGAAAACATCGAGCGCAGGGACGCCATGCTGAGCCGGTGGCGGGGCACCCAGCCGGTAGTCAGCCACAGGAAAAGCGACTTTACGCCGGTAAGTGTCAGTGTCTGCCACACAATCGCCCATGCACCGTAGCCGGCAATGGCAAGCCAGATACCGACAGCACCTGACACGACAAGCCCGACGGTATTGCCGACGGCCACACGCGCGACGGTCATCTGCTTCATCAGGCGGTTGGTCTGCACAATGGCCAGCGCACTCAGTATGAACGACACGAACATGGCCCGCGAAAGGCCTATCAGCCGTTCGTCGCCGAACATACGGGCAATCAGCGGAGCACAGAACCAAAGAATCACATAGATTCCGACACTCATGGCCAGATTAAACCAGAAAATCGTGGAATAATCCCTCTCGGTCGGATTTTTCTTCTGTATCAGCGCGCTCGAAAAGCCGCTGTCGACAAACAGCGATGCGAAGGACTGAAACACAAGAATGGCGCCTACCAACCCGAAGTCCTCTTTCGACAACACGTTGGCAAGCACCACTCCCGTCACGGCATACAGCACCTGCGAAGCGAACTTGTCGATAGTGTTCCACTTCAGCGTGCGCGCCGTTTTCAATTTCACATCACTCTCTTCCATTCTAAATATCGGTAAAGCCTTCCTCGGATGCCGGTTCTTCAGCAGCCGGTTCTTCTTCCACGACAGTAGGTTCGGCAATATCCACCTTCACGGCCTTGATGCTGCCGATTTTTGAGGTAGTCACCTTGTTTGGCGCTCCCTTATAATAAACTTTTCCCGTACCGGCTCCGCCTACACTCAGCGTATTCGTCGGCTGACAGCTGATATTGCCCGTTCCGACAATGCGGCATTTCACATCCTTTGCCACAACGCCAACAGCACGGATTTCGCCAGTACCCACATTGTTAATCGTCAAATTGTCGCACTTACCGTAAGCCTCAACCGTACCTTTACCGGTAAGCAGTTTCAAGTCAAGATTGGTAGCATCCAAATCCTTGGCCACAATCTTGCCGTTGCCCTGCAAAGTCACGGAAATCTTGGCAGCCGGCTTCACACCGCTCACATAAAGTGTGCTGTCCTTTGAATTCTCAATCTTGGAAAGGAATGAAGAATAGACATAAAGCGTAGGCTTTTTCGCCATCTCCACACCTTCCTGCTCCAACTGCAGACGAAGTTTTCCGCCGTTGTTGGTTGCGATGATATAGCGTGCATACTCCGGTTCCGTTTCAAATGCCACATAGCCTACCGAGTCAGGATTGGAGGAATACACGACATTGATATTGTCGTCCAATTCCAATTCACTGAATTCCCCTACAGGAATCTTATAGGAAGCGGCCTGAACTGCTGAGGACAGGCAAACAAACAGTGCCGCTAAAATTACAGAAAGTCTTTTCATATCAAATTTGTGTTATTAAATGAGTAGTCAAAAAATCGCAGTCCACAAAAATACAATTCTTTTCCTATTCCAACTACTGTTTAAGTCTTTTTAAAGCAATCAATTAAAGCCGCGTGTTCTCAATCTCGTCAAGAATGGCCGAAAGCTCCGCAAAGGTCTTGGCCTGAAGCATGGCGATGCGCGTATCACGAAAATTCGGGATGCCTTTGAACAGCGGCGAGGCAGCCAAATGGCGGCGGATATGCAGAATGCCCCTGTACTCGTCAATGTTGTCGATGCTTTCGCGAATCTGACGGCGGAGCAACGCCATTTTTTCCGAAGCGGGAATCGGCGCAATCGGTTCGCCATGTTGCAGATAGTATTTCATTTCGCGGAATATCCACGGCGCACCGATGGATGCACGGCCCACCATAATGCCGTCGACACCGTAGCGGTTGAAATAGTCGGCGAGCTTTTCGGGCGAGGTGATGTCGCCGTTGCCGATAATCGGTATCTGTATGCGCGGATTGTTCTTCACCTCTCCAATCAGTGTCCAGTCGGCCTCTCCGGTGTACATCTGGCTGCGTGTGCGTCCGTGAATGGTCAGCGCCTTGATGCCGCAGTCCTGAAGCTGTTCGGCAAGCGTAGTGATGATTTTGTTCTCACAGTCCCAACCCAGACGGGTTTTCACCGTCACCGGCAGCTTCACGGCCTTGACAACGGCAGTCGTGATGGCAAGCAGCTTGGGAATGTCGCGGAGCATACCGGCTCCCGCACCCTTCGATGCCACCTTCTTCACAGGACAACCGAAATTGATGTCAATCACGTCCGGTCCGGCCGCTTCCGCTATGCGGGCTGCCTCCACCATCGGTTCCACCTCCTTGCCGTATATCTGAATGGCAACGGGGCGTTCCGCTGGATTGGTGTGGAGCTTGCGTGTCGTGCTGTTGATGTTGCGCACCAGTGCATCGGCCGAAACGAATTCCGTGTAAACCATATCGGCACCCTGTTCCTTGCAGATAAGGCGGAACGACGGGTCGGTCACATCCTCCATCGGCGCAAGCAGCACAGGCTTTTCGCCCAAATCTATATTGTCAATCTTCATTTTTCTTCGTTCTTGTCAATGTTTAATTCTCACGTATCACAATATGCCGGTAAGTTTCCCAACGCCCTCCAGTTCCGAGGCCGGAAGCCGGGCAATCATCTCGCCGGCTGTCAGTCCGGTCAGCGGATGTCGCCATGTGGGGTTGACCTCCGCAAGTGGAACGAGCACAAACGCCCTTTCCGCCATACGCGGATGAGGCACGGAAAGCGTTTCCGTGTCAATCACCTCGCTGCCGAGATAAATGATGTCGATGTCGAGCAGGCGGTCGATATACTGTCCGTCTCCGTTGCGGTGTGCTCCGGTTCCCGCCGCACGCTCCACCCCTCTCACCACTTCAAGCAGGCGGCTGCCGCCGAGGTCGGTGTCCACTTCTATTGCGATATTAAAAAAGGGGCTATCCGACTGATAGCCCCAAGGTTCGGTAACGTAAACCGACGATTTGCGGGCACGGCAGCCAAGCAGACGCTCTATCTCTTCGACGGCAAAGCGCAGATTCCTGCCCTTGTCGCCAAGATTCGTGCCGATGTTAATGCCTGCCACCCGCATCATTTCCGGTAAACGGTATTATTACAGTTTCTTCGAAACTTCAATTTCTTCGAAGGCTTCAATCATATCGCCTTCCTTCACATCGTTGTAGTTGTTGATGTTCAAACCGCAATCGTAGCCGGAAGCCACTTCCTTCACGTCGTCCTTGAAACGCTTCAACGAACCCAAGTCACCGGTATAGATAACGATACCGTCGCGGATAAGGCGAACCTTGCTTGTACGCTTGATTTTTCCTTCGCGTACCATACAGCCGGCAATCGTTCCCACACGGGAAATCTTGTAAGTCTGGAGCACTTCGGCCGTACCGGTAACTTCTTCCTTGATTTCCGGAGAAAGCATACCTGCCATAGCGTCCTTCACCTCTTCGATGGCATCGTAGATGATTGAGTACAGACGGATGTCAACACCGTCGTTCTCAGCCAGACGTTTGGCAGCGACTGACGGACGAACCTGGAAGCCGATGATTACGGCATCGGAAGCCGAAGCCAAAGTAACGTCGGATTCGGAAATAGCACCCACAGCCTTGTGGATTACGTTCACCTGAACTTCCGGAGTAGACAGCTTGATCAAAGAGTCGCTCAACGCTTCGATAGAACCGTCCACGTCACCCTTCACAATCAGGTTCAGTTCGTGGAACTCACCCAGAGCACGGCGACGGGCAATGTCGTCGAGACCCGGCATACGGCGTGTGCGTTCCTTCAACTCACGCTGCAACTGTTCGCGGCGGTTGGCAATTTCACGCGCCTCGCGGTCTGAGTCAAGAATATTGAACGTGTCGCCCGCAGTAGTTGCACCGTTCAAGCCCAGTACAAGAACCGGAGCCGACGGACCGGCAGTAGTCACACGCTGGTTACGTTCGTTGAACATGGCACGAATCTTACCGTAGCTTGTACCGGCCACCATAATGTCGCCCACATTCAGCGTACCGTTCTGCACGAGCACAGTTGCCACATAGCCACGGCCCTTGTCAAGCGAAGATTCGATGACTGTACCGACAGCCTTGCGGTTGGGATTTGCCTTCAAGTCGAGCAATTCGGCTTCGAGCAGCACCTTTTCCATCAGTTCGGCAACACCTGTACCCTTCTTGGCAGAAATTTCCTGCGACTGGTATTTACCGCCCCAGTCTTCCACCAGGTAGTTCATGTTGGCCAACTCTTCCTTAATCTTGTCAGGGTTGGCGTTCGGTTTATCTATTTTGTTAATTGCAAACACGATAGGCACACCGGCAGCCGAAGCGTGGTTGATAGCTTCGACAGTCTGCGGCATCACGTTGTCGTCGGCAGCTACGATGATGATGGCAATATCGGTCATCTTCGCACCGCGCGCACGCATCGCCGTAAACGCTTCGTGACCCGGAGTATCGAGGAACGTGATACGGCGGCCGTCGTCGAGTTTCACATTGTAGGCACCGATGTGCTGAGTGATACCACCCGCTTCACCGGCAATTACGTTTGCATTACGGATATAGTCGAGCAAAGAAGTCTTACCGTGGTCAACGTGACCCATCACCGTTACAATCGGCGGACGCTGCTGCAAGCTTTCTTCGTCGTCCTCCTCTTCAGCGATGGCTTCTGAAACTTCTGCACTTACATATTCTGTCTTGAATCCGAATTCCTCCGCTACGATATTGATGGTTTCAGCATCCAAGCGCTGGTTGATGGAAACCATAACACCGATGTTCATACAAGTGGCAATAATCTTGTTGACAGGAACATCCATCATCAGGGCAAGGTCGTTGGCAGTCACGAATTCCGTGATGCGCAGGATCTTGCTTTCTTCGCGTTCGAGTTCGGCTTCTTCGCGTTCACGCTCTTCGAAGGCTTCACGCTTTTCCTTTCTCCATTTTGCACTCTTCTTCTGTGGCTTGTTGGTCAGACGTGCCAAAGTTTCCTTAATCTGCTTCTGTACGTCTTCCTCGCTCACCTCCGGCTTGATATGGCGTTTCACCTTCGGCTGGCGGTCCTGCTTGTTCTTGCCGCCGCGCTTCTGATTGTCGTCGCTACGGCCGCCCGGAGCTGCATTCTGGTTGGAGCTGTTTTCAATGTCCACCTTCTCTTTGCCGATACGCTTGCGCTTCTTTTTCTGTTCGGCACCTTCGGCATTGCCATTGTTGCCTTTGTTTGCAAGACGTTCGCGACGCTTTTCCTCTTTAGTCTTCTTCTTCGGACGCGTCTGCTGATTCAGCTCGTCAAGATTGATTTTACCAATAATCTTCGGTGCAGAAATCGTTTCTACGACCGTCTTTATTTCGTTGGTTTCGGTATTCACTTGCAATCCTTTGTTTATATTGATTTCGGGAGCAGGCTTGGGAGCTTCTGGCGCCTTGGCCGGAGCAACGGCCGGTTCTGCCTTTGCAGGAGCCGGTTCGGCAGCCGGTTTCACCGGAACTTTCTCTACCGGTTTTTCCACCGGCTTCTCTTCCGCTTTCTGAGGTTTCGGCGTTTCCACCACTTTCGGCTTGTTGATTTCGTCGAGATTAATCTTGCCTACCACTTTTGGCTGCGGTACCACAACAGTCTTGATTTCTTCTTTCGGCGCAACATGAGGAGCCGGAGCCGGTTTTGCCTTCTCTTTATGACGGTCCGAAGAATATTTGTCGGACTTGGACTTCAAATCCTTGTCATTCTTGAAAGCACGCACCAGCATTTCATACTGTTCGTCGGTAATACGAGTGTTGAGATTGTCCTCAACATTCTGGTTGTTTTTTTGAAGGAATTCCACCAGCGTCGAAATTCCCACGTTCAGGTCTTTTGCTACTTTACTTATTTTTATTGCCATATTATTTAATAAGTGGTTTTTAAATGGAAAGATTAAAACCTCACATGCTCCACACCCGATAAAAATCTAACTCTTTATCCTGCTGGAAAGAAAGCTGTTTAATCTTCAAACTCAGCTTTCAGCACATCAATTACATAGTCAACAGTACCTTCTTCGAGGTCTGCCTTGTCGATCAGCTGTTCGCGCGGCATGTTGAGTACGCTCTTGGCAGTCGTGCAGCCAATATTCTTCAGCGCATCGATTACCCAGCCGTCGATTTCATCGCTAAATTCATCAAGATAGATATCGTCGCTGTCGTCAGTGAAACGGTATACATCAATTTCGTAGCCGGTCAGCATAGTGGCGAGCTTGATGTTCAAACCGCCCTTACCGATTGCCAACGAAACTTCTTCCGGACGCAACATTACTTCGGCATACTTTTCTTCTTCCTTGATGCGGATTGACGAAATCTTTGCCGGACTCAATGCACGCTCGATGAAGAGCTGCGGATTGGATGTATAGTTGATGACGTCGATATTTTCATTCTTCAATTCACGAACGATACCGTGGATACGCGAACCCTTCACGCCGACGCATGCGCCCACCGGGTCGATGCGGTCGTCGTACGACTCAACGGCGATTTTAGCTCTTTCACCCGGGATACGAGCAATGGCCTTGAGGAGAATCAGACCGTCGTGGATTTCCGGAACTTCCAGTTCGAAAAGGCGACGGAGGAATTCATTGCTTGTACGTGAAACGATGATTTTCGGGTTGTTGTTCGTGTTCTGCACTTCCTTGATGACAGCACGTACAGTTTCACCTTTACGATAGCGGTCAGACGGAATCTGCTCTTCTTTCGGAAGAATCAGCTCGTTGTGGTCGTCGTCGAGGATAAGCACCTCACGCTTCCAAATCTGGTAAACCTCACCAGTAACGAGTTCGCCTTCCATGGCCTTGAACTTGTTGTAAACGGCATCTTTCTGCAAGTCGAGAATCTTTGAAGCCAAAGTCTGACGAAGGGTAAGAATAGCGCGACGGCCGAATTTGGCAAACACGATTTCCTTAGTCACTTCTTCACCAATCGTACACTCAGGGTCAATTTCACGAGCTTCGGTCAAGCCAATCTGCATGCTCGGATTTTCCACTTCACCGTCAGCTACGACCTCCAGGTTTTGATAGATTTCACAGTCGCCCTTGTCCGGGTTCATAATTACAACGAAATTTTCGTCCGAACCGAACATCTTAGCCAGTACATTGCGGAATGATTCCTCAAGTACACTAATCATAGTTGTCTTGTCAATGTTTTTCAGTTCTTTAAACTCTGAAAAGCTGTCAACCATACTTATGGGTTCCTCTTTCTTTGCCATCGTATTAATTAAAACTGTATTAAATATTTAGTGTATTTTATTTCATCATATTTGAACGGAAGTTCTTCTTCCACCACTACCGGACGCTTGGCGCCTTCCGGCTTTACCTTCTTGCTGACGGCCAGCACAAAGCCTGCTTCGTCGGCGTTTGCCAGCGTGCCCTTCAGCTTTTTGCCGTCGGCAGTGAGCACTTCCACTTCGTTTCCGATATTCTTCACATATTGGCGCACGACCTTCAAAGGCGATGTCAGTCCGGCCGAGCCGATTTCCAGTTCATAGTCCTCCACATCACGGTCGAAATCATTTTCCACCAGGCGTGTCAGGCGGATGCATTCTTCAATGTCGACAGCCGTGTCGCTGTCAATCTCCACCACAATGCGGTTGTCTTTTCCGATTGTCACGTCAACGAGGAAAAGGTCGGTGTCCGCCATTCCTTTAGTCAACGTTTCTATCAAGGCACTTTTATCAATCATCTTTTCCTCCTTTTTTCTGATTTAGTGGTTAATAAAACGCTATGTACCAATAAAAGAATGGAGAGAACTTCCGCCCCCTCCATTTCCATTCCGTTTGCAAATATACTGATTTATCGCCGAATACGCAACGCCTTAATTATATAGTGGTTTGCGCAGCTATTTTTATTAAGATTTTTTAATTACTGCACGCTATATTATAACACGATTTAAGAACCCTATTATCCTTCTTTTTCGCCGAAAGCAAGGTCGCCTGCATCACCGAGACCGGGCACGATATATTTGTGCTCGTTAATCTCGTCGTCGATGGCTGCCACCCAAAGCGTAGTGCCGGCAGGGAATTTGTCACGAATGAATTCGATAGCCTGACGCGAAGCGATGACCGACACCAGATGTATCTTCGCCGGCGTTCCTTTTGTAAGCAAAGCTTCATAGGCAAGTTCCATCGAAGAACCGGTAGCAAGCATCGGGTCGCAGAGCACCAATGTCTTGCCCTCGATGAGCGGAGCGGCTATATATTCGATATGAATGCGGAAATCATCTTCGCTGATATACTTCCGATAGGCTGAAACAAAAGCGTTTTCAGCATGGTCGAAATAATTGTGCAGACCCTGATGCAACGGAAGTCCGGCACGGAGAATCGTGGCAAGCACCAGCGTGTTCTTTACAGTATGGCTTTGTGCCGTTCCCAGGCAGGTCGTTGTCAGTTCGTCGTTGTAGTCAAGAGTCTTTGAAATTTCATAGGCTGCAATCTCGCCGATACGTTCGATGTTGCGGCGGAAGCGCATCATGTCTTTCTGGATATTCACGTCGCGAAGCTCCATCATATACTGATTGACGAGCGAGCGGCTTTCTGCAAAGTTTACGATTTTCATATAAGAGTTGTTTTTAATATTTCCTGTATCTGCATCTTGTCGGCGGCAAGCTGTGCCATCAGCTCGTCGAGCGACCCCATGCGCCGTTCGTCGCGGACATGCGCCACAAAGTCGACGGCTATTGCCGAACCATAAATGTCGCGGTCGAAATCAAAGATGTTGACTTCAACCGAAACTTTCCCGCTGCCGTTGAAAGTGGGACGCACCCCGACATTGAGCATTCCGCCGTAAAGCGTTCCGTCGACATGCACACGGACGGCATATACGCCGTTTTTCGGCAAAAGCAGCGAACGGTCGGCAAGCGCAATGTTTGCCGTCGGATAACCCAGCTTGCGGCCGTTCTTAAATCCGCCCACGACGGTGCCTTCCAGACGATAAGGACGGGAAAGCATCTGCGCGGCCAACGCCACATCGCCGGCAGCCACCAGCCGACGGATTACCGACGAGCTGACATGCCCCAACGGCGTGTCGAGCTCCGGAGTCTGCATCACCTCCACCCCCAGTTCACGGCCATAGTCCACATAGTCGGCAAACGTGTCGCTGCGGTTGTGACCGAAACGGTGGTCATAGCCCACCAGCAACAGGCGGACTCCGTAGGTATCGCGTATCAGACGGATGAATTCACGGGCAGAAAGTTCCGACAACTGCTTGTCGAAATCCAATACGATAGCGTAGTCGATTCCCGTTTCCGCCAGTGCCTCCAGTTTCGCCTCGGGTGTCATCAGCACCGGAAAATCGACGTCCGGATGCAGCACAGCCTGCGGATGCCGGCGGAAGGTGATGGCAGCCGACGACAGTCCGCGCCGACCGGCCTCGCTCCGCAAAAAAGCAAGTACCGAACGGTGTCCCACATGTACGCCGTCAAACATTCCGATGGTAGCAGCCACCGGAACCTGCAACCGTCCCCCCTGTGCTACGACATTCATCCTCCAGGCCGGTTATTATTTGAATGCTTCCATAAATTCAGTGCCGGGCTCTACCAGCCAGGTGCGGAAGCCCAAACGGGCAGCCGCCTCAAGATTAGCCTGCGAGTCGTCGAAAAACAAGGTTTCCTCCGCCTTTATGCCAAACTTGTCGAGCACGTTGTGGAAAATCTGCAGATCGGGTTTCGCACAGCCTTCCTCATAGGAAAGACACATTCCGTCGAAGTAGTCCTCCCTGTTCTTTCCGTCAATCTGAAAGTCGGTTTTGATTTTGCTGTCAAACATGATGGCGTTCGTGTTCGAAAGCATATAGATTTTATATTGTTTGCGCAAGGATTCAAGCGCGCACAGACGTTCTACGGGAATACCAAGAAGGAAACGGTTGAAAGCATCGTCCATTTCAGCGTCGCTCACTTCGCAGCCGATGCGGCGGCGAATTTCCGCACGGAACTCGGCCGGCGTAATCTTTCCTTCTTCCAACTGCATGAACGGTCCGGTCTGGCAATAAAGTCCCAACATTTCATCGGCATCTTTCAGACCCAGCTGTTCCAGCGCTTCCACACAGTTTTCACGACGGAGATTCATAATCACCCCTCCCAAGTCAAAAAGGAGGTTGCGGACTCCGTCCAGATTCTTCACGTTTTCCATACCAATCAAAATATTTCTGCAAAGTTAATTCAAGTGGGGGGAATAGCCAAACAAGCAGATAAAAAACCGCCTGTATCCCCCGCCACAACCGCCATGCCGGCCGCAATTCCGCCGACAGAAAAGAAACAATCGGATAAACGTTGAAGATATATAATATTTTCGCTACATTTGCAATCACGTAACTGGACTCAATATGTTGACATTGACTTCTCTGCTTCGTCCCATATTCATGAAGCGGATAAAAGAAAGCGGTAACTTTGAAAAATATGAAGACGAAATCCAGTTTGCCCAACTGAAAAAGCTGCTCAAAAGCGCAGCCGAAACGGAATACGGCAAACGGTACGGATTCAAACACATATATAACTACAACGACTACCGCAGGCAAGTCCCGCTGGTACACTACGAAGACATTCGCGACTACGTGATGCGCATGCTCAAAGGCGAAAAGGACATTCTATGGCATGGAGTCGTGAAGAACTATGCGCAGTCGTCGGGCACATCCGACGGCAAAAGTAAATATATCCCCATCACTCAGGAGGGATTCCGTCATTGCCATTACCAAGGCACGTTCGACACCGTGGCACATTACTTGAAGTTGAATCCCAACAGCCGGGTGTTCGACGGCAAGGCTTTCATTCTCGGTGGCAGCTTTGCCAACGAAATCCATCCGGGCAACAACGTCAAGGTGGGCGACCTTTCGGCAAATTTGATTGACCGCATGAACCCGCTCGCCAATCTGGTGCGGATTCCGTCGAAACAGATTGCACTGTTGGAGGACTGGAGCGTCAAGCTCCCTGCACTTGCAGAAGCAAGCCTTAACCAGAACGTGACCAACATTTCCGGCGTTCCGTCATGGTTCCTCTCCGTAATCAAGGAAGTGCTTAAACGCAAGGGTGTCGACAACATCCACGACGTATGGCCGAATCTGGAAGTGTTTTTCCACGGCGGCATCAGCTTCCGTCCCTACCGCGAACAGTATAATGCCATCACGGATTGCAGCAAGATGCACTACCTCGAAACCTACAACGCTTCCGAGGGATTCTTCGCCGTCCAGACTTCGTGGGACTCTCCGGGCATGATGCTCATCCCCGACTCCGGCATTTTCTATGAATTCATTCCGCTGTCGGAAACCGACAAGGAATACCCGGAAACTGTAGCCATCGACGGCGTGGAAAAAGGCAAGACCTACGAACTGGTCATATCGTCGAGCAACGGCCTGTGGCGCTACCGTCTGGGCGACACCGTAAGAATCGAACAGACCAACCCCGTGAAAATCACCATAGCCGGACGCACCAAGCATTTCATCAACGCTTTCGGCGAAGAGCTGATGGTGTATAATGCGGATGAAGCCTTGGAGCGTACGTTGAAAGAATGCGGCGGAGCCATCGCCAACTATACCGTTGCGCCAGTCTTCGCTACACGGACAAGCAAGGGACGGCACGAATGGCTCATTGAATTCGAGCAAATGCCCGACAACATGGAACAGTTTGCCGAAACGCTCGACCGCCATCTGAAGGAGGCCAACTCTGACTATGAGGCAAAGCGATTCCAAAACCTGTTTATCGACCGGCTGACCATCGTCACGGCACGTCACGGAATTTTCGACGAATGGCTCAAGAACCGAGGCGGAAAACTCGGCGGACAGAGAAAAATTCCCCGTCTGTCAAACGACCGCACCATCATGGAAGAACTTTTGAAACTTAACAACAAACAATAAAAACAGACTTATGAGAAAATCTCTTTTTTTACTGGTTGGAGCTTTCTGCCTCGCCCTTGCGGCAAACGCAACGCCGAAATACATCTTCATGTTCATCGGCGACGGCATGGGCATGGGACATGTGATGGCAACGGAAACCTACAACAGACTCGTTCTTAACAACGACGAAAACATACTGATGATGCAGTTCCCTGTAGCGTCAATGGCAATGACCTACTCGGCCAACAGCCCGGTAACCGACTCTGCGGCCGCCGGCACTGCCCTTGCTACCGGCAACAAGACCAAGAACGGAATGATAGGCATGACGCCCGACTCTGTTGCCGTTACCAGCATTGCCACTGAACTGAAGGCACAAGGCTACGGTGTAGGACTCGTCACTTCAGTGGCATACGACGATGCAACACCTGCATCTTTCTATGCACACCAGACCAACCGAGGCATGTATGAAGAAATCAACGCCGACGGTGCAAAATGCGGCTTCAACTTCCTGGGCGGAGCCGGCACTCACGTTGCGGAAAAGAGCAAAGAAAAAGCCGAACAGGTGTTTGACAACTACCGCGCCAACGGATTCACCGTTGTCCACGGCTTGGATGCACTCAACAAAGCCAACGCCGGCGACAAGGTGCTGCTCACCAGCCATGCCCCTGTAACTCCGAACGAAATCGGCTATACCGTTGACAGCATCGCAGGTGCCCTGACACTACAACAGCTCACCACGGCTTGCCTCGACCATTTGAAAAAAGTATCGCCCGAGAAGTTTTTCATGATGGTGGAAGGCGGCAACATCGACCATGCCGCACACGGTAATGACGGCGGAGCTGTTGTAAAGGAAATCCTCAACTTCAACAAATGTATCCGTGTGGCATACGACTTCTACCTTCAGCATCCGGAAGAAACGCTCATCGTCATCACTGCCGACCACGACACTGGCGGCATGACCGTAGGAGTGAACAACGGTCCGAAGAACATCACGTTGAAGGAAATGGACTGCCAGAAAATTTCAAAAGAACAGTTCAATGACTTCTGTTCGAAAAACGGCGACTTCACTTGGGAACAAATGAAGGAAGCCATGAGCGACAAACTGGGCTTCTGGACTAAAATCGGCATCAACGAAGAAGAGGAAGCACGCATGAAAGAAAGCTACGACCGCATGAAGGCTCACGACGACCGCACACAGAAGACACTTTACAAGGAATTCTGGAGTTTCACAGCCATCGTGTTCGACATTCTCAACCATAAATACGGCATCGGCTTCACCACCACTTCCCACACAGGTAACCCGGTTCCGGTATTCGCCATCGGCGAAGGCAGCGAAGAATTCAAGGACCTCAACAACAATATCGAGATTCCACAAAAAATCCGCGAGCTGACCGACCTCGACTAATTTTCGACAAGAAAATATACTACAATGAGAAGGTGTGTCAAAAAGCACACCTTCTATTTTTTAATTAAAGAAGATTTCACACACAGAACATTATAATCAATATTCATCACTAAAAACACAATGGAATTATCTGATTGGTTCAAAGGTTTTGAAAAAGGGATAAGCTGTCTGCCCCCAGAACAGCGAGCATCATTTTTCTCGGAATGTGGAAAGAACTGTGTAAAATGCGGAACTTTGCAAGTCTACCGAGAACTATACGCGAAAGCAAAGGGTAATTTGGACATTTTCTTTTCTGAAGCTAGTAAATTACCGGGGGTAAAAAGTGAAACCATTAAAGAAGGTACTGCCTATTATCTATATTTTATGGAATGTACCTGCATGCTTCATCGGCAAGGCTATGTTTCTACTCCATTACTTTGTGAATGTTCCAAACAAAGCATTCTCCACGTCCTACATTCGTTATGGAAAAATAAAACATTCCAAGTAACCATTTGTGAATCAATCTTACGAGGAAGCCAACATTGCAAAATGCGAATTGAGGCTAAAGATAGAAACTGACTAGTCTAATTTAATCTTCCCATACCTTAATTCCTCTTTCAGTATTTCATACACATAAGCCGAGCTTTCAATATGGAGTCCGGTTGCTTCATCTGAAAGTTTTGCAAAGGTTTCGGAGTTATAGAATTCTTTGAGAGCAGTTGGCAAGTCATACCCATTATCTTGCATTAGGTAAGTAATTATGTCTTTGGTTATACCCTCCACCAGATATTGCGTTCGCTTATTCATATTCTGCGTAAATATTTAATGGCTTCCGCCGAGTGAAACAAATATTGCGATGAAACCTTTTTGTATTTTAAGCCTTTCACGAGCATTTGCAAGTCAATGATGCCGTCATCAAAATTACGGAACAAAGTTGCAATGGTATCATCGGCAACCGGTCCAATCACGACATCAAAGTTATGTGTCGGTTGCATATTATGCCTGCTACGATTTGCCATAACGAACAAAGCCCACTCTTCATTCGGTTCTTCAAAGGTCTTTACCGAAAGAATACGCAATGCCGCTTCATCGAACTCAAACACAGTTACAGTTGGCTCTCCGCCATAGATGGCAGAAGTGCGTTTTGCCATCTGCTCCGCCTGTTCTTTAATTTCAGTCAGATAAAATCCTTGTCCGAAATCCTTGTAGGGTTTGCATTTTGACAAATCTATCCGTTCAATTACCATATTTGAACCATGATACAGCTTCATTGAATACCCCCTCCATTATTCAGACAAACTTGTGTAAGATCCTGAACACTATCATCGAATGAAAGCAAATGTTCTGCATCATAATGCTCCGTAAGAAAATCAATGCCTTTGAAACGTATCAAATAATTGTTTGCTTCCCGAACAGAAATATGATGAGCCCTCGCAAATTCACTGATAGCAGCAACAATATAAGCAATCATGTTCTTATCAATTGCCTGCTCATTCTGCAAGACAACGGAAGCCGACAAGCCTAGTGCATCAAGCACCTTTGTCACGGTTTTTATCGTAAGGCCCTTTCCACTTTCAACTTTAGATATCTGAGCCTTACCGACACCCACCCGTTCGCCAAGTTCTTCTTGTGTCAGTCCTTTGCGAATACGTTCATTCCGAATCATTGAACCTATATTTTCAATTCTATCCGTCATACCATATATCTTTCTACATATCCTATATTCTACAAATATAGGAAAAAGTTTCCAAAATAGGAAACAGTAGAATGTTAATATTACATTATTTATTCTGTTTCACATATATGCATAGCAATAAAGCCAAACAAAAGGAAAAAGAAAAGAATCCGTCTAATTTTTTATCCGACAGACAATATCCTCGGCGGCGGTTTCACGCTAAAATGCAGAAAAAAAGCGTAAAAGGTTGATAATTCAATAATTTGTTTGTATCTTTGTGCCGTTTTAACGGAGCGAATTTTGGGAGGATTGACAACTTACAAATTAGCCCTAAAGGGTATGCCTGCTGGTAATCAGCAGTTTAGCTACCTCGTCGATACCGAGTTTTTCAGTAAAATGGAAAGCGCGGATATTCACGCGGGTAAGGTTTCTGTCGAGCTGAACGTAAAACATGACGGTGATATTTTTGACCTTTCATTCAAAATGAACGGCGAAATCATCATCAGTTGCGACCGCTGCCTCGACGATATGCCGCTAAATGTCGACACCGACTATCACCTTGTTGTGAAGTACGGAGAAGAATACAACGACGAAAGCGACGAAACGCTAATCATTCCGGAATCATACAACGACCTGGACTTGTCGTCGATTATCTACGACACCATCGCGCTGACCATTCCGCTGAAACACATTCACCCGGAAGGAGAATGCAACGCCGAGATGACGGCACAGCTCAACCAGCACCTGGCCTCCATTTCCGACAGTGAATCGGATAGCGAAGAAGTAAAAACTGATCCTCGATGGGATGCATTGAGGAGCTTATTAGATAACAAATAAAAATAGATAAGAAAATGGCACATCCTAAACGTAAACAATCTAAAACAAGAACAGCGAAGAGAAGAACTCACGATAAAGCTGTAGCTCCTACATTGGCACTTTGCCCGAACTGCGGTGCATGGTATGTATATCACACAGTATGCGGCGAATGCGGTTACTATCGTGGAAAAGTAGCTATCGAGAAAAACGCAGCACTCTAATCCGAAGGTTAAAGTCGCTGTGAAAAAAAGATTGTCCTAAATACCAATTTAGGACATATTTGTTTAACAGAATACCCTTTCTACAATGTTTAGTGCAAGAATAACGGGAATAGCTTCTTATGTCCCGGACTACATATTGACCAACGACGAACTGTCGACAATGGTAGACACAAACGACGAATGGATCACCACACGCGTGGGCATCAAGGAACGTCGCATTCAAAAGGGTGAAGGCTTGGGTTCTTCCCACATGGGAGTTATCGCCGTAAACCGCCTGCTCGAAAACACCGGCTGCAAACCGGAAGATATCGACTTGGTGATTTGCGCCACTTCTAACCCTGACTACCGTTTCCCGTCTACAGCATCTATCATTGTGCACCAATGCGGCTTGAGCAACAGCTACGCTTATGACATTCAGGCTGCCTGCGCAGGTTTCATCGTTACTCTTCAATCAGCTGCCGCATATATCCGCAGCGGTATGTACAAGAAGGTAATCGTGGTTGCTGCCGAAATGATGTCAAGTATGACAAACTACGAAGACCGTACAACTTGTCCGCTCTTCGGTGATGCCGCTGCAGCCGTTCTGGTTGAGCCGACAGAAGAACCGAACGTGGGAGTTATCGACGGTATCTTCCATGTGAACGGAGAAGGACTGCCTCATCTGGTGATGAAAGCAGGCGGTTCAGCTCATCCGGCAACTCAGGAAACCGTAGCCAACCGCGAACACTTCGTTTACCAAGAAGGCCGCGCCGTGTACAAGCACGCTGTAACTGACATGCTTACATCGTCGCAAGATGTAATGAAACGCAACAATCTGACGGTTGACGACATCGACTGGTTCGTTCCTCATCAGGCAAACTTGCGTATCATTGAAGCTGTGGGCGACCGCCTCGGCATCAATCCAGACAAAGTGCTCGTAAACATCCAATATCGCGGTAACACGAGTGCAGCATCTATTCCTTTGTGTCTCGACGAGAACAAGGACAAGCTGAAGAAAGGCGACAAGATTGTGCTTACAGCCTTCGGAGCCGGCTTCACTTGGGGTGCAATGTACATTGTTTGGGACATCTAACCGACACCTATATAAAGGAACAGCATAGACAATCGTGCGGGACACGGCACAAGAATCCGCCGGAAGCCGAACTTTCAGCCTCCGGAATGTGCGGAATTTTCTTGTACCGTTTCCCGCTTTGTTATCTTACATCAACTCTATTTTTAAACGCTCACTGAACAAATTATGCACAAAGCCGGTTTTGTAAACATAGTCGGAAACCCGAACGTCGGAAAGTCGACGCTGATGAACAACCTCGTTGGCGAACGTATTTCCATCATCACATCCAAGGCACAGACAACACGCCACCGCATTCTGGGAATTGTCAACACGGACGACTACCAAATCGTATTCTCCGACACCCCGGGCGTACTGAAGCCGAAATACAAGCTGCAGGAAAGCATGCTCAACTTCTCGGAAAGCGCGCTGACTGATGCCGACGTTCTACTGTATGTGACCGACGTGGTGGAAGACGCGACGAAACACCTCGACTTCATCGAGAAGGTAGCGAAGGAAAAGGTGCCCGTACTGCTCGTCATCAACAAAATCGACCTGCTGAAAGGCAATGCCGACCTGGAACAGAAAATGCAGCTATGGCAGAAATACCTGCCGAACGCCGAACTTTTCCCGCTCTCGGCAAAGGAGAATTTCAACGTTGCCAACCTGATGAAGCGCATCGTGGAACTGCTGCCCGACTCTCCGCCCTACTTCGGCAAGGATGCACTCACCGACAAGCCGGCACGCTTTTTTGTGACAGAAATCATTCGTGAGAAAATCCTGCTCGAATACGACAAGGAAGTGCCCTATGCTACCGAAGTGCTTGTTGAAAAGTACGACGAAAGCAACGATGCCATCCACATCATGGCGGTTGTCTACGTGGAACGCGACAGCCAGAAAGGCATCATCATCGGCAAAGGCGGTGCAAAGCTCAAACGTGTGGGCATCGCTGCACGCCGCGACATCGAAACGTTCTTCGGGAAACGCGTGTTCCTGGAAATTTTCGTAAAAGTGGAGAAGGACTGGCGCAACCGCGAGAACAAGCTCCGCTCGTTCGGATATATTGAATAACAGTTAGTAATTTAGAAAAACAAAAATATAATTCAGAAAGATATGGGAAGATTAGTAGCCATCGTCGGACGGCCGAATGTAGGCAAGTCAACGCTGTTCAACCGCTTGACGCAGACTCGTACAGCCATCGTCGACGACACTTCGGGCACAACCCGCGACCGCCAGTACGGTAAAGTGGACTGGTGCGGACAAGAGTTTTCCATCGTCGATACGGGCGGTTGGGTAGTCAACTCTGAAGACATATTTGAAGGTGAAATCAACAAGCAGGTATCCATCGCCATCGAAGAGGCCGACGTGATTCTTTTCGTTGTCGACGTGATGAACGGCGTTACCGACCTCGACGACAGCGTGGCAGCTATCCTGCGCCGCGCGAAAAAGCCGGTAATCCTCATCGCCAACAAGGCCGACTCCAACGAATGGATCTACAACTCGGCTGAATTCTATTCACTCGGATTGGGCGACCCGTTCTGCGTTTCAGCAGTCAACGGCTCGGGAACTGGAGACCTTCTTGACGAAATAATGAAACGCTTCCCGGAAAAGGAAGAGGAAGAAGAGCAACTGGAAGAAATTCCGCGCTTCGCCATCGTAGGACGCCCGAATGCAGGAAAGTCGTCCATCATCAACGCCTTTATCGGTGAAGAACGCAACATCGTGACGAACATTGCCGGCACGACACGCGACAGCATCTACACGCGCTACAACAAGTTCGGCTTCGACTTCTATCTGGTGGACACTGCCGGTATCCGCAAGAAGACAAAGGTGAACGAGGATATTGAGTACTACTCTGTTATCCGAAGCATCCGTGCCATTGAAAATTCCGACGTTTGTATCCTGATGATTGATGCCACTCGCGGTATCGAAGGCCAGGACAGCAACATCTTCTCGCTCATCCAGAAGAACCGCAAGGGACTCGTGGTATGTGTCAACAAGTGGGACCTCGTGGAGGACAAGAGCCAGGCAGCCATCAAGCACTTCGAGGCAGCCATCCGCGACCGCTTCGCACCGTTTACCGACTTCCCCATCATCTTCGGTTCGGCACTGACAAAGCAACGCATCTACAAAGTGCTGGAAACGGCCGTTGAGGTTTATAACAACCGCAACCGCATCGTTCCGACATCGGCACTCAACAACTATATGCAGGAAATGATTGCCGCATATCCGCCTCCAGCGAACAAGGGCAAGTATGTGAAAATCAAATATATCACAATGTTGAAAGGCTCAAAGATTCCTACATTCATCTTCTTCTGCAATCTTCCGCAGTGGGTGAAAGAACCCTATCGCCGCTACCTTGAAAACAAGATTCGCGAACAGTGGGACTTCAGGGGAACACCAATCAACATCTTTATGCGCGAAAAGTAATAACCCATTATACACGAAGCTCCGCCGACTCCGACGGAGCTTTTTTAATATTCAATACATACTATGAAAAAATTGTTTCTTTTTGCATCGGCAATTCTCGCCCTTTCTGCCTGCTCGCAGAAAGAAGCGGCTCAGACAGCCGCACCGGTAGCCGAAACCGACTCCACCTACACCGTCAGCGGTCAACTGGTAATTGCCCATGAAGTACGGGCGTTCACAGCCGACGGCGACACAACGGAGCAATGGATTATTGACAAAAGCGGAAAGCTCATCAGCGACTACCGCTCGCTCACCGGTGACGGAGTGGAAAAAGCCACCCCTGTCAAAGCCGTACTGAAAGTGAAGAATCTCGGCAAACTCGACGATGGTTTCGCCGCCGACTACGACAATGCGCTGGAAGTAGTGGAAATCGTCTCCCTCCAGCCGTTGGAATAAAAGCCCTGAACCAACAAATAAACCGCCATTTCTGGCGGTTTATTTGTTTACCTAATAATTACCCCCTTGACACAATCACTTCCGCGTGCCATCGGACTTCGTCACGGACATGCTTCGGCGACAGCACTTCCACTTCACAACCATGCGAAAGGATTTCCTGCACAAAGTCGTATGTCGGCGACAGATAGTAGCGAAAAACGGAATACTCGTCCGCATTCTCGATTTCTTCCTGGGAATGGTGCAGCGGTAGGGTTCTGAAATATTTACGCTGTGTGCCGTACACTTTCAAATCGACAAACTCCGGCGGACAACTGTCTTGCGAAATGATTCCAAACGAGTTGTAGAAATAGTCTTCCGGACTGAATGTTTTAGGCATCGAGAATGTTTTTTCTGTTTGTCGCAGTTCCCGAATCCTGTCCAAAGCATAAATCCGCAGCGTATCCCTACCGATATTTCTTGCCAGCAAATACCACCGCTGCCTGAAAATTTTAACAAGATAAGGCTCAACCTCTACCACGTATTCGTCCTGACGCCAGAAACTTTTATATTTCAATTCCACCGCCAGCCCGTCGCGCATGGCTTCAATCAGCGGAGTCAGAAATTTTTGTCCGGAAGGAATCTGCTCAAACACGATTCTCCGTTTCAAGTGGTGGCTTTCGTTGATAAGGTTGTTCACTGCAAACGTATTGAGTAACCAAGCCCTGACACCGCCCTTTTCCATATCGTCGGCATTCTCAATATAGTATTTGTATCCGTCGCGTCTATGGCATACGATATTGATATCAAACATCTCCTCAATAGCCCTACGATGGTTGTGGAAGGTTTTCAAAGGCAATTCCATACCCTCACTCATGTTGTTTCTCAACCACTTTGCATTGATTTCCTCAAACGTAATACCATTTGCCCGATATATGGTGTCAACCAGCCATATATATCTGTTAAATAAATCGCTCGCCATAGTTTATCTTTTTTTTCTGCGGTAAAGGTAGCAGCAACATGTGCCATTTTTTGACGCACGCTATAAAAATTGCAACAATTTCACCGTCTGTCCCAAAAAACAGTTCCGTCTGTCATAAAGATTTTCCCCATTTCAACAACCGTTTAGCCATCAAAGGTTAAAATTTTTCAATAAATATTTGGAAGTTTCAAAAATTATTCCTAATTTTGAGTTTGGAATAAAATCCGCAGCAACTATAAAAAAGCGGGAAATTTAGAATTCCGTATACTAAAAAGAAACACAACTAAAAATTTACAGCCAAAAAAAGGAATTAATCCCCAACAAGTAATGAGAAAAGATATGGCCGCACAACGGTCATAGAATGTGTTTGCCCTTTTCCGAACCTCGGAACTTCGACCTTACTGTCGTCGCTTGATTGCCGTACGTCCGACCTTGAACTCACGGCAGGATTCGAACGCCGCCTCACGGCTGCCAAGAAATAGAGTGACCGACTTTCCTCAAGGTAACGAACATGATTTCCTATCCAGTTTAACAGCGCATCTGCTTTCGCCCACGGAAGCGGAACAGGGACTGATACCCCCAAGCGTAAACGCTCTTTGACATTCTGCGGCTGAAGAGCTTATACCTCTCAGCCATACCCTACCCCCTCCATTCGGGACCTCAGCTTCCGACACCCGGAATGTATCGTCAATCCCGGACAGACTTCTGTCCGGCAACCGCGAACTGTCCGCAGGCGTATGCCGACGGCCCACGTCCGCCGTGCACGCCTTCACCATAAATCAAAAGAAACACCGGAGACTCTTTTTTCATCGAAAAAACACGCACCTCCGGCAACGTTAGGTTGGACGTAGCTCTTCGTGAGCTTCTGTACGCGTAGGGAAATGTACAGGCTGGATGCGTGTGTCAATGCTCCCACGTCGGGAGCATTGATTTTCATCCAAACCCCACATTTACCCCACATTCTTTCATTTGATTCACAAACTTTAATCCTACATTTCTATGAAAAAATTTGACACTGACGAAGAAACAGACGACTTGCTCAACGATACATCCGAAGAAACGGAAAACGAGGAAACAGACGAAAATGATATCGACGCAGAAGAGTTCGAAAGACTGCTGGAAGAATTCATCGCCGATGACGAGGAAGAAAGCGCAGAGGAGGAAAAAGCGGAAGAACCTTTCCGATTGGAGCAAAAAGTAGACAGCGACACACTTCAATCGCTAAGGCCTGCCACCATTAACGGACGACGTGTCTACATTCCCCAAAACGGCAGCAGCCGGACAGAGGTAGAATCCATATCGGTCGATGCAAGCAGTTTTGACCTGAGTCAAACCATGCTGGTAAATGAAACGACACACTACAATGATGATCCTTACATTGCTTTTTCCATCAACCACAAACAGGAAAATCCAAGCAGTCCGACTGTGTATATCTACGAAAACAGCAACCGCCCGACTCTTATGGCCACCCCTAACGACAAAACGTTTATCGATGGCCTCTGCCACTACTTCGAATGTGCCTATCAGGGAACACAGGGAAAATACATGATTTTGGTGGCCGATACCGCCATCAACCAAGGAAACTGGAAAACCATCGGCAACCACTCCTACATCGAGTTTTACATCTACAACAACGAGGTGGGCGACCGTCCAAAAATCATTGGGGAATCTGCATCCTTCAGCAAGGCAAAGCCGCATTTCACCTTCTCGCCGCTGAAAATCACAGCGCAATTCGAGAAACCAACTGCTGCCTACATCAAACTACAGGCCACGCTCTTCAACGAACAGCTTATGCTCGTAGCCAAAAACGAGCAGATAGTAGAAGCGAACAAAAAGAAAATGGAATGTACGCTAACGCCTTCCGTTTCCTGGAAGCCGGGCAATTACAGCATCGCCTTCAGTATAGACGAACAGATTATCCATGCTGCACGCATGACGGTTTCCGCCGACGGAAAAGTCACCTTCCACACCCTGAACAGGACGGAAACGAGAAACGTGGAAAAGCTGTATACGTTTGCCAACATGTTGCAGGGAAAAGCATTGCTGAAATTTCCGCTCCATCCCGATGACAAACTGAAACTTGCCATAAGATATGCCGACTATCAGCAAATGCATCCGACCAAGCAGGACAAGGTATCACACCACTACGCTGTGCTTTCGAAAAGTCAGTCGATTGCCCATCGGGTAGCCGGACTGCTTGCTTCGAAAATGACCGACATTAACTCGGGAGTCACATTCACAACCGTACAAGAAAACATCAGCGAGTTGCAAAACCAGCCGTTGGGCAACACCAACACGGTTTTCTTCAAATGCACGGAAAAGAACATCGTGCTGGGTAAAGATGTCAGCAGCCTCACCTATGGCGACGGCAAAACAATTGCCCGACAGATAGTTCACGGACTTAACGAAAAGGCATGGACACTGGCCATCTACTGCACGGAACAGGAATTCCATCAGGTTTGCCGCCAAAACCCGTCCATTTCACGCGCCATCCGCCTCAACGACCGATTTACAATCCGAATCGGCGGAGCAGATGTGGTGGCCAACTATCTGGAAACGATGATAGCCGGCAAGCAGTACACGATGAGCGCACCGTTTCTGAAACGGATGCACGAATTCGTGGCACAACTTATGGAGTCAAGCGACATTTCCGCCTGGGAAGCCAGCAACTTCGAGGAACTTGTCGAACAGACGTTCCTGATGCCTCACGAGCGCCGCAACCCCGGCTCGACCATACTGACGGCGGAAGATTTCGATGAACAGGCCAACATTCTGAAAACGGAATCTTTTGAAGAGTGCATGAAGGAGCTCGACAGCCTTGTCGGGTTGAAAAATCTGAAATCGCACATGGCCGACTCGTTTGCTCTGACACGGTTCACGAAAATGCGCCAGAAATTCGGATTACCCGAAAAAAGTTCCATGCCCAACCACATGCTATTTTTCGGAAATCCGGGAACGGGAAAGACAACCGTAGCGAAAATGGTAGGAAAAATCTACCGCTCTATGGGTCTGCTCTCCAAAGGCGACGTCATCGAAACCAATCGTGCTGGACTTGTCGGACGATACATCGGCGACACAGAGGCGAACACGGCAAGCATCATCAGTTCGGCACGCGGGAATGTGCTGTTCATCGACGAGGCCTACACGCTTTTCTCCGGCGGTGAGGACCGCCGCGATTTCGGCATGCGTGTCATCGAAACACTGCTACCGATGATGAGCGAACCCGACCCCGACATGGTAGTCATTTTTGCAGGCTACGAAAAGGAACTGATGCGAATGATGGATGCCAACGAGGGCCTTCTCGACCGCTTCGCCCACAAGTTCCATTTCGACGACTATTCCGCCGACGAACTGATTGAAATCGGCGAACGGCAGCTGAAAGAAAAGGCCATGCGACTGACACCCGAGGCAAAAACCGCACTGAAAAAGATTGCCGACGACAAGGTGCGCCACAAGGACAAAAATTTCAGCAACGCCCGCTGGATAAAGAATTTTATAGAAACCGGCATTCAGCCCGAAATGGCTAAGCGGGTAATGAAAATTGCACAACCAACAAAAGACGACTTCTGCCGCATCATGGAAGAAGACGTCATCAAAGCCAACGAACGTAGGGTAAATTTAGGGGCGAACAGCCGAACGCAACGCCCCGTAGGCTTCTAAGCCTACAAGCAGCCACCCCGACGCTGTTCTGCGCGAGCAGAGCACCGCCGGGGTGTTTTTTGTTTGTATTTTTATTTCCATAAATCTTCACATTCCCAATTCTGACTAAATCCCATTGCTGCAATATCTATCGACGGAAAGTCGGCCAACAAATCTAAAAGTTTCTCATTGAAGTTATTTTCAGGAGAGACTGACACCAAAAAATAGCGAATTATACACAAACGATAGTAAATTCTTTTCTTATCTACATTTGGCGCGTTTAACCATACGTTAGCCGTTTTTCGCGGCTCTGCCGGATTTAACATAAAATCTCTGTTCCAAACTCTTGCATGGTGGCAACACATATTACGAAGATTGGCAAGCACCGTCAACCAAGAAGTAAAAACTTGAGGTTTCAATCCAAAATAACCGGCAATCTGCTTCATCAACCTGTTACTGGCAATATTCGAATAGATATAATTCAAGTTACCAAATGACAATATTTCTGTTATCATCCATGCAGGTGGATAATCTTCGATAAAATTCAGCCGAAAGTCACCAATGTAGTCTTCTTTGCTTGATGTCAGTTCTTTGTCAATAATGGCTAAAGTCTGTTTAAACTTCTCGGGATTCGCAAAGTATTCAGGCTTCGTTATCCAATACTTGTCTCCCAATTCCTGACACCCGATATTGGCCAAGACACTGCGAATGGCTACCTCTATTTTCTCAATCTCATTGAAAAGCAGAAGTCGCAATTTTTTGTCAAAACGATACAGCGTAAGAATTTGCCGAAAAGTAACATTGTCTTTCAAAATCAAGTCGCTCTTTGGCATTCGATAAAATGGGAACACATAAGCGGACAGTCTATGATAACCAATGTTCAGCAAGTAATTTTCAACTTTCTGTTCATCATCCATGACCATACCGCGAGTTTTTAGAATTTGAACTATCTCTTTCGGCGAAGAATATGGTTTAGTAAAATGCTTCTTCATACATTAGATACAGGTATATAAAAAAATGACCCGCCGATTTGAGCATTGTAAAGAGGCTTGGCAGGTTCTAATGGTGCAAAGGTAATAAATCTATTTTAAATTACAAAACATTTCAAATATTTTCATAGCACAAGCTGCTGATTTATAAACACCTATGGCAACCTCACTTTCTGCCGAAGTCGGCGGGGATTTCGCCCCAGCGTTCGGTTTCCCATTTGATAATCGGGTTGGAATAGGTGTTGTTCTGCAACCAGGCTTCCGCACGGCGGACGATGGCCAGCAGTTCGCCGTTGCGCTCGGTGGGCATAAGTTTGGTGTTGCACTTTTTGTCGCGCACCCATTTCTGGGCTATCTTGCTGTCGCTGTAAATCGGCATATTGCTGCCTTTCTTTTTCAGCAAAGCCAGTCCGTGAACAATAGCAAGAAACTCGCCGATATTGTTCGTTCCGTCGTGATACGGACCGACACGGAAAATTTCCTGTCCCGTGCGAACATATACGCCCCGATATTCCATAATACCAGGATTGCCGCGGCAACCGGCATCGACGGCAATGCTTTCCACCTGTATTTCGGGAATCATGCTATAGTCGACCGGCTGTTCCTCTTCCTTCAAATGATTGGCAATGGCACGCAGCACCTGCGAAGCCTCCCTGTCACTCTCGCGATAGGCAAGGATAGCCTCCGTGCGGTTGGAGAAAGCCTTGTAGCGGGCATTCGGAAAGCCGTCGGTTTCCGCCTGACATTCTTCCCACGATTCGTAGATTCCCGGGTGACGTCCCACCCAAACCACATAGTATTTGCTGTATGCCATAATCTGTTTCTTTGTAATAAAAGGAATTCGATCCGACGCAGTCGGACTGCCGTTAGCACTTACAAAGTAAATAGTTTTTTTGCGTTTTTCCGAATTTTAACGGAAGTGAACCATCATTTTCCTCCTAATTAAAGAGAATCTTATGCGCTTTTTTTATAGCTTTGCAATAGCTTGTATGAAAGATGAGGATAGAAAAAGATTAGAGCCATTAGGATTTTTAACTTTTTAATTTATCAGTATGAAAAACAAAATTTTGGCAACTGTTGCTGTTGCCCTTTTCGGAACACTATCCCTCTGTGCCCAGACTACCAAAGAGGAAGTGCTGGGTACTATCGAAAAAACTGCCGGCGTGTATTTCGCCTATCCGTCGGTTGAAAACAACAAGGTGACACCTGCACCAAAAGATTATACACCGTTCTACATAAGCCACTTCGGCCGTCACGGTTCGCGCTACCTGCTTGCGGAAACCGACTATACCGACGTTATCCGCACAATGGAAAATGCCAACAAGGCCAACGCACTGACTCCGCTCGGCAAGGATGCCCTCAACCGCCTGCATGAAATCTACAAGGAAGCTGAAGGATGCGCCGAGGACCTTTCGCCGCTGGGTGTCAGACAGCACCGCGGCATTGCCGAACGCATGTACCGCAACTATCCGCAAGTATTTGCCGACGGACGCACTATTTCTGCCCGTTCGTCCATCGTTCTGCGATGTGCCATGAGTATGGCTGCCTTCGGCGACCGCCTGAAGGAACTGAACCCTAAACTGAGCATATACTACGAATCCAGCCGCAAATACATGGGCTATCTCACCGGCCGCTCCGACGAGGCGAATGCGTTTACCGGCAACAACGGCCCGTGGCGTATCGAATACGAAAAATTCCGCAGAGCCCACACTCATTCCGACCGTTTTGTCAAAGCCCTGTTCTGCAACGATGAATATGTGCTGAAAAATATCGACCCGTTCGAACTCGTATGGGATTTCTACTGGGTGGCAAGCGACATGCAGAACATGGAAACTCCTGTGTCGTTCTACGATCTGTTCACGCCCGACGAACTGTATGACCTCTGGCAATGCTTCAACTATCAGTTCTACTGCACCAACGCCAACCATGCCGCAGCCAAAGGCGCCATTATGAACAGCTACAAAGATTTGCTCCGCAACATCATCGAGAGCGCGGATGCTGCCATCGCCGACGGCAATACCGCCGCCACACTCCGTTTCGCCCACGACTCCAACATTACGCCGCTCACGGCACTGATGGGAATCGAAAACTGCGATGCCTGCGTCAGCGACCCCTATACCGTCTACCAGCACTGGACCGACTTCAAGGTTTCGCCGATGGCCGCCAACCTGCAACTTGTGTTCTTCAAGAAAAAGGGAAGAACAGCCGACGACATTCTTGTCAAGGTGCTCCACAACGAAAAGGAAGTGCACATACCGGTAGCCACCGACCAGTTCCCGTTCTACCGATGGACTGATGTAAGAAGCTACTACACAGACCTGCTGACAAAATAACGACATAGTGCCTCGGCAATCCGCCGAGGCTTTTTTTACTTTTGTCATCAATTTTCGGGAGTTGGTCAACAACCACTTGACATTATCAAAATCTTTGTGTAGCTTTACAATGGCAAGTTAAAGAAACATATCGAAAAACATTCACAGCAACCTTATCTAAATGAAAAACAATGAATGAACAAATGGCAGCAAAGTTTACAAAGTAATTTAATAGACAAAAATTAGCACACAAACTTCCGTGCTTTTGAATGAAAACGGATAAATACAAAAAGTAGTAACCGCTATTTCATTATGATTGGGGAGGAGTTGTCAATGTGGTATTGGCAACTCTTCATTTTTTATTTCCCAATCCACTCTATAAATGCCGGCAGGTAGGTCCGTCCGATGGGCAGTTCGATGGAAGGAGTGTGCAGGGTCACGCGGTGGCTGACATAACCTGCCACATTGTGGGCCGGCACGATATACGACTTGTGGATTCTGAAGAACTGCTGTTCGGGAAGCATCTCAAGAATGGACTTCAAACTCATGCGCGACAGCACGTATCCCTTCTCCCGACGGTATATCTTCGTATAGTTTTCCATAGCCTCCACATAAAGGATGTCGTCCAAAGGAATGACCACATTGTTGTATTCCTGCTTCACGGTGATGCTTTCCTTTGTCTGCACCGCATTTTTTATGGCAATGCGCCGGAAAGCCTTGTTGAGCGCCACCTCAAAACGGTCGTAGGCAAACGGCTTGTGAAGGAAATCGACGGCATCAAGATTGAACCCTTCCAGCGCAAACTGCGCGTGGGCGGTTGTAAAAACAAGCACCGTCTTCTCCGGCAGATGCTGGGCTATTTCCAGTCCGCTGATACTGTTCATTTCAATGTCGAGCAACACCAGGTCGGGCTGTTCGCGCTTTATGGCCTCAAATCCCACCCGCGGCTCGTCGTAAACCGTCAGGCTGATGCCCCCTTTCCGTTCGCAGAAACTCTTGATGACAGTCAATGCAAACGGTTCGTCGTCGATAGCTATGCAGGTTATATTTTTCATTTCAAACGGATTGTTAAGTTCACCACATACACGCCGTCGAGCAGCTGCGTGTTCAGTTCATACTGTCCGGGGAAAAGCAGTTGCAGCCGCTTGCGGCAATTTTCCATCCCCACCGCCATGGCATCTTCGCTGCGCTCTTTCATGACACGGTTGCGGGTAGTCATCGTCAGCACACTGCCGCTCTCCTTGATACAGATAAAAATAGTGCAGTCCTCATCAGGCGACGAACCGTATTTGAACGCATTTTCTATAAATGTAATCAGCATCATGGGCGGCACCTGCCCGCTGCCGTCATCGATGTCGCACTCCAGTTCCACTTTCGTATGATGGTTCAGCCTCAACTTCTGCAAGTCGACATACTGGCGGATATAGCTGATTTCACTGTCGATGTCGATCTTCTCGACATCCGTCTGCGAATACATGTATTTGAGGATGTTGGAAAACTTGATGAAGGCGGCCTCCGTATGGCTTGAATTCGACACGACAAGCCCATACAAGGCATTCAACGTGTTGAACAGGAAATGCGGATTAATCTGCGACTTGTAGGCGGCAAGCATGGCCTTGTTCTTTTCCGTTTCTATCTCCTGCTGCTGCAACTTCTGCCGGAACAGTTCGTAAATCAGTTCGATGGCGAGCGAAAAACCGGTGACAATCAGAAAAAAGAACCACACCGTCTGCATCCGGAAATGATTGCGTACACGGATATCGACAGACGCCCCTTTGCTGTCAGGCATCGGAAAACGGCTGACCAGTTCCGTAACAACCAGCAACAGGACAAACACAACAAGTGCCTTCACATATTTCCGCTATCGGACTGTCGCAACTGCCAATCGAGCAATTTCCTGAAATTGCTCCGCCTACCGTGAAAGTGTCAGCCACCTATACTGGTGCGAACGCGGAAACGGTACAGAAAAGTGTGATTGTACCGCTGGAAGAATCCATCAACGGTGTGGAAAACATGTCCTACATGGTTTCCTCGGCAACAAACACGGGTTCGGCCAGCATCACCATCTATTTCCGCCAGGGCACGGACCCGGACATGGCGATGGTGAACGTGCAGAACCGTATCGCTTCGGCTCAGGGACTTCTGCCGGCTGAAGTGACAAAAACAGGTATCACCGTCCGCAAACGCCAGACGAGCAACATCAAGTCCATTGCCATCTACAGCCCTGACGGCTCTTTCGACGAGGAGTTCCTCAACAACTATATGAAAATCAACATCGAGCCCCGACTGTCGCGTATTCCGGGTGTCGGTGAAGCCAACGTGTTCGGTTCCGACTACTCCATGCGCATCTGGCTCGACCCGAACAAAATGGCAAAATACGGTCTTGTCCCCTCCGACATTGCCACGGTTCTTGCCGAACAGAACATTGAATCGCCGACCGGAACACTGGGCTCGGAATCGGAAAACACGTTCCAGTATGTGCTCAAATACCGCGGCCGTTATGAAAACGAGGAGGACTATGAAAATCTCGTCATCCGTGCACTCGACAACGGAGAAGTGCTGCGCCTGAAAGATGTAGCGACTGTCGAACTGGGACTGCTGAAATACACCGTCACCGGTGAGGTGAGCGGCAAGCCGGGTGCAACCTGTATGATTGCACAGACATCCGGCTCAAATGCCAATGAAATCATCAAACTTATTGATGCCGAAGTGGAAAAAATATCGGAATCGCTTCCGAAAGGTGTGGAACTTGTCGACTTGATGAGTTCCAAGGACTTCCTCGACGCTTCCATCAAGAATGTGGTAAAGACATTGATTGAAGCCATTATCCTCGTTGTGCTTGTCGTCTACATATTCCTTCAGAGTTTGCGTTCCTCTACATCATAGGCTTCAGCCTGAACATGCTGACGCTGTTTGCACTCGTGCTGGTCATCGGTACGGTGGTCGACGATGCCATTGTGGTGGTCGAAGCGGTGCAGGCGCAATTCGACGAAGGGGTAAAATCGCCCTATACCGCCACCATTTCCGCAATGGGCAACATCACCTCCGCACTTATCACCACCACGTTTGTATTCATGGCGGTGTTCATCCCCGTATGCTTTATCGGCGGTACGACGGGTACGTTCTACACACAGTTCGGCCTGACGATGGCGATTGCCGTTGCCATTTCCGCCATCAACGCCCTGACGCTGAGTCCGGCACTATGCGCCCTGATTATGACTCCCCACTCCGTAGGCGGAAACGGAAAGAAGATGAGCTTCTCATCGCGTTTCCACATCGCTTTCGATGCCGGATTCAACCGCCTTGTCAACCGCTATAAGTTCGGCGTAATGTTCTTCCTGAAACACAAATGGCTGGCAGGCGCGCTGACAATCGTTGCGTGCGGCGGACTCGTTCTGCTGATGAACACCACCAAAACCGGCCTTGTTCCTTCGGAAGACATGGGAACCGTGTTCATCAACGTACAGACGGCACCGGGTACCAACCTTGCCGAAACCAAGAAGGTAATGCTGGAAGTGGAAAAGGAACTGAACAAGATTCCTGAAATCCAGATTTTCTCGAAAGTGACCGGTAACAGCTTTACAGCCGGCGAAGGTGCTTCGAACGGACAGTTCATCATCCGTCTTCTCCCCTGGGAGGAACGCGAAGGCGATGAACACAACATGACAGCCGTCATCGAAAAAATCTACAGTTTGACCGACCATATCACCAATGCCACAATCCGTGCGTTCGGACAACCGATGATTCCGGGCTACGGACTCAGCAGCGGTTTTGAAATCTATATCCAGGACCAGAAGGGCGGCTCTATCGACGATTTGCAGAAATATACACGACAAATGATTGACCGTCTGAACAAGCGTCCGGAAGTGTCGCGTGCCTACACGACTTTCGACACCAAATATCCGCAATATCTGGTGGAAGTCGATGCGGCACTCTGCAAGCGGAACAAGGTGTCGCCGCTGGGACAGTATCTGACACTGACACGTGTCTACGGTTCGGAAAGCCTGTCGCGCTTCAACCTGTTCTCGGCCATTGCCGTCAACGGTGAGGCTGCCAACGGCTACAGTTCCGGCCAGGCCATTCAGGCCGTACGCGAAGTAGCACAGGAAGTGCTGCCCGCAGGCTACGGCTTTGAGTTCGGAGGCATGTCGCGCGAGGAAGCGTCGACCGGCAATACGGCGGCCATCGTGTTCATTATCTGCGTGGTGTTCATCTACCTGATTCTGTGTGCGCTCTACGAAAGTCTGTTCATTCCGTTGGCCGTCATCCTTTCCGTTCCGTTCGGTCTGGCTGGCAGCTTCCTGTTCGCGAAGATGTTCGGACTGGAAAACAACATCTACATGCAGACGGGTTTGATTATGCTTATCGGACTTCTTTCCAAAACAGCCATCCTGCTGACAGAATATGCTTCCGAACGACGCCACCACGGACTGTCGATTACACAGGCGGCCATCTCAGCGGCAAAAGTGCGTCTGCGCCCGATTCTGATGACTTCGCTCACCATGATTTTCGGTCTGCTCCCGATGATGTTTGCTACGGGCGTAGGTGCCAACGGCAACATTTCGCTGGGCGTGGGCACCGTGGGCGGTATGCTCATCGGTACGGTTGCCCTGCTGTTTGTCGTTCCGGTGCTGTTCTGCGTATTCCAGTACATTCAGGAGAAAGTGATGCCGAACCGCAAAAAGCCGGCAGATGTCGAACCACAAAACGAATAACCTCATGAAGACTCAAATAATAAGAAATATGCTCATCGGGCTGTCGCTGACATTTGCCTTCGGAAGCTGTCATATCTACAAAAGCTATGAACGTCCGGAAACTGTCAGCGCAAGCGACAGCCTCTACCGCCAGCCGGCGGCAAACGGCGACACAACATCATTGGCTTCACTGTCGTGGAAAGAACTGTTTGCCGACCCGCTGCTTCAGCAACATATTGATTCGGGACTGAAAAACAATGCCGACATGCGCATCGCCCTGCTGAAGGTGAAAGAAGCGGAGGCGGCTTTGCTCAGTTCGAAAATGACCTATCTTCCTTCGCTGTCGCTCGGAGCGGACGGCTCCATCGGACAGTTCAAGGGAGAAAGCACACCTAAAACCTACTCACTGGCGATATCGGCAAGTTGGGAAATCGACCTATTCGGAAAAATCCTGAACGAGAAACGCGGGGCAAAAGCCGTGCTCTGGCAAAACACAGCCTACAGCCAGGCCGTACAGACACAGCTTGTGGCCACCATAGCCAACAGCTACTACATGCTGCTGATGCTCGACGAACAACTTGCCATCAGTCGCCGCACTTCGGAAAACTGGAGCGACTATGTGCGCACGCTTCAGGCGTTGAAAACATTCGGCACGGTAACCGATGCATCCATCGCACAGGCGGAAGCCAGCCAGTTGAGTCTGGAAGGCAGCGTGCTCAGCCTGCAACAGCAGATACAGTCGGTGGAAAACTCGCTGTCGGTGCTGCTCGGAAAGGCGCCGGGACGCATCGAGCGGACTACGCTCGACGAACAGCAATTCCCGACGGAACTGTCGGCGGGAGTACCCCTGCAACTGCTCGGCAACCGTCCTGACATCCGACAGGCGGAAGCCACGCTCGCACAGGCATACTACGCCACAAATGTTGCACGCGCGGCATTCTATCCCAACATCTCGCTTAGCGGAACGGCCGGCTGGACCAACAGCGGCGGTGCCGGAATCGTCAATCCGGGCGGATGGCTGCTGAACGCCGTCGATTCGCTGCTACAGCCCATTTTCAACCGCGGACAGAACATCGCCAACCTGAAAATAGCGAAGGCGCAGCAGGAAGAGGCGCTTATCTCCTTCCAGCAAAGCATCCTTGATGCCGGAGCGGAAGTGAACGACGCACTCACCCAATGGCAGACGGCACAGCAGCGGCTTGTGCTCGACGAAAAACAGATTGCATCCCTGCAAAGAGCCGTCAAAAGCACCCAATTGCTGATGGACTACGGCTCGACCAACTATCTGGAAGTGCTCATCGCCCAACAGGACCTGCTTCAGGCAGAACTGACCATGGCGGAAGACAAATTCAACGAAATCCAGGGCGTAATCAACCTCTACCACGCGCTGGGCGGCGGAAAGGAATAGAGCAGTCAACTTCATTTTATTTTAGAGGTTTCCTATTTACAACCAATCACGCCGCAGGTGTCGCCCGCGAGGGTTACGCCTACGGCTATTTCTTGGACACGGAAACGGCCGGACTCCATCGGGAATCCGGCCGTTTTAATATCATATAGTCAAAACGAAATCGGGTGATTATTTCACTTCCCAGGTTTCGCCGGCGAGAATCATGTCGCGGAGGCTGTGGAAGCCTTTCTTTGCTTCAACCTGTTCGGTCTGGCGTGCCACTTCTTCGTCGTAGACAGGTGCCTCAACATCGCGGATAATACCGATGGCGAGCGGAAGCGTATGGCCGTCCATCATGGCAAGCTGCTGGTGGAGGAAGTTCGACTGGCAGTGGGCATCGTGAACGAGCACATCGTCAAGCGTATAGCCGTCTTCGCCTACAACAACCGCCTTCAAACCGAAACCGTCCTGCACAAGACCTTTCTCCATGTTCTTTCCGAACAGCATTTTTTCGCCGTGACGGAGGTGGATAGTGTGGTCAGGACGCAGTTCCTTGTCGGAAACGAAGCTATAGATGCCGTGGTTGAAAATCACGCAGTTCTGGAGCAGTTCGACTACCGACGCACCTTTATGGCGTGCAGCGGCAACGAGCACTTCCTGCGAAGTCTTGAGCTCTACATCGAGGCTGCGGCCAAAGAATGTGCCGCGTGCGCCGAACACGAGCTCAGCCGGGATGAACGGGTCCTCCGTCGTTCCGTAAGGAGATGACTTCGACACGAATCCGCGTTCCGATGTCGGCGAATATTGTCCTTTTGTCAAACCGTAGATACGGTTGTTGAGCAACAGCATGTTGATGTTCACGTTACGGCGTACGGCGTGAATAAAATGGTTACCGCCGATGGCGAGTCCGTCGCCGTCGCCGGAAATCTGCCATACGGTCATATCAGGATTGGCAACCTTGAAGCCGGTAGCGATGGCAGCGGCACGGCCGTGAATCGTGTGGAAGCCGTAGGTGTTCATATAGTACGGCAGACGGGAGCTACAGCCGATACCCGAAATGACGGCTGTCTTTTCGGGAGCTACGCCAAGCTCTGCCATGGCTTTGTGGAGCACGTTGAGAATAGCGTGGTCGCCGCAGCCCGGACACCAACGCACATATTGGTCGCTCTTATAATCTGATGCTTGATATTTCATTTCTTCCATAGCTTAGCCCTCCATAATTTTTGTTACGCCTTCTACAATCTCGTGTACGAGGAACGGCTGTCCCTGCACCTTGTTGATGCGTGAAATGTTGACATGCGGGAATTTTGCCTGCAAGAAATCGGCAAACTGACCGAGGTTGAGCTCGGCAACCACCACGTTCTTGTAGCGGCTGAACACTTCGCCGGTATTCTTTGGCAGCGGGTTGATGTAGCGGAAGTGGGCCATTGCCACTTTCTTGCCTTCGGCACGGAGCATGTCGACAGCTTCGTGGATATGTCCGAACGTACCGCCCCAGCCCACAACAAGTGTGTCGGCATCAGCGTCGCCGTAAGGATCAACTTCAGGTATGTCGTTGGCAATGTAGTCGACTTTTGCCTGACGGATTTTCACCATCTTTTCGTGGTTGGCAGGGTCAGTCGAGATAGCACCTGTCTTGCTGTCCTTTTCCAGACCGCCCAGACGGTGAGTCAAGCCCGGAGTGCCCGGAATAGCCCAGTAGCGCACGAGCGATTCTTCGTCGCGGTCGTACGGATGCCAGCCTTCTTTCTTGTCTTCCGGCACATAGCGCGGAGTGATGGCAGGATATTCGCCTTCTTCCGGCAAGCGGAATGCTGAAGAACCATTGGCAATGAAGGCATCGGTAAGAAGAATAACCGGTGTCATGTGTTCGATGGCGATACGTGCAGCTTCGAAAGCCATGTGGAAACAGTCGGTCGGCGATGCGGCTGAAAGCACCACAATCGGACATTCGCCGTTGCGGCCGTACAATGCCTGGCGCAAGTCGGTCTGTTCAGTCTTTGTAGGCAGACCCGTAGAAGGACCGCCACGCTGTACGTCGATAATCACCAGCGGAAGTTCGGCCATGACAGCCAATCCCAAGCCTTCGCTCTTCAGAGCCAGACCCGGACCGGAAGTAGTGGTCACAGCAAGGTCGCCGGCAAACGATGCACCGATAGCCGAGCAGATACCGGCAATTTCATCCTCCATCTGACAGGCCTTCACGCCCAAGTCCTTGCGTTTGGCAAGTTCGTGAAGAATATCAGTAGCCGGAGTGATAGGATAGCTTCCCAGGTAAAGCGGACGTCCTGATTTTTCAGAGGCATAAATCAAACCCCACGCAGTGGCAGTGTTGCCGTTCACGTCGGTATAAATGCCCGGACGGGCTTGGCTGGCTTCAATTCTGTATGTGGAAACAGACGCGTGAATGTTATGGCCATAGTCATAGCCGGCACGCATCACTTTAGCGTTAGCTTCGTAAATGGCCGGTTTCTTGGCAAACTTGTTCTGCAACAAGTGGAGAGCCGACTCGAGCGGACGGTCGAACAGCCAGCAAACCAGACCGAGAGCAAACATGTTCTTGCAACGGAGCATCGACTTCAAGTCGAGTCCGGAACCTTCCAACGCCGATTTGACCATCGACGAAATAGGGACTTCCACGACCTGTGCGTCGAGTTTGATTTCCTTGTAAGGATCGTTTGTCGTGTAAAGCGCTTTTTTCAAATCCGATTCCTTGAATGAATCGATGTCAACAATCGCTACGCCGCCTTTCTTCAAGAAACAGGCGTGGCGCTTCAACGCAGCCGGGTTCATGGCTACCAGCACGTCGGCCTCATCACCCGGAGTGTGAACGCCCTTACCGATATGTACCTGAAAGCCCGACACACCGCTCAATGTTCCCTGCGGTGCACGAATTTCTGCCGGATAGTCGGGGAATGTCGAAATCTGGTCGCCTACCCCTGCCGACACATTTGAGAAGATATTACCCGCCAACTGCATGCCGTCGCCGGAGTCGCCCGAGAAGCGAACTACTACATTCTCAAGAGTTTTTACATTGGTTTTTTCTAACATATTCGCTATATTATAGAGTATTCTCTTTATGATTTAATGGAAAATTTTTTCCATTGTTAAGCATTTGACAAAATTATAGCAAACTTTTAAGATTTGCTACCTTTTAACACAGTATAAAACATGTTTTACAGCAGTATGCAAACGCTAATCGGCACGGGCGGCGGCACTGAGCAGCCGATGGCCGGTGCGGCAATAAAGGCATTTGCGTTGCAGGCAGTAGGCATTATAGAGCTGAATGACCGCCTGCGACACCAACGCACTGTCAATCTTTACGCCGGCCGAGGCAAACAGCGCGGTGATGCGGTTGCGCTCCGGCGGCAGTTTTTCGAGCAAGTCGACGGCACATTGCGCCATTTCGTAGTTGTCGGTCACTTCACCATACACATAATAAAGCGTGGCCACAGTGTTGATAAGCACGATGTCGACCGAGCCTTTGCCGATAGCAGCCGTCTGTTCGGGCGACTCATGCGAAAACGAATAGTGGCGGCTCCAGTAGCCCGTCAGCTGCACGCTGAACAGCGAGCGCAGGCGTTCCTCGTCGCCCTTTGCTTCAAGAATGTCGGCAAACAGGCGGAAACCATTGTGCACATAATGGGCAAGCAACGCCACGCGCCGCCACGGAAAATTCTGCGGACGCATGCGGAACGACTTCCACACCAGCCCTTCGGGGCGGCGGAGCATGAATTTGGTGCGCAGATAGTTGTACTCGCGCTGCAATTGTTCATAGTATTTGTCACCGTTGCCCGACGGCCCGTCGAGCAGTCCGGCTTGACCGAAAAACAAGGCCTCCAGTTGGAGAAGCGAGTCGGCATGCTTGTGGAGCAGCGTCAGCGGCAAGCTTTTCGCCAGCCGTTCGAAAGCGTCGTTGTTCGTGCCGAAACCGACATTGCGCGCCAACGTAACGTAGCACGCATCCTCCCAACTGCCATGATAACGCTCAAGCAGTTCCTTCACGCGGCGGCCTTTTTCCTGTAGCCGCTCAAATGCCAGCGACTGCACCCATTCGGCCATTTCCAGCCCTTCCATCGCCTGAATCACGGCCTTGCAGGGCAGTTCCACCTTCGAGTCGACCAGCTCGGCATATCGCTCGGAAAAACGCGGCGAACACTTCATCACCATTTGCGGTATGCGCTCGCCGTTGCTGCGATATACCGGGGCATCGTCCTTGTCGACCACGTGCAGCACCACCGAGTCATACGCCCGGTCGCGGTCATGCCCATGGCGTTTCCAGTCGGAAGCGCGGTAGTGGATTTCCACATTCCCCGCCCACACATAGCCGTCAATCTCGATTTTCGCATTGAAAAAGTCGGGACCGGCATCCGTGTTCCGCAGTCCCGGGTCGATGATTCGCACCCGGCGGCCGTCGTTGGTTGTCATCGACGACGGATTCCACAGCCGGTACTCCCATATATATTGCATCAATTTCTCCATAGCACAATTCAAGGCTCTGCCCACCACAAACTTACGCAAAATAACCGAGAAATCAAAGCTCCGCCTGTCCCTCATCCACCCGAAAAGCAGAGAAAAACCCTTCCACCGTCAAAAAAGCACCGACAAGCACCCGTTTTTTCCACACATTTCTGCTCTCTCCCCACCAACCGACGCTCCCACCGCCTCAAACCGCCCACTTTCGATGAAAATTTTTAAATTTAAAAATAATTGATAAACAACACATTACATACCAACGATAAAAATTTCTTATTTTTTTCATCAAAATATTTGCACAATTCAACTTCCTCTATTAACTTTGCACTCGCAAAACAAACGATGGTGCCATAGCTCAGTTGGTAGAGCAAAGGACTGAAAATCCTTGTGTCCCCGGTTCGATTCCTGGTGGCACCACTTTGAAGAAAAGCAAAAGACAGTAAAATCCTGATTTCCAAGCGAAATCGGGATTTTTTGTTTTCCCCAAGCACGCAAAAAACGGCAAAATATTACCGTTTGAGGTGGAGCAAAAGGTGGAGATAAAAGGTGGAGCAAAAATCTCCACCGAATTAGAGTCTTTCTCACTGATTTGCAATGTTTTGCGTATCAAGAAAACGTGGTCGGTTTTCTACTTTTGTCCAAACTAAAAACTGTAGGAAAATGAAAAGAAGTTCATTCAATGTGCTTTTCTTCTTGAAGAAGACCAAGCTGCTGAAAAACGGAGAAGCATCCGTTTGTATGCGTATCACAGTAGATGGTACGCGAGTTGAAAACAACATCCGCAAAAGCATTGACCCGTCTCTCTGGAGTCAGGCTAAGGAATCCGCCAGAGGCAAAAGCCGCAAATCATGTGATCTGAATGCCTATATCGAAAATGCGAGAATTAAATTACATCAGATTTTTTGTGAGCTGGAAGAACAGAACCGGCCTATAACAGCGCGTCTGTTGCAGGAAATATTTTTCGGACAGGACAAAGAACCGGAAGCGGTACGCACTCTCATCGGTACCATGCAGGAGCACAATGGTCAATGCCGTGCCTTGGTCGGTAAAGACTACGCCCTGATTACCGTTCGCCGTTATGAAAGCTGCAAGCGCTATCTTGCCGAACTTATCAGACAGAAATACGGAAAGGATGATCTGCCGCTGGTGGAAGTCAACGGTGAGTTGGTACGTGCCTTTGAATTTTATTTGAAGACTGAAAAGGAATGTCAGCAGAATACTGTTATCCGTTATATGAAATGTCTGAAGAAAATTACCAATCTGGCACTGGCCAATGAATGGATAGCCAAAGACCCGTTTATCGGTATCAAGTTCCACGAAAAAGAAGTAATCCGTGAGTTTCTTACCATGGACGAACTGCTGACTATCTACCACAAGGAGTTTCCTTTGGAGCGAATCACCGTAGTCCGTGATGTTTTTATTTTTGCGGCCTTTACCGGCCTGGCTTTCATTGACGTACAACAGCTTTCCCCTGAGCATATCGTAAAAGACAATAACGGAAACCTGTGGATCAGGAAGCCACGTCAGAAAACAAAGAACATGTGTAACATTCCGCTACTGGATATTCCTTTGGAAATCCTGAGAAAATATGCAGATTATCCTGCCTGCAAAAAGAAAGGAGTATTACTGCCTGTTCCCTGCAATCAGAAGATGAACAGTTACTTGAAAGAGATTGCCGACCTATGCCTGATAAAGAAGAACCTGACTACCCACACCGCCCGTCACTCATACGCCACATCTGTCTGTTTGGCCAATGGAGTAAGCATTGAGAATGTAGCCAAAATGCTCGGTCACTCCAATATCAAGATGACGCAGCACTATGCAAGGGTACTCGACAGTTCCATTCTGAAAGATATGAATAATGTAAGGGATGTACTTTCAAATTGCCTGTAGCTTATGAAAAGAGACATTATCCATATAATGGAGGACGGCAGGATTGTTATTCCTGCTGTCCATCCTGATAAGATTCGTATGGACGAAGCCGAACTTGTCGGCTTGTTCAATGTAGTTGCACCGACCTTACGAGCAGCGAAAAGAAGAATATATAAGCTGGGGATATTGCAATCATTCACCGCAGAACAACGTATTCCGTTAAAAGAGGGGTATCAGGTAGTCTATAACCTGGAAATGATATTTGCGCTTGCCTTTCAGATTAATACTTTTCCGGCCCAACAATTACGTGAGTATATAATCAGCAGACTGTTCCAATCTGAAAAGTCAATGATTATCTGCATGATGAATGGTCATCATAAATCATATCTAAAATGCTGATAAATATTGATTTCACTATTTCATGCGGATAATAAGCCGCAAAATTTGCGGTTAATTATCCGCAAAACCGTATATTTGCAGAAAACAGTGATGCCTATGTATATACATGAACATAAAGAATGGCCTTCCTTTTCGTGGAACAAGGAACTTGTCGATGAGAAACTGAACAAGGTAAACAAAGCTGTCGGTTATCTGATGGGACGCCTTAGTGTAATCGGTTTTAACGACAAGATGTCTGCCGTAGTTGAATCCATTTCTCATGACATCATTGCATCATCAGAAATTGAAGGAGTGGAATTGAACAATGAACAGGTACGTTCATCTGTAGCCCGCAAACTCGGAGTACAACTACCGAATCCGACCGAATCTTCACGATATATAGACGGAGTAGTGGAAATGGCACTTGACGCAACCGTCAATTTCAGCAGTCCGCTTACCCATGAAAGACTCTTCGGCTGGCACAACTGCCTGTTTCCTACCGGATGGAGCGGTCCAACGAAAATAGATGTAGCTCGATACCGCAGTGGAGAGATGAAAGTTATTTCTGGAATGTTCGGTCGGGAAAAGATACATTATGTAGCGCCTGCTCCTGAAAGAATAGACGAAGAAATGAATCGGTTTCTGGACTGGTTCAATTCAGATGCACATAACGGCTATGTAAAATCGGCGATAGCCCATTTGTGGTTTGTATGCATCCATCCTTTCGATGACGGAAACGGACGAATCGGACGGGCCATTGCTGATATGGCACTTTCACAGGCCGAAAACTCAAAGATGCGTTTTTTCAGTATCTCACATCAGATAAACAAAGATAAAAAACAGTATTACGACATATTGGAGAAAACACAGAAGGGAGATTGCGAGATTACTGAATGGATCATCTGGTATCTTGACTGCCTGCTCCATTCCGTCGAGCAATCCGACGAAACATTGTCGAAGGTTCTTAACAAGGCCATATTCTGGCAAACCCATGCCGAAACAGTCCTGTCCGAACGACAATGTGAAGTCTTGAATTTATATTTGGACGGTTATCCCGGCAAACTGACGGCCAAGAACTGGGCAAAACGTGTAAAGGTATCACCAGATACAGCAGCACGCGATATAAAAGATTTGGTGGAAAAAGGTGTGCTGGTTCCTCAGCAGGGGCGGGTTCGTGACGTATTCTACGGAATCCGGTGCAGTGACTCTATCCTTGTCATCCCCATGCCTGAAGATTTATAATTGTTCATCATACAAGCATAAAGGCTGTGTGACATCGGTTCATCAAAACCGGCACACAGCCTTTATGCCTTTCTTTTATTTACCACTCATATATGCTTCCCGATAATTCTCCTGAAGCATTTTCTCTATGTCACTCTCCCGATAAAGGATTTTACCTCCCAACTGGTAATAGGATATTCTCCTTTCATTACGATAATCCTGAAGCGTGCGTCTGCTCAGTTTCAATTGCGCCGACACTTCCTTGTCGGTCAGATAGCGTTCACCGCCCAGCACGGGACGGTTCCCGACCGCCAGATTCTCAATCCCGACCAACATACGGTCAAGGCTTCCCATGATACGGTGTACCCATTCTCTGCTGTCTGTTCTCAGTTCACTCATGTTATTATGGATTTAGTGGTTATTGTTTCTGCTATATATTACGGCCTCTGTAAAATGCCTCTTTTCTTCTGTCCTCAACTTTCTTGACGATACCCAGCACATCTTCCGGCTTATAGAATATCTTGTGATTGATTTGAGAAAAAGGCAGGGTACCGTTATCACGGAGTGTCTGCAGGGTACGGGGCGAGATGTTCAGATACCGGCACACGTCCTGATTGTCCATCCACTTGTGCAGCGTCCTATCGTTCTCCCGGTTGCAAATTTCCATGACCCGATGCTCAAAGTATTCAAACTTACGCACCAATTCCTCAAACAGTTGTTTTTCTATTCCTACAAATTCCATATCGTTTCCTTTTTTTGTTGATTGATGTTTATTCTTTTTTCGTTGTTTGCGACAAAGAAAAGCCATATATTCTGAAAGGCAATGGTTTCCGCTTAACTGGCAGCATGTGGCGCTGATTATCATAGTTATGAGGCCACATTCATATCCTTTTCTGCAAATATTCCTATATTCAGGGACTCCATCCAATAATGAATTACAGAATAAAAGATCTATGAACCTGATTCAATAAATGTCCATAGCAATGGATAAGGAATGGTTTATTTCCATGTAACCTTACTTCATCACTTTTCCAAACCATTGATTAGATAAGGAAGCAAAGAAGTGTTCCTTCAATAATTCACAGACATGAATATTTACTACAGTACGACAATACGACATTAAGTCAGTAAATATTCAAGTCAATAAATCAGTAACTGTTTGAATCCCCGGTTCATTGTTTCATCAAACAGGAAAAATACCGCATTCCACACCGATTACCCTGCATGCAAACTGCAACAGGGTACATTGTTGCCACATCCCGACCAACTGTTTGACTATTGGGAACTTATATTCTTTTTTTGCCAGACAATTCATTCCGAGATATATCGGAACATGGCAAACAAAATGAGAAAATACATGATGAACAGAAACGGAAAAACAGGTCTGTCTCCTCCATAAGATGATACAGACAACGGTATTATTTCTCCCGGATTTATAAGGAGGATATTCAGAGATGCTCAAAATAGCGGGACTCTGATTTTTAGTGGAGCAAGTTTGTGTTTCGGGCAGACCGAAACCGCTTGCTCCCACTACTGGATGCAGTGAGAGGTTCATCCCGCTGGTCTAATCAGTACATTCATTTTATACAACAATAGTCAACAGATGGAAAAGAAACAGAATACAGAAAGAAACAACAAGGGTGGCCGTCCTCCCAAGAGTACGACCGACAAACTGAAATACCGTGTTACCGTGAAACTGGCGACACCGGATTACTATACACTGAAAAGCAGGGCAAGAAGCGCAGGCATATCGGCAAGCGAATACCTGAGAGAATGTTTCCGTAAGGGATATGTCCGTCAAAGACTTACAGCGGAACATTCCGACTATATCCGTAAGCTATGCGGTATGGCGAACAATCTGAACCAGCTGGCTCATAAGGCAAATGCCGGAGGATTCGAGACGGCAAAGCTGGAATGCCGTGTACAGGTGGCAAGAATCGAAGAACTGCTGAACCATATCCTGCTATGATTGCCAAGATTGTAAAGGGAAGCGGATTCCGTGAGGTTACCGGTTATATCATTGACAGTAAAAAGGATGCCAGAATTATCGCACATGCCGGCTTGTTCATTGAGGATGTTGCCACAATAACAAAGGCTTTCGAAGCACAGGCCGGAATGAATCCGAAAGTATCCAGACCGGTCGGACACATTGCACTGGGATTTTCCAAAGAGGATGAAAGCAGGCTGACCAGCCGGATTATGGTAGACTGACCTTGAAATATGGGCTACACATGGCCAAAGGTAAGGATCATGTCAAGACTGAACGTTTAAGGGAACCGGACAAGACAAAGTATGAACTTTACAGTCTGCTTAAAACGGAAGTCAGAAAGGCCGGGAACTGGAAGGAACTGATTGCCGGATTAAGCGAACAGGGAGTGGATGTACGGTTCAAATACAAGGGAAAATCCGATGAAGTACAGGGTATCGTGTTCATCATGAACGGCTATTCCTTCAGCGGTTCCAAGATTGACAGGCAGTTCAGCTATTCCAAGATAGATGCCGCATTAAAGACACCTCCACATTCGGAAACTCAAAGACAGGTAGCTGTTCCGAGTGAACCGGCATATCAACAGGAACCGCATGGCAATAAATTATACAGCGGTTCTTTAGGCCTGTTCACACCTAACCCGCAACCGGAACAACCTGAAGGTTATCCGGACGATTATTTGAGAAAGAAGAAAAAGAAAAAACAACGTAAAATAAGATGGTAAAGTATGGAAAAAGACAATGTATATGTTTTGTTTGAAGAAATCAAGAACAAAATTGAGATGATAAACGGGAAGCTGGAACAGAAGACCGAAACACCTACTGATGGACAGGCAGAAGAAGTGATCCTGACATGCGTAAGGCATATTCACCGGCATAGTTTTGACATCAGGTCAAGCAAAGTATTTTCTCTTTTGGTCGGAATGGGAGTGGTATGCAGCCTGTCCTTATGGGGAAATATCAGGCTTTGGCAGTCCAACCGGCAATATGCAGACGACGCCCTGAAGTTCCGTGCCATCCGCTCCTGGAGCGGATGTACTCCGGGAGATATTCTCTGGTTGAACAAGGTTTTTGACATCCATCGTGACGAGAAGGCCATCGAATGGGTCAGAAAACAGGCCGACGGGTACGAAAACGAGCTGAAAGCTGTTTCCGACAGCCTGATGCAGGAGAAACTTAAGTTACAGGTAGAATCTGAATCCGATTGATATGGCCAGTGTAAAAGTGAAATTCAGACCTTCCACCATAGAAGGAAAGGAAGGTACCGTCTATTATCAGATTATCCAGAACCGTGTAATCCGTCAGTTAAAGACGGATTACCGGATATTTACGGATGAATGGAACGAAGCTGGAAGCTGTATCATTGTCAGTAGTTCGGAACGAAGCAATCTGCTCCTTTCCTTGCAGGAACGCATGGAATGGGACTTGAAGCGGCTGGACATGATTATCCGACAACTGAATAACCGGAAAGCTGCATATACGGCAGATGATATTGTCGCTTCTTTTCATAACAATACAGAGGGACAGTCGCTGTTCAACTTCATGCAGGGTATCATAGCCCGTCTCAAACAGATGGGCAAGATACGCACGGCTGAAAATTATTCCTGTACTCTGAAAAGTTTCATGCAGTTCAAAGGAGACAGGGATATTCTGTTGTCTGAAATCGATTCGGATTTGATGCAGCTTTATGAAGCCTATCTTCATGGAAAAGGTGCCGTACGGAATACCAGTTCATTCTACATGCGTATTCTTTGGGCGGTGTATAACCGTGCCTTGGAAAAGGAACTGGTGGAACAGCGCAATCCTTTCAGGCACGTCTATACGGGAATGGACAAGACCGTCAAGCGTGCCGTTCCCTTATCCGCCATCAAACGTATGAAGAATCTTAATCTGTCCTTACAGCCTAATCTGGAATTTGCAAGGGACATGTTCCTGTTCAGCTTCTATACCCGTGGCATGTCGTTCATAGATATGGCTCACCTGAAAAAGAAAGATCTTCAGAACGGATTTTTATCGTATCGCAGACGAAAGACCGGGCAGCAGCTGATTATCAGGTGGGAAAAATGTATGCAGGAAATTGTCGGCAAATACCTGGAAGACAGTCTCAGTCCTTATCTTTTGCCGATATTGAAATATCCTTTTAAGGATACGCACAAGCATTACAGGAATGTCATGTCCGGAATAAACAGGAACCTGAAAGAAATAGCCAGACTGGCCGATATATCCGTTCCTCTTAGCATGTACTGTGCCCGTCATTCATGGGCAAGCGCAGCCAAAGGCAAGAACATTCCGATTTCGGTTATCAGTGAAGGGATGGGACATGATTCCGAGGCTACCACACAAATTTATCTGGCCTCATTGGACAACTCCGTAGTGGACAAAGCTAACGCACAAATTCTGAAAGGTCTGTAGGATTGGAGAATGTTTAGCAAAAGCATTCATTTCTTAGACAGAGGGACTCACTCTTGCGCAAAGTTATACATTTTATTGAAAATCCTGCAATTCCGGCCGTTGGAATTTCATCCGGAAGTCATTGAATTTCAACTGTTGTTTAGCAATCCTACATATAATTCATCAGCAAATCAGCCTTATAGCTTGAAATCTCCCTCTGTCTAAGAAAGACGCAGACACTGGGACTTTCTCATCCCCTTTACGCACAGAAAGAAGATGGAGAAAACGACCGGAGAAGCCGACATACAGGAGAACAAGCTGAAAGAATTTTCACCCGACTTACTGAATACCTTGCTCAAAGATCATACAACGAGTAAGGAAGGAAAACAGTGTAATATATTCTGGGCTACTTCTGATTATGAACCGCTCGGCAGAGGTTATGAATACGGATCGCAGATTCTTCCAGAGCTGATAACCGGAGAGAACGGTCATGTAGTCATGCCCCGTGTCCTGAAACACAGGGATACCCAAAGCACACGTTCCCGGGAAATGGCGGAGGTATTTACTCCGTCTTGGATATGTAATGCCCAGAACAACCTTATCGATGAAGCCTGGTTTGGCAGAAAGGATGTATTCAACCATGAAGTGACATCTAAAGACGGTACACATTCATGGGAAATCAATCCTGATAAGATTGCTTTTCCTGAAGGCAGGACATGGAAAGACTATGTACGGGAAAACCAATTGGAAATCACCTGTGGAGAAGCTCCTTATCTGGTAAGCAGGTATGATACGACTACCGGAACATTCATTCCCGTGGAGAAACGTATCGGCCTGCTTGACCGTAAACTCCGTATTGTCAGTGAGAATACTACGACAACGCGTGAATGGCTGGAGGCAGCCAAGGATGCTTACAGAAGCATCTACGCCTATGAATGGCAGGGCGACAGTCTTCTTCTTGCCCGTGAAGCCCTTCTCTTATCCTTCCTCGAATATTACCGGGACAAGTTCGGTAAAGATCCGCAAATTAAATCCATCAACCATATAGCCTATATCATCTCCTGGAATGTATGGCAGATGGACGGACTGAAAGGTGTTGTGCCGGACAGTTGTGGAGAACGTGTGCGGATGGAACCAAGTCTGTTCGGTACGATTGAAAGACGGGAACCGTGCGAGGGCTGTCTGAAAAATGACCTGACCAAGCACAACGGAATTTATTGCATCATCAAGGACTGGCGGGCTACAGACAAGGCAACAGGCAAAAAGGGGAAACGAATCCGATTTATCGACCTCATAAATGAAGAAGCATGAGATTCACATCGTCCCTGAAACTAAAACTGATCTATGTGTTCCGTATCAATGATGCGGCACACCGTGGATGCCTGAAGATTGGCGAGGCAACCTGTGAGGATGAAAACGTGTTCGGCCTGTCTCCTAACAGCAAGGTGCTCAATGAAGCGGCAAGAAAGCGTATCAACCAATACACACAGACGGCAGGCATCGCATACGATCTGCTATATACGGAACTGACTGTTTACAACCGTGGCGGACTCCGTTCGTTCAACGACAAGGAAGTACATAATGTCCTGGAACGCTCCGGTATCAAAAAGAAAGTCTTCGATACAGTCAACAAGGCCAATGAATGGTTCATCACCGATCTGGAAACCGTCAAGCGTGCCATTGCGGCTGTCAAGGCAGGCCGGAGCTCTCTTTCATCAGCGGAAGTTACCCGTGAATATTCCCCGATTGTATTCCGGCCGGAACAGCAGGAAGCCATCAGCAAGACCAAAAAGCAGTTTAAGAAAGGCAACCAGATGCTCTGGAACGCAAAGATGCGTTTCGGAAAGACGCTTTCTGCCCTGCAGGTTGTCAAAGATATAGAGTTTCAGCGTACCTTGATTCTGACTCATCGTCCTGTGGTGGATGCCGGATGGTTTGAGGATTTCGGTAAGATATTTTACGACCGCAAGGATTTTGCATACGGTTCCAAGAACAACGGGGAAAGCTACAGCAGTCTTGAACGGCAGGCAGAAAGCCACGGATTGCATTATGTCTATTTTGCATCCATGCAGGATTTGCGTGGTTCTGAACTTGTTGGTGGCAACTTCGACAAAAACAACGAAGTATTTGCTACCGATTGGGACCTGATTATCGTTGATGAAGCGCACGAAGGCACCCAGACCGAACTGGGTAAAGCGGTTATGGGAGAGCTGGTCAAGGAACAGACCAAAGTATTGCGCCTGTCAGGTACTCCATTCAATCTGCTGGATGATTTCAAGGAGGATGAAATCTATACATGGGACTATGTGATGGAACAGCGGGCCAAGGTGAGCTGGGACGAACTCCATTTTGGCGATCCCAATCCGTATGCCTCACTGCCTACACTCAATATCTTTACCTACGATTTGGGACGGCTGCTTCATGAATTTGTAGATGAAGATGTCGCCTTTAACTTCAGGGAATTTTTCCGGGTCAATGAATCCGGCAGTTTCTGTCATGAAAAAGATGTGCGGGCTTTTCTGAATCTTCTTACCAAGGAGGACAAGGACAGCCTTTATCCATATGCCAACGAGGAATATCGGAATATTTTCCGCCATACACTCTGGATGGTGCCCGGCGTGAAGGAAGCAAGGGCACTGAGTGCCATGCTCCAGACACATCCGGTGTTCCAGCATTTCAAGGTGGTCAATGTTGCCGGTGACGGTGATCAGGACGAGGAGAGCCGTGATGCCCTGGAAGCCGTGGAACAGGCTCTCGGAAAAGATCCGGATGCTACACGGACCATTACCCTCTCTTGTGGACGGCTGACGACCGGAGTAAGTGTAAAGGCATGGACTGCCGTATTCATGCTGTCCGGTTCCTATAATACAGCCGCATCCAGTTATATGCAGACCATCTTCCGCGTACAGACACCGGCCACCATCAATGGACGGATGAAGGAGCAGTGCTACGTTTTTGATTTTGCCCCTGACCGTACCCTGAAAGTGATTGCTGAAACAGTCCAAATATCGTCCAAAGCCGGAAAAACTTCACAAAGCGACCGTAAGGCTATGGGTGAGTTTATCAATTTCTGTCCCATCATATCCATTGATGGCTCACAGATGAACCGCTTTGATGTACCCCGTATGTTGGAACAGTTGAAACGGGTATATGTGGAACGTGTCGTCCGTAACGGGTTTGAGGACAACAGCCTGTATAATGATGAACTGATGAAGCTGGATGATCTGGAACTACAGGAGTTCGATGCCCTGAAAAAGATCATCGGCCAGACCAAAGCCATGCCTAAAACCAACCAGGTGGACATCAACAGTCAAGGCCTGAATAATGAGGAATACGAGGAAAAGGAGAATCTGGAGAAGAAACCCAAGAAGGAACTTACGGAGGAAGAACGGAAACGGCTGGAAGAACTGAAAATGAAAACCAAGAACAGAGAAGCGGCCATTTCCATACTCCGTGGCATATCCATCCGTATGCCCCTGTTGATTTATGGTGCGGAACTGAGTGATGAGAATCAGGAAATCACGATTGATAATTTTGCCTCACTCATTGACCCGCAGTCATGGGAAGAGTTCATGCCCAAGGGAGTGACCAAGCAGAAATTCAACAGCTTCAAAAAATACTATGACCCGGAAATATTCTGTGCGGCTGGAAAACGAATCCGTGCGTTGGCCCGTGCCGGGGACAAACTGAGTATAGAGGAACGAATCGAACGGATTACGGACATCTTCAGTACTTTCCGTAATCCGGATAAGGAAACGGTGCTTACTCCGTGGCGCGTGGTAAACATGCACCTTGGCGATTGTATAGGAGGATATAACTTCTATGACACAGAGTATCAGAATGTGATTTCTGAACCACGGTTTATAGATAAAGGAGAAGTTACCGCAGAAGTATTCTCCCCTGAATCCCGTATTTTGGAAATCAATTCCAAATCCGGACTTTATCCGCTTTATATGGCATATGGCATTTACCGGGCAAGGGTAAAGGCTTCTTTGTTCGCTGTAGAAACAGTAGAAGAGCAGCAGGCTGTATGGGACAAGGTCATAGCTGAGAACATCTTTGTTATCTGTAAAACTCCAATGGCGAAGAGTATTACCAAACGTACACTTGTCGGGTTTCGTAAAGCTAAAGTAAATACAAGATATTTTGAAGATTTAATCAACCAGATCAAGAACAAGCCTGAAAACTTTATTGCCAAAGTTGCCAAAGGCCGCTCTTACTGGAAGGCCATAGATAATGATAATATGAAGTTTAATGCAATAGTGGGGAATCCACCATATCAGGTTATGGATGGAGGGGCTGGAGTAAGTGCAAAACCTGTTTATAACTTATTTGTTGAAATAGCTAAACATATAAATCCAACATATATTTCCATGATTATGCCTTCTAGATGGTTTGCAGGAGGTAAAGGATTGGACTCATTTAGGGCAAATATGTTGTCTGATAAACGAATTCGTTATATTTTCGATTATATAAATGCAAAGGATTGTTTCCCAACTTCAAGTATTGGTGGAGGAGTAAATTATATTTTATGGGATGCTAACTATCATGGGGATTGTTCGATTACGACTGTCCAAGGATTTTTACGTGACACTGTATCACGCCCATTAGATCAGTTTACAGTATTCATTCGTTATAATCCTGCGATCCATATAATTCAGAAATGTCAATCAAACAAGACCTTTGCTTCAATAGTAAGCACACGTAATCCATTTGGCTTATCATCAAATATTAGAGGCAATAAATCTGGATATCTTCGTTTAATATCAAGCGAAGGTGTATCATGGCTTCCTAAAACTGCTGTTTCAGCTTCAAATCAACTACTTTCTAAATACAAAATTCTTATGAGCAAAGTAACAGCTGAACATGCCGGTGAACCTGATAAAAACGGCCAATTCAGAATCGTTTCAAGGACAGAAATTATAGGGCCAAATGATGTTTGTACAGATTCCTATTTGATTATTGGTGCTTCGGAAGATAAGTCTATTGTTGAAAATGAATCACTACTGTCCCGTAAAAGTTGATAAATAGTTCTTTGAAATTATTGAAATATAGT
>UQUV01000013.1 GCA_900544305.1 uncultured Porphyromonadaceae bacterium
CCCAAAGTTGTAACAGTTTTTAACTCTCCAACTTTTTGGGTGCAGTTCATCTTAGGTGAGCATAGGCTAACGCGGTGATTATATTGCATTTGAATTTCCGACAGAAGAGCAGAAAGGACATAATTGGGGTTAGCGGTTCGCGTAGCTCTGTAAACTGTAAGCCAACTAACCTATTTGATATATTGTAAGAAAATTCTATATTTGTAGTACAGTGTCATAACGCCGTTATTTAACCTGAAACTATGAAAAAACTGCTATATGTTTTCTTGCTGTTTGCGTTGTGTGTTGTCGGATGTTCGCGAAAGGTCGACAGCCGTCTGGTGTTGGCCGACAGTCTGGTAGAAAACCGACCCGACAGCGCTTATGTCATACTGCGTTCCGTCAATCCCGACAGCCTTTCCGGCGGGGAGAACCGCGCGCTCTACAGTTTGCTGATGTCGCAAGCGATGTATAAATGTAATGTCCGTGCAAAAAATGATTCGCTAATCAATATAGCCGTGGACTATTATAAATCAACGGATAACAGGGCGAACTATGCGCGTTCCCTTCTGTTCAAGGGAGCCGTTCTCTACGAAATGGGGGAAAAAGAGGAGGCGTTGCGTTTCTACAAGCAGGCAGAGTCGGTGGCTGATACATCCAATTATGATTTTATCGGCTATGTCAATCTTCGTATGGCCGAAGTCTATTCTCATTCATATATTCAGAATCAGGAGCATATTCCCAAATTGCGGAAGGCATTGTCCAATTATAAAAAGTCTGGCAATACGAAATATCAGCTATCTTGTCTTTCGGGCCTTTCTTCCAGTTTTCGAGTCCATAATATGGACAGTGCCTACTACTATATGGATATAATGGCTGATTTGGCGAGAACTGTTGGCGACAGTGTGAAATTGTATATGGCATTGGCGACAAAGGCCCGTGCTTATGAGTCGGAGAATAAGGATCGTGAGGCGATAGCGATAGGGCGTCCGGTCAGCCGGTTTCAGGAAAAAATACCGTTGGTTGCAAATGTTAACTACGACTTGTGCCGTGCTTATGCCAAAATCGGGAATCTGGATTCTTCCTTATATTTTTTCCGCAAGCTGCCGACGGAAAATCTCTCGGATCGCGAACGGTTGTTTAGGCTGATGGCAGAAACCAAAATCGCCTTAGCTCAAGAAGATTATAAAAAAGCATACCAGTGTAAGGACCATTCAAGTAAATTGGCGGATACGATCATCGAAAATGCCCGACAGATGGAACTGTTTGAAACAGAAAAGCGTTTCGACCGTCAGCAACTTTTGCTGCAGAACATCAGCCTTAAAAAGGGAAAGACATTCGCCTATTTCATTACTGCTGTTATTGCTATTATTTTATTGCTCGGATGGATTTGTTGGCTGAAACGCAAAGCCAAGATTCGCGAGCAACAGTTGCTTATCGAGCAGTTGCAAACGGTTGTCTCCACATCGCAAAATATTATTAACGACAAGTCGCATGATGCCATGATGTTGCAAGGCATTTTGTCGCAAGTGATTGACAATATCCGATATTTTATAGACCTTTCCTATCGCTACAATCAGCAGCCGGGCATTTTTTTCAATAAATTCAAGGATCGTATAAAGAAAACCCGACTTCCGGATGATTTCTGGAAGGATTTTCAGTATTTTGTCAACTCAAAATACGGCAATATTTTGTCCCGACTCAAGAAGCGGTGCCCCGATTTGTCGGACGACGAACTGCACATTGTTGGCTTGATGTGTTGCGGTTATTCCTATATTGAAATAGCCATTTGTATGGGATATACAAATCCGAACTATGTCAGCACGAAAAAACTGCGTATTTCAAAAAAATTGGGAATCTCAGAGCCGTTAAAAGAATTTATCGCTCACTTTGTAGACAATGCCGAATCTTCAACCCCTGAAAAATAGCTTGATTTGTAGAAGTGTAAAAATATTTTTTTAATCAATTGGTTATTAGTGTTTTAATGACAAGATGATTTATGCCGATTTGTGACCGTTTATAGGCAAGTTTGGTATATTTGTAATGCATTGGGTACAACTGGGCATTGTCAGGTTGAGATAATGTGTTTCTGTTTGTCATGTGTTTGTATTCTTAATGTTTGCATAATATTGTCAGTGTGTGTTTTAACTTTAATATATTACTATGAGAAAAGTCTTAACTTTATTACTGTTTTTGTCTGTCATCAATTTGCATTCTTTTGCAGAAGGTGAAGGATTGGTGTATTTTGAGACATATGGTTTTGATAAAATCGAAGCCCCCATTCCGATAGGCTTCTATGAAAATGAAAGTAAAACATTAACCATTCAGTTCACTTCAGCAGACGGTTATTTTGTGTTTGTTACAGATCCGACTGGTAATATTGTTCTTCGTGAGCCTTTAAAAACTGACGGAAGTCGAAACACCATAAAACTGACAATATTGGATAGTGGTCTGTATTTTGTGTTTTTAGAAAGCACAACAAACCGCTTTATTGGAAAAATTTTCATTGATTAAGTTTTTATAAACTTTATCAGTAGTAATCTTAGTATCGGCTAATCACATTTAATACTCTAAAATACAATGAAAAACGTGAGAATCTTAATGCTGTTTGTATTTGCTCTTATAGGGCTGGCAGCTAATGGTGAGAGTTCGGAAACAAAAACTTTCCGAGAAGAAATTGATGAAATCTTCAGTGAGTTTGACAAAGAACAAGTGCCTACGGGCATTCTTTCGGAGTATGGAGTAGCATTGGTCTATCCTGATAATTTTGACGGCGGAGAGCCAAACGACTCCAACTGGGTGGACGCGAAAACCTGGGAGTTGCTGTATGACGGTTTGTACGATTCTCAAATCAATTCAAAAAGCAGTCTTCCGGCTACGGAGACTGTTATAAATACAATCCAACAGAAGGGAGCTGCTATTATGTGTATCCGATACAATACAATCGTGCCGGATGCCGTAGAAAAAGGGTTGGTTACAATCGACAATGACCGAATTAAAATTGTACCGGGAAAGAATCCTTTTGAAGAACAGATCTGCTTTGCTGTTAACCCGAATTTGTCCGGCTCACGTTTGGTGTTTGACAAAGAAAATTTCTATACGAATATGTCGGAGAACATCAGTAAAATTGAGTACAGCACCGATAAAGGGCAGACCTATCGTGCTATAGGATGGGGAAATGAGGTAATACTGCCGATTATTTCAAATCGTGACAATATATTGATGTTTCGCATGACTTTTTCGGATGGTAGCGTCAGAATGTGCCGCTGTTTTGTACCAGGTGGTGAGATTGTAAAGCCTCCAGTTGTGTCCAATCCATGGAAAAAGGCAGCAGCTAATTTTGCTGAAATTCCGGCTGACGAAGATCAGAGTGGAGGAACCATACAAGTGATGTATATGACAGACGACATCAAACAATTCATTCGTCCGCTGATAATTGTCGGCGATATTGATGTGGCTGCAATTGCTGGAGGTACCGGCGTGGATTTGAACATGTTGGGCAATACCTTGGGTGAGGATTTGGAACTTCTGCAACAGGCGTTCGACATTATATACATTAAATATAATGATAGCTTTGACGATTTGCTTAGAAATGGTGAATTCTTGCGGCGTGCATTAAAGGAAATAAACAGTAATCGTTTTCTTCTTTCGGACGATAGCTATATTATAGGTATGGGCATGGGAGGAGTCGTGGCACGTATTGCCTTGAACAAAATGGAAGAGGCAGGTGAAGACCACCAAGTTCAGAAATTCATTGCATTGAATTCTCCGTTCCGCGGATTCAATATCCCGGTCAGTTTGCAGACGATGATTTTTCAAGCCACTGATTTTATGACCATGGCGGTTGATAAGTATAATCGAAAAGAAATAAAAAATGCGCTAACTCCTATAAGGGATAACTTGTGGAAAATCCGTGATTTGTTTATTTCCAAAAAGGCGATACGCCAGCTTTGTGTATACAGTATAGATTATAGGAGGGAACAGACAACTTTTAACAATGAAGAACACGTAGAGTTGTTTTCAAACGAATTGGTTAATAAAAATCCAACTCAATGTGAAACAGTTGCCATATCATTTGGTAATTTGAACCATGAATTGTATCTTTCAAATTCTACATTGGTAGAATTAAATTTTGATATTCATGAATCGGTAGCAAAGTGGCTAGAAGTATTATTTAATTTTAATCTAAAAATGAACATCCGTTGTTTAGCATTGGGGAATAGAGGGCATGTAAATAATATATATCAAGGAAATATGCACACATTTTGGAAAATAATTTCATTTATTAAGATTAAAAATTTAGAAAGCAATATATATTTAAACAGTCTGCCGGACATGTATCCTGTGGATAGTGAATCTGGCGCATATTTGGATTTAAATATGATAAAACCGTATTTGCAGTCTTTTAGTGGAGTTATCTCTGTTGACGATCTGTTCAAAAAAGATAAATTCTGCTTTGTCCCTATGACAAGTGCGCTTGATATTCCTTACGGAACTCAATCCCTTTCAAATCCGGATGTTCCGTTTGACCGTTATTATACGATGGAAAACAATTATGCCTATACTGACTTTGCTCATATTGTAGCACCGTTAGCTTCGGAATTGGCACCGGTGGTGATGGCGGAAAAGACATCCGACATATTTGGCGACATTCAGGTGTTTGTCGACAATGTCCCTGCCATTCCCGGCATCAGTTGTACATGGCATTTTGACGAAAACAAATTCAGGATAGTTTCTCAGCAAGGACTACAAGCTACTATCCGACCATTGGAATATGGAACAACCGACAAGATTTCAGCAACGGTTAAGCTGCCGTCGTATATTCTTGATTTTTCTTACACAACACCTAAACAAGAACTGGCAACAAAGCATATCTATATAAATGGGTCGGACTATATTTCGGAAGAAGCCGAGCTTTACACATTGTCAGAACAGCTACCCGATAGTAGAGTTGAATGGATATCGTCTCCTAATATTGAAATTGAAGCAATTTCAGAAACTGAAGTCACAGCCAAAATAATTGGCAATCATGACGAACCTTGGATTGAAGCGCAAATGATTGTGGAGGAAACGGATACTTGCCGCATCCACAAGGATTTGTACTCTCCGGAATTGGAACGGGTAGAGTTTGAAATCGTGCAAAGTTATTGGGACCAGGAAGCACTCACAGAAAATTATCTGCTAAAAATACATCACTATCCAGAAAATATCCCGGAAGTGTCGTTGTCTTACTGCTGGAACAATAATGTGGTGGATCCCAATAAAGCAGGAATTAGCATCCTTGGTGATGCCAAAATTGAAACAGAAGGTGATACTGGTTTCTGTGATTATGTAGTTGAGCTCGATACAACTATTACAGTGTATCCTCCTATTGTCAAACCTGCATCAGTGAATAATGATGGCCTTATTTTGGGTGCTGTTGGTCCGTCAATGGCATGGATTCGTATGCCAAGTGTTGATGTAGGGCAGGTTGCGAAAGGTTTTGTTTGGTGTACAGTTCGAGATTTAAACGACATTAGTAAAAGGGATTCAGTTTATGTGGAAGCTAAATGGTCGAAAGTGTATTCAATTTCTCCCAATCCGGCAAGCACCGTGCTGACGGTTTCCGAAGCAACTGCGCCGGATGGAATGATGAGGTCGGCAAGCAACGTTATCACTAATGAATCGCAAATTCGGATGGAATTTTACAACGGTCAGACGCTTGTCAAGTCGTTGATATTTGATGGCAGACAGTCGTCAATGAGCATCGATGTCGCTGACCTTCCCGAAGACATTTACTATCTTGTCATCATCAAAAATGGTGAAGCGGTTCAGCGTGAAAAAATTGTGATTGAACGATAGAAATTGATTTGCTTCCTGCATGCTGATAGCTGGCATGCAGGAAGCAAATTAATGATTCAAAAAATCATAAAAAGAAAAACTATGAAAACAAGAATTTTATTATTGCTGTTAGCGGTATTGGCTTCGCTACCGGCAGTGGCATATGAGCCTGCAGACAACGTTGGGTTGAGCCTCAAAGAGCAGCGCCGCACGCTGCGGGGGTATAAATGGAGTGTGGAAGCAAGTGCTGTTTTAAGGATAGGGGATGAGTGTGAAAAAACTTGGGATGGCGGCGATATACAGATTCCGGTGGTATATTATAATAGTAGTGCTTTTTATCTGTCGACAACCCATGGCTACCAGTTTAACAATTATTTCTTTTTAGGTGGTGGTGTCGCATTGGGTTGTTATACGGATAGGCATGAATTTATGATGCCTGTCTATGCTGCATTCAGAGTCAATATTTTGAATAAGAAAGTCTCGCCCTATGTAGATGGGCGTGCAGGACTGTCATTCGGAAATTCTGTCGGAGCTTATAGTTCTATTGCATTGGGGTTACGAATAGCGATGGAGCGGAAAACGGGCTTGCTGATTGCGGCAGAATATGATGTAGGAGAATATGACATTCTTTTGTTTTCTAAAGGCTTGGGGTTGCGCATTGGTTATGAGTTTTAGCTGCTGGCTATTCAAACGATTTGATTGAAGTTTAAAGATAAGTTGCAAAATTAGCGGCAAGAGTAATTGGGAAATTGCTCTTGTCGCTGATTCTATGTTGTTTATGATTTGTTGTTGCAATCTTGTCTGGCGTTTTGGCTGATATCACATCCGGCATCTGTTTTTGCCGGGAAGGGGGAGGTTGAAAGGGGAAATAAACAAAAAACGACTCAACATTGCTGTTAAGTCGTTCATTGTCGGGGTACCAAGATTCGAACTTGGGACCCCCTGCTCCCAAAGCAGGTGCGCTAACCGGACTGCGCTACACCCCGAAGACATTTGCTTTCTCAAATGCTCTGCAAAGGTAGGGTGTTTTTATGTAACTGCCAAATTTTTCGGCAACTTTTTTCGTAAAAAGATGAAAAAAGTGGATATTTGAGTGTTTTTGTCCATTTTTGAGGGACTGCTTGCCGGAATTGTCGGCAGTTATGATTAATTTTAGGGCATAAAAAGAATAATAGCTGCAATATGAAAAAAGTATTGGTGACCGGTGCCGACGGTTTTATCGGCTCACACCTCACGGAGATGCTCCTTGCAGAGGGTTGTGAAGTGAAGGCTTTGAGTGTTTACAACTCGTTCAACTATTGGGGTTGGCTCGACGGCATGAAGCATGAGAACCTGGAAGTGCTGAACGGCGATGTGCGCGACCCGAATTTCTGTCGTGAGGCGGCTCGTGGCTGTGACACGATTTTCCACCTTGCCGCACTGATTGCCATTCCTTACAGCTATGTGGCTCCCGACAGCTATGTGGACACAAATATCAAGGGCACGCTCAATATCTGTCAGGCGGCTCGTGATGCCGGAGTGGAACGGCTGATTGTCACCTCTACATCCGAAGTCTATGGTACGGCTCGTTATGTGCCTATCGACGAGAAACATCCGAAGCAGCCGCAGTCGCCTTATTCGGCTACGAAAATCGGAGCGGATGCGATTGCCGAGAGTTTCTACAATGCGTTCAATCTGCCGGTAGTGGTGGCTCGTCCGTTCAACACCTACGGTCCGCGCCAGTCGGCCCGTGCCATTATTCCTACCATCATCACGCAGATTGCCAACGGCGTGCGCGAAATAAAGGTGGGCGACCTGACACCGACACGCGATTTCAACTATGTGAAGGATACTTGCCGCGGCTTTATCGCTCTTGCCCGTACCGCAGGAATTGAAGGTCAGGAAATCAACATTTGCAGCAAAAGTGAGATTTCGATGCAGGACACACTGAACCTCATAGCCGAACTGATGGGTGCCGACATTACCTGGGTGCAGGATCCGGCACGTATCCGTCCGAAAAATTCGGAAGTGTTCCGCCTGTTCGGCGACAATACGAAAATCTGTAGCCTGACCGACTGGCGACCGCAGTTCTCGCTTGCCGACGGACTGAAGGAAACCATTGAATGGTTCTCCAATCCGGAAAATCTTGCCAAATACAAATACGATATCTATAACCGATGAACGGAAAGGTCACGATATTGATGCTGGGCGGCGCGAAGCGCGTTTCGCTGGCGCGGCTGCTGAAGGAAGCAGGACGTCGGCGAGGTGTGGAAGTCGTTATCCTCAGCTATGAAATTATCCCGACAGTGCCTATCGCTTGTGAAGGACGCATTATTGCGGGTCGCCGCTGGCGTGATGCCGATGCGCTCGACCATTTGGCACAGACGGTGGCCGACGAGGCGGTCGACATCGTTCTGCCGTTTGTCGACGGTGCCATCGAGGTGGCTTCCCGACTGAAGGAACGCTGTCCGCAGGTGTTTGTTCCTGTGTCGCCGTTCGAGGTGGCGCATGCCATGTTCGACAAGACAGAGGCAGCCGAACTCTTTGCCGAAGAAGGCATCTGCATACCGGCAACCTATACGCCTGACAATTGCCGCTTCCCGGCCATTATGAAGCCGCGTGAAGGATCGGCCTCAAAGGGTATTGTGGTGGTAAACAGCCGCGAGGAACTGGAGAAAGTGGGACATTTCGACCGTTATCTGATTCAGGAATACATTGCCGACAGCGAAGAATATACGGTGGACTGCTATGTGTCGACGGTCGACGGCGAAGTACTGTGTGCCGTTCCGCGCATTCGTCTTTCTACATCCGGCGGCGAAGTCGACCGTACGGAGACACGCCGCATCGACGAACTTCTGGAGGCTTCCGACTCTATTTTGCGCCGATTGGGCTTCCGAGGACCTGTCACGTTGCAGTTCCTTTTCGACAAGGCTACGGGCCGCTATCTACTGATGGAAATCAATCCGCGGTTGGGCGGCGGTGTGGTATGCTCCATCCTTGCCGGAGCCGACATCCCGTCGATGCTGCTTGCCGAAGCTGCCGGCGAAAAGGCAGAACCGTGCCGCAACTGGCGCGACCGTGCGCTCATGGCACGCTATTTCAGTGAAGTAATGTTTTTCAACGATGAACAATAAGAAAGTAATCATCATAGCCGAAGCCGGTGTGAACCATAACGGCAGCTATGAACTGGCAATAAAGATGGTCGACGAGGCAAAGCGTGCCGGCGCCGACTATGTGAAATTTCAGACCGCAAAACCCGAGCTGGTGATTTCCACTTTTGCTCCAAAAGCGGAATATCAGAAGGAAACGACAGGCACTGCCGAGAGTCAGTTGGAGATGTGCAAGGCCATTCACTTGCCGCTTACCGACTACAAGCCGCTGAAGGAATATTGCGACAAGGTGGGCATCGGTTTCATGAGTACGCCGTTCGACCTCGTTTCGATTGACGTGCTGGAGCCGCTCGACATGGACTATTACAAAATTCCTTCGGGTGAAATCACCAATCTGCCGTATCTCCGTAAAATCGCTTCCAAACATCGTCCGGTGATTCTCTCTACCGGTATGTGCGAGGTGGAAGAAGTGGAAGCGGCGTTGCAGGTGCTGGAGCAGGGCGGAGTAAAGCGTAGCGACATCATCGTGCTGCATTGCAATACGGAGTACCCGACACCGATGGCCGATGTCAATCTGCGTGCCATGGACGACTTGCGCCGTTCGTTGGGCGTGGAGGTAGGCTATTCCGACCATACGAAGGGTATTGAAGTACCGATTGCCGCCGTGGCTTTGGGGGCAACGGTGATTGAAAAGCATTTTACGCTCGACAAGACGATGGAAGGCCCTGACCACAAGGCTTCGCTTGAACCTGACGAACTGAAGGCGATGGTCGATGCCATTCGCAACATTGAGCAGGCGTTGGGCGACGGGCACAAGCATGTCAGCCCTTCGGAACGGAAGAATATGGACATTGCCCGCAAGAGCATCGTGGCGGCGCGCGATATCCGCAAAGGGGAAGTGTTGACCGAAGAGAACATCACCACAAAACGCCCCGGCAACGGTATCAGCCCCATGCGCTGGGACAGCGTCATCGGCACAACCGCCATCCGCGATTTCGGTTACGACGAACTGATAGAAATGTAAAGAATCGGATTATTCGGAATATAACTCAATGGCTGCCTCTGTCAGGAGGCGGCCATTGTTGTTTTTATATTTAATATTTTGATTTATAAGTGTTTGTTGTGGCGTGATGTGTTGCTGTAGTAGGGCTTGTGTTGACCTGAAAGATTTTGATGTGTGGGGAAATTTGCAGAAAAAATTATTGAGATTGTAACTTGCGGTCGAATTAAAAACCTAATATTATAAACTATGAGAAAACTAATACTTTTATTTGTCGTTTGCTTGCTGGCTTTGACCTCTTATGCTCAGCAAGTTGAACTTGTAAAAGTTCAGGCTTCGAAAATGACGAAAGAGGTGGAAAACAATGTAATCAAGCCGGCCGATTATTCGGATGCCGTTGATTATCCGGTGTTGTATCTGCTTCACGGTTATGGTGGAAATCATAATGACTGGGTGAACATTGTACCTCAAATCAAGGATTTGGCTACAGCCTGCCAAATGATTGTAGTTTGTCCGAATGGTGCTAACAGCTGGTATTTTGACAGCCCTATTAATAAGGATATCCAGTATGAAACATACATCATCAAGGATTTGATTCCTTATATCGACCAGCATTACAGCACTATCGCTCATCGCAACGGACGTGCCATTTCCGGCCTTAGCATGGGTGGCCACGGTGCGTTGTATCTTGCTATCCGACACAAGGATATGTTTGCCATGGCCGGTGCCATGTCAGGCGGTGTGGATATAACAAAGACATCACAGGCTTTCGAATTGGCGAAGGTGTTGGGTCCGATGGAAGAAAACGAAGAGTTGTGGAAATCAAGCTCTGTTCTCGGACAGGCCGACAACTTGCGTAATGGAGAACTTGACATTTGTTTTGATTGCGGTACGGAAGACATGTTTGCCGAATCGAATGCGGAACTGCATGAGAAATTGACTGCTAACGGCGTGGCACACGACTATACGACACGTCCGGGAAATCACAATTGGGATTATTGGACAAATTCAATTTATTACCATATGTTGTATTTCCATTTGGGATTCAATCGTTTGGCAAGCACAGAAGTGCCGGGTGGCTCTGTCTATTTTTACGATGCTCCGGGCGACGGTACTTACGACCCGAGCTGGACAACAGCTACGGCTCCAAGCGTATTGCCGGAGTTGACAGGCAAGCTGATTGTTGATTCTGATGTGAAATACAGCGGAAAGAACAGCCTCCGTTTGCGTTGGACTTCAAATGAAGGAGGCTCTTGGGCAGCAAGTATTGCAGCCAAGAATTGGGCAAACGTTGACATGTCAAAGAGTTCTGAAATCCGTTTCTGGGTATGCGCAAAGGAAGAAATTGAAAATAAGGCTCTTCCGTTGATTTATTTACAGAACAGCCAGTACGCATTGTCAGGCAAGGTGAAAATGGGAAAATATGTAGACGGCAACCTGCCGGCTTCTACTTGGGTGGAAATTGTAGTTCCGTTGGCTGATTTGCTGGTGGATGCTCCTTCCTATAACCTGTCATCCAACAAGACAATCTTTTTCTCTCAGGACATTGCTGACGGAAAGGAACATACGCTCAATATCGACTATGTGACTGTGATGGATGACCCGAACTATCAGCCGCCGACAGAAATGGTGCTTTTTGCCGATAGTAAGGACAATACCTATTACGACCCGAGCTGGGTGAACCTCACAGCTCCGAGTACGGTAGACGTGCCGGAAGGCCATGCTGAAAAACTGCCGGTTGTAACGGATATCAAGCAGGAAGGCGAAAATGCTCTCCGTCTGACTTACACTTCTATGGAAGGCGGTGTGTGGAAAGCTCTCGTAGCCGGTTTGGGCTGGAATCTTTTTGATTTAACAGAAGCTGACTATGAATTGCGTTTCTGGGTACGCGCTACTGAAACATTGTCGGGCGATGTGCTTCCGGTAATGTACTTTGAAGGAAACGGTGGCGGTACAACCGGAAAACTTAAATTGAGCGACTATGTTTCAGCTTTGAATGCTGATGAATGGACAGAAGTGGTTGTTCCGATTGAGGACTTCCGCAAGGCTGACCCTGCCTTCTCAAAATGGGATATTGTAAAAGGTTTGTTCTTCTCTCAGAATGCAGCTGACGGTAAGGCTCATACGCTTTATCTCGACAATATGAAATTTCAGATTGTAGGCGGTTCTTCAGTTGAAGAAGTCGGTTTGGCTGATAACGGCATGAATTTGTTCTACAGCAACGGCTCGATTTGCTACGAAGGCATCGAAGGCAATGTTGCGGTTTACAACCTTGCCGGAGTAAAATGTGCAGAATTCACTGCATCTCAAAAGGGTGAATTCAAATGCTCGTTGGCTAATGGTGTGTATGTAGCTGTTGCCGATAACGCAGGCCGGAAATTTGTAGTGAAATAGACTGTAAACAGATAGAAAAGTTTGGGGCGGAGCTGCTGGTTGCAGTCCCGCCCCTTATTTGTAAAGGATTGTATGGGCAGGTTTAAAAATACCCTAACAATCGGAGGATCGTTGGTGTGAGCAGGGCTGTGAAAATGCCGTTGAGGGTAAGGCCGAGGCTGGCGAATGCTCCGTAGCGGTCGCTGACGGTGATGGCACGCGAAGTTCCTACGGCGTGGGCGGCCGTTCCGAGCGAAAGCCCTTGGGCGATAGGACTGTTGACATGCGACAGGCGCATGACGCTGAATCCCGTCAAACCTCCGAAAATACCGATGCTGACTACAACGGCGGCCGTCAGCGACGGAATGCCGCCCAACGAAGCCGTTACTTCCATGGCGATCGGTGTGGTCACTGATTTGGCGGCGAGCGACATCACAACTTCACGTGATGCTCCGAACAGGTCGGCTATGAGCACGACGGAGATGACACCGGCAATACAGCCGCCCAACGCTGAAAGCATGATGGGTAAAATCTGTTTGCGGATGGTGGACAACTGCTTGTAAAGAGGCACGCCGAGCGCAACAACCGCCGGCTTCAGCCAGAACTCGATATAATGTCCGGCCTTGGTATAGGTCTCAAACGAGATGTCGTTGAAAAGCAGGAAAACGATGATCAGTGCGATGGTCACCAGAATCGGGTTGAACAGCGAGCTGTGTGTACGCACTTGGATGATTTGCGCTATGGCGTAGATGCAGAAAGTGAGCGCAAGCAGGAAGTAGGGGTTGTTAATGTATTCCATTTTGAAATTTTCTGACGAGTTGGTGAATCCATCCGGTAACAACAATGACAATGATCATGCTCACAATCGAGGCGACAAGGATAGGGATGAGCTGTGCCTTGATGATGTCGAGGTAGAGCATGAGGGCTACACCCGGCGGAACGAAAAAGAATCCGAGATTTTTCACGAGGAAGTTGGAAATGCCTTCTACCCAACGAAGCTTAATCCACTTCAATTGCAGGAAAAGTGTCAGCAGCAGCATGCCGATGATGCTTGACGGCAGCTTGACTCCGGTCGCCCAGACGATGAGCTCGCCCAGTGCCAGGCAGCCAAAAATAATAGCGCATTGGAATACCATAATGTCAAAAATTTATACCTAAAACAAATCGACGACAAAGGTATACTTTTTTGAAATAGCAAAATGAAAAAATCGGGAAAAAAGAATTTTACTGATTAAAATCGAGTTTTATTCGCTAAAAAACGTAAAATTTGCATGTTTCGGCACTTAATGGTGATATTTTGTAAACGAAAATGTGGTTTTTATGAAAAAATGCTATATATTTGCGAATAAAAATAGAGAACAAATGGAAAAAATAGACAATCTTGATCGGAAAATACTTGAAATAGTAATGAAAAATGCACGTATCCCGTCAAAAGATGTGGCTGTTGTTTGTGGTGTTTCCCGTGCTGCTATTCACCAACGCATCCAACGGATGATTGACCTTAAGGTAATCACCGGGTCGGGCTATCATGTAAATCCGAAAGTGTTGGGATATGCTACCTGTACATACATTGGGGTGAAACTTGAAAAGGGTTCCATGTATAAGGACGTGGTGCCGGAACTGGAAAAGATTCCGGAAGTGGTGGAATGTCACTTTACGACCGGTCCGTACACGATGCTTATCAAGCTTTATGCCCGCGACAACCAGCATTTGATGGAGTTGCTCAATGACAAGATTCAGATGATTCATGGTGTAGTGGCTACTGAAACTCTGATTTCCCTTGACCAGAGCATGAACCGCGAAATTCCTATCCAGTTTCAAGACGGAAAATAATGCATAGCGGCAGTTTTTTGCCGATTTTGTCCTCTTGCCGGCCGCAAGAGGACTTTTTTACGCCGAACGGTCTGATATGCAGTTGCGTTTTTTGCCGTTTGGCGGCTTTTGTGTACTTTTACGATGAATTTTAAAATGAAGAAATATGGAGTCCGTAGAAAAGAAAGAAAATAAGGAACTGAAAACGTGCGGATGCGGTTTCCGCCGCCTGTTCGGAAGCAAAGGATTTCTGCACTCGCTGCTGGGTGTGGGTATTCTTCTTGTGATAACGCTCGTTTACTTCTATCCGGATGTGTTTGAGGGAAATGTGCTCCGTCAGCATGATACGTTGCAGGGTGTTGCCAACGGTCAGGAAGCGGCTGCCTTTGCGGAAGCAACCGGTGAAACTACGCGCTGGACAAACTCGCTGTTTTCCGGTATGCCTACTTTCCAGATTTCGCCTTCCTACGGAAGTTCCAAGCTGATTTCCACTGTGGAACGCGCCTATAGCCTGTGGCTGCCGAATCCGGCCAATCTGGTGTTTATCATGATGTTGGGCTTCTATATACTGATGCTCGCCATGCGAACCCGCTGGTATGTGGCGCTGTTGGGTGCGATTGCCTATGGATTTTCGTCCTATTTCTTCATCATTATCGGAGCCGGACACATCTGGAAATTTTCCACTTTGGCATATGTTCCGCCTACAATTGCAGGTATAATCCTCTGCTACAGGGGTAAATATATCGGTGGCGGTGTGCTTGCCGCATTCTTTGCCATGCTTCAGATTGCTGCCAACCATATTCAGATGACCTACTATTTCCTGTTTGTCATCGTGGCGTTGGTGATTGCCTTCTTTGTGGAGCATAAACGTGCCAATACGCTGAAAAAGTGGGCGAAGGCTACAGGTGTTCTGGCAGTCGCTGCCGCTCTGGCTGTTGGTGCCAACTTGCCGAGCCTTTATAACACTTATGAATACAGCAAGCAGACGATGCGCGGCGGTCATTCCGAACTGGCTGTGGCTACTGCCAATTCAACTAAAGGCGGTCTGGACAAGAACTATATCACGCAATGGAGCTACGGCATCAGCGAAACTTTCTCGCTGTTGATTCCGAACATCAAGGGCGGTGCAACTATTATTCCGACTGACGGACAAAACGTACAGACTTCGATGTCCGAAGTTGAACAGGTGAAGGAGGATTACCAAAAAGGAAAAATCGACTATCAGACATACAGCAACCTGCAAATGTTCCCGCAGTATTTCGGCGACCAGCCGATGACCAACGGGCCGGTATATGTGGGCGCGCTGATTTTCGCCTTGTTCATTCTGGGACTTATCATTGTGAAAGGTCCTGTGAAATGGGCGCTTTTTGCCGTTACGGTGTTGTCGGTGGCATTGTCGTGGGGACACAATATGATGTGGCTCACAGACTGGTTTATCGACCATTTCCCGTTGTATAACAAGTTCCGTACGGTGGCGAGCATTCTTGTGATTGCCGAGTTCACAATGCCGTTGCTGGCGGCACTCGCATTGCAGAAAATCGTGACAACTCCCGACTTTTTCAAACTCCACTCCAAGGCGTTTTTCGGTTCCTTCGGCATTTCCATTTTCTTCTGTCTGCTGGGCATGATGGCTCCGAGTGTGTTCGGGAGCGGCATTTCGCAGATGGAGGCTGACATGTTTGCCGAATATGCGGCACAGGGTTACGACTTGAGTCCGCTGTATGCAAGCCTTCAGGATGCCCGCATGGCGATGGTCAGTGCCGATGCGTTGCGCAGTTTCGTGTTCCTGGTTATCGGTGCGGCTCTGTTCTGGCTGTATTTCAAGAATATATTGAAGAAAGAAGCCTTGTGCGGAGCATTGCTTGTTGTGGTGCTGATTGATATGTATCCTGTTGACAAACGTTATCTCAATACGAAATCATTCTCCATGAAACCGGCTATGGCGCAGCAGACAATCGAGCCGCGTCCGGTGGACTTGCAGATTTTGCAGGATACGGCGATGAACTACCGCGTCATGGACCTTTCGCGTTTCGGCGATGCAATGCCGTCGTATTTCCACAAGTGCATTGGCGGTTACCATGCTGCGAAACTTACCCGTTATCAGGATTTGATTGACCGTCAGATTTCCAAAAACAACGTTGAGGTGCTGAACATGCTGAACGCCAAGTATCTGGTGGTTGACGACACTACGGCCCACATCAATCCTGAAGCCCTTGGCAATGGTTGGTTTGTCGACAAAGTGACTTATGTGAAAGGCGCTCAGGCTGAAATGGCAGTGCTCGATACACTTCATACGGCTGTGGGAGCTGTTGCCGACGAGTCGTTCCGTTCCGTTTTGGGTGAAGCAAAGGCCGTTATGCCGGGCGACACGATTATCGAAACCGTTTACAAGCCGAACGAACTCCATTATAAGACTATCAGCCGCAACGGCGGACTGGCAGTGTTCTCTGAAATCTATTTCCCGTGGGGATGGACAGCAACTGTCGACGGCAAGGAAGTGCCTGTAGGCCGTGTCAACTATGTGCTTCGTGCTTTGCAGTTGCCGGCAGGAGAACATACGGTGGTGTTCCGTTTCGACCCGCAGTCGGTACACACGACAGAAACAGTGGCCTACGCTTCAGTGGTGCTGATTTATCTGGCTTTAATCGGAGCGTTTCTCCTTCTTGGAAAGGGAAATTGCTGTAAAAAGGAAGAATAGCGGATGTTGAAAATCAAAAGATATTACACGGCACTCGACCGTTATCGTAGAAGCAAAGGGTATGGAATCCATTCGCCCTTTGCTTTCCGTTTTGTGCTCAAGGTGTTGCGCGAACGGTCGGGCTACTATGCCTATCAGACAATCCGCGACGGGCGGAATCTGGCGCTGGTACGTATGGTAGAGGAGGGGATAAGCAGCCGAAAGGTGCTGTCGAATAAAAATGCCCGGCTGATTTTCCGTGTAGTCAATTTCTTTAATCCTTCAGCCATCATTCAGTTTGGCTCGAATTATGGGGTTTCAGCCATTTGTGCGCTGTCGGCTTCCAGCAAGTCGCAGCTGTGGCTTCTGGAGCCTAAGGCAAGGGAATATTCGATTGTGAAGGACGTGGTGCAGGGAAACAGCGCGCGTATTCACGCTTTCGGTAATGTGGGCGACTGCATCGACAGCTATTTGCAAGCCGAGGAGCGTCCGTTTGTGATTGTCAACGGTGTGTCGGTGGACAATCTTCCGGCTGTAGGTCAGTTTCTCAAAACGGTTGTCAGCAATAACGGCGTGATTGTCATGCGCAACATGGCATCCAGCTCCGAGGTCTACAGCCTTTGGTCGGGCGTAATCCGCTCCATGGAGTACGGCATGAGCTTTACCAATGGGAAAATCGGGGTGGTAGTGGCGAGCAGGAAATTGCCGCTACAGCATTTCTCGCTGTGGTTTTAGCGGGTCACTTTTCTGAATTGCAGATAAAAGAGAATGGCGGCCGTGAACAAACCGGCTGAAAACGAATAGAATATGCCTTTTTCGCCGAATCCGAGTGGAAATCCCAGCAGATAGGCTGTCGGAATCCCTACTACCAGATAACTGAAGAACGCAATCCAAATCATCGAAACGACATGTGAAGTGCCGCGCAGGGCGTTGGCAAAGCAGATTTGCGTGGCGTCGCCGAACTGGTAGAGCATCAGCGGTGCAATGAGTGAGGCTGCTACAGCGCGTACGGCTTCGTCGTCGGTAAAGGTGGATATCAGCACGTCGTCGAGGGTGAAAAATACGGTAGAGGCGATGACACAGAGCAACAGCAGGATATGGTAGCCCGATTTGGCTGCCATTTTTACGTTTCGCATGTCATCGGCGCCCATATAGGACGAAATACGGATGGCAATGGCTGCTCCGATGCTGTAGTAGAACATGAATCCCAGCGTGCTGATGGTGACCATTACCTGATAGCTTGCCAGTTCGATGGCTCCCAACCAGCCCACCATGATGGCGCTGAACGTGAACGAGCCGGTTTCCATTCCCATTTGCAGGGAAATAGGCGTGGATATGTGTGCAATGGACTTGATGCTGCCGATGGGCGTTTTCCCCTTTAAGAAACCTTCGCGGTACTGCGAGAACGCTTTTGCCGACAGGAATAACACTACGTAGACCAACGCCATGAGAATGCGTGAACCCATTGTGCTGATGCCCGCTCCGAGCAGTCCCCATTCCGGAAATCCGAATTTACCGTATATCAGCAGGTAGTTGAACAGAATGTTCATCAGGTTGCCGCCAATCAGAATCCACATGGCAATGGAGGTGCGCATGATGCCGTCGGTGAATTGGCGGAACACGTTGAAAATCACCACGAAAATCATGGAAATGAGTATGGTGATATAGTAAGGGCGAATGAGCGGAAGCAGTTCTGCGGGTTGTCCCATGCGGTCGACGAAAAAGTAGAGTATCAGCATGATGCCAATGAGCAGGCTGCCGTAAATACCATTGGTAATCAGTGCGTTTCTGACCGTTTCACCAACCTTGAACTGTTGTTTCTGTGAGAAAAGTGCGCCGACAATCGGGGTGATTCCGTAGGAAAACCCCAGAAGCATGATGGTGATGAGTGTAAACAGGTTGTTGACAAACGAAACGGCGGCCAGCGAGTTGGTGTCGTAATGCCCCACCATCATCGTATCGGCAAAGCCAAGTATGATTACTCCCAATTGGCCTACAACGATAGGCAGACCGAGGCGGATAGTCGCTTTATAGTGTGATATGTAGTCCTTATTTAACATGTTGCAAAGGTAATGCTTTTTCCATAGTTGCTCAAATTTTGCCCTAAATCAGGCGGTTCTTCCCGTTGTTGAGATTATTTTCATTTAATTTTATCATTTATATTTATGAAACCTATTATCTTGTCGTCAAATTAATTATCTTTGAATCCGAATTATATTTTTTTACAATGCCAAAACGTTTAACCATTATTCTATTCCTTTTGTCTATTGCCTGCGGTGTGTTCAGAGCATCGGCTAATTTGCCAGAAATACAGCGTTTGGATGAGATGATAGCTAAAAAAAATACATTTGATAAGGCTAAATACGCCCGGATAGACAGTTTGAAGACGATTTTGAACCGTTCGGGTTCTGACAATTCTGTGCGGCTGGTGTGCCTGGAAAAACTTGGTGATGAATTTATGCTGTTTAAAGCCGATTCAGCCATCTCCTATTACACGCAAGCCGTTGTGGTAGCCGATTCTCTCGGAGATCCCGGCAAGTATTTGCAACTTAAATTGAAACTGCTTCGTCCGGAAATGATTGTTGGCTTCTATTCTGAAGCCTCTTCTGAATATAATTCGATAGATTTCAACCAGTTGCCTGATTCCTTGCATTCGGCTTATTATGAATGTGGCTATCGTATCTATTCTTTTGCCTTGAATTCCATCAGCCCAGGAAGCATCTATTATAATCATTATTATAATACTACTGACCAGATGCGGAAAAAGTGGATAGCCTCTTTGCCAATAGATGCGGTGATGCGTCGTCTGTATGAAGCAGAGCAGGCTTTGTGGGATAAAAAGAATGTGACCGCAAAGCTTTTGCTGGGCGATTTGCTTTCCGAATTGCCCGAAACGTGTAACGAATATGCCATTGCGGCAGGCTTGCTTGCCAATATCTACAATAGTGAAGGCAATAAGGAGGAAAGTATGAAATACAATGCCTTGTCGGCAATTTCTGACTTGCGTTGCTCGGTGAAAGAAAATCAGTCAATGTATGAACTGTCCATGCTGCTTTATGAGAAAGGTGATATAGAGAGGGCCTACCGCTATATTTTTTCTTCAATCGAGGATGCTGCTTTCTGTAATGCGCAGGTTCGTGTCTACAATGCTTCCCGTATGTTGCCGGTGATTGAAGGTGCACATAGAGCAGAGGTAAAGTCGCATGAGAATATGCTTGAGGCTTACATAGTGATTGTCAGCCTATTGCTGATAGGCTTGCTGATTACGGTGTTCTTCCTTGTCAAGCAGATGCGTAAGTTGTCTACGGCACGGAAGAAGCTGCATGATGCCAATATGGCAAAGGATGAATATATGGGCCAGTTCCTTGAGTTGAGTTCTGTCTATATGAAGCGTTTGGATTCATTCACGAAGCTTGTCAACCGCAAGCTGGTGTCCGGACAGGTGGAAGATTTGCTGAAAATGACCAAGTCGGCACGCTTCTCCGAAGAGCAGCACCGTGGTTTCTATCGTGAATTCGACAATGCTTTCTTGAAAATCTATACAACGTTTGTTGAGGATGTCAATGCCCTGTTGAGACCCGAGGAACGGATTATAGTGCCGGAGCCCGGAATGTTGACTACAGAATTGCGGATCTATGCTCTCCATAGAATGGGATTGGAGGATAATATGAAGATTGCCGAGTTCTTGAAATATTCTGTCAACACTGTTTATGCTTATCGGAACAAGATGCGAAACAAGGCCATTGACCGAGAAAATTTCGAAAAGCAGATTATGCAAATTGGTGTCATAGACTGATGTTTTATATCGGTTTGACTTGTGTTCTATATGTTTAAAATCAATATTTTCATTTATATTCTTGCATGGTGTACGATTCTGTATATCATTGAATATCAATTGATAGTTATTTTATAATTCTGATATTAGTTTATATTTATATTGATATAGTGTTTTAACCTGCGTGAAATCGTTGTAACTTTGCAATGTCGAAAACAAAGAGATGTTTTCGCTGAATGTGATAATGGTTAAACACTACGATATATGGAGTATTTTTTGATTACTCAGACGTTGTGAAACGGAAAGTAATTCTTTAATGGTTTTATGTTAGGTTTGTAAAAAAAGTTGCTTCTTGTAAGCAACAAAGAAACAAAAAGCTCGTCGGTATGATGAGCTTTTTTATTTTGCCTTCAGCGGCAATTCTCGGTTTCTGGTTGCTTGTATTCAAAAGATACTTGGAAAAGCCGAGGGTATCTCTTCTATGAAATTTTTGGCTTTTATAATTTCTTCGTAGAGTTATAAACGTATTTATATCCTATTATATGTCGCTGCCAATTAATTCGCTTGCTATTAAATGAATAAGCTTTATTTCTCCTTTAAAAATCCTATATATGCATTTATTGACCTGTTTAAGTCGATGAAAAGTGGCTTAACTTTACAATGTCAAATCAAAAGATTTGATAATGGTTAAACACTACAAATATATGGAGTATTAGAAGTTCTTTTATGGCGTTGTGAAACGGCGTATGAATTTGAAAAATGGTTTTATGTTAGGTTTGTAAAAAGTTGCTTCGGCAACGCAATTGAAGTTCATCGGTTGATGAGCTTTTTTTGTTTTTAAGCGGTTCTGTTCTGCCCGGTGGGTTCTGGGGTTCTGTATGTGTGGTGTCTCCAAATGTCTTCAGGAAGCAGCTTGGGATTTTGGCTACATTTGCAAAATATGGGATGCCGTTCAGGATAAAAATCTTATTTCATATTTTATTCTTTGTCGCAGCCTTGTTTCCATTGGCTAAAGGGAATGGTGTAGGAGGCCCGTTCACTCGAAGGGTAGTTTTAAAATTTGAAAGGATAGATTGTCGCAGGATATTGTAGAAGGGTTTTCTGTAATTGTTTTTTATAACTAATAGGGCTATAAAATAGTTTATATACAATTAAAACTATGTTTTGTGTAACATATTAAATTATAATAGATTATAGTTCTATTAGGTTTATAATAGCTTATATTTTTATTTATATCAAGGAACAGTCGCTCTTTTTTCGTCGTAACTTTGTAATGCGAAAGTTAAGATAACACTTTCAATAATGGTTAACACTACGAAAACAAATATGGAGTATTAGTTACTCATTCCGTTGTGAAACGTGATGAAGTTAGAAATGGTTTTATGTTAGGTTTGTAAAAAGAGTTGCTTCTTGTAAGCAACAAAGAATTAAAGCCGGTCGAAGAGTCGACTGGCTTTTTTCTTTTTCTTGAATTATATTTCGATTATGTGGAAATTTTAAGTTCTGTGTATTTTTATCTCGAGAATGCTGAATATTTATTTCTCTATCTTTTCTTAAAGAACTTCTGCGTTTGCGGGTGGGCGGTTGCCTCCAAATCAGAACTGGTAGAACTGAGGCGTTTTTCCGGGTTTGGTGATGATGCCGGTGATTTTTACCTTGCTTTTGGTTTGACGGGGCTGTTTTAACGGATTTTTCTGTTTTTTGTCTTGAATTTTTGTCATTACTTATAAAAAAACTGCCCTTCGTTTGTCCATTTATATAAAATATATTAATTTCGGGTAACAAAACCAATCACTATTATATCAACCCTTTCCTCTGTTGGGAAACATGGGAAAGTTTATGTCAGTGCTTTGCACTTGATATCAATTGGGGCAATATTATGTATTGCCCCAATTGCATGTTTATACGTTATTTCTTTTTTCTTGAATTCGGTTTGGGTTTTATGCACTCGGCCTTATAGGCAATGACATCGGTCTTTCCTCTCCAAAATGCGCTGTTGTTATACCGCTTGTAGCACAGTACGACCAGGCTGTCGTTTTTCATTGATGTGAACAACTTTTTAGCCGTGTCGACATCGCGTGTGGAGAAGTTGAACACGAGTATCGTGCTGTCGTTTATTTCCTGTGGGTAGTCAAGCACCATAACTGCCTCGTAGGAGTCGAATGTGCTGTTTGCCTGTTCTATTTTAAGCACATATCCGCGTACGCAGCCCTCTTTCACGATTTCCTTGAAGAATGCATCGTAAACGAAAACTCCAGCCAGCACAACTGCTGCTGTAATCAGCACGGTGAGCAGAGTCCGACCGCGCTTCTTTTTTGATGTAGGTCGGATGTAGATGTCGCTGTCGTCATCGTTGTCTGTCGGGTCATCGCCTTTGGAATTTGGATCTTCTTTCGGTTGTGTTGGACCCGTTTCGGTTGGCTTCGATTCGTCTTCCTCGAAGCTGTCATTTAGTATAATTGCCATTTCCCCTGTTGTTTTGTTATTTGTTTATCCGTTTTTTCTCAAATGTAATAAAGATGAAAGCATAGATGCCTAAGGCAATGAGCAATAGCGTCTGTGCGCCCCATACGAGCATGGCGAATGCAGAAGCCTGCGAGTCGGGGTTCTCGACTGAGAACTGGCCGACACCGTAGAGGGAAAGTCCGAAAATGATGGCGATGTGCCATGCGCCCAGTCCGCCGTTTGTCGGGATGCCCATGCTGATACTGCTGAGCACGAAGCAAACCAATGCCGCTACGATGCTCAGGTCGCTGGTAAAGTCGAATGCAAAGAAGCAGACGTAAAGTTGGATAAAATAGCAGCCCCAGATGAGCACTGTGTAAAGCAGGAACATCCATTTTCCTTCCATCTGGGTGATTCCGTAAAATCCTTGCCAGATGTTGGAAACCATTCCTTTTATTTTCATTATTATCTTATTGGATTTGCCGAAGCGGAAAATCAGCACAATCGCAACGATGGCACCAATCAGCGTAGCCCATACTATGGGGGATGTGACAATGTTCCAAAGGCTTTCCTTTACCTGCGGGAAAGTGGTGAAAAATTTGTCAAAAGCCGGTCCGGCAAGAAGCAGGGCAATGAATGTCAGCACCAACACCGTCACAGAATCGGATAGGCGGTCGGCAACCATCGAGCCCACCACTTTGGTGAACGATGCCTTTTCGCGTTGTGCGATATAGCCGCAACGCCACACTTCGCCCAGACGCGGGAAAATCAGGTTGACGGCATACGTTCCGAAAATGGAAGCAACCAGTGCATTTGCCGGAGCATTGATGCCAAGCGCGCGCAGTTGCAGCTGCCAGCGGTAGCCGCGGAAAATGTGGCTGAACGTGCTGATAACCATCATCAACACAATCCAAAAATAGTTGACATTGTAACGGAGGATATTCTTCACCTCGTTCACGTCCATATTGTTGTATAGCCAGTAGAACAAACCTACCCCTATAACCAATGGAATGCCTATTCTAAAGACATTTCCAATCTGTTTTTTAATGTTGAATTTTTCCAAAATATTAATTATCTTTGCGAATTGCAAAGATAGTGCAAGTTGAGGGAAAAGGAAAGGGCTTGCCCGATTTTCTTTTCCGAAACGCAGCCTATGTTATCAAAAGATAGTGCAAGTTGAGGGAAAAGGAAAGGGCTTGCCCGATTTTCTTTTCCGAAACGCAGCCTATGTTATCAAAAGATAGTGCAAGTTGAGAGAAAAGGAAAGAGCTTGTCCAATTTTTCTTCGTTCGGCTGCGCGCTGTCGGCCAAAAAAGTGGCGGCACTCTAACAAAGTCCGGAATGTCGGCCACATAAATTGTGCTTTCTCTCCAAGCGACAAGCCTGGAGCGGGCACGCAACTAATGTGTGTGAAATTTAAAGGAATTTATTCCTTCTTGTCTTTTTAAAACAAGGACACTGTAATGCAGAAAGTAAAACCAAAAAAGTTCTTAGGTCAGCATTTTCTAACGGACTTGTCAGTTGCAGAGCGTATTGCCGATACGCTGAAGGATTATGTTGGTACGCCGGTCCTGGAAGTTGGGCCGGGAATGGGTGTACTTACACAGTATTTGATAGCAAAGGGCCACGACCTGAAAGTGGTGGAGCTCGACCGGGAGTCGGTGGACTATCTTCATGCCAATTTCCCCGAATTGGAGGGGGAAGTGATTGGTGAGGACTTCTTGCAGCTCGACCTTGCTTCTATGTATGACGGACAATTTTGTATTATTGGTAACTATCCCTACAATATCTCGTCGCAGATTTTTTTCAAGGTGCTTGACTATCGCGACCAGGTAGTGTGCTGTAGCGGTATGCTTCAGAAAGAAGTGGCGGAGCGTATTGCAGCAGGTCCGGGATCCAAGACCTACGGTATTCTGTCGGTGCTTTTGCAGGCATGGTACGACATTGAATATCTGTTTACCGTTTCCGAACACGTGTTCAATCCGCCTCCAAAGGTCAAGTCGGGAGTTATCCGCCTGGTTCGTAACAATGTGCGCGAATTGGGATGCGATGAATCCATGTTCAAGACCATCGTCAAACTGTCTTTCGGACAACGCCGCAAGACGCTTCGCAATTCCTTGCGCTCGTTTGCCAAGAATCCGGAAGTGCTTACCGACGAAATTTTCAACAAGCGCCCCGAACAGCTTTCGGTGGCAGAATTTATCCGTTTGACCAACCTGTTGAAAGGAGAGTAGGTTATGAAAGAGTTTACAGAAGACTTTCTCAAAGAGATTGAGGAACTGATATCGCAGGCCGACGGCAAGAAGGTGCGCGAACTGCTCAACGACTTCCACCCGGCCGACATTGCGGAACTTATACAGCATCTGGATTATCCGGAGGCTGAATTTATCGTGTCGCTGCTCGACGGCGATATGGCTGCCGACACGTTGATGGAGTTGGACGAAGATGTCCGGCACCAATTGCTCGAAAACATTCCGAACAAGGATATCGCCAAGCACTTCGTCGAACACTTGGATACCGACGATGCCGTTGACTTGCTTCAGGAACTTGACAAGGAGGACCAGGAAGAGGTGCTCTCCCATGTGGACGACGTGGAACAGGCTGGGTCGATTATCGACTTGATGAAGTATGACGACGACACTGCCGGTAGTATCATGGGCACCGAAATGATTGTTGTTAATGAAAACTGGAGCATGCCCGAGTGCGTGAAGCGCATGCGCGAGCAGGCTGAAGATATGGACGAGATTTTCAATGTCTATGTCGTGGACGACGACAACAAGCTCCGAGGCATTCTTCCGTTGAAAAAACTGATTACCCATCCGTCGGTTTCCAAAATCAAGCATGTGATGACTACCGACCCCTTCTATGTAAAGGCCGACGACCCGATTGACGAGGTGGTGCTTGATTTTGAAAAATATAATCTGGCCGTTATGCCGGTCATTGATTCCATTGGACGCCTTGTCGGCCGTATTACCTTCGACGACGTCATGGATGAAGCCCGCGAACAGACCGAACGCGACTACCAGTTGGCATCCGGTCTCTCCGGTGACGTTGAAACCAGCGACAAACTTCTCGACCAGACCAAGGCACGCCTGCCGTGGCTGCTCATCGGTATGATTGGTGGTTTGTCAAACTCTTTGATTTTGGGCAACTTCGAGTCGAATCTGGCCATGAATCCCGCCATGGCACTGTTCATTCCGCTTATCGGCGGTACGGGCGGAAATGTCGGCATTCAGTCGTCGGCCATTGTGGTGCAGGGTCTTGCCAACGGTTCGCTGGAACTGCGCAATTCCGCCAAGCAGATTTTCAAGGAAATGGGCGTGGCGCTCATCAACGCCTGCATCATTTCGCTGCTCGTGTTTGCCTACAACTTTTTCTTCTTTCATCCCAGCATACAGACAACGATTTCCGTGTCGGTGTCGCTCTTTGCGGTGGTGATGTTTGCCGCCATTTTCGGCACATTCGTACCGCTGACGCTGGAGAAGCTGAAAGTTGACCCTGCCATTGCCACCGGTCCGTTCATCACCATTACGAACGACATTATCGGCATGATGATTTACATGGGCGTGTGCACGGCATTGATGTAACATTTAAACAGAGAAAATAATTCAAACTACGTTTAACTCATATTTTAATAGAAAATGGCAAAAGTCTTAATTATTGGGGCTGGCGGTGTAGGTACCGTAGTGGCGCACAAATGTGCCCAAAATCCCGATGTGTTCAACGAGATTGTACTCGCTTCGCGCACAAAGAGCAAATGCGACGATATTGCAAAAGCCATCGGCAAGGACAATATCGTGACCGACTCTGTTGATGCCGACAGCGTGCCTCAATTGGTTGAGCTGTTCAAGAAACACCAACCTGACATCGTCATCAACGTGGCGCTTCCTTATCAGGATTTGACAATTATGGACGCTTGTCTGGAATGTGGTGTAAACTATCTTGACACGGCCAATTATGAGCCGCTTGATGAAGCCAAATATCAGTATAGCTGGCAGTGGGCGTATAAGGACCGCTTCGAAAAGGCCGGTTTGACGGCAATTCTCGGCTGCGGTTTCGACCCGGGCGTTTCGGGCGTATATACCGCTTATGCCGCCAAACATTATTTCTCGGAAATGGAGCATCTCGACATTGTAGACTGCAATGCGGGTAACCACGGCAAGGCTTTCGCCACCAACTTCAATCCGGAAATCAATATCCGTGAGATTACACAACGCGGAAAATACTATGAAAACGGCGAATGGAAGGAAACTGACCCGCTGTCGGTTCACAAGCCGCTTACGTATCCGAACATCGGTCCGCGCGAATCCTATCTGATGTATCACGAAGAGCTGGAAAGCCTGGTGAAGAACTACCCGACACTGAAACGCGCACGTTTCTGGATGACTTTCGGACAGGAATACCTCACACACCTGCGCGTGATTCAGGACATCGGCATGGCAAGCATCAAGCCGATTGTCTACAACGGCATGGAAATCGTGCCTATCCAGTTCCTGAAGGCCGTGTTGCCTAATCCGAAGGAGTTGGGAGCCAACTATACCGGCGAAACATCCATCGGCTGCCGCATCAGCGGTAAGGGTAAGGACGGAAAACCGATGACCTACTACGTCTACAACAACTGTTCGCACCATGCCGCATACGAAGAAACCGGCATGCAGGCCGTAAGCTACACGACAGGTGTTCCGGCCATGATTGGTGCGATGATGTTCCTCAAAGGTCTTTGGAAACGTCCGGGCGTATGGAATGTGGAAGAGTTCGATCCGGATCCATTCATGGAACAGCTCAACATCCACGGTCTGCCCTGGCACGAAATCATCAACGGCGACTTGGAAGTATAGTTGTTAAGATATTAAGATTTTGTAACATTATTGGTGAGCAGGAACAAAATATGTTTCTGCTCTCTTTTGTTTTGTATTGTCGATTAGATAGTTAATTCCTGAATTGGTTTGGCGGTTTTTAGTGAATTTTGATTGTTAAAAATTTGTTATCAAATTGTAATAAAAGAAACAGACCTTTGTGCCCGAAAAAATACTAACTGATTTTTTATGGGTAAAAAAGAAAACAATCAATTCAATCTCAGCCGTAAGCTGGTGCTTTCTGCAACTGTGGTTTCATTGTTGTGCGGAGCAGGAACAGCGACAGCCAATGCAGCGGCTGAACCGCAATTGAAGGAATCTGCAATTTCTTTATTGACAGTTAAAGGAATTGTCACTGATGAGAATGGTAACCCTATCATCGGTGCAAATGTAGTGGAACAGGGCGATAATGCCCATGGAGTGGTTACTGACATTGACGGTAAATTCGTGCTGAAAATGTCGAAGGATTCAAAAGTTCAGGTTTCCTATTTGGGTTACAAGACTCAATTGTTGGCTCCGTCTGCTGAAATGACGGTGGTGATGGTTGAGGACAATGCTCTCGACGAAGTTGTTGTAGTCGGTTATGGTGTTCAGAAGAAAGTGAATCTGACCGGTGCCGTTGCTGTTGTCGATGTTGACAAGGCGTTGGAGGCAAAACCGGTAATGGACTTGTCAAAATCATTGCAGGGCGTTGTTCCGGGCTTGACTATTACAAATACAAACGGTAATATCAACGGACAGCCGTCTATGCAAATCCGCGGTATGGGTACGTTGACCGGTGACGGCGGCACTCCATTGTTTGTGGTCGACGGAGTTCAGATGAACGACGTTTCTTTGCTGAATCCTCAAGATATTGCCTCTATTTCGGTGTTGAAAGATGCGGCTTCTTCATCAATATATGGTTCGCGTGCGGCTTTCGGTGTAATTTTGATTACAACCAAATCCGGTAAAAAGAACGAAAAAGCGACTATCAACTATGCCAACAATTTTTCATGGGACCAACCGACGATTCTTCCCGATTATCCGGATGTGCCGACTCAGTTGATTGCCATGAACGATGCCGCTGTCCGTATCGGTGCAGCTACCAACTTGTTCGGTATGGATTTTAATGAAATGCTTCCTTATGCCATTGCCTGGAAAGAGCAGAACGGCGGCAAAAAAGCCGGCTATCGCGAAATGCGTCCGTATGTGAGCATGGATAATGTCGGTGACTATTATGTCAATCCCGACGGTTCCGGTGCAATGTATTATGCCGACTGGGATGTTGTTGACATCATGTTCCGCGACTGGACTCCTTCGCAAAGCCATAATGTGAACATCCAGGGCTCTACCGACAAGACTTCCTATTATCTTTCTTTCGGTTTTGACAAGAAAGAAGGTGTAATGACGTTTAATCCTGATGAGGTTAAGCGTTATACGGTGAACGCTAATGTGACAAGCGATGTGACAGACTGGTTGCAGGTGGGTACAAGAACGGCTTATTCAAACCGTACATATACGACTCCGAACACACAGCGCAGCACATATCTTTATATGTGGCGTTGGGGTAGCTTCTTCGGTCCTTACGGAACGGTGAACGGAACAGACTTCCGTAACGATATTGCCTATCGTAAACAGGCCGGTGACAGCGAAACTGAATCTTCTTTATTCCGCATTACAGGTTTTGCGAAAGCGGATTTGTACGACGGACTGACATTGAATGCCGACTATACGTACGAAGTGAACAATGTGCTTGTCGACAATGTGGGGCTGCCGGTAGAAAGCTATGACAGTTGGGGCGGCAATATCGCAAATCCTTCTACGGTGGCTTCTTCTTCATGGCTGTATCAGGAAAGCGACAAGAATACGAAATATACCTTCAATGCTTATGCCAACTATCTGTTTGACATTAATGACGAACACAACTTCAACATTATGGCAGGTGCTACTGCCGAAGGTGGAACAACAGTCTGGCATGCGGCACAGCAATATGACTTGCTAAACCCGAACCAGCCGGAGTTTGACCTTGCGACAGGTACGCAGACAGTTTATGGCGGTCACTCTCATTGGGCTACTGCCGGATATTTCGGCCGTATTAACTACGATTGGAAAGGTTTGTGGCTGTTGGAAATGAACGGCCGTTTTGACGGTTCTTCCCGCTTCCCAGCTCACAGCCGTTGGGGATTCTTCCCTTCCGGTTCAGTAGGTTACCGTTTCTCTGAAGAAAACTATTTCGAACCATTGCGCAGCGTTGTCAGCAACGGTAAGCTGCGTGCTTCTTTCGGTGCAATCGGTAATGAAGCCATCGGTAGTCAGAACCTGTTTATTTCAACAATCGGCAGCACTACCGTCGACTGGATTGACCCGGAAACCGGCAACAAGATGTCAGGTTTCGGCATTCCGTCACTGGTTTCCAAAACATTGACATGGGAACGTGTGGAAACGCTTGATTTGGGTATTGACCTTGGTTTCTTCAACAATACATTGTCCTTGGGATTCGATTGGTATCAACGCTATACGAAAGACATGCTGGCTCCGGGCGAGGTGAAGCCGGGCATGCTGGGTGTGTCGGCTCCGAAAACGAATGCAGGTTCTTTGAGAACTCGCGGTTGGGAATTGTCGGTTGACTACCGCAACCGCTTCGGCGAAGTTGACGTTTACGGAAACTTCAATATCGGCGACTATGAAACATACGTAATGCAGTGGAAGAACGATACAGGTATCCTTTCTTCCTATTATTCAGGCCAACGTATTGGTGACATCTGGGGTTTTGAAACAGACCGTCTGTTCAAGAAGGAAGACTTTACATACGATAGCGAAGGCAATGTCACAGGTTATGCTCCTAATGTGGCCAGCCAGGAGAAATTGCAGAGCGGCAATTTTGTGTTCGGCCCCGGTGATATCAAATTTAAGGATTTGGACGGCAACGGCGTTATTGATGGTGGTAAGAGCACAGCAACCGATCATGGCGACTTGACAGTTATAGGTAACCGTACTCCGCGCTACCAGTATAGCTTCCGTTTGGGTGCTGCATGGAAAGGTTTTGACATCGATATGTACTTCCAGGGTGTTGGAAAATGGCAGCAGTGGACCACTTCGGCATTCGTCATTCCGTTTGCCCGTGGTGTGGACGGTATCTATGCAAACATGACAGACTACTATACTCCGGAAAACGAAAACTACAATGCGTTCTATCCGCGTATGTATAGCGGTAACGGTGCAAGCGGAAATATTTCCGGCATCGGTTATGGACGCAATAACTTCTATCCGCAGTCACGCTATCTGCTCGACCGCTCATACTTGCGTTTCAAAACCCTTACAGTCGGTTATACTATTCCGAATAAGTTGACAAAGAAGGTGTTTATTGAAAACCTGAGAGTATATTTCACGGCAAACAACTTGTGTGAACTTATCAATAACAGCTTTGCACCGCTTGACCCGGAAATCGACGGAACAGTCGGTACGGACGGTTCTTGGGGACGTACGGACCCATATACAAGATCTATGTCAGGTGGTATTCAAGTAACATTCTAATTTAATCAGGTAATAAAATGAAAAAATCAAAGATATTTTTGGGCCTGTTGGCGGCTGTATTGATGTCAAGCTGTACGGATATGCTTGAAAAAGAGCCGTTGACTTCAAATGTGAACAACTCTTTATTCTGGGAGAATGTTGACAATTTGGAAGCCTATGCCAACGCTTTCTATAATCAGTTTGTGGGTTATAACGGCAAATTCTATACAACAACGATGACCGACGACCAGGTCACTTCCGGCTTCAAGACATGGACCTATATCAATGTTCCTGCTTCCAGTTCCAACTGGACCGGACCTTGGACTGAAATCCGCCGTTCTAATGCCTACATCAACAGTATCAACAAATATGCGAACAGTGTTGATGTGGTGGAAAAGAACAAATGGATTGGTGTGGCACGTTTGATGCGTGCTTACCAATATTGGGATTTGGTCCGCAAATATGGCGACTGCTATTATACGGAAAAGGAACTTGACATTGACGATCCGGAACTTTACAGTGCCCGTCAGGACCGCGACGAAGTGATGGATAAGGTGTTGGAAGACTTGCAGTTTGCTTGCAACAATATCCCGACGTCGTCTTCTAAAGTGCTTTGGTCGGCTGAAATGGCTCATGCAATGACAGCCCATATCTGTCTGTGGGAAGGAACGTTCCGTAAATACCGTTCGACAGATGCACATCAGAAAGCTCCCGATTTGGAGGGTGCAAAGCGTTTCTTGGAGCAGGCTGTAGCTTCTTGCGAATTTATCATGAGCAGCGGTAACAACTATACGCTTTGCGATGAGTATAAGTCACTCTATAATTCGGAAACGCTTGTGGATAATCCTGAAATTATTTTCTGCAAGGAATACAAGACTAAGATTTTGACTCACTCCTTGATTGCAAACACAAGTTCTTCTTCTGTTCAGTCGGGTATGACGAAAGATGCTTTTGACAGCTATTTGTTCCTCGACGGCAAGCCAAAGGCTACGACAAGCTACAATACGGATGATGCCGGTGTGATGAAGCTGTCGGTTACCGACAATAAGGAACACTTGAATATTACGGCCCAGCTGGCAGTTCGCGACAAGCGTCTGGCTCAGACTATCGACTCTGTGGTTTGCTACGGTGGCCGCGACTGGCCCCGCATGGCCGGCGATATGGGCATGAGTGCTTCCAGCGGTTATACAGTATGGAAATTCGACAATCTTTCTATTCCTTCTGAATTCAGACGTGCCGGCAACTATACGGCAGCGCCTGTATATTGGTTAGCTGTAATCTATTTGAACTATGCCGAGGCTAAAGCTGAATTGGGAACTCTTACCCAGACAGACCTCGACAATACTGTCAACAAGTTGCGTAAACGTGCCGGATTGCCTGATATGGACATCAATCCCGAAGCCGATCCTGCCAATAACATGGGTGTGTCCAACCTGTTGTGGGAAATCCGCCGCGAACGCCGTTGCGAGTTGATGTTTGACGATGATTTCCGTTATTGGGATCTTATCCGTTGGCACCAGTTGCATTTGCTTGACAATGGCAAATACCCGAACATCACTATCGGTGCGAACTTAAAGAACGAACCGCAACCGGATTTGGAAAAAATCAAGCTGACAGCCGACAAGTATCTGGATGTTACTAACGGTATCCGTACTTATGAGTACAAACACTATTTCTATCCGATACCGAGCGGTGAGATAACGTTGAATCCTAATCTTGGTCAGAATCCGGGTTGGGAAGAATGATGACTGTTTCTTATATATTTCATTGTCCGTCCTTGTGGAAAGGGCGGGCAATGTTTTTATAGTGGGATAAAAAAACGCCAGCCTCCTGAACCGAGTTCGGGAGGCTGACGCGTTTTATGGGGTTGATTGAAAATTCCGTTATACTGTTTCCGGTTCGCCGGCGAGTTCCGGGTCAATCATGATACGGCCGCAGTATTCGCAAACGATGATTTTCTTGTGCATCTTGATTTCCATCTGACGCTGTGCCGGAATACGGTTGAAGCAACCGCCGCAAGCACCACGTTGGATAGTTACGATGCCCAGACCGTTGCGGGCGTTGCTACGGATACGCTTGAAAGCCTTGAGCAGACGCGGTTCGATGTCGGCTTCCACTTCTTTGGCGCGTACACGGAGCTTTTCTTCATCCTGTTTCGTTTCAGAGATGATTTCGTCGAGTTCCGATTTCTTTTCTTCGAGGATGTGCATCTTGTCGTCGAGGTTGCTTTCTGCAGCGGCAACATCCTGAAGTTTGCGGTCAGCCTGTTCGCTGTATTCGCGGATACGCTTTTCGCAGAGTTCGATTTCCAGTTGTTTGTAGCCGATTTCCTTGGCGAGGAAGTCGAATTCCTTGTTGTTGCGCACGTTGTTCTGTTGTTCCGAATATTTTGCAATTTCAGCTTGAGCCTGTTGGATTTCGATTTTCTTTGCGCTTACGCTCTTGCGCAGTTCTTCAGCCTCTTCCTTAAATTTGGCGATACGGGTTTTCAAGCCTTCAATATCGTCCTCCAAGTCCTTCACTTCGAGAGGAAGCTCGCCGCGGAGAGTCTTGATACGGTCGATTTCCGATAACAGTGTCTGAAGGTCGTAAACGGCTTTAAGGCGTTCTTCGACAGTCAATTCTTTCTTTTCTTTAGTATTCTCTGTTGCCATAGCTTAAATATGATAATTAATCGGATTTATGTCTGTTTCAGCCATCACGACTGGCAGTTGCGGGAAGCGTTCGCGCAGGATGTCGCCGAAAATTTCCTTCGCACACTGTTCGCTTTCGTAGTGTCCGATGTCGGCAAGCGCAATCTGTCTGGCAAAAGTGGTAAAGTCGTGATATTTAAGGTCCCCCGTGATGTAGATGTCGGCACCGGCAGCAATAGCGTCGCCGGTAAGGAAGGCACCGCTTCCGCCGCAAAGAGCCACGCGGCTCACCGTCTTTTCCTTGTCGCCCGAATAGCGGATTGCTTTCGTGCCGAACGCGGCCTGAAGCCGTTCCAGCAGTTTCCCGACGGTGGTCGGCTCAATTTCGCCCACAGCTCCCGAGCCGCTGTAGTGGTCGGCGTTTGCCAGAGGAATGACATCGTAGGCCGGTTCTTCGTAGGGGTGGGCCTTCAGCAGGGCACTGACGGCTTTCGCAGTCAGCCACGACGGGATGATGACTTCAACGCGCGTTTCCGCTTCGTGGTGCACCGTTCCGCGCTCGCCCACATACGGGTTTGCGCCGTTCAGCGGACGGAAAGAGCCCGTGCCTTGAAGCGTATAGCTGCAAGAGTCGTAGTTGCCTATGCAGCCGGCTCCTGCGGCAAACAGTGCCTCTTCCACTGCTTGACGGTGAGAGTCGGGTACGAATGTCACAATTTTGGAAAGGCGTCCTTCCTGCGGTTGCAGTACCCGTACAGAGGTCATGCCCAGTTTTTCCGCCATGTGGAACGACACACCGCCCCAAGCATTGTCCAAATTCGTGTGCGCCGCATAGATGGCCACTCCGTTTTGGATAGCTTTCATGAGGATTCTACCCGTTTCCGTAGCGGGAGAAATACATTTTACGCCTTTAAAAAGTAGGGGATGATGGGATATGATAAGGTTGCAGTCGCGCTCTATGGCTTCTTCCACCGACCCTTCGGTCACATCAAGCGTCAAGAGCACTCCCGTACAGTCCTTTGCCGAATCGCCTGCCTGCAGTCCTGCGTTGTCGTAGTCTTCCTGCAAAGCGCGAGGGGCAAATTCCTCAATCGCGTCTAAAATACAGCGAATTTTCATTTATCACAATTTCGGGTACAAAGATAGTGCAAGTTGAGAGAAATACAAAATGAATTTATTCAATTTTGTATTTCCGAAACGCCGCCTATCTTATGAAAAGATGGTGCAAGCTGAGAGGAATGACAAAATGAATTTATTCAATTTTGTATTTCCGAAACGCCGCCTATCTTATGAAAAGATGGTGCAAGTTGAGTGAAAAGACAAATGAAAAACACAGTTTTTCTGTTTGAGATATGTGGGCGATAGCGTTTTTTTTATTTTTAGACAGATGAACAAAAGGACATACTTGGGTTATGGTTTAGAGGTTATAGGTTAGTGTTGTCGGCGGATTTTCGTGGCAAATAGGGGAAATTATGTTCTTCTGTTCTCTGTCAGAAAAATATACTCTAACCTATAACCCCTAACCGCTAACCCTATGAAAAAACTGCGCCGCGACTCGGTGGAGTGCGGCGCAGGGATATATTGACAGGAACGAAATGTTATTCCTTGATGTCGATAACGAGGTTAAGCTCGTCGAGCTGTTTCTGGTCGAGTGCTGCAGGAGCGTCGAGCATGACATCGCGTCCGCTGTTGTTTTTCGGGAATGCGATGCAGTCGCGGATAGAATCCAATCCGGCAAACAGCGATACCCAACGGTCGAGACCGTAAGCCAAACCTCCGTGAGGAGGTGCACCGAACTTGAAGGCGTTCATCAGGAAGCCGAATTGTTCCTGTGCCTTTTCCGGAGTGAAGCCGAGGATTTCGAACATCTTAGCCTGCAAAGCAGAGTCGTGGATACGGATAGAACCACCACCTACTTCAACACCGTTGATAACCATGTCGTAGGCATCGGCGCGTACGGCTGCCGGGTCAGTGTCGAGCAATGGAATATCTTCGTCTTTCGGGTGAGTGAACGGATGGTGCATAGCCATCAAGCGGCCTTCTTCTTCGCTCCATTCAAACATCGGGAAGTCAACCACCCAAAGGCAAGCGAATTTGTCCTTGTCGCGGAGTCCGAGCTGGCGTCCCATTTCAAGACGGAGTTCGCAAAGCTGTTTGCGGGTCTTCATAGCATCGTCGCCGCTGAGGATGAGGATAAGGTCGCCCGGTTTTGCACCGAAGGCTTCCTTCATCTGCTGGAGCACTTCCTGTGTATAGAACTTGTCGACGCTCGACTTCACGTTGCCGTCAGCTTCTACGCGGGCATAAACCATACCCTTAGCGCCGATTTGCGGACGTTTAACGAACTCAGTGAGCTGGTCGAGCTGCTTGCGAGTGTAGGTAGCTGCTCCTTCAGCACAGATACCGCCGATGTAAGCGGCATTGTCGAATACGGAGAAGCCGTGACCTTTCATGATGTCCATCAGTTCGACGAACTTCATGCCGAAACGCAAGTCTGGCTTGTCGCTTCCGTAATATTTCATGGCATCGGCCCACGGCATGCGGATGAACGGTTCAGTCAGTTCAACGCCGCGCAATTCCTTGAACAGGTGTTTGGCCATGCCTTCAAATGTTTCGATGATGTCTTCCTGCTCAACGAAGCTCATTTCGCAGTCGATTTGCGTAAATTCCGGCTGACGGTCGGCGCGGAGGTCTTCGTCGCGGAAACATTTCACGATTTGGAAATAGCGGTCGAAGCCCGACACCATCAGCAACTGCTTCAGCGTTTGCGGTGATTGAGGAAGAGCGTAGAACTGTCCCGGGTTCATGCGCGACGGAACAACGAAGTCGCGTGCGCCTTCCGGAGTAGAACCGATGAGCATCGGAGTTTCCACTTCGAGGAAGCCCTTGCTGTCGAGGTAACGGCGCACTTCCATTGTCATCTTGTGGCGCAGTTCGAGGTTCTTGCGGACTGCTGTACGGCGAAGGTCGAGGTAACGGTATTTCATGCGCAAGTCGTCGCCGCCGTCAGTGTTGTCTTCAATTGTAAACGGCGGAATTTCGCTCTTGTTGAGCACTTTCAGCTCGCTTGCAATGATTTCGATTTCACCCGTCGGGATGTTTGCGTTTTTGCTCGAACGTTCGGAAACCGTACCGGTAACCTGAATCACAAATTCACGTCCGAGATGGTTGGCAGCCTCACACAACTCGGCGTTTACCTCGTTGTTGAACACGAGCTGAGTAATGCCGTAGCGGTCGCGGAGGTCGACGAAAGTCATACCGCCCATTTTACGCGTACGTTGTACCCAACCTGCCAATGTAACAACTTCACCAGCATTTGCCAGACGAAGTTCTCCACAAGTTTTCGTTCTATACATACTATTTGAGTTTAGATAATTTTTCAACATTCAGCCCAATTAGGGCAATATCGTAACATTCTGCAAAATTAGTATATTCAGCCGAAAAACAGCAAAGTTTCACCGCAAAGTTTTCTTCCGCCTTTCTATCATTGGGAAAACCTTTCGGGAAGGCTGATTAAAACGCCTGGCGGAGGAGGCGGGGAGCCATCAGTGACTGGGCGGCGGAGCGGGTGAAAAGATAGGCGATGAAGGAAATCCAGAGAATGTTGTTCGGGTCGGCAAGAAATCCGTCGGGCGAGAGAAGCGACAAGCCGTAGTAGAGTCCGAAAAAGGCAATCGTGGCGGAGAGCAGGGCGATGAGCATTTGGCGTGTGGCGGTCAGGCCGATATAGACGCCGTCCCAAATGAATGCCCCCATGCCGGCAACAGGGATGACCACGCTCCACCAGCGGTAGTCGGCGGCGTGTTGCACTACGTTGCGGTCGTCGGTGAGCAGTGCCATGATTTCATTGCCTGCCAGTCCGTAGGCAAGGGCGAATACGGCCATGACAACCGTACCCCACAGAAACAGGCCGCGGATGCAGCGCCAGAGTTCGGTGGCATTGCGTTCGCCCGTATATCGTCCGGCAAGGGCTTCACCGGCAAAGGCAAAGCCGTCCATGAAATAGGAATACAGCACGAAGAGCTGCATAATCAGCGCATTGACGGCCAGCGTGAGGTCGCCGCTCCGTGCTCCTGCCGATGTGAAAAACAGTGTGACAAGCATCAGGCAGAGGCTGCGCAGAAAGATGTCGCGGTTGACGGTGAAGAATTTCCCCATATTCGGCAAATCGAGTGTCTGCATCCATGCCGCGCTCTTTTTATCGGAATCCGACTGCGGAAGGCAGATGCCGTGGCGGCGTATCAGCCGGGCCATCATGAACAGCGAAAGCAGCAGTCCTCCCCATTGCGACACGAGCGTACCTACGGCAACGCCGCGGAATCCCATGTCGAGCAGAAACACGCATGCCAGGCTTGCCGTGATGTTGAGGATGTTGACGAAAATCGAAACCGTCATCGGATAGACGGAGTTCTGCATTCCCAGAAACCAGCCCGACAGGCTCATGGTGGCAAGCATGGCCGGTGCGCCCCAGACGCAGATGTAGAAATAACTCCGCGCCAGTTCCGTCACTTCCGCGCTCGGGCCTATGGCAAGAAGCAGCAGCCATTGCAGCGGAAACTGCAAGGCGATGATGGCGAGTCCCAGCAGGGTGCCCAATGTGGCGGCACGTACCAGAACACGAAAAGCCTCCGCCGTGTCGCCACGTCCGAAGGCTTGTGCCGTCATTCCGCTTGTCCCCATCCGGAGAAAGCCGAAATTCCAGTATGTGAGGTTGAACATCATCGCTCCTATGGCAATCGCACCGATAAAGGCCGTAGCTCCCAGATGCCCGGCAATGGTAAGGTCCATCAGTCCGAGCAGCGGCACCACTATGTTGGAAACGATAGAGGGCAGGGCAAGCTGCAGGATGCGTCGGTTCATGCGTTATTCTTTTTCGCCGCGGGCAATCTTGTTGGCCATTACCACGGCTTTGGTGATGTGGTCGCAAACGTGGTCCTTGCCAATCATGTCTTCGATGTTGGCACGTTCAAGCACGGCATGCACGTTCGGATTGACACCCGAAAGCACGATGTGGATGCCTTCCTTCTGCGACGACTGGATAAGGATTTCCAAGTTGTGGATAGCCGTAGAGTCGATAAACGGCACCTTGCGCATACGCAGGATGCGGACTTTCGGCTTGTCGCCCATCGAGCGCATCATTTCGTCGAATTTCGTAGCCACACCGAAGAAGAACGGACCGTCGATTTCGTAAACTTCTACGCCCTTTTCAAGGTCGAGCACCTCGTGGGTTGTCACTTCAGCGCCTTCGGCAATGTCGATTTGCTCGCCGATATGGCGGATTTGCGTATTTTCCATCACACGGCGCAGGAAGAGCAGGATGGCCAGCAGCAGACCGATTTCGATGGCAATCGTGAGGTCGAAAATTACGGTAAGCACAAAAGTCACAATCATGACTGTAACGTCGGATTTCGGAGTCTTGAGGATTGCCTTCACCGTGCGCCAGCCGCTCATGTTGTAGGATACCATAATCAGTACGCCTGCCAGACAAGCCATAGGAACGAGGTTGATTAGCGGCATCATGAACAGGAATATCAGCAGCAGGACAATGGCATGGATAATGCCGGCCACCGGTGTGCGTCCGCCGTTGCTGATGTTGGTCATCGTACGTGCGATGGCACCCGTAACAGGAATACCGCCGAAGAACGGCACTACAATGTTGGCGATACCCTGTCCGATTAGCTCCGTGTTGGAGTTGGTTGTCGTACTGGTAGCACCGTCGGCAACTGTAGCCGACAGCAGTGATTCGATGGCACCCAGCATGGCGATGGTGAACGCCGACGGCAGCAGCGCATTGATAGTTTCAATGTTGATGCCGATGGAGTGCGGTGTCGGAATGGTGCCCGACAGGTTGGTGAAGCGGTCGCCGATGGTTTCAATGCCGGTCAGACCGAAATGTTCGCGCAGCACATAGACTACGGCTGTCACCACTACGATGGCAATCAGTGCACCCGGCAGACGCTTGGAGATGTAGGGCATGCCGGCGATGATAACCAGTGATACAAGACCGACAACGAGCGTTGGCCAGTGCATGGTGCCGAAGTGGCTGATATACACGCCCCATTTTGAAATGAAGTCCGACGGAAGTGCTCCTGTCTGGAGTCCGAAAAAGTCGGTAATCTGTGTGGAGAATATCGTGACGGCGATACCCGAGGTAAAGCCGATGACAATCGGATAGGGAATAAACTTGATGACCGTTCCCAGGCGGAAAAGTCCGAGAAAGACGAGAATCAGTCCGGCAAGGAAAGTGGCAATGGCAAGTCCTGTCAGTCCGAACTGCTGGATAATGCCGTAGATAATGACGATGAATGCGCCCGTAGGGCCGCCGATCTGCACCGTGCTGCCGCCAAGTGCCGACACAAGGAAACCGCCGATGACGGCAGTGATGAGGCCGACTGTCGGAGTAACGCCCGAAGCGATACCGAATGCCACGGCAAGCGGCAATGCCACAATACCGACCACGATGCCGGCAATCAAATCATCCTTGAAACGCGCTGCGTTGTAATTCTTCAGAGTCGAAAGCAATTTCGGCTTGAAATCAACTTTTGATAGAATTTCCATTTAATTAAAAACCTGTAGTTACAATCATTTTACCTGTAGGCAAACGCCTGTTCACTAAACCCAAAACGGTCCTTTGTGGTGGATTGGGGCTAAAAGAAAGCGCAAAGGTATAAATTTTTTTTAAAACAATTAACAAATTTTGGATGAGAAAATTGTCGGTTGTCATATCTTGTCCGTCGGAAGGTTGGATAGAATGAGAAACCGGCATTATTCCTGCCATTGAAACAGGGATAATGCCGGTTTAATTCGGTTGCGCCGGACTATTGCGCTTTTTCTGGCGAATATTGGCGGACGTGGTGTCCTACTGAAGCCTTGTTGATAAACAGGGCGATGAAGAAGTAGCCGATGGCGTTCAGCCACAGCATCATGTATTCGTGGTTGACATCGCCGAGCGAAGCTCCGTTGGCGTTCATGCGTACAAATGCCTGCATGGCCCAGGTTGACGGGCAGCATGCGCTGACAAAGCGGTAGAGGGGACTCATGTCGTAGAGCGGCCAGGGAATGCCTGAAAGGAACAGGAAGATGACCGAGGTTACGACTATCAGCACAAACGACGTTTCGCGTTCGCGTACGATGACCTGCAATGTCATTCCGAAGAATACGGCGGCAAACAGATAGGGCACGCAGAGGAGAACCACTTCAAACAGGTTGGCATACTGTGGATAGCTGAAGAATTTCGGTACGAAATAGAGCAGATAAACCAGTTGGCCGAGATATAGGATGATGAAAGCCATTGCCTTTCCGAGCATACGGCTGACGGCTCCTGAATTCCGAGTATCGTAGGGGTCCACGTCTCCGTAGCGGCGACGGCGTTCGTAGATGGCGCCGCCCATCATGCAGACGGAAAGAATGATGGTCTGCTGCACGATAAGGATAAGGATGGCCGGAAGCAGGAAGGTGGCGAAGCCTTGTTCGGGATTACCCAAAGCAAAATAGGTGCTGGATACTGTCGGCGGCACTTTCGGCGCGTCGGCTCCGAGACTGTACATCTTTTCAATGCGGATATCCGAGCCGAGGTCCATGGTCGATTCGGTCAGGGCTACGAGCAGCGACTTGTAGCGGATGAGCAGCGACATGTCGCAGTAGAGGCTCACGGTGCCCTGTTCGCCTCTGACGATGTTGCGGTCGAAATCGCGGTCGATGTGCACGATGCCGTAGCAGCGTTTTTCGGCCACCCAGCGTTTCGCTTCTTCCATGTCGGCGGCATAGCCGGCTACCATGGCCGATTCCGAGGCGTCGATTTTGCGTGCCAGTTCGCGGCTTTTTACCGAGCGACTGTCGTCGACAATCGCTACCGGCACGTCGCGGGTCAGCTCCGGATTATAGATGAGCGCGTAGACAATCGGATAGAGCAGCGGCACGAGGAAAAGGAATATCAGCAGACCCTTGTCCTTGATAACGAACTTGAATTCGTTCTTGAATGCTCTGTATATGTCGAAATAAAATTTTTTCAGACGTTTCATGCGATAGGGGTATTAAGGCACATAAACCGGATTCATGTTGGCTTTCTTCATGCGTTTCAGTACCAGTGCCGGAAGCAGCAGGAATGCGAGCAGGGCGGCATAGTAGAGGCGGGAATAATAAAGCGGAAATCCGTTGAGTGCCTGGTCCACGTAAATCAAAAAGTAGTAGCGCACCGGGAGAATGTAGGCGAATATGGCAATCGGACTGTACATATCCTCCAACGGAAACGAGAAGGCTCCGACGGAGAACGAGAGGATGCCGACAAGTGAGGCGATACTCAGACCTAAACGGAGGTTAGGCATAATGCCGGCTATCACCACTCCGAATGCCTGGTTGGCCATCACGAACAGAATCATTGCGCCGATCATGTTCCACGGGTTGCAGTTGAGCGGGAATCCATAGTAGCCGTAGAGAATGGACTGCATAAGGAATCCTACGGACGCAAAAATGAGCGTCTGCGGCAGCAGTTTGCCGAGCAGGGCTACATACATCGAGCCGTCGGCCGTTTTTATCCACTCGCGTGAAGTGCCCATCTTTTCTTCGTGGCAGATGCTGAATATGGTGACGAGCAGTATCATCAGGGCCAGCGCACAGAGTGCAAACGAGTTGACCAGATAAATGGCATAGTTTGTCCACGGGTTGTGCACCGGATTCGTCAGCAGTTGAACCGGTTGCAGCAGGTCCATCGCTTGTTTTTCGGTGGCTCCCGAACTTACCAGATAGGCTTTGACGATGGAAGCCGAAGTAAGCGTGGAGGTGGTGCGCAGACTGCGGTAGAGCAGTGAGCCGGGAACGTAGAACGTGCTGTTCGTATAGTAGGCAATCTGAGGTTCCCGTCCCGCCATTGCATCGCGCATGAAGTTGTGCGGAATGATGAAGAAACCGTAGATTTCCCCTTTCTGCATCAGTTCGTAGGCTTCGACGTAGCTGTTCACCTTGTGGTTGAGGTCCACTTCCACCGAACTGTTGAGGGTGCGTACCACTTCGCGCGAAGCCGTGGAATTGTCAAGGTCGACAATCGCAGTCGGGATGTGGTTCGGCAGGCCGTTTTTCATCAGTCCGAGCAGAAAGAAGGTCACGAACAGCGGGATGACTACCATCGCGAAGATGTATAGCCGCCGTTCCGTGAGCTTGCGCACGCCGCGTTTGATTGAGTTTATAAATGCAGTTTTAAACATAATTTCAAAAAGACAAAATGGTGAAAAAGGGAGGCGGAACGTTTGTTCCGCAACCGTTTATTCGAGAATGACACTCATGCCCGGACGCAGGTCCTTGATTTTCTCAACAGGACGCAGACGCACTTCAAACGTACGGCTGTCGAATTCGCCTGTCACTTTAGTGGCACGCCATACGGCGTATTCGCCTCTGTCCTTGATGAAGTACACTTCTGCCTGTGCATCGTCGAGGTCCAGTGCCGGAATCTTGACAGAAACTTTAGCTCCCATTTTCAGGTCCTGAAGACGGGTTTCACGTACGTTGAACACCATCCACTGGTCGTCGGTTTTCAGCACGTTCATAATCGGAGTACCGGTTGAAACGAGTTCGCCCACGTTCGGGAAGATGTCGGAAATTTCACCGTCGCACGGAGCCAGCAGATACTGGTCGTTCAGGATGGATTCCACTTCCTGTACGGTGCCCTTGGCAGCGTTGGCCATGGCTTCTGCGGCCATCTTGTCTTCGCGCTGTGCGCCTTCCTTCGCCATTTCGTACTGTGAGCGGGCTGCGCTTTCAGCAGCAACGGCTGCATCGTAGGCGGCTTTTGCTTCGTCACGCTTCTGTGCCGGAACTACGTTCTGCTTGTAGAGCGATTCGAGGCGTTCGTATGTCTTTTTGTGAATGTCGAGCGATGCTTTTGCCTGTTGCCAAAGGTCGTAGGCTGCTGTCAGCACTTGCGAGCGTGCGCCGGCATTTGCCTTTTGGCGTTGTGCGTCGGCGGCATCCTGCATGGCAAGAGCCTGTGCCAGCTTGGCGTCGACAGTGGCAGAGTGGATTTTGGCAAGTGTGTCGCCGGCCTGCACTTTCTGTCCTTCCGTTACATAGAACTTTTCAACACGTCCAGGAAGAAGTCCTGAAACGCGTACGGATGTGGCTTCCACCTGTCCCTGTGCCATTTCCGGTGCAGGCTTGATGACGATGAAGCCGATAATGCCAAGTATGATAACAACGATGATGGCAACGCCGATGGCAACGAATAGCGAGCGTTCCTTTTTCTTTATCACCAGTTCGCTTTCCTGATTGAAATTCAAGTTTTCCATAATTATATTTTTATTTCTTTTAGATTCTGAAAAAATGAGGTGTTAGTAAGTTAAAGTTCCCAGTACTTTCGACAGATATACGTCGCAGAGCTGAACGTCGATTCCGGCATCGATGTGTTCGGAGTTGGCTTTCAGCCATGCAGTCTGTGCTGCCATCACGTTGTCGATGGGCATCACGCCTTCCTTGTAGCCGATTTGTGCCTGGCGCAGATTTTCTTCTGCCTTGTCGAGGTTGGATTTTGCCATTTCAAGAGTCTTGGCGGCTTCTTTTGCCTTGAAGGCGGCCTGGCTCACCTGAAGTTCCACTTTCTCTTTGGCTTCTTCCAGTTCGAGTTGCTTGATGACGGTTTCACTCTTGGCGTTGCGGAACTTGTTGTAGTTTCCTCCCCAGTGCCACAGCGGGATTTTAACCATGGCGCCTACGCTGAACATACCGTTGAACTTCTTTTCAAATCCGTTGAATATGTTGGGGTTGGAGAATCCGTAAGAACCTACGACGGCAATGTTCGGAAGCATTTCCGAGCGTGCCACGTTCTGTTTCTGCTCGAACACTTTCACGGCCAGTTCCAGACTGCGGAGGTCGGAACGGTTGGCGTAGACGTCGTTCATGTTGTAGCTGTTGGAAGGCAACGACTTGAATTCCTTCACGTCGTTGTATTCGTCGACGAGTGTCGGCTGTGAATCCAACGGAAGTCCGCAGATTTGCGCCAATGCCATGCGTGAGAGCGACAGGCCGTTGTCCACCTTCATCAGGTCGATGTTGGCCTCGTTGAGCTTCACTTCCACATTGAGCAGGTCGGATTTCGTGGCTACGCCTTCGGCAATCATTGCCTTCACGTTGCGCTGGAGCGTGTCGAGCAGTTCGATATAGCTGTCGGCGAGCTTTTTCTTTTCGCCCAGCGAAACTACCTGCCAATAGGCGGCATCAACGGCATAGACGACTTCCTTTTCAGCCGTTTTCTGCATTTCGCCGGCAAGGTCCTTGGCGTAGTCGGCCATTTTGTTCAGGGCGATGATTTTTCCGCCCATGAAGATAGGCTGCGTGAGCGTTACGGCTCCGCCGAATACATTATGTATGTCGAATGTCATTGCTTCTTTCGGGATAACTGCCACTTGTGTCGGAATCGGTTGTCCGTCGGGAGTCAGTACAGGTTTGCCGTCGGCACCGACAAGGATATTGTAGTCATATTGTCCGGTTTGCGGATTGAACGACTTGGTAGGAAGCATCTGGTCGCCCGAAAGCAACGAAATTTCCTTTTGATTGTAGAAATAGGTGCCTGTGAAGTCAAAGCCCGGCAAATAGGCGGCAAAGGCTTCTTTCTTCTGATATTCGGCAGCTTTATGCCTTTCCTGGGCAATTTGCATTGTCTTGTTGTTGCGTAATGCCATATTCCGGCAAGAGTCGAGGGAAAGAGGCTCGTTAGCAACGCTGCAGAGAGACGTGAAGATGACGGTCAGTGCAGATAGTAATAATCCCTTGGTTTTGTGTAGCATATACAATAATGTTAATCTTTTTCGGAGGACGAAATTAATAATAGAAAAACATTATTGTAGCTCGAAAGTTTAGTTTTTCCCTGAGAAAAAACTAATGGCAGAACAAAAAGGAAAATTCGGCCAAAAGAATGGTCGAAAAGTAGGGCCGTTAGCGTTGCCTTTTCTTGAAAACAAGGTGTTCAAGCATGACAACGGTCAGTACTCCCACCACAAAACCGTTCGACAGGATGGGTTGCAGAATCGCCGGCAGCGCAGCCACGGCACTCTGTGGCAGCAGGGCTACGAAAAGTCCGATGCCCATAGGGATAGCGATGGTCAGCGCATGGTCGAAATTACGTACCGAGCCGGTGTCTACAATCAGGTTGAAAGCGGCGGCAAGCTGAAGGATGACGATATACATGAGCATGATGCCGATGATGATGTCGGGGAGCAGGGTGAACACCGAAACCATCGACGGGCTGAGCGCACACAGCACCAGACCGATTCCGCAGGGGATAATCGTGTAGCGCGAAGCGCAGCCGGTTGACGCGATGATGCCCGGGGAGATGGAAAAGTCCACCGGACCGATGATGCCGAGCATTCCCGACAGGGTGTTTCCCAGTCCGACGACGGCATTGCCGCGGGCTATGCGTTTGTCGGGTTCGTCGGCCTGTACCATGTCCTTTACCGATTGGACAGAACCCAACTCGTTGATAAGCAGGGCGAAGAAGCAGATAAGGAAGGAAAGAATCGTTCCGGCTTCAAATTCCGGTCGGATAAACAGACTGTCGAGGGTGATGCGGTAGTCGTAGTCGGGCATTGGCGGAATTTCATTGAACAGGTAGTAGGCGGCTGTGCCTAAAACGACCGTAAAAATAATGGTGGTCGATTTCCAGATACCTTTGAGCAGGTTGTTCAGAATAAAAGTGGCAAGGATGGCAATGACGGTAAACCCGAAATTGAACAGCGGACTGCCGGTTTTGAAAATGAGGTCGAGAAACACCGGCGCGAGCGTCATGCCAATCAGTCCGAGAATGGTGATGATGATGCGCGGTGTGAAAATTGTCTGGATTTTTTTCAGCAGTCCCGAAATGGAAACCAGGAACAGCGCTACGCCGCCTACGGCAATGGCCGTGTAGACAGCGTTGAATCCGGCCGACTGTGCGGTGAGAATGCCCACAATCAGTACGGCTGCCGGTCCGACGACGAGCGGCATGCGGTGGCCCCACAGTGCTTGCGCAATCATGGTCATTCCAAGCACGGTGTAAAGTTTCTGAAGATACAGAGTCTGCTGCACAATGTCGTCGTAAAACTGGATTTTGGCAAGCATGGCTACGGTCAGCACGTTAGGAATGGAGAGGATGAGCCATTGCAGGCCGTAAGTCAGAAGATGCGCCATCGGCGGACGCTGGTTGAGGGTGTATTTAAGTTCCATAGCTGTTCATTTCAATCGTTGCCAAAGGTAGGTAATTTGTTTCTTTTTTTCAAAGATAGTTGGACCGGAATATGGTGGAGTCGGCTTTTTTGTATAAGTTTGCAAAAACTTTCCGATATGCAACTGTTAAAAGAGAGAATACTTCAAGACGGCCGCTCGCTTCCGGGTGGCATTTTAAAGGTGGACAGCTTTTTGAACCATCAGCTTGACCCGAATTTGATGTACGAAATCGCCCAGGAATTCAAACGCCGTTTTGCCGGGGTAAATTTCAATAAGATTGTAACCATTGAGGCCAGTGGTATTGCTCCAGCCATCATGCTGGGCTATATTCTTCAGTTGCCGGTGGTGTTCATCAAGAAGAAACAACCGAAAACGATGGACAATATGCTCGTGTCGGAAGTGCGCTCCTTCACTAAAAACCGTGTATATACGGTTTGCATCAGCAACAGCTTCCTGACGAAGGACGACCATGTGATTTTCATCGACGACTTCCTTGCCTATGGAAATGCCGCGCTCGGCATGATTGACCTTGCCCGTCAGGCCGGTGCAACGATTGAAGGTATGGGCTTTATCATCGAGAAGGGCTTCCAGGGCGGAGGCGACCGCCTGCGCGAAATGGGCCACAACATTCAGAGCCTCGCCATTATCGACAGCCTCGACGACTGCAAAATCAAGTTCCGCGAGTAAAAGTACATTGTAAAAAATAGAAATCGCAACCATACCGGTTTGTCCGTTGTGGTTGCGATTTTTTGTTTGAACTGTTTGTTATCCCAATATGAATGCCACTTCTTTGAAGGCGAAGGTGTGGATATGGCCTTCGGTGGTCATCAGGTCGAGCATGCCGTCGGGGTGCACGTTTACGATGCGTGCCTGAAAATGTTCCCCTTCTTCCAGCACCGACAGGCCGTCGGCCGAGGCGGAGCGGATGGTCGACTGGTATTCGTGGAAACCGTCGCGGCGGTAGAGCTTCGACAGAAATTCGCGGTGAATTTCTTCCGCCTTTTCCGGAAGCTGGCCGCACATCGTAAGAATTTCATCGACAAGACCGTCGAGAATTTCCGATGTCGGCACTTCGTGTCCGAGGACGTTGACAAGTGAAATCGGGTTGGGCGCATCGGACAGGAACACCCGCTGGTTCACGTTGATGCCGATGCCGGGAATCGTATAGTTGATTTTTCCGCCCGAAAGCGAATGCTCAATCAGCATTCCGCAAATCTTGAAATCCTTGTAATATACATCATTCGGCCATTTGATGGACACGTTGCCGATGTATTTCGAGAGTACCCTTTCAACGGCCAATGCTGAAATCTCCGACAGCCAGAACTGCTGGTTGGGAGCCACGTTTTCCGGACGGAGCAGGATGGACATGGTTACGTTCTTGAACGGTTCCGATTCCCACGAGTTTCCCCGTTGTCCGCGCCCTGCCGTCTGGCGGTCGGTGTAGACTACCGTTCCGTGTTCGGCCGTAGTGGCGATACCGGCCATGTAGCTGTTGGTCGATTTTGTTTCGTCTAAATGGATATAGTTTGTTTTCATACGGCAAAGGTAGTGCAAGTTCTATAAAAAGTTGCAACAAACCGACAATTGTCAGTCACCGATGCCGAAACATTTCTTTATTTCCGTGCGGATGATTTCCGCATCCTTGCCGCCCATTTTCAGAATCCGCATCACTTCCTTGATATATTCGTCCTTCTTTGTAAAACCGCAGAGAGGGGCTATGTTGGTTTCAATCAGCATGGATTTTTGGTTGTAGACGCGCAGCACGGCCTTATAGTCCGACTCTTGCAGATAGCGGTTGAAACTTCTGCAATAGTCCTCATAGATGGCGCGCGGCTTGATTTCGTTCACAAGGTCGAGCATGTGTTCTTCCAATGCGTTGATGTTCTGGAAACGTCGGTCGATGACCACTTCAATCGTGCGTTTCACGCGATGGCGCGTGTGCATCAGCGCCTGTTTCCTTAATTCACCTTTGAACATCGACATGACTGTAGAGCGCACTTTCTGAAACACATAGTCCTCTTTTTTGTTTCGGACGCGTGCCACGGTCCGCACCACATTTTCCAGCAGGAACAGATTTTCGATTTCTGCCACATCTGCCACCAAAATCTTTTTGTTGCGCAGATAGTCCACCTCTTCTTTGTTGCGGCGGTCGCGGTCCACGATGCCGTGAGAGTCAAGGTGGTGGAAATTCTGTATGTCGTTGAATGAACGCACCGTTTCAATCACTTTGTTGCAGCTGCCCATTGGCTTGACGGTGTATTCCGGGAAAATCAGCGAATAGAGCTTGTAGTCGATGCTGTGGGAGTTGTCGCCTTCCACGAAAAGCACCGGCTTGCGGGCACCAAGAATGTCGAGCATCAGTTGTTCCGACAGCATTTCGTGCGGATTCATGATGGTGTAGTCCCAAGCCTCGTGTTCGATGTCGCAGTTGCGTACCCAAATGGTTATGTTGTCGGTGCGTGATGTTGGAAATTCGAGGTCGTGGGTCAGGTAGACAAACGTGCAGTCGGGACGTATTCCCTCAATGGCAGTCCACAGGCTTTGAGTGATGGAGCGGTGGAGGAACATGGTCGGAGAGTCGACGAAAATCACGCTGCGTTTCGGCGCGTAAAGGGCTGCGCCGACATAGTAGAACACCGCCTTTTCGCCGTGCGACAGCTGCCACGGTTTGAACGGTCCGCCTGCCTTCATGTTGCGGAATTTGATTTGTCCGTTTCCCCGCAGAATTTCGTTTTTCGGGAAAATGTCCTGCCACAGCCGGGCCACCGTGTCAATTTTTGTGCGCGGCATCTCCAGTTTTTTGTCGCTGTTGAGCATTTGCAGCTTGTAGGCGAACAGGTCGGTGATTTCGTCGTTCAGCAGCAGATAAAGAAGCATTTCGAATTCCGTTTCTGCGATAGGCTTGACAAATTGGGCGTTTTGCACCGCATTGTTGTAGATGGCGCTGATGGAGTTGGCCTTGATGGCATTGTCTTTTATCGGGAAAAGGGCGTTGAGTGCCGATACCTGGAACGCCGTGTCTCCAAGGTCCTGGGCCATGCGGTTGATAAAGCGGGTTTTTCCTGCACCGTTTGCACCCACAACGGTGATTTGCTGTTTGCCGGTCAGAACTTGTGCCGGCTGTCCGTCGATGCGTTTCGGCAGTGTGATTTCCATAACGAAGGTTTTATGTTTTCGTAAAAATAAGAAAAACTTTTGTTTGTATAACAATCTTCCCTCAAAAATGGCTTTCAAGAAACGCTGATTTTGAAAGATTTTTGTGAAAAAAGCTGTCAGTCAGTCGTGTTTGTTATAATTTTTTTGTACCTTGCAGAAAATTTTGAAAGGACTAGCCCATTCTTCAAAGATTGCCAACCGATTACCTCAACGAACATTTACTATGAAAAAAATTGCATTATATCTCATTTTCGCTTTTTCGACGATTTTCGCCACGGCACAGACTCGATTCGATGTTGACGGTTTGACTTGCGAAATTCTGTCACCTCTAATAACGGTAACCGCAAAGTAGTGTTCTGAAACTGAATGGTTTGAAAAATTTGATAAATGTCATTTTATTATATTTACAAATTATGAAGATTATATATTTTTTGATGCTGCTCGCTATTGTTGTGCCTTGTCAGGCGCAGAGGTATCATGATGCTCATATTCTGGGAGTCAAGGATAATGTGAAGTCAATAATTTACGGCGGCTGGAAATATGAATTTGGCCGTGACGGTGCGATTAAAAAGATAACGGTGGTGAAGATCAATGAAGAAATCTATCCCGAAATAGTGAGGGATTCGTCTCAATATGTGTCAACGCTTACTATCTATACGGATGAAGAGTGTACCAATGCAACGTCGAAAACATATTATGTATATGAGAACGGACTGGTTTCTACTGATACCTATGTATCATTCGGATGGATATTCGGTGATGATACATTGGTTACCAAATATTACTATAATGACAATGGTTTGTGTATTGGATCCGAAGTAAACGGTGAAGATATAAATTCGAAATATGAGTATGACAATATTAAACTGGACAATAACGGCAACTGGATATCGAGGGATGTCTATAAAGTATTTTCGAGTGGTAATAAAATCTATGATGATACCGAGACACGCGAAATAGTATATTGGGATACTGATTCACGTTCTGATGTCGTGGAAAAGGCAGTTGCCCGAACAGCGGCAGGAACGGGATGGCAGTCTTTGGTAGGAAAGAAACTTTCGCTTACCACGTACGGTATTTCGCAAAACGGACAAGAAGTGAACCGTTTCAACTGCAGTACGGGAGAACATATAATTCTGTACAGTAATGGCGTACTATATTGGAACAACAGGCATGACGGGAACACTTCGTATGAATATCGCATAGACGGCAATATGCTGTACATCACCCAGACTTCCGGAAAAGTTACGCAGGACAGATGGTTCGAACTGGTCGGCGTTGACGGTAACGAGATAAAGACCGAAAGCAATGTCGGTACTTACCGTTATTTTAAAATTGAAGATTGATGCGGCGTTTTCATCAGTAAAACGAAAGAATCGGTATTGCCTTGAAGTCGCAACCTGCCTCAGCGTGCCTTCTGACTGGGACAGGGAAGCGTTTTCTGCATCCTGTTTTATGTTGAAATACTAAAAATAATTCTGTTTCAGAAACGAATCTCCGACTGAAAATTCGTATTTTTACGGCGCAAAACAAGTAACACTTAAAAGGACAACTTAGGATATGTTTTCAGGAATTGTTGAGACAGCGGCAACGGTAGTTGCCTTGAGAAAAGAGGCGGGAAACCTTCACATTACATTGAAATGTGACTTTGCCGATGAGTTGAAAATTGATCAGTCGGTGGCACACAACGGTGTCTGCCTGACGGTTGTCGACCTGCCGGGCGACGGTACCTATACGGTTACTGCCATTCAGGAAACGCTCGACCGCAGCAATCTCGGACTGCTGAAGGTGGGCGACTTGGTGAATGTGGAACGCAGCATGCTGATGAACGGCCGTCTTGACGGACACATCGTTCAGGGACATGTCGACCAGACTGCCGTCTGCACGAATGTGGAAGATGCCGATGGAAGCCGCTACTTTACGTTTGAATACGAAGTGAAGCCGGAAATGGCACAGAAGGGCTATGTGACGGTGGAAAAGGGTTCGGTGACGGTGAACGGCGTGAGCCTTACGGTGTGCAACTCGCAGAAAAACAGTTTCCAGGTAGCCATTATCCCTTATACATTCGAACACACGAATTTCAAGACAGTTGAAAAGGACAGTGTGGTGAACATTGAATTTGACATCATCGGCAAATATTTGAGCCGTCTGATGGAGTTCTCAAGATAAGATACGAAAATGAGCAGCATTTATGACCTGATAGCCGCCCGCCAGAGCGACCGTGGTTACGACGTGTCGCGGAAGGTGGAGCATGAGAAAATCGACCGGATTATAGAGGCGGGCCGCCTGGCGCCGTCGGCATGCAATTCGCAGCCGTGGCACTTTGTGGTGGTCGACGAGCCGGACAAATGCCACGAAGTGGCCGACTCTCTGGCTTCGATGGGGATGAACAAGTTTGCCTACGAGGCGCCTTGCTTCATTGTTGTCGTGCAGGAATCGCCCAATTTTACGGCCCGGCTCGGCGGATGGATCAAAAACAAGCATTTTCCGCTGATTGACTGCGGTATCGCCACTTCCAACATTACGCTGGCCGCTACCGAGGAAGGGTTGGGCAGCTGCATTTTGGGCTGGTTCGACGAGAAACGGCTGAAAAAAACGCTCGGCATTCCTTCGTCGAAACGCGTGCTGCTGGTCGTTGCGCTCGGCTATTCCTCCCAAAATCATCGCGAGAAATCGCGCAAGACTACGGAAGAAATAGCTTCCTACAACCAATATTGAAATGAACAGAACTGCTAAAAGTTGGATAGAGGCCACGCGCTTGCGCACGCTGCCGGTTTCGGTGGCAGGCGTTGTCGTGGCGTGCGGCTATGCTGCCATGCACGGCGGCTTTCAGTGGCTGCCTGCCGTGTTGTGCTGCCTGTTTGCCCTGCTTGCGCAGGTGGCTTCCAACTTTGCCAACGAATATTATGACTATAAGAACGGTTCCGACAAGAAGGGACGCGCGGGATTCCGCCGGGGAGTGACGGAAGGCGACATCATGCCCGGCGCCATGAAGCGTGCCACATTCGGCACGTTGGCACTGGCCTGCGTCGTAGGCTGCTGCCTGATTCCTTTCGGCGGCTGGAAACTTATCCCTGTCGGCATTGTGATTGCTCTTTTTGCACTCGCCTACAGTGCCGGGCCTTATCCTTTGTCGCGTATCGGTTTGGGCGATGTGGCCGTATTGCTTTTCTTCGGATTGGTTCCTGTTTGCCTGACATTTTATTTGCAGACGGGCTATGTGACCGACGATGTGGTTCGTGCCTCAATCTCTGTCGGACTGATGGGCGTGAACGTGCTGATTGTCAATAACTACCGTGACTGCGAAGACGACCGTGCTGCCGGAAAGCGTACGACGGTGGTCCGTTTCGGACGGCCTGTGGCAGCCGCTGTCTATCTGCTTTTCGGAATAGCAGCCGTGGCGTTGACCTTCGGCGTGTGGACAGAGTGGAAATTTGTGGCCGCTCCGTTGGTCTATCTGTTGCTGCATCTTACCACGTGGGCGAGAATACGCCGTTCCACCGGTGCCGCTCTCAATCCGCTGTTGGGTGCCACTGCCCGCAACATGCTGATTTATTCCCTGCTGTTGCTGATTGTCACCCTTGCCGGCTAAGGATAGATATCACCATACGTTAATTTGTGTTAATTATTTGGGGTAATACTGTCGTACCTTTGTTGTAGGTTTTAAATTACATAAATAAATTTGGAAAAGGTCGGTTGTGGCTGACATTGTTTTCCGACTAATGAAATAAATGATATGAAACTCTATTGGCTGTCTTTTATGACAGGAGTTGTCTGCTTCAGTTCGTTTGCACAGACAACTGTGGAAAAGAAGGATTCCACGGATTTTCTTCCGAAGGGCGTAGTGCTTCCGGAGGTGGAGACTGTGGCCGGTGCTAACAGGCGTTCTGATGCCTCGACACTTGATATGGGAATGTTGCAGATGGACAAGCAGCAGTTGTTGAGTCTGCCGTCGATGACCGGTGAACCCGACATTATCAAGGCTTTGGCTACTCAGCCCGGCGTTTCGGAAGGCGTTGAGGGATTTTCCGGACTGTATGTGCGTGGAGGCGGCAACGACCAGAACCTGATATTGCTCGATGGTGTGCCTCTTTATCAGATCAGTCACCTTGGCGGTCTGTTTTCCTCTTTCAATACGGAAATAGTTGACAACGTCACTTTCTATAAATCGTCATTTCCGGCACAGTACGGCGGACGGCTTTCGAGTGTGGTGGACATTCGCACGGCTTCTCCCGACTTTGAAAACTATCACGGTGCCGCATCGCTGGGACTGACATCGGGTATGGTGCACCTGACAGGACCGATATTCAAGGGCAAGACGGCGTTTGATGTTTCCGTACGCCGCTCGTGGCTGGATGTGCTTTCCGTGCCTACGCTTGCCATCATCAATAAACTGAAGGACGAAAGTGCTGCCAAAACCATTGCACGATATGCCTTTACGGATGTCAATGCACGGATTGATCATCGCTTTTCCGACCGCAGCCGAATGTATATGAATGTGTATTGGGGCAATGACCTGATGAAATTCGGCGACGAAACGGAGGTTGGCAAAGATTACCCCGAAGGCTATAGTTTGGAACGGAATGTCGACAACCTGCGATGGGGAAATACTTTGGCTTCAATCGGCTGGTGGTACAAATATAACGACTGGATGACATCGGAGATAACGGCTTCCTTTACGCGCTACAAATCGTTGTATAAGCGGGAAATAATCTCCGAAGAATATCAGGATACGGACAATGCCTATCGCGAGGACCGCAATTCTGCGGACGACATTTCACTTTTTGCCCGTTGGAAATATTCGCGTTCCAACTACGATTTCCGTTTTGGCGGATATTTTCAGCACCATAATTTTTTGCCTTCCTATGGTACGTACCGTACGGAAAAGAATCAGGACATAAAAGACATCACGTTTTCCGACTATCGTATTTTTGCCAACGAAGGCGGTGCTTATGCCGACTTCGCCTGGAATCCGCTTTCATGGTTAGGGCTGGATGCAGGTCTGCGCTATTCGGCAATACATATTTATGACCGGTGGGAAACTTCGCTTGAGCCGCGTTTCCTCGCCAATTTCCGCTTTATGCCGAATTTCAGTTTCAAGGCCGGCTATGCGCGGATGGGACAATATGTGCAGCAGGTGAGCGACAGTTATGTGAACCTGCCTACCGACAACTGGATGCCGATGGGAAAGGATAACGGTCCGCTGATCAGTGACCAGATTTCCGCCGGATTGTACTACGATTGGGAACGAGGCTATTCGTTCTCGCTGGAAGGCTACTACAAGTGGCTTGACGGCGTGGCGGAAGTGAATGAGGACTATGCCTATGGACACGACAAGATGGAAAACATCCTGTATGGAAAAGGACGTGTTTACGGCGGTGAGTTTACGGTGACCCGAAACGTGGGCAAACTTACCGGAAGTTTCAGCTACGGACTAATGTGGAACGACCGGAAAGTGGACGGCATCAATCATGGCGAATGGTATCCCGCAAAATTCGACACCCGTCATAAAGTCAATCTTGTGGCAAGCTACAAACTCAATGACCGTATCGAGCTGAACGCTGCCTGGGTATTTGCTACGGGCAACCGTATGACTGTGCCAGTCGGACTTTCTCAGGGATTTCAGGATACCGGTATTCCCGGATGGATAGCGCCGAGCGACTCGGATGACGAGAATTTGGGATTGCCTTATTATACGGGACGCAACAATGTGCGCCTGCCGGCTTATCACCGTCTTGACCTTGGAGCATCGTTCACCCGACAGTTGAAGAAGGGCCGCAAGGGTGTGTGGCGTGTCGGGCTCTACAATGCCTATTGCCGCATGAATCCGATTGTGGTGCGTACACGCAAGATGGTTGAGTATACGCCTTCCGGCGGAAACCACCAGCGGCCGTGGGATGTGACCTATGAAACATTCTCCATTTTCCCTATAATTCCTAATGTGTCCTACACTTATTATTTTTAAACGGTTATGTTGAAGAAACTATATATTGTACTGCTTGCGGCAATCCTGTTGCCGTCGTGCTATTCTGAAATTGAGTTCGACAATCTGATGCCGGAACCGGTACCCGTCATCAATGCCGTGGCCAATCCCGATACGGTGGTGATGGCAAGCATATCCCGTACCTACCGCTACGATGAATCGGTCGACGATTTGTTGATTCGCGATGCGGAAGTTTCGTTGTATGTCAACGACAAGTTCGTTCAAGACATGAAAGGAAAGGAATTTGACTGGGATTCGGGAACATTCTATCCGGGTTCTGACGCGGAGCTGCGGAAACATAAGTGGGTATATATGTCGGATTACGTGCCTCATGCCGGCGATAAGGTGGAAATCCGTGCTGCTACGCGTTATGGTGATGCCCGTGTGACGGATGTTGTGCCCCGTCAGGTGCCAGTTGAGTCGGTGGATGCGAAATTGCTGGACAATATAGAATCCTGGATGCGGTATGCGGCTGAATATACGATATGGTTCACGGATCCGGCCGGCGAAAAGAATTACTATCTGCTGACGGCGCTTGCGATTGCCAACAGTGCTGAGACTTCATACAGTCCGATGTATGTATATTATACCGACCCGCTTATTGTTTCGCAGAACAAGGACATACTTGACGTGACCAGTGGCGATATCTGGAACGACTGGGGTTGTGTGTTCTCTGATGAAACAATTGACGGTCAGCGTTATGGTGTCCGTGTGAAGGAAGTGGACAATTCTTTTGTCGTTACTCCAAAACGCCGGTTCTGCTTGCGCAGCATTTCGGAGGACTACTACAAGTATTTGCGCAGCATGTTCAAGTATCAGCAGCGCGAGGATTCCGAATTGGGCGGCTTGGGACTGAAAGAGCCGGTTGTCATCTATTCGAATGTGGAAGGCGGTACAGGGATTATGGCTTCACAGTATGTTTCATTGTTCGACCGCGAACTCCCCGAGAAATAGCGCTGGTATGAAATAAAAACCGCCGCCGGACTATGTGGCTCTCCACACGGTCCGGCGGCGTTGTTCTTGTTACCATTCAACGGTTACTGCCGAAGGTGACACGCTGCCCGGAATAGGCGGTTTCTGTTTGGTAATGGTGATGCGTCCGCCTGTGACTTCGGGAAATTCCCGACGGATGGCGTTGATGATGCGTCCTGCCACGTGTTCAAGCAGTTTCGACGGCGTTTTCATCTCCCTTTGTACAAGGGCGTAAAGTTCCGCGTAGTTCAGCGTGCCGTCGAGCTCGTCGGTCTGCATGGCCCGTTCAAAGGGATAGTCGACGGTGACCGATACGGTGAACCGGTTGCCTACGGTGCGTTCCTGTTCGAGGACGCCGTGATAGGCATAGAAAGGCATGTCGTTGAGCGATATGGAGGTTTTCATTGCTGTTCTTCTTTAGGTTCGGGAATATAGACATAGGCACCGAGGTCGAGGCCGCTTGCTTGCATGCGGTCATTGCCGAAGCGGTCGTAACGGGCATTCTCCGGGCAGAGAGCCGTGTTGCCTTTTCCTATGGCATCACTCTCGTCTTTCAGGCGGTAGTCGAAAACGTATTCTTCGCGGACGGTATAGAATTTCGGGTCGCCTCCCCAGGTGCAGGCAATGAAATTATTGTCGTCCTCGCCTTTGGAGCGGAGCAGGCAGTACTGCAATTTCACGTTGGAGCCGGCAAGGTCGCCGTGAGAGATGTCGGGGGTGTTTCCGTAGATGATACAGTTGTTGAACACCGCCTCCATCAGCGGGTTATCGTAAATCTGCTCGTCGGGCAGCACATAGCCTATGGTGATAATGGCACTGGTGATGGCATCAAACAGATAATAGTTGGCAAAGGTGCAGTTGTTGAACGCATGGCGGCCGCCTGTGAGGGTCACAACTCCATTGTTGGCATCGGAAAATTCGCAGCCTTCGGCATCAATCCAGCTGTGGCTGGATGTGAGAACTGATGACGAGGAATTGTGAAGTACGGAGTTGAACAGGTGGAGTTTGCGCCGGTCGAGCACTCCGCAGGAGTCGGCTGTCACTCCGGTCGACGAACCGCGCATGACCACATATGCCATTTCGTTGTCGAAACTCTGGCGTTCGAGCAGAATGCCGTCCCATTGGCCTGCCATCAGGTCGAAAGGAATGTCGCCTGCCACCTGGTCGAGGCGGTCGGCGCGCATCGTGATGGGGAGTGCCTGTTCGCCGATGGCTTTCAGCGTGCCCCGCACCTTTATCCTTCCCTTGTCATGGAAAAATACGGTGAGGCCGGCAGGAATGGTGAGCGTTGCCCCTTCCTCTACCACGATGCTGTCCATGATGCGGTAGGGGCGGTCGGTGGCAAGTGTCGTGTTTTCGGTGATATGCCAGTCGCGTATGGTGTAGGCGTTTTGTCCGGCTGCACGCAGCACGACGGTCTGTGTCACGCCGTTGGTCACGAAATTCAGATGTCCGAAAACGTCGAACGGGAGATTCTCCTCATTGGCGTTGACTTGCGCCTTGACAAATACATAGATGCTGTCCTGTCCGCGCACTTCGATATCGCGGAACTCTTCGCCGCTGCGTCCGTCGACATTCAGGAAGAACTGTGCGCCTTCCGGCGAATCGCTCATATAGATATGTTCGATGTTCAGTTGCTTTTTGTGTGGATTGTAGACAAGAAAGCGGCGTGTGCTGGTGTTCTCGTCCGTGAAAACGGTGTCGAAACTCACCGTGTCGGTCGAGAAATTCAGCAGGTCGCTGCTGCTTGTCGTGAATCCGTCTTCGATGCACGAACTCGCTGCAAGAGCCATCAGAGCGCATATGATAAAGAGTAGTCTTTTCATTTCTATGGTAACAATTTCCTAATATAACGATGAAAATGTGGATTTTATTGCTTATCCAGTTGCTTGCGTATGTGTTGGAAAATTCTGTATCTTTGTAGAAGACAGGCGGCGGCTCGGCATTGTCAAATTCAAGAACTTGTCCTTGTTTTTCATTGCACTCGCCTTGCGCTGTCTTTGTAGAAGACAGGCAGCGGTTCGGTTGTGCCTGTAAATGTGTATATAAAAAACGGAAGTTATGGCATTTATTGATATTCTTATACTTGTGGTTACCGCTATCGGGGGAATTTTGGGCTTTATGAAAGGCATTATCCGCGGTGCTGGTACAGTGGTCGGTGCGTTGGCGGGTATTTTTGCCTGTCATGTTTGCGGTGACAAGACTTACGGGCTGTTGTTGCGCGGTGTGCCCGATGCCGCTGATTTTCCCGGAGCCCCTTATACGGGTACGATTTTGGCTTATATTCTGCTTTTTCTCGTCGTATATTTTGCCATTGTCATTCTTGCCGGTGTGATGTGCAAGGCAGTGCATGCTGCCCATCTGGCAATGGTCGACCGTGTGGGCGGTGCCGCTTTCGGTGTTTTCAAATATCTGTTGCTGTTAAGCGTGGCGCTCAACGGCATTTATGTCCTTTCGCCGACACTTTCCATTTTCCACACTTCCGGACTGATCGGCGGCGACTTTTTCAAACTGGTGATGAATCTTGCCCCCTGGGTATGGGGACTTGACATTTTCCCCGATTTGGGGTAGATTTTTAAATTGAGTTGTTTAAGGATAAATTTGAGTCGAATAGGGGCGTGTTTTGACCGGATGGGGACGGTTGCTTCCTGTGGCGATAGTCGCTTTTGGGGGGAATGTGTATCTTTGTAAAAAAAGAAAATATATGTGTTATTCGAAGGTATTTAAAAGAATTTTGACATTTTGTATTCTTATTGCTTCAGTGTTTTCTGTTGTGGCTCAGGATTTGATTGTAACGAACAGCGGAGATACCTATAAAGTGAAAAATTTGGAGTTGGGACAGACTTCCGTGTTTTATACGCTCGCCGAAGATTCGACCAATGCCACATATCGTATGGATAAGTCGGAAATCCTGATTATTAAGTTTGAAGATGGCCGGACGATGACGATGAAGGATGCCGGTGCGGCTGTTTCCGCGCCTGCGGCTGTAAATCCGGCTGCTGCAAAATCGGTCAGCGAAGAAGCTGTGAAACAGAATGAAACGATGATACGCAATCACAACCTCCGTTCTTTGGTTTACGAAGGAACGAAGCGAAAAGGCAAAGAAGCGAGTACGATGTTCCTTGCATTGGGCGTTAAACCGTCGAGTGCCTTGTACGACGGAAATTTGTCGGTACGTTTGGTTCCCGGTTATTTTAGTGCTCGTGACGAAAAGTTTGTACCTTATTCGGAGGTGGAATATTTCAGTGTCCTGGCGTTTTCTCCTTATTTCGTGACGGAATTGGAAAACCATACGGACAAGACTTTGTATGTGGATTTGGGAAATTCTTTCGTGATGCGTAATCAGGAATCTTCTCCCTATTATGTTCCGAGTGTGACGTCAAGCATGTCGAGTTCGACAGGCGGTGGAAGTGTTAATTTGGGTGCTGTAACCGGAGCAATGGGTATTGGAGGCGCGGTCGGAACGCTTGCCAGTGGTGTGAATGTAGGAGGCAGTTCAACCAGCGGGGAAGTGACGACGACCTATGCGCAGCGTGTGATTGCCATTCCTCCCATGTCGGTCTATCGGTTGTCACCCGTATTGTTGGCAGCGAAAGGGCAGAGGATGTCTGACTATGTGGTGTGCGACAAACTGTCGGGATTTTCCGGCGATTGTGTGGACTTGTTTGTGAGCAAGAGCCTGCCGGGTATTCCGGAACTGAAAATTGGCGACAATCTGTTTTTTGATGAAGACGACGAGGTGTTTAATCTTTCTACTTTCTTCACCTATTCTTTCAGCGAATCGATGACGGAATCGCAAAAAATCAAGACAGACTACTATTTGAAGGAAATTCTTGGTGTCGGACGCTATAAAAAAGCCTTCTATTTTGACTTTTATATTACCAATGTCAACGACAGCTGGCATTCGATGCTTGTTTTTCCTGCTTTCAGAGAATAATTTAAATCGAGGTGTCGATAAAAGGCTTGAGGCTGAAGGGCGGCGGTTTCCTGATGGAGGGGAGGCCGCCGTTCTTTTTGGGGCGTTCCGTGAGGAGGTGCTGATTTTTGGATGTGGATAGTGGCGAAGCCGTGAAAATTTCGTACCTTTGTGGGCTGAACCGACGGCGGCCGGATGATTCTGTGCGGCGATTTGTAAACGTGTGTTGCATAGTTTCTTAGCGGATGGCAGCCGAAGGCGGCTTCAAATGTTTTTCGTGTGCACGGAGAACAATTTGAGAAAGAAAAATGTTAGAATGTAATTGCCGGAGGCCTGAGGCGGGCGGCAATGGAAAATCAAGTGAAAACTTTCCGTAACGGAATATAATTATATGGAAAATAACTTCGATAAGAATAAGACAGACGAAGAGCTGATTAAAGATGCCACCGGGGGCGAATATAAGTATGGATTTGTGACCGACATCGATACGCATATCATCCCCAAGGGGTTGAACGAGGATGTGGTACGCTACATTTCCGAAGTGAAAGGCGAGCCGGAGTGGCTGCTGGAATTCCGTCTGAAGGCTTTCCGCCATTGGCAGACGATGAAGATGCCGACATGGGCACACCTGGACATTCCTGAAATCGACTATCAGGCCATCAGCTACTATGCCGCACCTAAAACCAAGAAACTCGACAGTATGGACGAGGTTGACCCGGAACTTCGCAAGACGTTCGACAAACTGGGTATTCCTCTTGAAGAACAGATGCGCCTGTCGGGCGTGGCTGTCGATGCGGTGATGGACAGTGTTTCGGTGAAAACAACCTATCGCGACAAGCTGGCGGAACTGGGCGTGATTTTCTGCTCTATTTCCGAAGCCGTGAAGGACTATCCCGACTTAGTGAAGAAATACTTGGGCAAGGTGGTGTCCTACCGCGACAACTTTTTTGCCGCTCTCAATTCGGCGGTGTTCTCCGACGGTTCGTTTGTCTACATTCCGAAAGGCGTGCGCTGCCCAATGGAACTTTCTACCTATTTCCGTATCAATGCTGCCGAAACGGGGCAGTTTGAACGTACGCTGATTGTAGCCGACGACGATGCCTACGTTTCCTATCTCGAAGGTTGTACGGCTCCGATGCGTGACGAGAACCAGCTTCATGCGGCGATTGTGGAAATCGTTGTAGAGGACCGCGCGGAAGTGAAATATTCTACCGTGCAGAACTGGTATCCGGGCGACAAGGACGGAAAGGGCGGTATCTACAACTTTGTGACAAAACGCGGACTTTGCCGTGGCGACTTCTCGAAACTGTCGTGGACACAGGTGGAAACGGGTTCGGCCATTACCTGGAAATATCCGAGCTGCGTGCTTCAGGGCGACAATTCGGTGGGTGAGTTCTACTCGGTGGCCGTTACCAATAACCGTCAGCAGGCCGACACCGGTACGAAGATGATTCACGTAGGAAAGAACTCGCGCAGCACCATCGTTTCAAAAGGTATTTCGGCAGGATTCAGCCAGAACAGCTACCGCGGTGCGGTGAAGATTGCCAAGAACGCTACCAACTGCCGCAACTATACGCAGTGCGACAGCCTGTTGCTGAGCGACACTTGCGGTGCGCACACGTTCCCTTACATCGACGTGCAGAACGATTCGTCGGTAGTGGAACACGAAGCTACCACTTCGAAAATCAATGAAGAACAGGTGTTCTACTGCAACCAGCGCGGCATTTCGACCGAGGATGCCATCGGACTGATTGTCAACGGCTATGCCAAGGAAGTGATGAACAAGCTGCCGATGGAATTTGCCGTTGAGGCGCAGAAGTTGCTGCAAATCTCGCTGGAAGGCTCTGTCGGATAGATTTATTAACTGAAAAATCATACTAAAATGCTCGATATAAAAAATCTACATGCCTCAATCGATGGCAAAGAAATTTTGAAGGGAATCAACCTTACCGTCCGTCCGGGCGAAGTTCATGCAATTATGGGACCGAACGGTTCGGGAAAAAGTACGCTTTCTTCTGTTCTGACCGGTAATCCGGCGTTTACGGTGACGGAAGGCGAGGTGACATTCTACGGCAAGAACCTGCTGGAGCTCTCTCCGGAGGACCGTTCGCACGAAGGTCTGTTCCTCAGCTTCCAGTATCCGGTGGAAATTCCGGGTGTGTCGATGGTGAATTTCATGCGTGCTGCTGTCAACGCCAAGCGCAAATATTTCAATCAGGAGCCGCTTTCAGCAAGCGATTTCTTGAAACTGATGCGCGAAAAACGTGCTATCGTGCAGCTTGACAACAAGTTGGCCTCACGTTCCGTGAACGAAGGCTTTTCGGGCGGTGAAAAGAAGCGCAACGAAATTTTCCAGATGGCGATGCTCGAACCGCGTTTGAGCATTCTCGACGAAACCGACAGCGGTCTTGACATCGACGCATTGCGCATTGTGGCGGAAGGTGTCAACAAGCTGAAGACTGAGAACAACGCCACGATTGTCATTACCCACTACCAGCGTCTGCTCGACTATATCAAGCCCGATATCGTGCATGTGCTCTACAAGGGACGCATCGTGAAGACTGGCGGTCCGGAACTCGCGCTCGAACTGGAAGAACGCGGCTACGACTGGATTAAGAAAGAAGTGGACAACGAATAAACACGGATTACGACTATGTCAGCTATTGACCAATATATAGAACTCTATAAAGCCAACAGCAAGGCCATTTGCGGCCATTCGGCAGGGGTGCTGAATGCCAGCCGCGATGCTGCGCTGAAGGCGCTGGAAGGCGCGGCCATGCCCCAAAAGGGCGAGGAGGACTACGAGGTGACGAACCTCGAAGCGATGTTTGCCCCCGACTATGGCGTGAACATCAACCGCATCGACCTCGGTGCGAATCCTGCCGACGCGTTCCGTTGCGATGTGCCGAACATGAGCACTTGCATGTATTTCCTTTTCAACGACGCTTTCCATGCCGGAAAAAATTCAGAGAATGCGTTGCCGAAGGGCGTGATTATCAAGTCGCTGAAGCAGGCGGCTGAAGAGAATGCCGAACTTGTGGAACGCTACTACGGCAAGGCCGCCGGGCTGAAGAGTACGCAGGTGGCGCTCAACACATTGCTCGCGCAGGACGGCATTTTCATCTATGTCCCGAAGGGAGTGGTGGTAGAGAAGCCCATACAGCTTGTCAACATTCTCAACAGCGGCGCACCGCTGATGACCAACCGCCGCATGCTGATTGTGCTGGAAGCCGGCGCACAGGCACGTCTGCTGGTGTGCGACCATACGCAGAACTGCAGCGTGGACTACCTCAATTCGCAGGTGGTGGAAATCTTTGCCGGCGAGCAGGCGGTGTTCGACTATTATGACATTGAGGACTCTGCGGTCGACACTCACCGTGTTTCTTCCTGCTTTGTCAGCCAGCAGCGCGAATCCAACGTGATGGTCGACGGCATAACGCTGATGAACGGACAGACACGCAACAACTTTGAGGTGGAACTGGAAGGCGACCGCACGGAACTGCATCTGCTTGGAATGGCGATGGGCAACGGAAACCGCCTGATTGACAACCACACCGTGGTGCGCCACCGTGCAAAGGGCGGACACACTGACGAACTGTTCAAATATGTGCTCGACGATGCCGCTGTAGGCTCGTTCTCCGGCTTGATTCAGGTGTTCCCCGGTGCGGAAAAGACAGAAGCCTACCAGAGCAACAAGAACGTCTGTGCTTCGGCAGATGCCCGCATGTATTCGAAACCGCAACTGCTGATTGACTGCGACGACGTGCGTTGCAACCACGGCTCTTCCATCGGTCAGATTGACCAGAATGCGCTGTTCTACATGCGTGCCCGCGGTATTGCCGAACACGAAGCCCGTCTGATGCTCATGCAGGCGTTTATGAACGATGTTATTTCGGGTGTGCGCATGGAAGCGCTGAAGGACCGCTTGCGCCATCTCGTAGAGAACCGCATACTCGGAGGCAGTGCCACTTGCCGTGAGTGTGTGAACAGTTGTCCGTCAACAAAGAAATAGGGAGTAGGAAACAATGATAGATTTGAAAGAAATACGGGCGGAATATCCGATTCTCGACCGTAAGATTTACGATAGACCGCTGGTTTATCTCGACAGTGCCGCCACTTCGCAGACTCCGCGCTGTGTGCTGGACTGCATCAACGATATGTACACGACGAAGAAAGCCAATGTGCACCGCGGTGTGCACACGCTTTCGCAGGAAGCCACGGAATTGCAGGAGCGTACCCGCGAAAAGGTGCGTGCCTACATCAATGCCGCTTCCACGCAGGAAATTATTTTCACTCGCGGAACAACGGAAGCCATCAATCTGGTGGCATCGTCGTTCGGCGACAAGCTCTGCAACGGCGATGAGATTATTCTCACCGTCATGGAGCATCATTCCAACATCGTTCCCTGGCAGTTGTTGCAGAAACGCAAGCGCATCAATATCCGCGTGGTGCCGATGAATGACAAGGGCGAACTCCGCACCGACATTTTTGAGGACATGTTCACCGACAATACCCGTCTGGTGGCGATGTGCCATGTGTCGAACGTGCTGGGAACGGTTAACCCTGTCAAGGAAATGATTGCCATTGCCCACCGTCACGGTGTTCCCGTGCTTGTCGACGGTGCGCAGTCCACTCCCCATCTCCGTATCGACGTACAGGACCTCGACGCCGATTTCTATGCTTTTTCTGCCCATAAGATGTATGGCCCGACTGGTGTCGGCGTGCTCTACGGCAAAAAGAAATGGCTGGACTCCATGACTCCGTATCAGGGTGGAGGTGAGATGATTGGTCATGTGTCGTTCGAGAAAACTACGTTTGCCGAACTTCCGTTCAAGTTTGAGGCCGGAACGCCCGATTTTGTAGGCATTGCCGCCTTTGGCGAAGCGATTGATTACATGGAACGCATCGGTGTGGAGCAAATCGAGGCACACGAGCATGTCTTGCTCCAACAAGCAACCGAAGGGCTGATGAAGATTCCAGAAATGCGTATTTTCGGCAATGCAGCGCACAAGAGCGGGGTGATTTCCTTCCTCGTCGGCAATATTCACCACTACGATATGGGTATGCTGCTCGACAAATTGGGCATCGCCGTCCGCACCGGACACCACTGTGCTCAGCCGCTGATGACTTCGCTGGGCATTGAGGGAACCGTTCGCGCCTCTTTCGGTGTCTACAACACCCCGGAAGAAGTCGACACCTTCGTCGCCGCCGTCGCCCGAGTAGCTAAAATGTTCTGATAGTTTAATAGAATTATAACTAATATGTTAGCAGCCGGATACCGGCTGCTAATTTTTTTGTAATATATCAGGTTTGATTTCGCGCTTGTTGTGAATTTGTAAATATACGGCCACGGCATAAAGCAAAGAGGGCAACCCATTGACTGGATTGCCCTCTTTCGTATTGAAACAATTTGTTTTATTTACTTAGTCTGACCTGCCAAGTAGTTAGCACGTTCGATATATTTGTCAATGTTTACGCGGTATGCTATCAAATATTTCGGATATTTTTCCTTGATAGCTGTGTAGATTTCTGCAGCTTCAGCATATTTCTGCTGTGCATTGAGCACTGTAGCTTTCTTCATCATGAACAACGGAGTGTAGAGTGCGTTGTTGTTTGAAGTGCTGATAGCCTTGTCGAAGCTTGAAATGGCTTCGTCATACTTTTTGAGGTTTACCAGACAGTCGCCTTTCAAAGAAGCGGCAGCAGCGCCTACAAGTTCGTCATTGACGTCGTAGTTGTCAACACTCTTGATAGCTTCTTCATATTTGCCCTGTTGGTAGAGAAGGATTGCGGCGTTGAGGTTAGCGCGGTTGGCAATGCTGTTGCTGTATTCGTCGGCAACCTGCAAATATTGCTGCAATGCTACAGAGTCGTTGCCTTGTGCCAAAGCAATGTCAGCCTGACCAATCATTTCAGTTGCATTGTCGATACCATTTCTGTGGATACCATAATAGTAACCCAGTCCCAAGCCGATTACAACAAGCAGACCTACAACATACCAAACAATTTTACGTTCATTCTGCTCTACACGTTGCTCCAGAGTAGAGAGCGATTCGTTCAATTCGTCGATTGAAGTGCGTGTAGCTTCTTTTTTTGTTTCTTTTGCCATTTTTATTTCGTTTTTCTAATTTTTCAGTTTATCTCACGAACTGCAAAATTAATAGATAAATATTATTTACGAAAAAAATGAGGGAGTATTTTTCAAATATCAGAACTTTATTTTCCTTTGTTTGTTGATTTTACAGTGAAAAGCTGTTTTACAGCAACATTCAAGAATACAGAAAACCGAAAAGACGATGCTGACATTACTATCCTGTGCGAAGACAATGAGCGAAAAAGCTTCGGCCGAAGTGCCTTTCACGACCGTCCCGCAGTTCCGCGAAACGGCTCGCGACAATGCGTTGCAACTGGCACAGCTTACGCCCGAAGAACTTGCGAAAATGCTTGGAACCAATGCAAAAATTGCCGTTGAAAACAAGATGCGCTATCTGGATTTTGTCGTCGAGGGCAAGACGGGAACGGCGGCGCTGCTGGCTTATACGGGTATTGTGTTCAAGCGGCTGAACCCGTCGGATTTCAGCGACGGCGATTTTCGCTATGCGCAGGATCACTTGAGGCTCACATCGTTTCTCTATGGCTATCTGCGTCCGCTGGACGAAATTCTGCCTTACAGGTTGGAAGGCAGTGTTCGCCTGCCGGAATATGGCGGATTGACGATGTTTGAATTTTGGCGTGAGCGGTTGACCGACCTTTTTATCTCTGACATCAAGGCGGCAGGAGGCGTGCTTTGCAATCTGGCGAGCGATGAAATGCGCGGATTGTTCGACTGGAAACGCGTGGAACGAGAAGTGGAGGTGGTGACACCGGAATTTCGCGTATGGAAGGGCGGCAAGTTGAAAACCATTGTTGTTTATACGAAAATGATGCGTGGCGAAATGACGCGCTACATTTTGAAAAACCGCATCGAGAATGTGGCCGACTTGGCTGCTTTCCATAGCGATGAAGGATTTGCCTACGCTCCCGAACTTTCCTCTCAATCAAAGCCGGTGTTTACAGTGTAAGAGTTTACGGTTTACAGAATTTCAGAACCGATTAATTTTTTGACAGAAGAACAGAAAGACATATTTAGGGTTATGGTTTAGAGGTTATCGGTTAGGGTTGTCGGAGGTTTTTTGTGACAAATTGAGGGAATTATGTTCTTATGTCAAGAATAAAATCCGTCAAGGGCTTAGCTTTTTGAGGACACGTTCAAGGGATGTCCTCCTCTAAGATGAACTGCACCCAAAAAGTTGGAGAGTTAAAAACTGTTACAACTTTGGG
>UQUV01000014.1 GCA_900544305.1 uncultured Porphyromonadaceae bacterium
GTAAGTCGTTGAAATTGAACAGTTAATTTAAATTAAATATTATCCAATTATTTGGATTACAACATAGAAGATTAAAACTTTTATGCGCCATGCTTCTGATTTGAAAATTTCAAAGGAGGAATTTATTCAGTTAATGCATCCAGTACCATTTTTAAACAATTCTCTTTTTGAGTGTTTAGACAACAAGAGCCAAAACGGACATGTATATAACTGGGATGGGTTTAGTAATATTAATCGTTCCGATCGTCAAGCATTTGTCCCCAATTATCTATTTTTTGCTGAAGAAGCATTTGTAGATTTAAGTAAGGAATATGGCCGAAAAAAAGCATCATCGGTGAAGGTTGTTGGTTTGCTGAATATTTTAAAACGATACAATTTTACGGTTGAAGAAAATACTCCTCTTGATCAAGATGTCGCTCTTGACCCGGAACTGTTAGGTAAAGTTTTTGAAAACTTATTGGCTGCTTATAATCCTGAAACAGAAACTACTGTGCGTAAATCTACGGGATCTTATTATACACCACGTCCAATAGTGCAATATATGGTGGATGAATCTCTTGTGGCATATTTAAAAAGAACTGTCCCAGATGTTCCGGAAGCAACTGTTCGAGATTTGTTAAGTTATGACGATAATAAGCAAGATTATTATTTGACAGAACAGGAGACTCAAGCATTGGCAGGGGCGTTGCTGAATTGCAAGATTCTTGATCCTGCATGTGGTTCTGGAGCCTTCCCGATGGGAATGCTTCAGCAGATGAGTCATCTGCTTGGTCGGGTAGATACGGGCAACAAATATTGGGAGCAGGTTGTGTTGGAACGTGCTCTTAATGATGTTTCTTTTATCGAAAAAATGAGTAATGAAGAACTCGATGCTCATAAACGTGAAATTGAAGAAGTGTTTAATCTTTCCACCGACTTTCCGGATTATGCCCGTAAATTATATTTGATCGAGAATTGTGTTTATGGAGTTGATTTGCAGACAATTGCTACGCAGATAAGTCGTTTGCGATTCTTTATCTCATTGCTTTGTGAGCAACAGCCGGATTTGTCAAAGCCTGAAAACAATTATAATATCAAGCCTTTGCCCAACTTGGAGATGAAATTTGTCAGCGCAAATACATTAGTTCGTTTGGAGCATGTGGATGAAGCAAAGGAACTTTTCTCGAATAAAGATATTCTTGAATTGATTGATGAATTAAAAGCAATCCGTCATGAACTTTTTGTGGTAACAGACCAACATACAAAAGCTAAATTGTTAATGAAAGATGAGGGTTTGCGTCAAAAAATAATGCTTACTATTGGTGAGTCTGTTACAAGTGATATCGAAGTTCGAATTTCAGCTAAAAAAGAAATATTGACTAATCTTGAAAAAGAACTTCTGGATGCGGAAAAAATGGATGATAAGATTCTTACTAAGGCTATTTCTGCAGATTTGTTTGGCGAAAAAACAGAAACGATAACTTATAGCCTGAAAGAAGAAACTATTAAAGATGTTAAAGGCCGTATCAGTACAGCGAAGGGAGAAATTAAGCGCCTTACAGAATCATTAGCTCCTGGTAGGGATAAAGCTATTAGTTTAGCTAAAAAACTAACTGATTGGAATCCCTATGATCAGAATGTTTCTTCTCCCTTTTTTGATCCGGAGTGGATGTTTGGTGTTAAAGAAGGTTTTGATATTGTTATTGGTAATCCGCCGTATGGTGTTTCAATCAAAGGAAGTTATCGTATTAATGTTGTGAATAGTTTAGGTCATGTTCCTGACTATGAGATTTATTATTACTTCATACAAGCAGCAGAGAAGTTTATAAAGTATGGTGGAATTCTTTCATATATTATTCCCAATACGTATTTATTTAATACATTTGCTAATATCTATAGAATTTCAATATTAGAAAATTGGAATATCTTAGAGATTTTAGATTGTACAAAATTCCCAATATTTGATAAAGCTGTTGTAAGAAATACAATTAACATGTGGCAAAAACAGCAATCAAATAATTTAATAGGTTATAGGAATACGTCAAACATTAGAAATTTTAATGATTTAATAAGTAGACCACGTATTTATATGCAGACAGAAGATTTGCTTTCACTTAATCAAAATTGGGGATTAGCTTTTATGTTAACACACGATATTATTAAGTTGCTGTATAAAATAAAATTTAACAAGAAGAGCGTAATAGAATATTTCCCTGAAATAAGTCAAGGGTTAATTGCATATGATAAATATCAAGGACAATCTGATGAAATAATTAAGAATAGAGTTTATCATTTTCACCAATATCGTGATGGCCTTAAAGAATGGTTATGGGGAGAGGATGTTACGCGTTATTCTGTTCAGTGGAATCAAAAGGAATATTTAGATTATTGTAGTGGCATAGCAAATCCTAGAAATCCTAAGTTCTTTAAAGGTAAAAGGATGTTGGTTCGGGAAATTACGAATCCATCAATATATGCGGCAATAACAGAAAAAGAACAATATAATGACCCTGCTATAATAATAGTAAAAGACAGTGATTGTTATTCAATATATTGTCTGTTGGGAATTATTAATAGCAAGTTAGCAACTTTTTATCATTTTAACCATTCGCCAAAAGCTACTAAAGGGGCTTTCCCGAAAATATTGGTTGCTGATATAAAAGAGTTTCCTCTTCCAAACATTGATGAGAAAAATAGAGTTTTAATAGAAGAATTAGTCTCGGCTATTCATATGGCTAAGAGTCTAAATTCTTTGGCTGATACAAGTAAGGAAGAGCAAAAAATAGATCTCTTAGTATATAAACTTTATGGTTTAACCTACGATGAAGTATTGATCGTCGACCCTCAAACCCCAATCAGTCGAGAAGAATACGAAAAAATAAAATCATGATATTATGAATATTGTAGCAAAAATGAATAGAGGTGAATCTTTCATTGTCGCAAATGATGGACAATTTCTCGGAAAATTGTCTCTGAATAAATTTGATCCCGAATCAATACTCAATCCGTATGGATTGTATGGAAGTGTATATTCGGCAACATCTATATATAATCAGTATTCGACATATGGTAGTCCATATTCTTCATTAAGCCCTTTTAATCCTTATACTTTTACCCCGCCAATAATATATCTACGTGGGAGAAAAGTGGGATTTTTATCCGTTAATCCATATTTAAATGGTAGTATAGATCCTAATAACATTAACGACTGGATGAAGTATAATGTCCTATATTAGTAGATTATGACGATATATGAATATGCAAAGTTGGCAGCAGCCTTTTTTGTTTCTGTTGGAGGTTCTGGCGTTATAATTATGGCTCTCGCTAAATGGTTTGGCGGCTTTATTTCTAGTAGGTTACTTGATTCTTATAATAATAGACATGAGGCGGAATTGGAGAATCTAAAAAGTAAATACGCTGAAGAATTAGAAAAAACAAAGACTGATTTAGAAAAGGCTAAACTACAGTTTGTGAGATACTCTGAAAAGCAGTTTGAACTTTACAACTCTTTGTGGAAGGTGCTGTTATATACAAAACAGCAAGCAGATATGTTGTGGGAAAAAGCCGATCCTGCACAAATACCTGCTTTTAGTGAGCAAATCAGACTTACTAGAAATGCAGTAAATGATAATCTGTTGTTAATTGAAGAAGAGCATTATAATAAATTAGTAACGTTAATAGAGCGATTTGAACAATTTCAGTTTGGAAAGCAAAGACTTATTGATGTTAGGGCAGATTCCAATGAAAGTTCAAAATCATTGATTTCTGCACAAGAAATGAAGCTGGTTATCAGCAAGAACAAAAAAACTAAAGAAAATTATGATGCTTTAATTATGGATATTGGCAGATCATTTAGGAGTCAAATTAAAGGATAATGCTAGACGTTTCTGACTCGAAAAATTTATCTTTTTTGAGGGAACTAAAATTTTGAGGGATCTAAAATAATTGAAGCACGTCCTTTGGGGTTTCCCGGGGGACGTGCTTCGGTTATAAAGCATTCATCGTTTTTTCGGAGTGGGGCGTTAGGCTTTCTCGATGTAGTCGACGAGCCATTTGCTGACTTCGCTGGTGCGGTAGGCTTTGGCTCCTTTGGCAGCGATGTCCTCGGTCACTACTTCGGCATCCATCGATGCGCTGACGGCCTTACGCACGAGTTCGGCCTCGGCCTTGAGGTTGAACGAATAGTCGAGCATCATGGCTGCTGAAAGCACAGTGGCCAGCGGGTTGGCAATGTCCTTGCCGGCGGCCTGCGGGTAGGAGCCGTGAATCGGTTCGAACACCGATGTGTGGATGCCCACGGAAGCCGACGGAAGCATACCGAGCGAGCCGGTGATGACGGAACCTTCGTCGGTGAGGATGTCGCCGAACATGTTTTCAGTCACCAGTACGTCGAAGTCCTTCGGCCATTGAATCATGCGCATGGCGGCATTGTCGACGTAGAGATATTCGGTTGTCACGTCGGGATATTCGGCGGCGATTTCCTTCGCCACTTCGCGCCACAGACGGGAGGTGGCAAGAATGTTGGCCTTGTCGACTACGGTCACCTTCTTGCGGCGTTTCAGTGCGTATTCGTAGGCAAGGCGCACGATGCGTTCGATTTCGTAGCGGTGGTACACACAGGTGTCGTAGGCCGTGTTGCCGTCTTCGCTACGTCCCTGCGGACGTCCGAAGTAGAGGCCGCCGGTCAGTTCGCGGATGCACATGAAGTCGGCACCGTCGACGAGGTCGGCACGCAGCGGCGACTTGTAGATAAGGCTCGGGAACGTGGTCACCGGGCGAATGTTGGCATAAAGGCCGAGCTGCTTGCGCATGGCGAGCAGTCCCTGTTCGGGGCGCACCTTGGCTGTCGGGTCGTTGTCGTATTTCGGCGAACCGATGGCACCGAAGAGCACTGCATCCGACTCCATGCAGAGCTGATGCGTTTCGTCGGGGTAGGGTGAGCCGGTGGCGTCGATGGCGCAGGCACCGACAAGCGCCGTTTTATATTCCAGTTCGTGGTTGAATTTCTTGCATACGGCTTTCATCACATTCATGGCAACTTCCATGATTTCCGGTCCGATGCCGTCGCCGGGAAGTACTGCAATTTTCAGCTTCATTGTATTTCGTTGTTATTTCGTTTTTTTTTTGTTCTTGTCAGTTCGTTTGATGCCGGGGATTTAAAAATCTTCCACTATGTTCAGCATCTTGATGGTAGCCTTGATGGCCGATTCGTTCTGGTCGGCATCCAAACCGATGGTTTTCAGCGTGCGGCCCTTGAATTCCCAGTGGATGGTGGTCTGCACAAGGGCGTCGGTACGTCCGCCCGGCGGGATATTGACCGCATAGTTGGTCAGCGACGGGAATTCACGGCGGCGCTGCCCCTTGTAGATTTTTTTCATTGCCTTCACGAACGCGTCATACTGTCCGTCGCCCACCGAACTTTCCATATATTCCTTGCCGTTGATTTCCACCTTGACGATGGCCGTAGGGCGCAGGCCCTTCGTGATGGAAAGCTGGTAGTTGATCAGCTTGATCTTGTCGTTGTGGTTGCCGTGTTTCAGCACATCGGTCACGATATAGGGCAGGTCCTCCTGTGTTACGATTTCCTTCTTGTCGCCCAACTCGATGATACGTTGCGTCACTTTCTTGATGTTTTCCTCGCTCAGTTCCAGTCCGATGGCTTCCAGATTGTTGCGTATGTTCGCCTTGCCCGAAAGCTTGCCCAGCGCATATTCGCGCGTGCGGCCGAAGCGTTCCGGAATCAAGTTGTTGAAATAGAGCTTGTCCTTGCTGTCGCCGTCGGCATGAACACCGGCGCATTGCGTAAACACATTCTCACCGATAATCGGCTTGTTGAACGGAATTGCCACGCCGGAGTACGACTCCACGATACGGCTCACGCGGTTGATTTTCGTTTCGTCGATGCCCGTTTGCAGTTTCAGCATGTCGTGGATAATCGCCACGGCACTCGACAGCGGAGCGTTGCCCGCACGTTCGCCCAGTCCGTTCACCGTCGTATGCACGCCCGAAGCTCCCACCTTCAGCGCCGCAAAGAGGTTCGACGTTGCCAGGTCGTAGTCGTTGTGGGCATGGAAGTCGAAACGCAGTTCCGGGTATTCCTTCACCATCTTTTTCACGAGGTCGAACGTGTCGTAGGGGTCGAGTATGCCCAGCGTGTCGGGTAGCATGAAACGTTCGATGGGGGCATAGCGCAGCTTGTCCATCATGTTGAACACATATTCAGGCTTGTCCTTGATGCCGTTCGACCAGTCCTCCAGATATACGTTCACCTTCAGCCCTTTGGCCACGGCAATGTTCACCTCTTTCAGCACATCCTCGATATGCTCTTCCGGGGTTTTCTTCAGCTGTCCGCGGCAATGCTTTTCGCTGCCCTTGCAGAGCAGGTTGATAACCTTTCCGCCGGCTTCGCGTATCCACTCCGCCGACAGTCCGTTGTCGACGAAGCCCAGCACTTCCACTTTTTCGAGATGTCCGTTCTTTCCCGCCCAGTCGCAGATACGCTTGAGCGTGTCGAACTCCCCCGACGACACCCGGGCCGACGTCACTTCTACACGGGGGATATGGAGCTCTTCCACCAGCAGCTTGAAAATGCTCAGCTTTTCGCTCCTGGTGAAGCTCACCCCCGAGGTCTGCTCGCCGTCGCGGAGGGTTGTATCCATTATTTCAATGAGAGGGTATCTCATAGATTGCAAATTTATTGGTTAGTTTTCTCGTATGCTTCAATTTTATCCTTGTTGGTCAACAGGAAGTCGATGTCGTCGAGGCCGTTCATCAGGCAATGCTTCTTGTAGGCATTGATTTCGAAATGTTCTGTCCGGCCCGTGGCGTTGTTTGTAATCGTCTGTTCCGGAAGATTGACGGTCACTTCCATTTTCGGATTGCTGAAAATGGAGTCGAACAGTTCCTGAAGGAATTCCTCGCTGACCACTACCGGAAGAACAAAATTGTTCAGCTCATTGTTCTTGTGGATGTCGGCAAAAAAGCTCGACACCACTACGCGGAAACCATAGTCGGCAATTGCCCATGCGGCATGCTCGCGGCTCGAACCCGAACCGAAATTCTTGCCGGCTACCAGCACCTGGCCGCCGTAGGTAGGGTCGTTCAGCACGAACGAGTCGATTTTATTGCCCTGCTTGTCGTAGCGCCAGTCGCGGAACAGGTTTTCGCCGAAGCCCTCGCGTGTGGTGGCTTTCAGGAAGCGGGCAGGAATGATTTGGTCGGTGTCCACGTTCTCCAGCGGAAGCGGAACACAGGTGCTTTGTATGATGTTGAATTTCTGTTTCATCGTTTTTTCGGTTTAAAAATGGGATAGGGGGATTTACATAAGTTCGCGCGGGTCGGTGATAACGCCTGTCACAGCCGCTGCCGCCGCTGTCAGCGGACTTGCGAGCAACGTGCGTGAACCCGGACCCTGACGACCCTCGAAGTTGCGGTTGCTTGTCGATACGGAATATTTTCCTGCCGGAATCTTGTCCTCGTTCATTGCCAGACATGCCGAGCAGCCCGGCTGGCGGATTTCGAATCCTGCGGCTTCCAGTACCTTGTCGAGTCCTTCTTCACGAATTTGTGCATCGACCATCCATGAGCCCGGCACGAGCCATGCCGTGATGCGGTCGGCTTTCTTGCGGCCTTTGACGATGGAAGCGAAGGCACGGAAATCCTCGATGCGGCCGTTGGTGCAGGCGCCGAGGAACACATAGTCGACCGGCTTGCCCAACAGCTTTTCGCCCGGACGGAAGCCCATGTAGTCCATTGATTTCAAGAACGAGCCTTTTTCCGTTTCGCTCATGCCGTCGGTTGTCGGAATGGCTTCCGTGATGCCCATGCCCATACCCGGATTGGTTCCGTAGGTAATCATCGGCTCAATGTCTTCGGCCTTGAACGTCACTTCCTTGTCAAACACCGCATCGTCGTCGCTGCGGAGCGTTTTCCAGTAGGCGAGAGCCTTGTCCCATTCTTCGCCCTTCGGCGCGTATTCGCGGCTTTTGATGTATTCGAATGTCGTTTCGTCGGGAGCCACCATGCCTCCGCGTGCGCCCATTTCAATCGAGAGGTTGCACAGCGTCAAGCGGCCTTCCATCGACAGCGAGCGGACAGCTGAGCCGGCATATTCCACGAAATAGCCCGTTGCGCCGCTGGTGGTCATTTTCGACATCATGTAGAGTGCCACATCCTTTGCCGTAACGCCTTTTTTCAGTGTGCCGTCGACGGTGATGCGCATTGTTTTCGGGCGTGTCTGCAAGATGCACTGCGAAGCCAACACCATTTCCACCTCGCTCGTTCCGATGCCGAACGCTACGGCACCCATGGCACCGTGGGTCGACGTATGCGAGTCGCCGCACACAATCGTCATGCCCGGTAGCGTCAGTCCGCGTTCCGGTCCCACCACGTGGATAATGCCGTTTTTCGGGTTCATCATGCCGAAGTGGTTCAGTCCGAATTCTTTCGCATTTCTGGCCAGTGTGTCGACCTGCGTGCGCGACACCTCGTCGGCAATCGGCTTGTCCTGATTGCGCGTCGGTGTATTGTGGTCAGGCATGCAGAATATTTTTTCCGGACGCAGGCATTTGATGCCGCGTGCGCGGAGACCGTCGAAAGCCTGAGGGCTTGTCACCTCATGGCAATAAAGGCGGTCGATATACAGTTGGGTAGGACCTTCGTTCACAGTCTGCACTACGTGCTTGTCCCATATTTTGTCAAAAAGCGTGTTCATTGATTATATTTTAAATTTGTTGATACAGTCGATATATGCTTCCACCGAAGCGGCGATGATGTCCGTGTTCGCGCCGAAACCGTAGTAGAGGTGTCCGTCGTATTCCACTTGCATGTGCACCTTGCCCATGTCGTCGCTTCCCTTGCTGATGGCCTGGATGGTGAATTCCTTGATGGTCATCTGGCGTTCGATGATGCGTTTCAGCGCGTTGATGGCCGCATCCACCGGACCGTTGCCCGTAGCCGCCGCCTCGAAATGTTCGCCGCTGATGTTAAGCCCGATGCTTGCCACCGGACGGATGCCCACGCCGCTCGTCACTTGCAGATATTCCAGCTTGATGCGGTGGTTCTGTGTGCGGTCGGCTCCTGCGAGCAAGAGAATGTCGTCGTCGTTGATGTCCTTCTTCTTGTCGGCAAGTTTCAGGAACGCTTCGTAAATCTTGTCGAGCTTTTCGCCTTCCGCCTTTACGCCGAGAATGGAAAGACGGTTCTTCAACGCCGCACGTCCGCTGCGTGCCGTCAGAACTATCGAGTTGTCGTCGATGCCCACATCCTGCGGATTGATGATTTCGTAGGTCTGCACGTTTTTCAGTACGCCGTCCTGGTGGATGCCCGACGAGTGGGCAAATGCGTTTCGTCCGACAATCGCCTTGTTGGGCTGTACGGGCATGTTCATCAGGCTCGATACAAGCCGGCTGGTCGGGTAGATTTTCTGCGTGTTGATGTTGCAGTCGATGTCAATGTCCTTGTGGCATTTGATAATCATCGCAATTTCTTCCAAAGCCGTGTTGCCGGCGCGTTCGCCGATACCGTTGATGGTCACTTCCACCTGTCGTGCGCCGTTCAGCACACCGCTCATCGTGTTGGCCGTTGCCATGCCCAGGTCGTTGTGGCAGTGGGTAGAAATGATGGCCTTTTCGATGCCCTTCACGTTTTCCATCAGATAGCGGATTTTTGCTCCATATTCCGCCGGCAGGCAGTAGCCCGTCGTGTCGGGAATGTTGACCACCGTTGCTCCGGCAGCAATTACCGCCTCGATGACACGTGCCAGATATTCGTTTTCGGTACGTCCTGCATCTTCCGCATAAAATTCCACATCGTCCACAAAGCGGCGCGCATACTTAACGGCTGCCACCGCGCGCTCGATGATTTCCTCTCGGTTGGAGTTGAATTTATATTTGATGTGCGAATCCGATGTGCCGATGCCCGTATGTATGCGCTTGTGTTTGGCAAATTTCAGCGCTTCGGCTGCTACGTCGATATCTTTCTGCACGGCCCGTGTCAGTGCACAGATTGTTGGCCATGTCACCGCCTTGGAGATTTCGATGACAGAATTAAAGTCACCCGGGCTTGAAATGGGAAATCCTGCCTCAATGACATCTACTCCCAATGCCTCCAGCGCTTTTGCCACCTGAATTTTCTCTACCGTATTCAGCTGGCATCCGGGCACCTGTTCGCCGTCGCGCAGTGTTGTGTCGAAAAAGAATAATCTGTTGTCCATAGTTTATTGCAAAATAAAAAGCCTTTCTCGTCATGAAGAAAGGCCTACGTTGTTACTCATTAAAATAAATACAGCAAAACAATAACCCCTTCTATTCCGGTGTGCAAATAATTAGACCTGATAGAAGAATACCAATAATTGATATGTTAATGCTTTGATTTGTCATACTTGAATCGTTTCTGGTTGCAAAATTATATAATTCTGCGGAAAAACAAAATAAAATATCAATAAAATGTGCTTAAAAATTATATTTTGATAGAAAAACCGGCATAAAAACAAAAAGATTGGGCACCGCCATAGCGACGGTGCCCAATCGGAAAATTATAAGAATCAGCTTTTAACTGTCAGTCATTCATTACTTTTTGATGAAGCGGACAGTTGTGTTGTTGATCTTGGCGATATACATGCCAGAAGTCAGACCGCTGACATTGATAGTGGCCTTGTTGCCGTTGACATTGACGTCAGCATTGACAGCTGCACCAGATACACTGTAAACAGCCACGCTGTTGATAGCAGATGCCATTTCGACGTTCACTACATCGACTGCAGGATTCGGGTAAACAGCCACATGTTCGGCAGCCACATTTTCAACGGAGCTTTCGTTGACCATGATTGTGCCTTCAGCCGGAGTTTCGATCGTGTTGTCGACACCCGGAAGAGCGTAGCGGATGATTGCACCCTGAGTTGCCACGTACAAGTTGTTTGCATAGTCGAATGCGAGCTGATAAGAAGCCTGTGCGCTGGCAATCTTGTATTTGTATGCCAATGCCGGAGTGCCTTCGTTCCAAGTCAAGTCGTAGACAACGATGTTGCCGTCGCCGTCAGCGATAGCCAGCAAGTTGTTGGCAGCGTTGATTCCGAAACCTGAACCGTTGCAACCGTTGAGGTCTTCACCGTTTGATTTACCGGAGTTGTAGAGGACAGAACCTTCTTTGCTTACATAGATCAAAGCCGGAACATCGCCGGTGTTGTTGCCAGCGTAACGAGTCTGAGATGCCCAGAAACCGTTTTCAGCAGCTACTACATGAACGTTGGTGTTCGGAAGAAGTTTTGAAGCATCGTCGTAAACGAATGTCGGAGCCTGGTTCCAAGTCTTGGCTTCGCCTACATCGTAGCGGAGCAGTTTGTTACCGTTATTGCCAGTAGGATAGTCTTCGCAGTATGTGTAGATAGAACCGTTGCAGAAGTCGCTGCCGGTTGTACCGCCACCGATAGCTGTGCCGTTGTTGGTGATTTGGCCGGTAGCGTCGCGATCACCGTCGAAGAAGTTAGTGATTTCGTATGTTTCCGGATCCATCAGGAACAGACCTCCGTGAGCGTCCGACCAGTCGGAAATCATCAATGTACCGTCGTCCATCATGCCCAAACGGAATGGAGAAGAAGAGTTGCTTGCATCGAATTCTGTGTTGCCAATTGCAGCCTTCACTTCTGTCATGTCAGGAGCATATACATAGATACCAAGGTTGTTTGTTCCGTCCTTAGAGTTAGAAGCGTAGATAGTACCGAATGTCTTGCTTGCCGGGTTGTTGTTTACATAAACACCACGACCGTAGGTGTAAGGTATGGAGTTTGTAACAGCCGGAGTTGCAGCCTTGACGTTTTCAACTTCGATAGCCCAAGCGATTTCGCCGGCAGGGATTTCTGTATTTTCTACTGTGAATGTGTTTTCACCTGCAGTTACAGCACCCAAAGCAACGCGTCCGAGTTCTTCGCCTGAAGTTGCGTTCTTGAATATTACGTTTGCATTCGGGGCGTCGAATGTAGCGTTGAATGTGAATTCTGTACTGCCGTCGCCAACATTTGCAGTCAGATTGCGTGCAAATGCAGAAACGCTTGTCGGTTGTTCTGTACCGGCTGTTGTGAATTTAGAAATCTTACCGTCGCGTGAAACATAAAGTTCGATTTGAGCGTCGGTTACCACTTCATAGTCGTCAGTTGTAACGACTGCTCTACCCATTGCACTTACTGCAGCAGCTTCTGCAGCGTCGATGTTTGTATTGGCAGTTGTAATCATTTGTGCCTTGTCCAAACCATCAGTAATGTCGAACATTGCAACACCTACACTCTTGCCTTCTTCGATTGTCGGAGCAACCATTACGTCGCGTCCTGAATATTTGAAGTAGTTGGCGCTGCGTGACTCTACGTTGCAGAGTTCTTCCGACATTTTGCCCAATTCAATCATCGGTTGAACCGGAGTGCTGTTGAATTCATATTCGATAGGAGCGATAGCCTTGCTGTCTACGATGATGTTTGATTTGCCACGCGGAGAAATTGTGAATTGGAAATCTTCACCCCATTCATCAATATTATAAGATGGATCTTTACGCTCGTTACGCATATTTGCCCATGAACCGTCAGCTACGTTGTAGTTGATGATACGGATACCGTTTGACCATCCGGATTTACTTGGAACGAAAATGTTGCAATCGTCAGAAGAACCGCTGACAGTCATTGTTTCACCAGTATAACCGGCATAGAGGGCTGCAGAAGCGTCTAGGGCTTTTGATTCGTACCAGATTGTCGGAGCTGTACCTTCTTCCAGATTATCCCACTTATAGATACGGAATGTACCCATTTCGCCGTATTTTTCTGTCTGGAATTGGACGATTGACTTATTACAAGCAACGAGTACGCCGTCGGCAGTGAAACCAATATCGGAAATAGGATAGAGGTCTTGTGCATAGGTCATCCAGTCGTTGTAGTCGGCTTCGTCAGTCTTTGACTTCAATTGTTCGTTGTAAACGTTACCGTCTTCAACTACTACGTTGTCAGTTGTATTCAGCGTTTTTACCAATGCTTTGGTGTCGGCGTCAAATACGTAGATATACGGAGTTCTGTTTTCGTCAACGGCGAGAGTATAGATAAGATTGTCTCGAAGAATTGTACGGCGGACAGTCTTGCCAGCCAATACGTCGGCTTCATCTTTTACTTGTGCTTCGTCAACGTAAGTTTGTGTAAAGTTGTATTCAGAACCAAGTTGGAATGCCGGGTTGTTTACCAAATCCGGATAGTTTTCATAAACTACTGCCGGTGGCTCATAGCCTTCAGCTTCAAGGAATGCTTTTACATAAGAAGTTTCGTTAGCTTTTACTGTTACAGGTGCCAAGTATTCTTCGAATGCTTCCTTATAGCCTTCAGCAGCATATGAAAGGGTATATTCACCCGGTTCGAGGTCAGTGAAAATGAACGCACCGTTCCATTCGTTGTCGGTGGTGTATGTTTTCACAACCTGTCCGTCTTTGCTAAGAGTGACAGTAACACCGTTCAACGGTTTGTACTGGTCATCGGTACGGGCTGCCGGAGTGTAGTACTGGTGTGAGAATTTTTCATGAAGGTCGCGAACGATACCGTAGATTTCACCGGTTGTTTCTGCTTTCCAACCCATATAGTTGATAAGACCTCTTGCATAAAGATGTCCTTCGAGGCGGCAAACGTCGTCGTTCATGGCACGTTGACGAGCCGGTTGATAAGTGTGGAAGTAACCTTCTACAAGGAATCCCGGAACGCTGTGGAGCAGAACACCAAGATAGCCTTCATATTGGTTTCCGTTATTTTCGATTATTTGTGAACTGCCATAGAAGGAAATATCACCGCGAACGTTCTTGTTGTCCATTGAATAGTAGCTCCAAGTCTGATGTTCGTTCGAATATCCGTATGGCCAGATGTGTTCAGCCAAAGCACGGCTGCCCGGACAAGCTTCTTCAGAGTCTGTACCGCGATACAGGTAAAGAGGATAGTTTGTTGAGGTACCTTCTGAAGCTGCATTTGAGTGAACAGAGATAAAGATGTCGAAGTTGTTGGCTTCTACTTCTTCACGGATTTCTGACAGGTTACGGTTGTAGGCAAATTCGTTTTCTCCGCCTTTAACGTATGGATAAGGACCTGCCTTTACGTGCGACATAACGATATGCTGGCTCAAGTCGAGAGCAGCACCAACACGTGTCGGGTTGTCGTTTGTCTGGTTCTTTGTGCGGTCGAAAGGAACACCTGCTTCTACCAGTTCGTCAAGTATTGAGAAACACTTGTGCAGGTTAGTGTTTGATTCAAAGAAACCGGTAGTGTCGACATCGGCGCTGTTATATGGTTCGCGGCCGATGGTTGGCAGTGGACGGTCGTTCGGACTCCAGCTACCGTGTCCCGGGTTAAGATATATTCTGACTTCTTCTGCCGTTTTGTTGGCAAAAATGCTTCCGCAGGCCAAAACTGTAAGTGCAGAAGCCATTAATAGTCTGCGTTTCATGTCGTATTATTTAGTTTTTACATTAATGATGTATGCTTCTCCACTTGGAGTTGTGAATGAAATGATATTGCCGGCTTTATTGGCTGACGGGTACATGGCAATCTGTTTTCCGTCGGTAACTTCCTGACGAACGAGTGTTTTGCTGTCGATAGCAATGATTTTCGAGTCAGTGATGTTGTAGCCGTTGTCGGAATCCAACATACCGATAACGATGTTGTTGTCATACCATTTCGGAGCGCGGATTACGCCGATAAAGCGGGCGTTCTTTCCGTCAATGTCGCATACATAGGCACCTTTGGTTGACAGGTAGTAAAGGATTTTAGTTCCGTCAGGTGATACAGACGGCCACAGGTAGCTTTGTCCGCTTTGTCCGTTCGGAGAAATCACTTTTGTCTTTCCGTTGCGTGTTACGAGCAATTGGCCGTACTTGATGGAAACCACCGGTGTGCTTTTGTTGACCGATGTGTTGTTGTAGGCTTTAGTCGTAAGTTTTCCGTTGTTGACAGCATAGACAGCCTGTTTTCCGACTGTTACGCCTTCAAGGTCGCGTGTTGCTTTTACAATGGTTTTCACTTCACCTGTTGAAAGGTTCTTAGATTTGAGCGATGTTTTTCTCAGGCGGTTAGCGTCTACTTCTGTTTCACGGTAGATGATCGTGTTTCCGTCGTCAAGAATTTTTACGTCATAACCCGAGCCTTGGGCTGTTGTGACTACCGAAAGCTTTCCTGTTGCAAAGTCGTACTTTTGGAGTCCCGGTTTCAGCTGGTCGGAAACGAGCATATAGTCGCCGTTCGGACTCATTGTTGAAACATAAGGTGTTACGCCTTCCGGAAACTTGACTTGCTGGATAGAAGTCACGTCAAGAAGTTGCGCAAATCCAATCGCACTGCTGCACAGGAGCATTACTGAAAAAATAATTTTTTTCATAGTGATTGAAATTTAGATAGGTTTGTAAATAAAATTGTTAAGGTTAATTTGTAGCGTAAATTTAGCGGTTAATTTTATATGTTGGTTACATTTTTTTGAAAATTATAGACTTTTAACCATAAAAAAAGCAACGGGAAATTTTTCCCGTTGCTTTCCATAAACACATTATAGATGAAAAACTTTATTTAATCAAGTACTGTGAACTGATTGATTCGTATTCGTGTACGCGACGGATTGTGTCGGCGAACAAAGGTGCGATAGTAAGGATGGTAGCCTTCTTGCACTCTTTCTTGAACGGAATACTGTTAGAGAAGATGATTTCAGTCAGAGCGCAGTTGTCAACGCGTTCAGAAGCAGGGTCGCTCATGATAGCGTGTGAAGCGAGTGCGCGAACTGATTTTGCACCTTTTGACTTCATCAAGTCGGCAGCCTTAGTGATTGTGCCGGCTGTGTCAACCATGTCGTCAACAAGGATAACGTCCTTGCCTTCAACTTCACCGATGACAGTCATGTTTTCTACTACATTGGCTTTTGCACGCTGTTTGTGGCAGAGTACCAAAGGCACATTGAGATATTTAGCGTAGCTGTTGGCACGTTTAGCACCACCAACGTCAGGAGTAGCAATAACAAGGTCCTTAAGATTCAATGACTGAATGTAAGGGATAAAGATTGAAGAAGCGTAGAGGTGGTCAACCGGTACGTTGAAGAAACCTTGGATTTGGTCTGCGTGAAGGTCCATTGTGATCAAACGGTCGATACCGGCTGCACTAAGCAGGTCGGCAACCAATTTGGCAGCAATTGACACACGCGGTTTGTCCTTGCGGTCCTGACGAGCCCAACCGAAATAAGGAACAACAGCAATAACTGATTTAGCTGAAGCACGCTTAGCAGCGTCGATCATCAGCAAAAGTTCCATCAGGTTGTCGCTGTTCGGGAAAGTGGACTGTACCAAGAACACTTCGCAACCACGGATAGATTCTTCGAACGATACTTCGAATTCACCGTCGGCAAAATGCTGGATGTTCATTTTACCTAATTCTACACCAAGTTCTGCACAAATTGCTTCAGCGAGATACTGAGATTTTGTGCCGGAAAAAATCTTAAAAGGAGGCAAGTTGTTGTTCATAGCTTTGAGCTGAAAAATTTTTTGCAAAAATACATATAAATTATGTATTCGGAGACTTCTTTGTGGAAGTTTTTTCATTTTTATTTTTCACGGCTTTGCTTTTCGGGAATTTGATTTTCCATAAAGCAGCACCGTTTCCAGCCAACTCGACATGGAAAGGCTCTGATTCAGAGAGCGTTTTTTTTGCTTTCTTTCCGGTCAGCAGTTCGGTGGCCATGAATGTTCCTTTTTGCATATTCAGTACGTCGAATGCATGCTGGGGAATGTTGATGTCGCACGAAAAGGCACAACCGGCAAAGTTGACAGCTATTACAATCACTTCGTTGTCATAGACGCGGATGTAGGTGTAGACATTGTGGGGGTTGAATGTCGGATTGTTGTAGTTGACGTACATGACATCGAAGAAACTGCCCTTGCAGATGGCTTTTTCCCTTGTTGCAAGTTTCAAGAGGGTGGCATAGGTTTCACGAAGCTGTATTTCGTCGGCCGACAGGTGGTCGTAGTTGCATTTACCGTTATTGTACCATCGTTGCAGAGTTTTTACTCCCCAATAGTCAAAAATCGTTGTACGTCCGTCGCGTCCGCTGAAGCCTTCTGCATCTTCTGCACGTTCGCCGAGTTCCTGTCCGGCATATATCATCATCGGGCCGTTGTTGATGGTTGCTGCTACTACCAGTGAGGGTAGGACCAGGTGGGCGTTGCCGGCATATTCGCGTGAGGCGAAACGCTGTTCGTCGTGATTCTCAAGGAAGTTGAGCATGTGGCGTGCAATGCCTTCCACAGTCTGCCAGCAGCCAGTAATCTGTGCGGCGGAAATGTTGTGGCACTGGATTCCGCGCAATGTGTCGTAGAGGTTTACCTTGTCGTAGAGGTAGTCGAAACCTCCGCGATAAATGTAGTCGCGGTAGATGTGCACGTCGTAGAGCTCGGCGATGAATTTAATGTCTGGATATTTTTCCTTAACCTGGGATATGGCCCATTGCCAGAACTCAACCGGCACCATGTGCGCCATGTCGCAACGGAAGCCGTCGACACCCTTGCCTGCCCAGAAACGCAGTATGTTGAGCATTTTAAACCATGTGTCGGGAATCGGGGAGAAGTGGGTGGAACCGTTGCCGTAGTCGATACCGTAGTTCAGTTTTACGGTTTCATACCAGTCGTACTGATTGGGGAACGCGTGGAAACAGTCGTTGCCTGACGCTTTTGCCGGAAATTCGTTGTAGGCATCGTCGCCGCTGCCGAGGTCGAAACTCGGCGAGAATTTCTGGCGGGGAATATAATAGAAATTGTTGTTCGGACTGAAGAATACGCTTGTGTCGTCGTCGGCACTGAAATCCTTAATGCCGGCAGGTGCCACGTCCGAATGGTATTGGCGTGCTACATGATTTGGCACGAAGTCGATGATTACTTTCATGCCGCAGTCGTGGGTACGCTTCACAAGTGCTTCGAATTCCTTCATGCGGTTGGGCACGTCGACAGCGAGGTCGGGATCAATGTCGTAGTAGTCCTTTATGGCATATGGAGAACCGGCATTGCCTTTGACGATATGTGGATTGTCGGGACGTATGCCGTAGCGTTCGTAGTTGGTTTTTGTGGCGTGTTCAATTACTCCTGTATACCAGACGTGAGTGATTCCCATGTCGGCCAGGGAGTTGAGCACCGTTTCGGTTATGTCGTTCAATTTTCCGCAGCCGTTCTGCTCGATGGTGCCGTTGGGCACGCAGTTGGTGTTCATGTTGGTGAACAGACGGGTGAAAATTTGATAGATGATAAGTTTGTCGTTCATATTATTTTGACAATTTGTCGATTAGTTTTGTACTTTCAATGACTTGGACCGCTTTCTGGTAGCCAATGTTGAAAAGCTTGTCCATCTCCTGTATGCTGAACGCCGTGTAGTTGCTCGCTTCTTCTGTCTTGATGACAACATCACAGAGGCGCATGTCGGGAGTTGCATTATATTTGACGAGCAGGTCGAAGCTGCGTTGTGCCACGGAAAGCAGTGTCGGCTTGTAGGGTTTGTTGACGATGGGCTGGCAGTTGGCTCCAATCAGAATGTCGCATTGGCGCCGAATGGCCCAAGCCGGAAGATTTCGGACTACGCCTCCATCCACATAATTGATTCCGTTGATTTTATGAGGACGGAAAATGATGGGAATGGAGCAGGAGGCTATCACTCGGTCGATGATGCCTCCGGATTCAAACTTAACCGGCACACCGTGGTCGAAGTCCGTCGCGCAGACAATGGTCGGCAGTTTCAGTTCTTCGATATTCGCGACAGGCAGGTTTGCTTTCAGGAATTTTGCCAAACCGTCGAGCTTGAAAAATCCGTCTTTGGGAATACCGAGGTTGATGAAATCCGAGAAATGGGAATTTTTGAACATGTCGAGAATCTCCTTGTAGCCGTAGCCGCTGGCATAGAGTACGGACACAATGGAGCCGGCGCTGACACCCGATATGATTTCGGGCTTTATGCCATATTCGTCAAAAGCCTTCAGTATGCCCACGTGGACAAATCCCTTTGCCCCGCCACCGCTCAATGCGAGTCCGACATGGTGTTTTCTTGCTGGTTTGTCAAGCATAATGCGATTTTGAATGATACAAACTTACAACAAATTAGTAAATCGAGCAAAAGTCAGCGTGTAAAATTTTAAACCCAAAACGGTCATTCGACCGCCAATCAAGGTTTTGCTATTGATTGTGTGCGATAGTTGGCTCTTTAGTTGTCTTCCGCATTGCTGTCTGCATCTTGCTTCCTGCTTTTCTCGATGTAGCCCACTACATCTTCGATAAAGGCAGAAATCAATCTGCCTGACAGCAATACGCAATCCAATATAAAGTCTAATGACCGATTTGGGTTTATGAAAAAGCGACGGGCGAAATGCCGTCGGCAAATCGTCCGTCGCTGTAACGTATGTGTCCTTTTTTCGGAGAGGTTTATTTCAAAAGCTCGACTGAACGTTTCAGGAATTCGTCGAGAGCCTGGCCTTTGAGCAGGTTGTTTCCGAGGAGTGCCAGGTCGATAAGCTGCTTGATAAGCGGGTTGCTTGCAGCGTAGGTGCGGATAGCTTCGTTTTCTTCCTTACGGATACTTTCAGCTTTGGCTTCGTTTTCCGTAATCTGCAACTTTTCAGCTTCCGTTGCATCCTTCTTGTCGCGGAGTTCGGCAACGGTCTTGTTGATGGAGTCGATGGATTCTTCCATTGGCATCACCTTGTCGTTCAATGCGGCTTTCGCATCGTCCATCACACGTTTGATGAGCGGGTGCTCGGTGTTGAGGATTACACTGTAGGAGTCAGGCAGATCACCATAGAAGCTCATGCCGCTTTGCATTGCTGCCATTTCCTTCATGCGTCGCATGTATTCGCTCTGTGTGATTTGTACCGGTTGGGCATTTTCGCTGAGCGCTTCGAACGACACAAGGAATTCGCTCTTTTCTACTGTTGGGATTTGTGACTTGAACAGTTCGGTCATGATGTTGCGTTCCGAAGTAGAAAGCTCGGCAGTCTTGCGGTCTTCCTTCACGATGAGGTTTTCAATCACATCGCTGTCGACACGCACGAATCTCGATTTTTCGAGCTTGCGTTCCAACAGTCCGACAAAGTGGCTGCCCAACTGGTCGTCGATGACAAGCACATCGTATCCCTTGTCGGTAGCCGCCTTTATATAGCTGTACTGAGCTGTCTTGTCGGTAGTGTAGAGATAGATGAGGTTGCCGTCCTTGTCAGTCTGATTGCTTTCGATGAGCTGCTTGTATTCGTCGAGCGTGAATTTCTTGTCGTCGGTGTTTGGCAGAAGGGCAAACTTCATGGCCGAATCACAGAACTTGTCGTCGGTCAGCATGCCGTACTCGATGAAAATCTTGATGTCGTTCCATTTTTCTTCAAACTCCTGACGGCGTGTCTTGAAAATGTTTTCAAGCTGCGAAGCCACCTTCTTTGTAATATAGGAAGAGATTTTCTTTACGTTGGCATCGCTCTGGAGATAAGAACGTGACACGTTCAACGGAATATCCGGTGAGTCGATGACACCGCGCATAATCATCATGAAGTCGGGCACTACGCCTTCTACTGAATCTGTTACGAACACCTGGTTGCAGTAGAGCTGTATGCGGTTCTGCTGTGCATCGAGGTTGTTTTTCAGTTTCGGGAAATAGAGGATACCGGTCAGCGTGAACGGGAAGTCAACGTTCAGGTGAATCCAGAACAACGGGTCTTCGTTGCCCGGATATAGTTCGTGGTAGAACTTCAGATAGTCCTCGTCTTTCAGTTCGGACGGCTGAAGAGTCCATGCCGGCTTGGTGTCGTTGATGACATTATCTTCCTCCGTGTCGACAAATTTTCCGTCCTTCCATTCCTGCTTTTTGCCGAATACGATAGGCACAGGGAGGAACTTGCAGTACTTCTTCAGCAAGGATTCTATTTTGTCCTTTTCCAAAAATTCCTTGCATTCGTCGTCAATGTAAAGAATGATGTCCGTACCGCGTTCTGCCTTTTCGATTTCTGTCAATTCGTATTCCGGTGAACCGTCGCATACCCAGCTGATGGCCTTTGCACCTTCTTTATAAGAGAGTGTGCGGATTTCGACTTTCTTGGATACCATGAAGGCAGAGTAGAAGCCCAAACCGAAGTGGCCGATGATGGCATTGGCGTTGTCCTTGTATTTGGCAAGGAATTCTTCTGCACCGGAGAATGCGATTTGGTTGATATATTTTTCAACGTCTTCTGCGGTCATACCGATACCGGCATCGGAAACGGTCAATGTTCCGTTTTCCTTGTCGAGGGTCACGCGGACCTTCAAGTCGCCGAGTTCGCCTTTGAATTCGCCGCAGGAAGAAAGTGTTTTCAGTTTTTGAGTTGCGTCGATAGCGTTGGAAACGATTTCACGAAGAAAAATGTCGTGGTCGCTGTATAAGAATTTTTTGATAACCGGAAAAATGTTTTCCGTAGTTACTCCAATTTTTCCTTTTTGCATGATTGTTTGTATTTTTTGTTCTGTCCCATGATAAGCAAAAAAAATGCCATACTTGGAAAAGTATGACATTTTATCCGTTTTGTATGACGAATTTGTCAGTCGGCCGTTTATTCGCCGACAATGCATTTCAGTTTGTCGTTCTCTTTGTCGACATCGAATTTCAGTTTTCGGCTGTTTTCCAGTTCCGCACGCAGCATCATTTCGGCCAAATCGTCCTCGATGTATTGCTGGATGGCACGCTTCAGCGGACGTGCACCGTATTGGCGGTCGTAGCCTTTCTCAACGATGAAATTCTTGGCTTCGTCGGTAATGGTCAGCTCGTAACCGAGGTCGGACACGCGCTTGATGAAACCGCGCAGCTCGATGTCGATAATCTTGAACAGGTCGTCCTTCTCAAGCGAGTTGAACATCACGATATCGTCGACACGATTTAAGAATTCCGGCGCAAACGCCTTGTTCAGAGCTTTTTGGATGACGCTGCGCGAATGTTCTTTCATGTCGCGGCCCGTATCGAAGCCGATGCCCTTGCCGAAGTCTTTCAATTGGCGTGTACCGATGTTCGATGTCATGATGATAATCGTGTTCTTGAAGTCCACATAACGGCCGAGGCTGTCGGTCAGACGACCTTCGTCCATTACCTGTAACAGCATGTTGAACACATCGGGATGCGCCTTTTCGATTTCGTCGAGAAGAATGACGCTATAAGGACGGCGGCGCACTTTTTCTGTCAACTGTCCGCCTTCTTCATAGCCCACATATCCGGGAGGCGCTCCCGTGAGGCGGGATACCGTGAATTTCTCCATGTATTCGCTCATGTCAACGCGGATAAGTGCATCTTTTGAGTCAAAAAGAAATTCTGCCAGTTTCTTGGCCAGATGGGTTTTACCTACACCCGTCGGACCGAGGAACATGAATGTGCCGATAGGGCGGTTCGGATCCTTCAGGCCCACGCGGTTGCGCTGTATTGCCTTTACGATTTTCGCTATTGCTTCGTCCTGTCCGACGATGTCGCGCTGAAGTTCCGCCTTCATGTCGAGCAGTCGGGCACTTTCCGACTGGGCGATACGCTGGACGGGCACGCCTGTCATCATGGCTACCACTTCCGCAATTTTGTCAGCATCGACGGTTTCGCGATGATTCCGCAATTCGATTTCCCAGTCGTGCTTCTGCTGGACAAGGGCCGTTTCCATCTGGTGGATTTCGTCGCGGTATTTGGCGGCAGCCTCAAACTGCTGGGCCTGTGCGGCTTTCAGTTTAAGGACAGTGGTTTCGCTGATTTTCTCTTCAAGAGCAATGAGCGATTGGGGAGCATTTACGTTGGCCATGTGCACACGGGCACCCGCTTCGTCGAGGGCGTCGATGGCCTTGTCGGGGAAAGAGCGGTCGCTGACATAGCGTTGTGTCAGTTTGACACACGCTGCCAGAGCGGCATCCGTAAATGTCACGTTATGATGGTTTTCATAATTTGCTTTGATGTTCTGCAAAATCTGCAGCGTTTCTTCGGGCGATGTCTGCTCGACGATAACTTTCTGGAAACGGCGTTCCAAAGCTCCGTCCTTTTCGATACTTTTGCGGTATTCGTCGAGGGTAGTGGCACCGATACATTGCAAGTCGCCGCGGGCAAGTGCCGGTTTCAGTAGGTTGGCGGCATCCATTGTCCCTGTAGAACTTCCGGCTCCCACAATGTTGTGGAGCTCGTCGATGAACAGGATAATGTCCTTGTTCTTTTTCAGCTCGTCGAGGATAGCCTTGATACGTTCCTCAAACTGTCCGCGGTACTTTGTGCCGGCTACTACGGCGGCCATGTCCAGCGAAATGACACGCTTGTCGTAGAGCAGGCGTGACACTTGCCGTTGCTTGATTCTCAGGGCAAGACCTTCCACAATGGCCGATTTTCCCACACCCGGCTCGCCGATCAGTACCGGATTGTTTTTCTTGCGGCGGCTGAGAATTTGTATCAGTCGCTCTATTTCGTGGTCTCGGCCTACAACCGGGTCCAGTTTGCCTTCTTCGGCTGCCTGCGTGATGTCGTTGCCGAACTTGTTCAGTACGGGCGTGTCGTTAGGGCCGGATTTCTTCGGCTGTTGGCTTTGGCGGTCGGTGGCGTTTCCTTCGTTCTCCTTCTGGGGCTCTTCGGGAAAACCGTCGTCGTCATCGTCAAAATCGTTGTTTTCATATTTGCCGGAAAGCTGCATCGTGGTCAGTTCTCGGCTATATTTTGTCCTCTTTTCAGGTCTGTTCATGTTTATGCTTTATAGATTATCTATAATTTGACTATCAAAAATAATGCCAAAAGTTCAACTCTTTATTGGGCCACCTGCTTCTTTTCTTATTTAGGAGATAAGAAGATTTTTTTGACACTTTTTGATTTAATTGAAATATATATGTTATCTTTGATAAAAATAAATCAAAAAACTATGAAAAATGTGCTTATTGTATTGGCGTTGATGTTTTCAGCCTTGTCTGTGAATGCTGTCGGTTTTAAATTCGGTATTAAGTTGGGCGCGCTTGTTTCCAGTGTTGAAAACACCAATGGGGTTTCCGATGGAACTAATTTGTCAAATTTGAACTATCCTTTTATTGACGATTGGTCGGTTACATTTACAGGAGGAGCGTCGGCAAAAATTGATATCTATAAAGGCTTTGGCATTGATCCGGAAATTATGTTTCAGCAATTTGTTGGAAAATATGTCCGTCCAGAAGAGGCAAATGAAAGCCGTTCAAAGGCGAAATGTAATGTATATACATTAGGCATTCCGGTTATGCTGCGCTATCGTTATGACCTTCCAGTGGTTTCTCCGATGATTTTCACTGGGCCGGTTGTGGGATTTTGTTTGCAGTCAACCAAGTATTTTACTTTCACTCCGTCGCTTGTTTCCGTTGATTGGCGGGTTGGTGTAGGGGCAATGATTCATGAGAATATTGAAGTCTCTGCCAGCTATAACTATGGGTTGCGTAACTTTGCGAAATATTACGAAGAATATAATTACAGAAATACAGATTTGAAGAATAGGGCAACCTATTGGATTGTCGCTTTGGGCTACTATTTCTAATTTAGTGTTTGATATAATTTAAGTTAAATATGAAAAAACTGTTTTTAGTATTAGTGTTGGCATTTTCAGCCTTGTCTGTGAATGCTGTCGGTTTAAAGTTTGGTATCAAGTTAGGGGCGGTTGTGTCGACGGTCGAGAATACAAATGGAACGGCTGATGGCACGGACTTGACACAATGTGCCTATCCGTTTACCGGAGAGCCGGTTGTTTCCTTTACTGGTGGTCTTGCTGCCAAAATAGATATTTATAAAGGTTTTGGAATAGACCCGGAATTAATGTTCCAACAAATTTCCGGAGAGATTTATCGGCGTTCCGTAACTGAAATCAGCGGTAATGATGTCAATAAATATAAAGTCACTACAATCAGTATTCCAATTATGCTTCGCTATCGTTTGGATTTGCCTGTGGTTTCTCCAATGGTGTTCACTGGACCTGTGATTGGGCTGAGATTGCAGTCCGGTTACTCTTATGCGTTAAGTCCTACTACTGTGCAGACGGACTGGAGAGTTGGCGTTGGTGCAATGATTCTGAAAAATACAGAGGTTGCCGTAAGCTATAACTATGGTCTGAACAATTTTACAGATTATAAAGACGAATATGTAAATGCTATTACGCATGAGCTTCATAACCGTGCCACTTATTGGGCGGTGACTTTGGGTTATTATTTTTGATTTAGTCAACTAATAGTGTGGCGGCAGGAATCCTCGATGGTTTCCTGCCGCTTTTGTTTGTTCGGTCGTGGTGTTTGGATGTGCAGCGCAAATGAGGCGTTTTGTGAAAACCCACTGGCATGGAAACGTCTCGGTCTGCTTAACTATTTTTTTATAAAAACAATATATAATATAAGGTGTAGATTGGCGAATTATTTGTATCTTTGTATGATTTATGTAATGAAAAAAGAAGCATTGGAAAAAGAAAATTGATATGATGCAAGATGATCGTATTATAAAGATTGATATTGAAAGCGAAATGCAAAAAGCATACATCGACTATTCGATGTCAGTAATTGTATCCCGTGCTTTGCCTGATGTGCGCGACGGCTTCAAACCTGTACACCGCCGCGTTCTTTTCGGTATGGAAAAGCTGGGCAACACGTCAACGCAAGGATACAAAAAATCGGCTCGTATTGTCGGTGAAGTATTGGGTAAGTATCACCCTCACGGTGACTCTTCTGTCTATTTGGCAATGGTGCGTATGGCCCAGGAATGGTCATTGCGCTATCCGCTTATCGACGGACAGGGTAACTTTGGTTCTATCGACGGTGACTCTCCTGCGGCTATGCGTTATACTGAAGCGCGTTTGCAGAAGATGGGAGAGGAAATGATGCGTGACATTGACGAAGAAACGGTTGACTTTACACCGAACTTCGACAACACGCTGGAAGAACCGGTGGTATTGCCTACACGTTTCCCGAACCTCCTTGTCAACGGTGCGTCGGGTATCGCCGTAGGTATGGCAACCAACATGCCTCCCCACAACATGACGGAAGCCATCAACGCTTCCATCGCATTGCTTGAAAATCCGGATATCACGATTCCTGAACTGATGAAGCATATCACGGCTCCTGACTTCCCGACAGGCGGTATCATTTACGGCTACGCCGGTGTGAAGGATGCTTATGAAACAGGTCGGGGACGTATCGTTGTCCGTGCAAAATGCGAAATCGAATCAGAAAAAGACCACGACAAGATTATAGTAAACGAAATACCGTATAATGTCAACAAGGCTCAATTGATTGAATCGATTGCCGAATTGGTGGAGGACAAGAAACTCGACGGTATTTCCAACATCAACGACGAGAGCGACCGTACGGGTATGCGCATTGTCATCGACATCAAGCGCGATGCCAATGCCAGCGTTATTTTGAACAAACTGTTCAAGATGACACAGCTCCAGTCTTCGTTCAGTGTCAACAACGTGGCATTGGTCGACGGTCTGCCGAAGTTGCTTAACCTCAAGGAACTTTTGGAAGCGTTCTTGAAACACCGTCATGAAGTGGTGATTCGCCGTACACGTTTCCAATTGCGTAAGGCAGAAGAACGTGCCCATATCGTTCAGGGCTTGATTATTGCCAGCGACAACATTGACGAGGTTATCAGCATTATCCGTAGTTCCAAGACAACGGAAGAAGCCCGCACTCGTTTGAGCGAACGCTTCGGTCTTGACGAAGTGCAGACAAAAGCCATCGTGGAAATGCGTCTGGCTGCATTGACTGGCATGAGTCAGGCAAAACTGCATGAGGAATATGAAGAACTCATGAAGCGCATTGATTTCTTGAATCTGGTGCTTACTGACGACAGCGTATGCCGCAAGGTAATTGAAGACGAATTGATTGAAACCCGTGATAAATTCGGCGACGAGCGCAAGACGGAAATCGTTTACGCTTCCGAAGAATTCAATGCTGAAGACTTCTATGCCGATGATGCAATGATTATCACAATTTCGCACCTGGGCTATATCAAGCGTACGCCGTTGAGCGAGTTCCGTGCACAGCATCGTGGCGGTGTCGGAGCGAAAGGTAGTGATACACGCGAAGAAGACTTCATTGAATATATCTATCCGGCTTCCATGCACAACTATATGCTCTTCTTTACTCAGAAGGGCCGTTGCTACTGGCTGAAAGTGTATGAAATTCCGGAAGGTGCGAAGAATTCGAAGGGTCGTGCTATCCAGAACTTGCTGAACATTGAAGCCGGCGACAAGGTGAATGCGTTTATCCGTGTGAAACGTTTGGACGATGAGGAATTCATCAATTCTCACTATCTGATTTTCTGTACGAAGAAGGGTATCATCAAGAAGACTTGTCTTGAAGCCTATTCACGTCCGCGTCAGAATGGTGTGAATGCTATCGTTATCCGCGAAGACGACCAGGTTATCCAAGTTCGTATGACCGACGGTAATGCAGAAGTGCTGATGGCTAACCGCAACGGCCGTGCTATCCGCTTCCACGAAAGCACTGTTCGTGTGATGGGCCGTGTGTCTACCGGTGTGAAGGGTATGACGCTCGACGGTGACGACGATGAAGTGGTAGGAATGATAACAATGACCGGTAAGCCTGACGAAACAGTGATGGTGGTATCGGAACAGGGTTACGGCAAGCGTTCAGACCTCGATGACTACCGTATCACTAACCGTGGCGGTAAGGGTGTGAAGACGCTGAACGTAACGGAAAAGACCGGTAAGCTTGTTTCTATCAAGAATGTGAACGATTCGAACGACTTGGTAATTATCAATAAGTCGGGTATCACATTGCGTCTGAAGGTGGCTGATATCCGTGTGATGGGTCGTGCAACTCAGGGTGTTCGTTTGATTAACCTTGAAAAGCGTAACGACGAAATCGCATCTGTCTGCAAGGTGGACTCTGAGGAAGAAGCTCTCGAAATGGAAGAAGGTGCAGAAGCAACAGCAGTAGAAGTTCCGGAAACAATTGAAGAAAATCCGGAAGTGGAAACTGATGATGCAGAACCGACATCCGACGACAGCATGCCGCTTGGAGGATTGTTTGACGAATTGAACTAATAACTACAAATAAATCTAACTTAAAATGAAGAAAACATCTATTTTATTGCTTTGTGCTTTGACTTCGTTCGGAGCCTTTGCTCAAAAAAGTTTGGTAGAAGAGGTGGAACACTCCATCGGCGGCTTCAACTCAGATTATAAAGCTGCTTGCGAAAAAATCGTTCCGGCTCTTTCAAATGAAGAAACAAAGGGCCAGGCCAAGACTTGGTATGTTGCCGGCAAGGCTTGTTTCGGTTTGTACGACAACTCTTATTCTAAATTGCAGTTGGGTCAGGCTGTTGATACAGTTTTGATGGCAAACTCTATTGTAAAGGGTTACGACTACTTCATGACAGGTCTTCCTTTGGACACAGTGAAGGAAGTGAACAAGAAAGGCAAAGTGAAAATCAAAACTAAATATTCAAAAGACATGGTGAATACTTTGGTAGGTCACCACAATGATTTCCAGCTTGCCGGTTCAATGCTTTACGAACGTCAGAAATATGCTGAAGCTGCCAAATGTTGGGAAATCTATGCTTCTCTTCCGTATTCAGGCATTGCTGACCGCGACAAATTCATGGCTCACGATACTATCATCGGTCAAATCGAATTCTATCAGGGTGTAGCTTTGTGGCAGTCTAAAGACTTGAAAGGTGCTGTCAATGCATTTGCCAATGCCCGTAAGCACGGCAACTTGTCAAAGGATGCTTTCGACTACGCTTTGTTCTGCTATGCAGAGTTGAAGGATAACGACGGTGTTGTTGCTCTTGCGAAAGAAGCTCTTCCAATCCACGGTGACAAGGACAGCCAATATCTGAACATCCTTATCAACGATAACATCAACAAGGGTAACTATGACGAAGCTCAGAAGATGATCGAACAGGCTATTGCAAAACAACCGGATAGCGCAGAGCTTTACAATGTCATGGGTATCATGTACGAACAGAAGAAAGACGACAACAAGGCTATGGAATGCTTCTTGAAGGCTGTAGAATTGGATGCTAACCATGCTCAAGGTCAGTTCAATGTTGGCCGTTGCATCATGAAGCAGGCTGTTGCCGTTCAAAAGAAGATGGAAACTTTGAAGGGTGCTGACTATGCTGCAGCTCGCGACAATGAATATCTTCCGCTTTTGAACAAGGCTCTTCCTTACATGGAAAAGGCTTACCAATTGGATGCTGAAAACGATGCCGCTAAGAACATTCTCCGCAACATCTACTATCAGTTGGGCGACGAAGAAAAGTTGAACGCTTTGGAACGTGGCTATTAATAGACAATACAAATAATATGAAAATGCCGGGCGAGAGTCCGGCATTTTTTTATTCCTTTTTATCGAGAAAAGAGCTTGCGGTTTATAAGCTCTATTCTCTATCCTTTTGCTTGCACTTATACTCCTTTAGGCTACTCCAACCTTGTCTTATGTGAATGAATCTCGTAGTGCGTTTCAAATATCTGTAGGGACACACCCCAGGTGTGTCCGAGAAATTCTCATGGTTACAGCTGTCTCATTGTATCCACATGCATGCCCGATGTTAGGTTTTGATATAATAGCTATGATGGAAGAGTTGTCAGTAAAATAAAACAGGCTGTCCGAGAGGGACAGCCTGCGTGTTATAAGTTGGTTGGGATTATTTACCCATTTGTTCGTAAACCAAAGTTTTCGGCGGAAGGTCGCAAACTTCAGCAGGACCGAAGTATTGGATTGGACCCGGATAAATATAGCTTGTTTCCTTAGCCCATTTTTCGCGTTTTTCAGCGAATTTCTTGAACGGACCACCATCCAATTTAACCAATGCCTTTTGGATAACCGGTTTCATTTCACCGTGACGACGTTCCATGTTCATCATCATTGTGATAGGAATACCGCCTGCAATCCATTGAACAGAAGGTTTAGTAAGGTTGCGGATAGATGACATGTAACCTGTCACACCAGCCTTAACCAATTGAGCTGCGTTGTAGCCAAGAGCGTAGCAGTAGTCAGCATCGAAGTTTGTCGGGTCTGCGCAACGTCCTTCGTAACCGAAGAAGTGGTGCAAAGCAGAGAACTTTCCGTTGTATTCGCCGGCAGCAGCCATTTCCTGCAAACGTACAGCAACCATTTCGCTCAACAGTTTTTCTGTTTCGATCAATGAAACCTGAACGTTTCCGTGAGGGTCGCGGTCCAAAGTGAGCTGACGGGCAACGCCTTCCGGAAGAGAAGCGTAAACCTTAGCATTGTCAGCTGACAACTGGTCGATTACCCATTGACGTTGTGCGTCTTTAGCAACACCTGCAAATTCAGCACCCTTAGCAGCGAGAAGGTCGTTCAATTCAGCGATCAAAGCCTTCATAGCCGGGATGAATTCGATCAAACCTTCCGGGATAAGAACTGTACCGAAGTTGTTGCCGTCGGCTGCACGTGCAGCAACGATTTTAGCGATATAGTCAACTACATCGTTCAAAGTCATGTTCTTTGCTTCAACTTCTTCAGAAACGATACATACGTTCGGTTGAACCTGCAAAGCACATTCCAATGCGATGTGAGAAGCAGAACGGCCCATCAATTTGATGAAGTGCCAGTATTTTTTAGCTGAGTTACAGTCACGTTGGATGTTACCGATAACTTCTGAGTAAACTTTACAAGCTGTGTCGAAACCGAAAGAAACTTCGATAACGTCATTCTTCAAGTCACCGTCGATAGTTTTCGGACAGCCGATAACCTGTACGCCAGCGTTGATTTTCTTGTAGTATTCAGCAAGAACGGCTGCATTTGTGTTTGAGTCGTCACCGCCGATGATAACAAGAGCCTTGATGTTGAGTTCTTTCAAGATTTCAAGACCTTTGTCGAATTGTTCAACCTTTTCCAATTTAGTACGGCCTGAACCGATGATGTCGAAACCGCCAGTGTTACGGTATTCGTCGATGATTTCGCCGGTAAGTTCCATGTATTTGTGGTCAACGAAACCGCCAGGACCGAGAAGGAAGCCATAAAGACGGCTTTCTTTGTTGATGGATTTGATACCGTCAAAAAGACCGCTGATTACGTTGTGTCCGCCAGGAGCCTGACCGCCTGAAAGGATAACACCTACGTTGATAGGTTCCTTAGACTTAGCCTTAGCTGTTGAATCAACGTCGAATTTCAATACTGGGAGACCGTAAGTGCAAGGAAACAACTCTTTGATTTCCTCTTGGTTAGCAACTGATTGAGTCGGTTCTCCCTCGATAACTTTTACAGCTCCGCACAAAGCAGAAGGTAATTTCGGCTTATATGCCGCCCGTGCAACTTGTAATGGGCTTTTCTTTGTCATATCTATATAGTTAATTTGTATTGTTAAATTTCTTGTGCAAAGATAGTGAAAAAATGCCGAAGTATTCTCATAATTTTTGTGATATTAATTGAATATATTAGCTTCATTATGTTTTTTTTAATTGTTCAATGCCGACAATGCGTCAGTCGTAGCTGATGTTTGCCGTGAAAATGCTAACTTTGTGCCCGTTATAACAAATTTGTAAAGAAAATCAATGAATAAAAAAGAGAATGGAGGGGTGTCGGTTGCGCAGGGTTTGCTGGCGTTGAGCCCGTTGTTTGTGTTCCTGCTGATGTATCTTGTGCTGTCTGTCATCTTGGGCGATTTCTACAAGGTGCCGCTCTCGGTGGCATTCATTGTCGCTTCTCTTTGGGGAGTGGCTACCATGCGCGGTGTGCCTTTGCGCCGGCGGATTGACATTTTTTCGGGAGGAGCAGCCAACAAGGACATTATCTACATGGTGTGGATTTTCATTCTGGCGGGGGCCTTTGCCATTCTTGCCCAGAAAATTGGTGCGACGGAAGCGACGGTCAACCTGACGTTGAATGTGCTTCCTGCCGGTTTTCTGATGCCTGGTCTGTTTATGGCCGCCTGTTTCATTTCGATGGCTATCGGTACGTCGGTGGGTACGGTGGTTGCCCTCACGCCCGTTGCAGTAGGTGTGGCGGGTGAAATCGGTGCCGATGTTCCGCTTTTTGTGGCAATTGTAGTCGGTGGTGCATTCTTCGGCGACAATCTGTCGTTTATATCCGACACGACAATCACTTCCACCCGTTCGCAGGGTTGCAATATGAGTGACAAGTTTAAAGTGAATATTTGGCTGACGCTTCCGGCTGCCTTGGTAATACTGTGCGTATATGCCTTGATGGGAAGCGACTTGCAGGTGCCTCTTAATGTGCCGGATGCCAACTGGATATTGGTAGTACCCTATATGCTGGTGATTGTTACTGCAATCGCGGGGCTGAACGTGCTCCTGGTATTGCTGCTCGGCATTGTTTCGTCGGTGTTTTTCGGCTGTATGTTTACCGATGTTTCGCTGCTTGACATGCTCGGTTTTATGGGCGAAGGGGTCGACTCGGTAGGCAATCTGATAATTGTCACGCTGTTGGCTTCCGGCATGCTTGGAGTCATCAAGCACAACGGCGGTATTGTTTTTATCATAGAGCGGCTTTCGTCGGGTATTCGTGGAAAGCGTGGAGCACAGGCCGCCATTTCGTTTTTGGTCGGTATCGTGAATGTGTGTACGGCCAACAATACGATTGCCATTATCACAGTAGGCGGACTTGCGAGAGAAATTTCTGAAAAATATGGACTGGACAACCGCAAGACGGCCAGTTTGCTTGACACTTGTTCCTGTGTTGTGCAGTGTTTGCTGCCTTATGGGGCACAGGTGCTGATGGCGGCTTCACTGGCGTCGGTTTCTCCGGTTGCCATCGTTCCTTATCTTTATTATCCGTTTGCCCTCGGGCTGATGGTGGCGCTTTCCATCCTGTTTCAGTTTCCGAAGCGCCACGCATAGATGGTTCAGCCGATGATATCCTTGTCACCGGCCAGCACGGTGAGTGCCTGTTCGGGGTCAAGGTATTTTTGAGCCATTTCCAACAGTTTCTCCGGCGTGATTTGCTGTAAGGTTTTGACCTGGTCGTCGAAATAGCTTTCCGGAAAGCGGTAGGCTATCATTGTCGTGTAGTATTCGGCAATGGAAAACGGCGTGTCGAGGGTGCGTGCCAGGTCGCACAGCATATAGGATTTCAGTCGTTCGAGTTCTTCCGTGCCTATCGGTTCCTGTCGCAGCAGTTCCATTTCTTTTCCGATTTCGTCCACAACCGCGCGGGTATAGCTGTTGTCGCACTGGCTGGATACCGTGATGAACGAGTGGTCGAGCATTCCTAACAAAGAGGCGGAAATGCCGTAGGTATATCCTTTGTCTTCCCGGATGTTGGTCATCAGGCGGCTGCCGAAATATCCGCCGAATGCAGTGACAAGGATGCGTAGCGGCAGATAGTCGGGATGGGTGCGTAGTATTGCCGGCAGTGTCATTTTGACGGCACTTTGCATGGCTCCCTGTTTGTGGACTACGGTTGTAGCCGGCCGATATTCGGCGTGCGGGCTGTCGGATGCACTGTCGTGTGCGGCCGCATTTCTCCACGGCTGCCCCCAATAACGGTTGAGCTCGTGCAGAATTTCATCGGTGACGATACCCGAAATCAAGAGGGTAGCGTTGTCTGCTCCAAACCATTTGTCGTGGAACTCTTTTACCGATTCCCGGGTGATTCCTTCTATTTTGCTGACATCTGGCATGTCGCCCAGCGGGTGGCTGTCGCCGTAGAATTGTCGTGAAAATTCTGCATTGGCCATATAGTCCACCTTCTCAAGATTGGTAGCCAGTCGTTGTGCCGACAGTGTCTTGATGTTGCCCAGTTCCTTTTCCGGAAATGTGGGCTGCCATATCATGTCGCGGAAAACGGGTATCACTTCCCGGAAATGGCGGTTGGTGGAAAACAGCTTGGCTGATACGTGGTGGAGCGAAGCATTGGCTCCGAACCAGGCTCCGTAGTAGTCCAAATTCTCGGCTATTTCCTTGCCGCTGCGTCCGGCTGCGCCTTCCGAAAGAAGCGAAGCGGTGACGTTGCTCTCCATAAACGCCGTTTCGTCGCAGCGTCCGCCTTTCATGATGAGGTCAAGTTTCGTCACCTGCTGGTCGCCGGTATTCAGCACATATACGGGAATGCCATTGTCCAGCCGGATTTGTTTTAGCTTTGGTAGCGAAAAACTTCCTATTTGCTTGATGGCAGGTTCTTTACTTCTGTCTATTGGCATATCGGTCAGTCGTTAAGAAGGGTAAGTGCTTTGGCAAGGTCTTCCGGCGTATCGATGCCGATGGTTTCGTGTTCGGTGATGCCAACCTTAATTTTATAGCCGTTTTCCAGCCAGCGCAGTTGTTCCAGCGATTCAGCCAGTTCGAGTGACGATTGTGGAAGTCGGGTGATTTCCTTCAGTGTTTCCGCACGATAGGCGTACATGCCCACGTGCTGATAATAGGTATGCTTGCTTGCCCAGTCGTCAGTTTCCGCTCCGCGGACGAACGGAATGACCGAGCGGGAGAAATAAAGGGCAAAGCTGCGGTTGTCGAACACTACTTTCGGCTTTGTATTGTCGGCTAATGCTTCGAACCCCTTAGCTGGGTCAAAGCGGCGGACAAGAGTGGCGATTTGTGTTTCCGGGTCTACGAAGCATTGTTTGATTTCTTCAATCTGGTCCGGGTGGATAAACGGTTCGTCGCCCTGGATATTGATGATGACACTTGCGTCGCTGCCAATGTTGCAGTAGGCTTCGTAGCAGCGGTCAGTTCCGCTGCGGTGGTGTTCGCCAGTCATGACAACATCGCCGCCGAATGCTTTTACAGCTTCGTAGATGCGGAGGTCGTCGGTTGCCACCACCGCATGGTCGAGCGCTTTACGCGCCTGTCGCCAAACGCGTTCAATCATTGTCATTTCTCCAATTTTTGCCAACGGCTTACCCGGGAAACGCGATGAAGCGTAACGTGCCGGTATGATACCAATAAATTTTTCCATAAATGTTCGTTTTTCGGGGCATTGCGGGCTTTGGAATTGTGGGATTCGCCGCAAGCCATATCTTTAATGCAAAGGTAGTCTTTTTTCGTCAATCTTGTGTCATTGGCCTTATATTGGCTAAAATTTCGGACAAAATGGTGAATTAGTTATAAAATTGTAATTATTTCAATTTTAAATTTGTTTCTCAAAAATATTCCTTTTATATTTGCAGTGTCACAGAACAAGTAAGACGGAAGAGACTTTTTCCGGGTACTTGGAACGGGACAACAATAGTCGTAAAACCCTAATCAAAAAACTATGAATAAAGACAATTTCTACAACAGGTTAATCGGTCTTCAAAGCAACATGAAGAATTTTGCACTGTCCTTGACTGCCAATCAGGACGATGCCGATGATTTGCTTCAGGAAACCTATCTCAAGGTGCTTGACAACCAGAACAAGTTTGTGGACAATACGAATTTGAAGGGGTGGGTGATGACTATCATGCGGAATATCTTCATCAACAATTACCGGCGTGTGGTACGCAGCCGGACACTGATTGACACGACGGACGATTTGTTCCATCTGAATCTTCCGCAGGATTCCGGCTATGTTTCTCCAGACGAATCCTATGGCGTTTCAGAAATAACGGAAGTCATCAATTCGTTCAGCGAAGAGCTTCGTCAGCCGTTTTCCATGTTTCTTGCCGGCTATAAATACAATGAAATAGCCGAGGAAATGAACATTCCGTTGGGAACGGTGAAGAGCCGAATTTTCTTCGCACGGAAGCGTTTGCAGGAAATTTTGAAAGATTATAACGCATAGCTGCAAAGCCGAAGTAGTTTTGAACACTGACAGCAACACTTTTTTCTTATAACAGGCCGGCGGCAGTCCCCCATGAGGCTGCCGCCGGTTTTCTTTTTTATTGCGGTATGACCGGTTTGCGTTTGTTGTCCGGTGGTGTCGAGTCGCTGCGCTCGGGCACTGTGGTTACCGGAAGCGAGTCAGCTGGTGCAGTAGCTTTTTCTCTTTTCGGTTTTCTGAACAGCCGTTCGAAGTCGTACTTGAAAACGACACCAACGCCTTGTGTTGTCAGGGCGTTGCGCACATAATAGTTTTCGTCGTTGTAGCGGTTGTATGCCTTCAGGCGGATATTGCCGTTTTTTGTCAGCAGGTACTCTATGTCGAAGTCGCCGATAAAGTTGTTGCTGTTCATGGCGTTGTCGCGGTAGCCGAAGTTGCCGTTCAGCAGCAAGCGGTTGTTCAGCAATCGGCTGGAAAGGGCAAGTTCCACTTCCATGTCCGAGAAGTCGCCTTTGTCGCTGTGGAAGTTCGGCGCGATGGTCCATTTGTCGCTGAGTTGTCCCAATATGTTCGACAATTGGTTGGATATGGTGGAGGAGGCAACCGACGCAAGTTCGCTGTTCTTATTGGTGTTGCCCATGTACTCCGGTGTGTAGAAGCGGCTCAATGCAAGCAGATAGATGATTTGTCGGTTCATCATATCGTCAGTGCTGATGATGCTTCGAACCTTGCGGTATACGTCCTGTGTCAGTGTCGGGAATTCCAGGTCGAACGTAATGCTCGGTTGAGAGATGATGCCTGACAGGTTCAACAGGGCGTTGACCGGAACTACTGTACGGTTCAGTTCCTTGTCCTGTGCAAACGATTCGTCCAAATCCTGCAAGTTCGCATTCAGCGAGTAGGCAGCCGACAGGTCCACGTTGGCGCTCATCGGGTCGCCGTGGAACGAAATCGAACCTCCTTGCTTGATAGTGAAGTCGCGCATGATGATGTCCTGCAGCGTGAAGTTGTAGTGCCCTTCTTCCACCGTGTAGCTTCCGAACATCTTCATGTCGCGGTCGGAAGCGTATTCCAGACGGAGGTTGCCGTTGCCCGTAGCGCGGATTTTGTCGCCTCCGTTCGGATCCATTACCAATGTGATGGCAATGCCAGGATTGATGTCAGCCTGAAGGTTCATGCTGAAGATGGAAGGGTTGGCGGCCTGTGCCTGTTCGCGATTCAGTTTTTTCAGGAATTCGGGGGTGGCTTTCTCCAATTCCGCCTCTTCCTTTTCTTTCCGTTTGTCGGTAAAGGTTATAAAGGTGTACTCGCTGGCTTCCTGTTGGTCGGACAGCGTAAACGTGAAACTCGAGGAAGGAGAAGCGGCTACGTTGATGTCCAGATTGACAAATCCAGGACGTCCTCTTACGAACGCGGAACCGCTGGCAAACACTTTACCATACCAGATGGGGTTCTGGCGTTCGGTGGTATTGAAGCCCAACAGATTGTGTATGTCCGTAAACGAGAAGTCGAAGCTGGCTTCCTTGAAATTCTTATGGGTAATCTTGCCGTTAAGGGTGGCCGTGTTGCCATAGTCGTCGCGCACCGTCGCCTTAGGCAGAACGATGATGTCCGGGTCAAGCAGCACAGAATCGGAAACGGTATAGTAGACATTTGTAAAGTCCAGTTTCATGCGGAAGTCTTCGGCATAGAGCCTGCCGCGCATGTTGATGTCCTTGAATGTTCCGTACAGCAACGCTTCTCCGGAAGCTACTCCGCTGATATCAGACGAGAAGGCGGACATGAACGGTTGCAGAATCTTTACGTTCATGCGGTCAGGGCGGAAATGGAACGACAGGGAGTCGCGTGTCGGGTAGACAATACCGCGAACATACGTTTCCCGACCGTTGTACTGATGGATATCGGCGTTGATGACAATACCTTTGTTTTCATGATCCCAATAGCTCTTCAGGTCGGCATCGCCCAATACTGCCTGATTGTAGGAAAAACGGCTGACGAAAAGATTGTCAGTATTCAAACGTGGTGAGCCGGAAAGTGCGCCGGAAGCATAGAAATCGCCGGTGGCATTTCCACTGAATGTCACGTGATTGATTTTCAGTGTCTCGAAAATATAACCGAGGTCAATGTCCTGCAAATTGAGTTTCACTTCATCCTCGTGGCTTGCCGAGACGAATCCGTTCGCCTTTATGAACTGATTTTCCCGGTTGACGTTGATGTCGCGCAGTTCAATGCGCTTGTCGCAAATATTGATTTTTGCCTTTTCGATTTGCCATGCCGTATCGTTTACGAAGAATTGGGTGGGGTTGACATCAATGCTGGCGGTTATGCTGTCGGGTGCGGTCTTTTTCACCAGTGTCGACAGGCTGATTTCTCCGGAAAATTTCTTTTTCCGGTCGTAGTGCCAGGCAATGTCGGTGTCCAGTCGGTCGTTGGCAGCGTTACCGTTAAGGATAAGGGTGATGTTGCCGTTCTTGTGGTCGAGTTGTGTTGTAGCAGTCATTGTACACAGGTCGCTGATGCCGTCGATGTTGACGGAAAGGCTTGTGCGCTCGATTACCTTATTGCCCTGCATGATATAGCGTGCGGCCACGCCGAGGTTGGCTTTTTTCTGTGCTTCATTAACGGAGCCGTTGATATTAATAGGATGAACCACCCGTATAGGAAGACGGAAAAACTCAGTCAGTTCGTTGTTTTCGGAAGCTGTAAAGGAGAAGTTGAACACGTTTTCTCCTTGTGCGGGTTCCGGTTCTGCTGACTTCTTGTGCTTGTTTGTTGTATTTTCGTCGGGCAGCTCCGCCATTAGTGAAGGGAAGGCTGTTGACAGGATGTTTTTCATTGTCGGAACAATTCGTGCAAAATTGATATGTCCGTCAATGTGTCCGTTCAGGAAGTCAGTGTTGACTGTCATATATTTGCCTCCGTCTTTTTCACGGGAGGAAATGTCGAAATGGTCAAGGTGGAGTCCGTTGTTGTCGGCGTCAGTGTAGCGGATGTCGGAAATGATGATATCGCCTTCCATGTTGTCCGGATTGTTGCCCGTAAAGGAGGCTTCGAGACGGGCGTTGAGTTTGTGGTCTGGATGCTTGGAGTCAAGGTTCAACTTGTCGAGACAGGCATCGGCAACCAGGACATCTATGTCCATCACCGTGTTTACGCCGTCAAGTTTTGCCAGACCGGATACGGAAAGTTGTCCGTTCGGGTCGTTGAGAGCTACGACGCCTTCCACAGAGTTGTTGTCGAAAACCACGTCAGTTTCGATTTTCTTATAGCGGTAGCCTTTGAAATCCAGATGGCGGATGTCGCCTTCCATTTTTCCCCTCAGCTTCTTCCCGTAGGCAGAACATTTCAACTGAATGTTAAAGGCGGCTTCTCCCAGGAGGTTGTTGGCTGCGATTTTGTTCAGGTTCAAGCGGTTTGATTTGATTTGTCCGCTGTATTGGCGGAAAATCTTTTCCTTGTCGAACGAATATACGCCGTTGAGGTATATCAGGCCGAGTCCGGAATTGATGTTACCGATATAGTTGAATTTTTTTAGGTCGGTTTTGAGTGTGCCGTTTAACGTAAGGTACTGAATGTCGCCAATCAGTTTGGTGACACCTGCTTTGGTTGTTCCGTTTTTCCGGAGTAGGGTGGCTATTTCGTGCAAATTGGCAGTCAGATTGATGTTGGGTACGTCGATTCTCATCGAATCGGCTTCCGTCAGGTGGTAGACGGTTCCGGATGTCTGCAGGGTGAGCAATGATTTTTCAGATTGAAGATCGAACGTTTCCAACTCAAGTTGGCTGGTGTTGCCGCTGATGGCACAGGTAATGTAGAACGGCGAATCAAGCAGTTTCAGTGCCGGTACGAAGGCTTGGAAGTCGGCCGGGGTAATGTAGCTGTTACCCATGCGGAACGACAGGTTCAGACGGTCGAGTTCCTGTCCGATTTTTTTCAGGTCGGCATATTGCACGCGGATGTCTTCCGGTGTCAGGATAGAGTTGGGTAACTCCAGTTTGAGGTTGCTGAGTACCAACTCGGTCGGGTGAATGCCGGCCGTCAGGCTCAGGTTGGATATTTCGAGGCCGCTTTTCTCTTTGGCGGCAAAGCGTTTGATGTTGAATTCGTAATTGTCGTTGCTGATATTCGGAATCAGTATGTCGGCATTGATTTGGCTGACGGCTATGTGGTTCTTGTCAAACAGGCAGCTGTCGGCTTTTGCCGGTTCGCTTTCGATGTCGAACGATGCCTGGCATTGGCGCAGTACTACTGCCTCAAATGCCAATTGGAATTTTTTCGGCTCCTGGTTCGGCTTTTTGGGCTTGAAAGCGTCTATGAGAAACTGTATGTTGGTAGGGCTGTCGGGTGTTGCTTTTGAAATATGCGCATTGAGTCCGATGATTTCCGCATAATCGAAAACAATGGACCTGTCGATGATAAGTGACTTTAAGCTGATTCGTGCGCCAAGTTTGTCAATGCCCGCAAGGTGTTTCCCGGATTTGTCCGGAAGACATACGTCGTAGATTACTACTTCGCTGATAGGGCTGAACGACACTTTTCCGATGGTCACGGGGGCGTCGAGCAAAGCAGTCAGTTCCTTTTCCGCTATCTGGCGGATTCGGTTCTGTGCCGAAGGCAAAGAAAGGAATATGTAAATGCCGGAATAAATCACTACGAGCAACAATAGCGTAGTGACCAGGAGGCTGCGAATTATTTTATATAGAACGAAAACAGTTTTTTTCATTTCTTTGTTGTAGTGTTGGGCATTCATGGAGAACGCCGAAATCTTTCCTCCGAAAAACGGGTAGGGCGGTTGAGTGCCGCTTTGAGTGTTGCTCTCTTGTGGCAGTGCCGCATTCTTAATGCAAAGGTATATATTTTTATGGTAAATCAGTGGTTTTCGTTTTGCTTTTATGCGCTAAAAATAAAGAAGTAAGCGATAAATATGTTAAAATAAGTATTTTTGTGTGTTGTTTAAATAAATCGCAAAATTTTATATAAAATCAGTTTTGATTTTAAGAATTCTTTCTTAAATTTGCGAAAGCTATCACAGACGGACTGATGCCATGGTGGCGTTGGAAGTCAATTTGTTAAGCTTAGAAAATGTTGACACGATGAAAAAATCGACAATTTGGATTCTTACGATAGTAATGGCGCTGACTTTTGTCGGTCTGCTCTATGTGCAGATTATGTATATGGAGGAGATGATAAAGATGCGCGAGCAGCATTTCTCGGAAGGGGTGAAGCGTAGTTTGTATGCGCTGTCGACTGCTCTGGAGCAGAACGAAACAAAAAAGTACCTGGAAGAGGACCTGATGCTGGTTGACCCGAACCTTTTTGCATCTTCCGATCCGTTGGGACTTGACAAAAAAGGCAAGTATGGTTTGGAAAACGACTATAAGCTGTCGAAACCCAAGCAAGAGGAAATGTCGGACAAGTTCGGCGAGTTTCAGGAAGCACTGAAAGGGCAGTATCTCTATCAGAAAGGATTGCTCAACGAGGTGATTCTTACGATTCTGAACCAGTCGAGTACACGACCGATTACAGAACGTGCGGACTCGGCAATCGTCAAGACTTATCTGCGTACGGAGTTGGACAACAACGGCATCAACCTTCCGTTTGAATATGCCATTATTGACCGCCACGGCCGTATGGTGTATGAGTCGGAAAACTACGATTCGTCGGCCAATAAGGAAGAGATATTTACACAGACGCTCTTCCCGAATGACCCGGATGCCCGCCGCCACTATATGAACGTGTATTTCCCGGACAAGGATAAGTTCATTTTCTCGTCGGTGACATTCATGATTCCGGCTTTTGCCTTTACGGTAATCCTGTTGCTGATATTCCTGCTGACTATCATCATGGCATTCCGCCAAAAGAAACTGTCGGAGATGAAGAACGACTTTATCAACAACATGACACATGAGTTCAAGACGCCTATTTCCACGATTTCGCTGGCGGCGCAGATGCTCAACGATGATTCCGTGAGAAAGAGTCCGAACATGATGCAGCATATTTCTACTGTCATCAACGATGAAACGAAGCGTCTCCGTTTTCAGGTGGAGAAGGTGCTGCAAATGTCGATGTTCGACCGTCAGAAAGCTACGCTCAAGCTGCAGGAGGTGGATGCCAATTCAGCTATCTATAACATTGTCAACACCTTTAAGCTGAAAGTGGAAAAGTATGGCGGATGTATCAATGCTTCGTTGGATGCGGAAGACCCGATTGTCAATGTCGATGAAATGCATTTTACGAACGTGATATTCAATCTGCTCGATAATGCAGTGAAATACCGTCGGGAGGATACTCCTTTGGAACTGAATGTGGTGACTCGCAATTTGCCGAACGGCCGCATCGAAATATCCATTCAGGACAACGGTATCGGAATGAAGAAAGATGATTTGAAAAAAATATTTGAAAAGTTCTACCGCGTTTCTACCGGAAACCGTCACGATGTCAAGGGTTTTGGACTCGGATTGGCCTATGTCCACAAAATGGTGACAGAGTTGAAAGGTGATATCCGCGCTGAAAGCGAGTTGAACAAGGGTTCGAAATTTATAATTACATTACCAATAATAAACAGTTAGTATTATGGAAGAAAGATTGCGTATTTTGTTATGTGAAGATGATGAAAATCTCGGTATGTTGTTGAGAGAATATCTTCAGGCGAAAGGTTTTAACGCAGATTTGTTTCCTGACGGAGAAGCCGGCTACAAGGCATTTTTGAAGGGCAAGTATGATTTGTGCGTGTTCGACGTGATGATGCCAAAGAAAGACGGATTTGCACTGGCTCAGGAAGTACGTACCGTGAACAGCGAGGTGCCTATTATTTTCTTGACAGCAAAGTCATTGAAAGAAGATATTCTGGAAGGCTTCAAATTGGGTGCCGACGATTATATTACCAAGCCGTTCAGCATGGAAGAGCTTGTATTCAGAATTGAAGCTATCCTGCGCCGCGTGAAAGGCAAGAAGGGCAAGGAAATTACAATGTATAAGATTGGCAAATTTACATTCGACACACAGAAACAGGTGTTGATGTTTGAAGATAAAATCACTAAGCTGACAACTAAGGAATCAGAATTGTTGAGCCTGTTGTGCGCACATGTGAACGAAATCCTCGAACGTAACTTTGCTTTGAAGACAATTTGGATTGATGACAACTATTTCAATGCACGAAGCATGGATGTGTATATCACAAAATTGCGTAAGCACTTGAAGGATGACCCGTCAATTGAAATTATCAATATCCATGGTAAGGGTTATAAGCTGATCGCTCCCGATGTGGAAGTGAAGGCAAAATAATATTCACTGTTGAAGGTATGGAGAAGCGGTGTGACCGGTAGTGTCCGGCATACCGCTTTTTCGTTTTTACAGTCTGATGGGAACGGAAACTATTCGAAAAATCCGAATTCTCGCCGTAGTCGGTTGAAAATTAGAAAAATGTTTTGATATACCGTGCGGTTGCCCTATCTTTGTATCTTGTGAATAAGACTGCGGCATGGCGTGGGGCGGCTTTTTTCTCCCTGTATGTGCGGTCGCTGAAGTTGGTCAGTGCGTTTGTGCTGTCTTTTGTTGAATGAAATCAATACATATCCGATATGAGAATTTTATTGCGTGTTTATCAGTGGGTGATAGCGATGCCTATCTTGTTGGTGGCAACGCTGTTGACAGCATTGATTACCATTTTTGGAAGTATGTTGGGAATGAGCCGTTCTTGGGGATACTATCCGGCACATTTCTGGGCGAAACTTTGGTGTATCCTCATGTTCGTGAAAGTGGAGGTGAGGGGACGCGAGAATATTGACAAGCGTACTTCCTATGTGTTTGTTGCCAACCACCAGGGTGCATACGATATTTTTCTGGTGTACGGCTATCTGAACCACAACTTCAAGTGGATGATGAAGAAGAGTCTTGAAAAAATACCATTTGTAGGTTATGCCTGCAAGATTTCAAAGCATATCATGGTGGACCGTGCCAATACGGCTTCATTGCCGGAAACGTTGGCAAAGGCCAAGAAAGTGCTTAGCGACGGGATGTCGCTGGTCGTTTTTCCCGAGGGCTCACGTACGCCCGACGGCAAGATGCGTCCGTTCAAGCGCGGTGCCTTTATGTTGGCGGGAGAATTTGGTCTGCCTATTGTGCCTCTGACAATCGACGGTTCATTTACCGTAATGAACAAGAGCGCAAAAAGTATTAATCCCGGAAAAATTGTTCTGACTATTCATAAGCCGATTGTTCATGAAATGGACAAGGTGAAGAACAAGGAATATATGGAGAGCATCATGTCGCAAAGCTATGAGGCTATACAGAGTGCTCTGCCGGAAAATCAAAAATAATTGTATGAAGAAAATTTTAGTTGCTTGTTGGGTTGCTGTTTGTGCTGCGGCGGCTTTTGCTGTGCAGGCCAAAGCTGCGGATGATGCACAAGTCGTGAAGGCGGATTCTTTGAAGTTGGAGGTGTTGGCTGACAGTGTGGTGTTGGCGGCTGATACGGTGGCAGGCGATTCTGTGGCTGTCAAGAAAAACTTTTTCAGAAAGATAGCCGACTATTTTGCCACTTCCAATCAGTATGACCCGACAAAGAAAATGGATTTTGGCATCATTGCCGGTCCTCACTATAGCTCGACGGTTGGTTTCGGTCTGGGTATCGTCGCTTCCGGAATTTATTCCCTCGACAAAAGCGACCCGACATTGCCGTTGTCCAATTTGTCGCTTTTCGGCGATGTTACCACTACGGGATTCCTGATGATTGGTGTGCGAGGTAACAATGTGTTTGCCCATAAGAAGTACCGTCTGGACTATGGCGTGTATGTCTATACATTCCCGTCCAATTTCTGGGGCATAGGTTACGAAAACGGTTCGAAGGATGAGAACAAGACGTCTTATTCGCGGTTGAAGTTTGAGGCAAAACCTCGGTTTCTGTTCCGCCTGTACGACAATCTTTTTCTGGGACCGATGTTGAATTTCCAGTATATCAACAATTCGAAATTCAGTGAACAGGGTTTGGCCTTGTTGGGCGGACAGGATTTGAAATTCAACGCTCAGGGAGCTGGCGTTTCGCTGATGTATGATTCCCGCGACGTGATTGTCAATGCCACCCGCGGTTGGTTTGTGCAGTTGGATCAGATGTTCTATCCGTCGTTCTTTGGCAACGACCACGAGTTTTTTTACACTGATTTGACTGTGTCGACCTATCATAAAGCATGGAAAGGTGCTGTTATTGCCGGTGAGTATCACTCACTGTTCAACTATAAAGATGTGCCCTGGCCGATGATGGCGCTTGTGGGAGGTCCGAACCGTATGCGCGGTTATTATGAAGGACGCTATCGCGATCGTAACATTATGGAGGCGCAGATAGAACTCCGTCAGCATCTTTGGAAACGTCACGGTATGGTTGTATGGTTTGGCGCGGCAAATGTTTTTCCTGATTTTGACCAGTTCAAGTTTCGCCAGACATTGCTAAACGGCGGTGTCGGTTATCGTTGGGCGTTCAAGCAGAATGTGAATGTCCGTCTCGATTTGGGTGTAACCAAGCATGGCGTTGGCTTCCTGTTCAATATCAATGAGGCATTTTGATAAATTGGTGCAAATCCGTACAGTTAATTGAATTAAAATCGTTAATTTTGCAGACGTTTCAAAAAAAGTGGACATATGCTAAAAATTAAAAGGCTATATTTGTTTATGCTGCAGGGGTTTGTGCCCTTGTTCATGATGACTTTCTGTATATGCCTTTTTATTGTCATGATGCAGTTTCTATGGCGCTTTATCGACGATTTGGTAGGTAAGGGTCTGGAAACAAGCGTAATTGCAGAACTTTTCTTCTATGCGGCACTGACAATGGTGCCGATGGCTTTACCGCTGGCAATTCTGTTGGCGTCGCTTATGTTGTTCGGAAATTTGGGCGAGCGGTTTGAACTGACGGCCATGAAGGCGTCGGGAGTGTCGCTGATTAAGGTGATGAGTCCGCTGATTGTGCTGTTGATGTTTATTGCCGTCGGTGCATTCTTTTTCCAGAACAACGTGTTGCCGAAGGCTCAGGTGAAGATGTGGACACTTCTTTATTCCATGCGCCAGAAATCTCCGGAACTGGATATTCCGGAAGGTGTGTTCTATGACCAGATTACCGGATACAACCTGTTTGTTCAGCAAAAGAGCCGCGAAACGGGTGTGCTCTACGATTTGATGATTTACGACATGTCGTCAGGCTTCAACAATGCAAGCATTATTCTTGCCGATTCCGGAAAAATGAGTTTTTCGCAGGACAAACGGCATTTGTTTTTGCGGTTGTGGCAAGGCGAGTCATTTGAAAACTTGAAGGACCAGCAGGTGTCCCGTACGGGGGTGCCTTATCGCCGAGAGTCCTTTTCGCTGAAAGAAATCTTGATTCCGTTCGATGCCAACTTCAACCGTATGGACGACAGCAATATGCGAAACCAGTATATCGGTAAGGATATAGCGGAACTCCAGCAGACGATTGATTCCGTCAATCTTCGGATAGACAGCGTGGGAAATGTTTACGGCCGACAGCTTCAGGAAATAAATTATGTGGGAATTGTTCCCTACGAAAACAAGATGGTAGATGGAAAATATACGCAGGTGAAGAATGCGCCTGTGGCCGCAGCTTCTGTGCATTTCAACGTGGATTCGGTGTTTGCCGGAAAATCGTTGCGTGAAAAGCAGCGTTATGTATCGGCGGCCTTGGAACGTGCCCGTCAGACCAAGAACGAGTATGAGTTCAAGAGCTTTACTATCAGCGACGACAAGCGGACAATTCGCCGCCATCAGATAGAAATGCAGAAAAAGTTTACACTTTCCATAGCCTGTCTGATATTCTTCTTTATCGGTGCTCCGTTGGGTGCCATTATCCGAAAGGGAGGTATCGGTATGCCGATTGTCATTTCCGTATTCCTGTTTATTTTCTATTACATTATTGATACGGCAGGATACAAAATGGCGCGTGAAGGCCGTGTGGAAGTGTGGGAAGGCATGTGGGCAAGTACGGTGGTGCTTCTTCCGCTTGGCATATTCCTTACGTATAAGGCCGTGAACGATTCCGACGTGTTCAAGATAGAGGTTTATACCGACTTCTTCAAACGTCTGTTTGGCCGCAGCATGTTGCGGAAAGTGGAACTGAAGGAGGTTATTATGGATGATGTTGACCCGCAGGAAGCTGTCCGCCGTTTGGAAGACCTCGAAGCCGACTGTAAGAACTTTTTACAGCATTATAGCAAACCTCAGCTATATCATGAGTATTGGCGGAAGGGATATGACAGCAAATGGCTGCATGAAATTTCAGCTAAGCTGGAAGCAACGGTGGAATATATGTCCAACTCCGACAAACAGTTGGTCATCAATAAGTTGATGGACTATCCTGTTTTGCGTTCGCTTTGGCTTTATCATCCTGCGAACAATTCGAAGGTTGGAAATGTTATGATGGTAGTGTTCCCTGTCGGGCTTGCCTGCTATTTTATCGGCTTGCGTGTCCAGCGAGGTCTGAAGCATGACCTTCAGACAGTGGCTTCCGTAAGCAGGGAACTGATTGCATTAGTGAAAGAATAACTGAATTATTATGGACAAGATACAACTGGACCGCATCGAAGATGCGATTGAAGATTTCAGAGATGGAAAATTTGTGATAGTGGTGGATGATGAGGACCGCGAAAATGAAGGTGACCTTATTATTGCAGCCGAAAAAATCACTCCGGAGAAAGTCAATTTTATGTTGAAGAATGCGCGTGGTGTGCTGTGTGTGCCACTGCCTATTTCCCGTTGTAAGGAATTGGAATTGGATGTGCAGGTGTCAAGCAACACTTCAATTTTGGGTACTCCGTTTACGATTACTGTTGACAAGCTGGAAGGCTGTACTACGGGCGTTTCTGCACATGACCGTGCCGAAACAATCAAGGCATTGGCTGATCCTAATGCCAAACCTTCGGACTTCGGTCGTCCGGGTCACATCAATCCGCTGTATGCTCAGGACAAGGGCGTTTTGCGTCGTGCCGGACATACTGAGGCGACTGTCGACATGGCCCGTTTGGCCGGATTGAATCCGGTAGGTGCCTTGATGGAAATCATGAACGAGGACGGAACAATGGCTCGTCTGCCGGAGTTGCGTAAAATGGCTGACGAATATGGCTTGAAACTCATTTCCATCAACGACCTGATTGCCTATCGTCTGAAACAGGAATCTATTGTAGAAAAGGGTGAAATGGTGGATATGCCGACTGCATATGGTCATTTCAAACTGATTCCTTTCCGCCAGAAGTCGACAGGCCTCGAACATGTAGCGTTGGTGAAAGGTGAATGGCAGAAGGATGAACCGATTCTGGTTCGTGTACATTCTTCATGTGCTACTGGCGATATCTTCGGCTCTTACCGTTGCGATTGCGGCTCTCAGCTTCACAAGGCAATGGAGATGATTGAGAAGGAAGGACGTGGCGTGATTGTCTACCTTAATCAAGAGGGCAGAGGTATTGGCTTGATGAACAAAATGAAGGCATACAAGTTGCAGGAAAACGGCATGGATACGGTAGAGGCTAATTTGTGTCTGGGCTTCAAGGCCGATGAGCGTGATTACGGTGTTGGTGCAAGCATTCTGCATGACCTGGGCGTTACAAAAATGCGTCTGATGTCCAACAATCCGTTGAAGCGTGTAGGCTTGGAAGGCTATGGCCTGACGATTGTAGAGAATGTTCCGGTGGAAGTTCAGCCGAACGAATACAACCGTTTCTATCTGCATACGAAAAAAGACCGTATGGGACATGAATTGCATAACGTGGATTAATAAACTAATCTGATAATAGATGAAAAGGCGGGTTCTTTTGAATTCGCCTTTTTTTATTTCGCTGCCTGACGGGCTCTTCTGTCAAGCTCGGATGTAATGGTACTTTGTCCTCATTGCTTAATCATGAGATACAATAAAGAAGCGGGGCATACCGATTGGCATGCCCCGCTTAATGTTATAACCTTGTTTCGTTATTTCATGTTTTCGATATACTTCTTCAAAGCCTCGTTAGTCGGGTCGAGTTCGAGGTATTTCAAGTAGTATGATTTTGCAGTAGCTGAATCTTTGATAGCAAGGTAGTGAGCTGCAATATACATGTAAGCTTCCATGAAGGCTTCTTTTTTCTTGCTTTCGTCAATAGTCGTGTCGTTATTGAGGATTTCCATCATTTGGTTGTATGGAGCAACGGCAAGACCTTTTGAGCGGTCATTTCCTTCGTATGTAAGAGCGATACGAGCCTTACGTTGTGCGATACGATAGTCATCAGGTACGCGTTCGAGTACTTCGTCAATAACTTTGTTTGCTTTTTCGAATGCTTTTGATTTCAAAGTGTCGTTCAAAGCAGTTGCGATAACGTTTTGGTAACGGCCGGCCAATACGAAGAGGTCGTTTGTTGAGTAGTCGCCCTTATCAATGAATTTCTTGTAAAGTTCAGCTGATTTGAGGTGATAGTTTGCAGCTTTTACGCTATCAGTTGTTGCTGTAGCAGCTGTGCTGTATGCGCTACTCAAGTCTTTCAGCAATTCAACTTTGTCAGGGTTGATTTCAACAGCTTTTTCATATTCGCCAAGAGCTTCTTCTTCTTTACCGAGTTTCTTAAGAACATCACCGTAAGTTGTGTAGTCGTTAGAAGATAACAAGTTGTCGGCAGATGCAGAGCCGAAGAAGTCGATTGCGGATTTTTCAGCCTCAGCATATTGTTCCAAAGCAGCCTGGTTCAAGAATACCATACGTTTCATAAGGAATGAAGTCGGTGTCTTCTGCAATTGAGCCTGAGCGCGGCTGAGTGATTCCTGATAGTTCTTACCGAAGTAAAGGAGAACAACATAACGTTCGTCGTCAGATGCGAAGTGGTTCGGATTGTCGATAACGTTCTTGTATTGTTCTGCAGCCTTTGTCCATTGGTTGTTTTCGTAGTATTTTTCAGCCAATTCACGTTGTGCAAGTGCTGAATTCGGGTTCTTAGCTACGATTTCTTCCAATTTTTGGATAGCCACTGTCGGGTTGATGCGGAAATAAGTGTTGGCATATTTTACATATGCGATAGGACGTTCAGCGTCGAAAGTGATGGCCATTTCATAGTAACCTGCAGAGTCGCCGTATTTTTGTTCGTCAGCGAATACGTCACCTTCGAAGATGTAGATGGCAGATTCCTTTTTGTCTTTTTTCTTGGCATCTTTCAATGCATCGTTCCATTGTTTGTTGTATTTTACCTTGTCTGCATTGTAGTATGCACGTGCAATGTCAACACGGATTTTTGCATCTTTCTTGTTGATTTTTTCTGCTTCTTTGAAAAAGTCCTTAGCAGCATCTACATTTCCCTTCTTCAAAGCTACAGCACCTTTGCCGACATAGTTGTAGGCGTATTCCGGATTGGCCTTTACGCCAAGTTCGAAATATTCGCTGGCTTTGTCCAAATTGCCTTTGTTAAGTTCAATCCATCCGAGATAGTAGTAAGCTTCTGCCTTGTCGGTTGCTGCTTCGTCCAATGTCTGCAACAACACGATTTCAGCGTTTTCTTCTTGTCCGGCTTGAAAATATTCAACGCCGTCTTTGTAACCGTCGGCATAGCTCGCAAATACAGAGCTGCCAAATAAGGCTAATGCTAAAACAAATTTTAATTTCATTGTGATTAATATTTATCGATTTTACATTATTGTCAATATAAGGTCACTTGTCGCTGGGGCATGATAGCCGGAAGAATTCCTGTGTTGAGGATGATTTTTTGGCTGATGACACCAGTCAGGAAGGAGTAGAATCCGTGAGGCAGAGTGCCGTTTGCTCCAATGCAGATGGCATAGATGCTTCTGTAGAGCGGATATTCTCCGGTGTAAATATAGTATTGGTATGGCTTGTATGCCACCGGATTGTCGTTGCGGCGAACGCCCAGCACTTTGATGTCTTTCGAAAGCATGTTGTTGCCTTCGTAGGAGAGTTCGGTTGTGTCGTTGCGTTGCAGACGTTCCATTTTTATCTTCATGGCAGTGGTATCAGTTCCGTTGGCCATTCCGTCAAGATTTGTGTTCAACCATGTAACGCCAATGACGCCTATGGCATTCTTGCGTTTCTTCACCACGTCGATTACTGCCTGGTTGCTACCTTGGGCAAATACATTTTTTGCAAAGAACTGACCGTTGGTCAGAGAGTCGCGCATGTATTTTACCGTGCTGGAGTTCTGATGGTCGAACACCATCATTATTTCGCCGGATTTGTTCGGTGAGATTTCGTTCCAGTTCGTTACTTTTCCAAGCAGAATGTCGCCGATTTCACTCAGTGACAGTTCTTCAACCGGGTTCTCATTGTTGACGATGAGTGCGATTGCGTCAACGGCAATCTGTTGGGTCTTTACGTTTTTCTTTTTGCTTTCCAGATAGTCTATTTTGTCCTGTGACAATTTGTGAGGAATGACAATGAGTCGTGTGCTTGTTGCCAACAACGAATCAACTGCTTCCGCTTCACTTACGTAGTAAGGCACAATGCTGGCTTCGGGGTAAGTGTATTCGAAGACATCGATTTCCTGATTCATGATGTTCTCGAAACTTTGATCACACATGATGGATGTCACACCGCTGGTGCTTGTTTCGGTTGTCTGGTGTTTATTGCATGAGCAGAATGATATTGCTGCGACAGTGGCAAATAAGAATAGTTTCTTCAGTTTCATGCGATAGGTTTTATTTTTTTGTTAGTTGTAGTCCATTCCTTTGAATTGGCGATAACCTCTGTAGATGCCGTAAACCACGAACAGGGCGCCGAGCGAATAATAGACTGCCGGTGTGTCCCATTGGAAGAAGTTCATCAGCATCAGTACTCCCATACCTAAGTATATAAGAATCATAAGTATGCCAAAAAGCCATCTTGCTGAAATGGGCGTTTTGTTTGTGTTTTTGTCCATTCTGTTAATTTTTATGTGTGGGCGTTGCATTCTCGGTCAAAAGCTGGTTGCTGTCCGATGCAAGCTCGGTTTTTAAAATGATGGTAACTATAATGTCAAATCTTTAACTTGACCTTGTAAAGTTACTCAAAAAACATTTATAAATAGGTGGAACAAGTGAGTTTTTATAATTCTTAACCATTTTTTTGCTTCTCGTTGTCTAAATAAAAAAGGAAATCCAATTTGTTGAATTTCCTTTTCTTTGAGCCTCGAATGGGACTCGAACCCATGACCTTTTCGTTACGAATGAAATGCTCTACCGACTGAGCTATCGAGGCGAAAAATGTGCCGTCATTTTTTTGACGGCACAAAGTTATACTTAATTTTTAAATCTGCACTATTAATTCACGCTTTTTTTGCTGAATGCTGCCGTAACTTTTGCATTTTTTATATCGAGTACGGCCATTGAAAGGGTTGAAACCTGTGGTGTGACAGAAGTGATCACTTCCTGTTGTTCGTAGTAGTTGCTGACTGTCTCCGTTGTAATGTCGACAGGAATGAGGACAAACTCTTCGTCTTCAGCAGTGACTTCCGTTTTGTTGTCGGAAATGAATTCTTTCAGGAACGTACGCATGCCCGAGAAGGTGTAGCACTTTTTAGAGCTGTCGTATGTAGCATAGAAGGAATTTGTGTTGTCCACCACTTTGTTTTTGGTGAAGAACTCATCCTTTTCTGATGCGCGGACCATTAGCAGGTTCTTAGGAGGCGTGATGTTCTTGTCGTTGGTAGTTTCTGTTACCGGAATTTTCAATGTCAGGCTGCTGAGCACTGTGATTCCTTGTTTGTAGTGTCCGTAGTAGGCATCGAGAAGTGCCTGTGTCGGGAATGTGATTTTTGCATCATATCCTACCGGCGATTGAACGACAACTTCGCCTTTTGCAACACGTTGTTTGATCTCGTCGGAAGATACTGACTGGATATTGTTGTTGGTGACAACTTCAGGCGACACTCCGAAATATTGTCCGGAATACTTGATGATGGTGTCGTTTCCTTCTTCTGTCTTTTCGTGTTTGCTGTAGAAGAGGTTCAGGTAGGTTGTCTCGATAGGGATAACGCAGCCGCTACCGTATGATGTTGTTGCGTAAATGCCTTTGAAAGCATCTGCAAAACGGTCGGGGTCGGCAAAGGTTGCCGGTGATTCTTTATATAAAGAATACAGGTCTTTGCCCAGTTGTTTCGGAAGGTCAACCTCTACAACGCAATAGTGATATACGTTGTTGTAGTAGTCGCTTGTATAGATACTGTTCGACATCGTGTAGGAGGTGCTGCCCAACAGGTCTGATTCGGAATAGTATTCTGCCGGATTGAAGTCGCTGTAGATTGGGTAGGGCAGACGTTTGTTAAGTCTGTAGACATTTACGCGCATAGGAGCAAGCGTATCGCCGACAATGCTTTCAAACGGCACTGTCATGACAAGCTTCAAAGAGTCGATGTTGTCGACTGTCACATTGGACGTGTCGATAACTGCCGACGGCATGAATTCAGTGACAAAGTCGGAACTTAGTGTTCCATACTCTTGGGTGCGGAGATTTCCAAGCAACTTAGTGACGGTCCGTGCCTGAATTTTATTGGTAGCAACGGATTCACCGCTTATTGTAAATGACGAGTCAACAACCAACGACATTTCTGTCTCCAGAATGGAACTTCCGATGTTGTTGTCATCGCAAGCTGTAGTCGCAGCAAACAGGGCTGCGGCTCCAAGCATAAAATGAAAAAATTTCATGATTGTAGATGTGAGTGCTATAGTGTTTTGTAAAATTCGGCACAACGTTCAATGTTATTGTCTGCGTTTTCATCGTAAGGCAAGAACGGAATGTTGTGTTCTTTGATAAATTCTAAAATTTCCGGGTTAACTTCTTTACATTGTTGGATTACACCGTCGGAGTGCTGGAGAGCCAGTTTTGCCAATGTCGGGAAATCGACCGGCTTGCCTGAAATGGATTTGAGGTCTTCGTCATTGAAGCCTTCCATTCTCAACTTCTCTTCGAAACGCGGGTCAAGACATCCGTCGAACGACGAACCGAACAGCGAATATACGATTTTTGAGTTGCGGAACGACGGGTCGTCGGCGTAAACTTTCTTAATGTAAAGCGGTGCCAATGCGGATATCCAGCCCTGGCAGTGTACGATGTTGGCTTCCCAACGCAGCTTCTTGACGGTTTCAATGGTACCGCGCACGAAGAAGATGCAGCGCTCGTCGTTCAGTTCGGGCGTAAGTTCTGTTTCCAGACCTTTGTCCGGATTGCGTTGGAAATAGTCGTCGTTATAAATGAAGTACACCTGCATTCTGGCGGGTTGCAGTGTGGCAACTTTGATAATCAGAGGGTGGTCGGTGTCATCAATAATCAAGTTCATACCCGAGAGACGGATAACTTCATGCAATTGGTTGCGTCGTTCGTTGATGCTTCCGTATTTTGGCATGAATGTTCTCACTTCGTAGCCTCGTTCCTGCATGCCGTGCGGCATGTCGTGTCCCATTATTGACATTTCTGAATCGGGGAGATAAGGTTTGATCTCTTGACTTATAAATAATACCTTGTCGTTACTCATAATTTATCTGATTATTGGTGCAAAGATAGTAAAAACTTTCAAATTATAAAAATGTTTCGGTTAAGTGTCTGTTCAAAAGGGCTTAAAAGAAATAAAAAACAATAAAATGTAATTTTGCAAGCCTATGGTTTTTCTATGTGATAAATATTTATTTCCTTTGCACCGTTTTATTTGAATCGTATGAAAGTTATTAAAACGGTAAGAGAATTGAAGCAGGCTGTTTCAGAGTTGAAGCAGGCTGGTAAGGTAGTCGGTCTGGTTCCGACTATGGGGGCGCTGCACGCAGGTCACATGTCACTTGTCGACAGAGCTCGTCGTGAGAACGACGTTGTTGTAGTGAGCGTGTTTGTCAATCCGACACAGTTTAACAATAAAGAGGATTTGCGCACATATCCCCGTACGGAAGAACAGGATTGCCGAATGCTGGAAGCAGCCGGTTGCGACATCGTGTTTATGCCGACGGTTGAAGAAATCTATCCAGAACCTGACAATCGGGTGTTCGACTTGGGTCCGGTGGCCGAAGTGATGGAAGGAAAGTTCCGCCCGGGACATTTCAACGGAGTGGCTCAGATTGTAAGCAAGCTGTTTAGCTTCGTGACTCCCGACCGTGCCTATTTCGGCGAAAAGGACTTTCAGCAGATTGCGGTTATCCGCCGTATGGTGGAACTGGAAGGCTTTAAGTTGGAAATCGTGGCCTGCCCAATCAAGCGCGAGGACGACGGCCTGGCTTTGAGCAGCCGTAACGTACGTCTTACACCGGAACAGAGAAAGATTGCGCCAAACATTGCAAAAGTTATGGCCGAAAGTTGTATCTTTGCACAATCGCATACTGTTGCAGAAACAATCCAATATGTGGTCAGCAATGTAAACCGCTTCCCGTTCATGGAAGTGGAATACTACGAAATCGTTGACGGCTATACTTTGCAGGCAATCAATGATTGGACGGATGCCGACTATGTGGTGGGTTGCATTACCGTGTATTGCGGTGATGTCCGTCTGATAGACAATATTGCGTACAAAAAATAAATTACAAAACGATTCAAAAAGAAGATGCAGATTGAAGTTTTGAAATCCAAGATTCATCGTGCGACGGTGACGAATGCCGACCTGAACTATATCGGCAGCATTACGATTGACGAGGATTTGATGGATGCGGCAGGCATAATTGCCAACGAACGTGTCTATATTGTAGACAACAACAATGGCGAACGTATTGACACTTATGTGATTCCCGGCAAACGCGGTGCCGGCGACATCTGTCTGAACGGTGCGGCTGCACGCAGGGTTTATCCGGGCGATGTCGTGATAATCATGGCTTATGCTACGATGGATTTCGAGGAAGCCAAGACTTTCCAACCGAAAGTCGTGTTCCCGGAACCGGGTACGAATAAACTGACAAAGTAAGAACGATAAAAATATAGAAGATAATTCCAATGTTTGAAAATTTAAGTGAGAGACTCGAGAGATCCTTTAAGCTTCTTAAAGGACAAGGCAAAATCACTGAAATCAACGTAGCGGAAACATTGAAGGATGTTCGCCGTGCATTGCTTGATGCCGACGTCAACTATAACGTGGCAAAGCAGTTCACCGACACTGTCAAGCAGAAGGCGTTGGGTCAGAATGTGATTAATGCCATCAAGCCGAGCGAGTTGATGGTGAAGATTGTTCACGACGAACTCGCATCACTCATGGGCGGAGAAACTGCCGAAGTGAATCTTTCGGGAAATCCGGCTGTCATTTTGATGTCGGGTTTGCAGGGTTCAGGTAAGACTACGTTCTCCGGTAAACTGGCTAAGAAATTCAAAAGTGAAAAGGGAAAACGCCCTTTGCTGGTGGCCTGCGACGTTTATCGTCCGGCGGCTATTGACCAGTTGAAGGTATTGGGCGAACAGATCAATGTTCCTGTCTATACAGAACCTGATTCAAAGAACCCGGTTGAAATTGCTAAGAATGCTATCCAATATGCCAAGGCTCACAACAACGACCTTGTGATTGTCGATACTGCCGGACGTCTGGCTGTCGACGAGGAAATGATGAACGAGATTGAAGCCATCAAGAAGGCTATCAATCCTCAGGAAACATTGTTCGTTGTCGACTCAATGACCGGTCAGGATGCTGTGAACACGGCAAAGGAATTCAACGAGCGTTTGGATTTCGACGGTGTTGTTCTGACGAAGCTCGACGGTGATACCCGTGGTGGTGCTGCCTTGTCAATCCGTACGGTGGTGAAGAAACCTATCAAGTTTGTGGGTACGGGCGAGAAGATGGAAGCTGTCGACTTGTTCCACCCGGCACGTATGGCTGACCGTATTCTCGGTATGGGTGATATCGTTTCACTTGTTGAACGTGCCCAACAGCAGTACGACGAAGAAGAGGCTCGCCGCTTGCAGAAGAAGATTGCAAAGAACCAGTTTGACTTCAATGACTTCCTTGCACAGATTGCCCAAATCAAGAAGATGGGTAACCTGAAGGAACTTGCATCAATGATTCCGGGCGTAGGTAAGGCTATCAAGGATATTGATATCGACGACAATGCATTCAAGGGCATTGAAGCGATTATCTATTCAATGACACCGGAAGAACGCAAGAATCCGGAAATCATCAACGGAAGCCGCCGTCAGCGTATTGCAAAGGGTAGTGGTACTTCCATTCAGGAGGTGAACCGCCTGTTGAAGCAATTCGAAGGTACGCGCAAGATGATGAAGATGGCCACTACAATGAAGCCGTCAAACATTATGAAAAATATGCGTCGCCGCTAATGGGATGCAAATGATATATACAAACGGACGAAAGCTGTGCGGTTTTCGTCCGTTTTTTGTTCCGAGCTTTAACGATATTGGCTTTTGAACGAAAATTTGTATATTTGTAGAATATCGGAAACTACTTAAGTAAGAATTTATATATGGAGTTAATTGACGGAAAAAAGATTGCTGATACCATCAAGCAGGAGATTGCTGCAGAAGTGGCACAGATGGTTGCTGAAGGTAAGAAAAAGCCGCATTTGGCTGCTATTCTTGTTGGACACGACGGTGGTAGCGAAACGTATGTGGCTCACAAAGTGAAGGCTTGCGAACAGTGCGGCTTTAATTCTACGGTTATCCGCTATGAGGATACGGTGACTGAAGCTGAATTGCTCGAAGCTATTGCTAAACTTAACGCTGACGACGATGTGGACGGATTTATCGTGCAACTTCCGTTGCCGAAACACATCGACGAACAGAAAATCATCGAAGCCATCGATTTCAAGAAGGATGTCGACGGTTTCCACCCGATTAACGTTGGACGCATGTCCATCGGTCTGCCTTGTTTCCTTTCTGCCACTCCGCAGGGCATTATGGAACTTTTGGCACGCTATAACATCAACACGAAGGGTGCCAACTGCGTTGTGCTCGGTCGTAGCAACATCGTGGGCAAGCCGGTTGCTTCATTGATGATGCAGAAGGCAGTGCCGGGCGATGCAACAGTGACCGTTTGCCACAGCCGCACGAAAAATATCAAGGATTTCTGTCTGAATGCCGACATTATTATTGCTGCTTTGGGTTCACCGGGCTTCCTTACTGAAGATATGGTGAAAGAAGGCGCGGTGGTTATCGACGTAGGAACAACACGTGTTCCGTCAACTGAAACAAAGAGCGGTTTCCGCTTGAAAGGTGACGTTGATTTTGAAAAGGTAGCGCCGAAGTGTTCTTACATTACTCCGGTTCCGGGTGGTGTAGGTCCGATGACTATCGTTTCTTTGATGAAGAATACTTTGCTTGCAGCTCAACACAAAATCTACTAACGGATGACACTGCTTGTCTATCTGATTTCGCTGTTGCAGTTCCTGACGGGGACGGACGATGTGTCGCTGGTTTTTGCCGGCGATGCCATGCAGCATGAGCGACAGATAAAGGCGGCCGCCGTCAGTGGCGGTGGTCATGATTATAAGGCGTGTTTCCGCCATGTGGCCGATTATGTCGGCAGTGCGGATTATGCCGTGGTCAACTTGGAATGCCCGCTGGGGGGAAAGCCCTATGCGGGCTATCCTTGTTTTAGTGCCCCCGACGAATTTGCCGAGGCTTTGCGTGATGCGGGTTTTGACTTGTTTCTTCAAGCCAACAACCATTGCCTTGACCGCAGGGACAAAGGTTTGCGACGCACGCTCGACCGTCTTGATGAAATGGGAATACCGCATACGGGAACTTTCCGCAATGCAGACAACCGGAAACAGCGTCAAGTGTTCCTGACTACGATTAAAGGCATTCGTTTTGCCTTCCTTAATTATACTTACGGAACAAACGGAATACAGCCTAACGGTGCGGTTGTCAACTATATTGACAAGCCGCAAATGCGTGCCGACATTGCTGCTGCCCGCAAGCAGGGTGCAGAAATGGTGGTGGTGTGCATTCATTGGGGAGTGGAATACAAACTTATCCAGAACCGCGAACAGGAACAGTTGGCCGATTTTCTCGTGGGTGAAGGGGTAGACATGGTTATCGGCGGCCATCCGCACGTTATTCAGCCGATGGAAATTCGTCGTAACGCGAAAACGGGAAAGGATGTGCTGGTGGTTTATTCGTTGGGTAATTTCATATCTGCCATGCGTACGACTGATACCCGCGGAGGTGCGTTGGTAAAAGTGGCTGTCGGTCGCGACGGTGAAGGACGGCCTTACTTGAAAGGAGCGGAATATAAGCTCGTTTTTGTGCAACAACCGAACGGAAACGGTAATTTTGAACTTATTCCTGCCGATAAAACGGAGTTGTTGCGGGACGATATGAAACCATATTTCCGTAAATTTACAGAAAATGCCTATCGGATTTTCGATAAATTTAATGTAAATGTGCCCGAGGATTGGAAGGTTCCATTGAAGGACGTTTGCCCGTTGGTTCCGGCTGATGACAAATTGTAAAAAAATATTCTGCTGGTTATTAGCGTTTTGCGAATTTTCTTAAAAATTTTATTCCAAAATATTTGCACAGTTCAAAAAAACGCTATATCTTTGCACACATAAAACAAAGATGGTGAGGATAGCTCAGTTGGTTAGAGCATCGGATTGTGGTTCCGAGGGTCGAGGGTTCGAGCCCCTTTCTTCACCCAAAAGACAAGCGAGATTGCATGGCAGTCTCGCTTTTTTGTTATACGCTTTCGGCGTTTTTCTATAAATGATGTTTTGATACGGATTACGGATTTCCCTCGGGAAGTGGAGCGTCAGAACAATATGAGGTCAGAACCGTTTTCGTCTTTCAGTTTTTTGCGAAGGCGGTAGCGTACGGTGTAGACACTGGAAATTTCGATGTTGAACAGCTGGCTGATGTGCTGCACGTCCATATTCATATAGAAGCATAATAGATATTTCATATCCGTTGGTGTAATTCGGTCTTCTGCCAGTGTCAGAATTTCTTGGAGGTTGTCATTCTCACAGAGTCTTGTCAGTTTTTCCTGGTAGAAATTTTTGTTTTCTGGCTCAATTTGCGAGCCGGAAATAACGTCTTCAAGTTTGTTGACAATGGCTTTTACAATTTGATTCGAAATATGTCTTCGGTTTGAGGTCATTCGTTAATTTTTTATTCATAGCAAAAATAAAGTTTAAGGCTAACATTGGATATAGACAAATATAGATAAACAAACTTTTCAAGATATCACAGGATAAAAAACTATGTCAGGAACCGGAATGCGGCGCTGTCGCGGAATTTTTTTCTCAACCGATAGCGCACGGTGTAGACACTGGCCGGCTCAACGTTGAATATGCTTGCAATGTCGCGTGCGTCCATGTTGATATAGAAGCAGAGCGTGTATTTTACGTCCATAACCGTCATCTTTGCACTTACTTGGGCAAAGTTCCGTTCCAGTTCATCTGCGTTGAGCGACTTGAGTTTTGTCAGGTAGTCGTTCTTTTGTTCTTCGGTCAATACGGAGTGGGTGAGGATATCGCTGATTTTCACGATTCCCGATGCAAAGATTCCGTCGGTAGGAGCTGTGTCCTGTTTTGACTGTGTGGCTTCCTGACGTTCGAGCGTGCTCTGCAGTTCTTTTGAACGTAGTTCTGCAAGAAGGGCCGTTTCATACCATTTCTGTTCCAGATTTTTCTTTTTCTGTCGGGAGATGATGTAGAGCAGTGCAATGGCGATTACAAGGATGCCGATACAGATGCTGAGCAGCCATGTGCGGATGCGTGAGGCTTCGTTCAGTTTTTCCAGGTTAAGTATTTCGTTTTCCTTTTTCTCGACATCGAATGCTATTTCCATTTTTTTCAAGGCGTCGGCCTTTTCTTTGTCGAAGCGTTTGCGGTGGTTTTCGTTCAGCAGTTTCTGGTATTTCAACGCTTCCTGATAGCGTCCGGTCTTTTCGTAGATGTCCACCAGCAGGCTGTAGGCTTCCCCTCGCTCGGTGATGAGAGAATTGTAGGATTCTGTTTCGTCGAGCAGTTTCATGACATCAAAAATGCGCTTTTCGGCCAGGTCATATTTCTTTTGCTTGAAATAGACGTTGGCTTCCAGGTCGTACACGCTGATTTCCACCTCTTTCCGGAAATGTCCGGCAGCCGGACGGGCTTCCATGGCTTTGTGAAGATAATGTCGTACGCTGTCGTACATCGGCGGCGTGCAGTCGTCGAACAGTACGGCAATATTATAGTAGTTCCACGATGGCATGGCTTTGGGCGGCAGTTGGTCCGGATATTGTTCGATAATGCTGATTGTTCGGCGGGAATACACGATTGCCGAGTCGAGATAGGATTTGTTGTCGGGGTTTTTCTCGTGCAGTGTGGCGTATTTGGCCGAGGCTACCGAGAGATAGTCATATTTGCAGGCAGGTGTCGGCGTTTTTTGGCACAGTTTGTTCATTTGTGTCAGAATACGGTCGAGGCCGTCGGTGTCGAGTATTTGCAGATACCCGACAGCCAGTTGGTAGAGGCAGGAAGAGATTTCCGTTTCGTAGCCGTCGAGCGATTCGAAAAGGCGTATGGCTGTGTAAAAATATTTGTGTCCCTTTTCGATACTGCCGATTGCAATTTCCGTGTCGCCTGCTACCTTATAGAGATAGGCTTTGACAACAGTGTCCGTGCTTTGCTCGATATAGTACAGTGCGGAATCAAGCATGATCATTTTTTCGTCCAGCTTTTCCTGCTGTCCCATGCAGATGGCAATGTTGCGGTAGAGCCAGGCGATGTCGGCAGCGTCCAGTTTTTTCCGGTTCTTTTTGGCATAGGGCAGAATCTTGTTCTGCATCAGTTGTGCTTTTTCATCTGCAGAAAGCGCATCGTTGAATATGACTAAGCTTGTGGCCGAGTCAATGGCTTCTGTCGGGTTGCCGGTCAGCTTTTTTGTCAGAGCCTTTTCGGCGTTTTGGTATTCATTACCCGAAGCTGCAAGAACGAATGGAAGCAGCAGTATGGAAATGGCAAAAAGCAGGAGTTGTTTCATAGCATTTTTGTCTGTGTTTTTTGATTAAAGCCCTATTTTACAAATATACGGAAAGACGAGGGCAGAGGCAAATGAAAACGGGGTTTTTAATTTGACTATGCCGAGCCGCCTCCTAGATTTTACAAATATAAGAAAATTTCATTTTTTGACAATAATATTCTGAAAAGAAGAGTGCCCCAATTTATGCTTCCAAATGATATGGTTATAATTTGAATATCGGGGTGTTTAAATTTAGTTTAATTTATTTTGTGATTTCGATTAATCGATATATATTTGTGACCGATATACGTAGTAATACAATGTATGTGTAATAATTATGTTGCAAGATAATTTGATAACACAGATGAAGAAAGGGATACTTCCGCTTGTTGTGCTGATAATTATAAGTAAACAAGATAGTTATGGGTATCAGATTTCTTCCGAAATAGAGAGAATTCTTGGATTTGAAGTGGCCGATGGTACCATTTATCCTATCCTTATGCGATTGTGCAAAGATGAAGTAATCGAGCCATATTGGGTGCAAAAGGAGAGTGGTATGCCAAGAAAATATTATAAAATAACTGAGGCTGGTAAAAAATATATTGCCAGCCTTACTGAATATTATCTTGATATGACGAAGCGGATAGAACATTTAATTTAGTGTACAAATGAAAACAGATTACCAGTATAGTAAACAATACTTGAATTATATGCAGAAGCTTGAAAGTGAGCTCAAAGTATTGGATGAAAAAACTAAAAATGACATACTGAATGAATTGGCTTCACACGTTTATGAAAGTATGTGTAGGTTGCAAGGAACTGCATTATCAGATGAAGACTGTTTGAATAATGTATTAACCCAATTGGGTAGTCCAACAAAAATTGCTCAATTGTACGTGACAGAATCTCAATTAAAAAGCGTGTTGAAAAAGGGCAATCCTTTTGAAATTATCAGACAGACATGTGTTTGTATATTTTGTACTGGAAAATACCTTGTCTCAGGTATTCTGTATCTTTTTAGTGTGACATTCTTTATATTGTCGATTCTTAAAATTTTCATACCAGATAGTATCGGCTTTTTTTATAATAACGAGAGTTTTTTTGTTGGGTATTGTTCCGAAACGGATTTGTCAATGCCTGATATTTTGGGATATTGGTTCATACCTATTGGTATTATTATTTCGTGTATTCTATATTTAATTGGTACGATCCTTATAAAAAGAAATATTATAAAAAAGCAGCAATGAGAACAAATTTATTATTGGTATTTGTCGTTTTGGTATGTTCGATAATATCGTATGCACAGGAAATTAATGGAACTTGGCATGGTAGTTTAGATATTAATGGTCAGAAAATCAGAATTGCTTTTCATGTGAGTAAAGATGGAGGAACAATGGATATTCCACAACAAGGGGTTAGGGGCGTACCCGTTAATCTTTCCCTACTTACTCAAGATTCAATAAGTTTGAATTTGCCGACGATTGGTATGTCATATAACGGCAAACGGAGTCATAATAAAATTAAAGGTATTTTCAATCAAAATGGTATATTCTTACCCATGGATTTGGAGCCGGGTGATATTGATAAACCTAAACGTCCACAAGAACCATTGCCACCTTTTGATTACCGGACAGAAGAAATTTCTTTTTCTAATGATAATGCGAATGCTATTTTTTCGGGAACATTGACATATCCTATTGGATACACTCCGAATAAACGAATTCCGGTTGTTCTAATGGTAACCGGAAGTGGTCCACAAGATCGTAATGAAGAAGTTTTTGAGCATAAACCATTTTTGGTTATTGCTGATTATTTGGCAAAAAATGGTATTGCTTCATTGCGCTATGATGACAGAGGTGTTGGTAAATCGACAGGAGAGCGCAGTGGATGTACTTCAAAGGATTATGCAGAAGATGCCGAGTGTGGATTGCAGTGGTTGGAGACTTGTGGAAAGTTTTCTAGAATTGGAATATTAGGTCATAGTGAAGGTGGCTTAATTGCGTTTATGTTGGGTGCTAAAGGTAAGGCAGATTTTATAGTTAGTATGGCGGGGCCTGGGATAAAAGGTGATACTTTACTTGCAGAACAACAAAATGCAGCATTAAAAATCTATGGTCAACCAGCCAATAGAACAGTTGAGTCTGTGAGAAATGAGATAAAGGCTCAATCTAAAGATAATTGGGTGAATTACTTTATAAATTATGATCCGACTTTGGTTATATCAAGCATAAAAATTCCAGTAATGGCAATTAATGGCAGTAATGATATGCAAGTGATATCAGCTAGTAATTTAAATGCGATAAAAAAATTGTTGAGTAGGAATAATAAAAAGAATTTTTTCAAAGAATATATGGGATTGAATCATTTGTTTCAACATTGTCAAATTGGAAATTCTTTGGATTATTATAATATAGAAGAAACGTGCTCTCTGGAAGTTCTTCAGGATGTTGTTGATTGGATTAATAGTAGTGTGGAATAGATATTGTGTTGTCAAAAACATTTAGAGACAGGTTATAAGTAATAATAGTCCGTTAAAAATTCAACATATCGGCTAAGCGGCTTCCGCCACAAAG
>UQUV01000015.1 GCA_900544305.1 uncultured Porphyromonadaceae bacterium
CACCGATTCTATTGTTTAATTTTAATTTCTCGGTAATTTTTTACCGAAGTATTGTCATATATGAATTAAAGTTGCCACAAAATTACTAATACTCCGCGAATATTCCTCGCAAAACAGCGGTAAAATTACGCGCCATTTTTCTTGTAGCCGCATCCTACATTCACTACTTTTGTAAAAGCTAAACAAACGGATATGGAATTTCGGACAAAAATAGAACTGCAACGCTTTCAGCCCGCCATTGGGCACGATGAAAAAATCATGATGCTCGGCTCATGCTTTACGGAAAATATCGGTGAAAGACTGACGAGGGGCATGTTTGGCGTTGACATCAATCCGTTCGGCACACTCTACAATCCGGCAAGCATAGCCAAGTCGATAGACAGGCTGCTGGAGAAACGTGAATTTTCGAAAGAAGAACTATTCGAATATCAAGGCACATGGCACAGCTTCGCCCACCACTCGCGCTTTTCAAGCAGCAATCCGGACACGGCTCTGGAACGCATCAACGAACGGTTCCACAAGGCTGCAAACAATCTCCACCGGGCGCGCCATCTGATTATCACTTTCGGTACGGCATTCGTATTTTCACTGGAAGAAAATGGAGAAATCGTAGCTAACTGCCACAAACTGCCGGCGGCACGATTCCGCCGCACACGGCTTTCAGTCGATGAAATTGTAGAGGAATGGACTGCCCTGCTCCATCGTCTTTTAGAAGGCAATCCCAATTTATGCATAACATTCACGGTCAGTCCAATCCGTCATCTTGCCGACGGAGCCCACGGCAACCAGCTCAGCAAGTCTACGCTTCTGCTTGCCGTCGACCGTCTTACGGAAGCCATTCCGCAATGCCGCTATTTTCCGTCGTATGAAATCCAATTGGATGAACTTCGCGACTACCGCTTCTATGCAGCCGACATGACCCATCCCTCGGAAGTGGCCATCGACTATATCTATTCCCGCTTTTCCGAAGCCTGCTTTTCCGACTCGGCGCAACAGGCTGCCACCGACTGCGAAAAACTCTACCGCCAAATGCACCACCGTCCGCTCACGGACAACGCCGAGGCCATAACGCGTTTCAAGGCATCTACCGAGAAACTGCGCCAACAGCTTCTCGACAGATACCCGTATCTGAACATCTAATAGGAGGTCTTTTCCATCACCCCATCTTCATCGCTCAACAGCTTGTAAAGCACTGGGTCGCGAAGAATTTCATCAATGGCATACCGCTTGCCGTCGACAAGCACATAACGGCAGAACAGCCGTACGCCGTGGCTGTAGTCCACATAACGGTCGTGATGCACACCACTCAGCGGCTGAATGGATTTTCCGTCGGGATAGTGCCAGCCATAGATAAACACCCGGCCACCTTCCGTCAGACGGTTGGTAATGACAATGTCCTTCTTATGTCCCGTAATCAGTGCCGACAAAGGCATTCCGACAGAATCGCGAGAGGCTTCAATCAATCGGTTATGTTCGGTAAATACAGGAATTGTTATCATCGTCATGTCGGGAGTCATCGGGTGAGGCATCAGTTTGACTGCACTGTGACGCGCCACCAAATCCGACATTTTTCGTGTAGGCAGTGTAGCGCCTAAAGCATCTGCTATACGTTGTGCCGTTCCCGGAAGCATCGGAATACGCACAAAATCGGAATCCGAACCAACGGACAAAACATCGGGAAGCACTGCCAGTTCTACTGCATGGCTCTTGCCGGCCGCATCGCAAAGTGTATCCTTGATGACAACGACACGACGGAACGCATCGGGCATATTCCCGGCCGTAAGTTCGTTGAAAATGGCATTTTCACGGTCGTCCAGCTCCACATTTTCAATCTTCGCCATAAACTCCTGCCCGCCCACAGCATTTTCCTTGCGTGGCGGTATGCGCAATAGCGGCAACTGTTCGACAGCGGGCTGAATGTAGTCGGTATAGGCCGGTTCTCCCCAAAAGCGGTAAGCCTTTTCATTGTGCTTCGTATCGAAAAGAAGGCTATGGATAAACCCGTTTTTCTCCACCAGCACCGTATGATAAATTTCCCGTTTCGGATTCGTTTTCAATAGAAAAAGCACCTGACGGTCACGCGTACGGAACATTTTCATTTCCTCCGTATCCCGGCTCTTCCATTTCCAGCCCAGGTTTTCCTGCAAATATTGCTGCATCACCTGCGAACGGTACCACGTTCCGCCCGTAGCCGAAACAAAGGGCTTTCCGTTAAGCAGAGCGTTCACATCGTCGTAGCAAATCACAGCCAGATGGTGGTCATCGGAACGCTTCAACCATTCTGTGAGTTTCTTGCCATAGCGTTCCGCTTCCCAGTTATAGTTGCTGTCGAGAAACACGATACGTTTCACATAATCGGGTATCGTTTCCGAAGCGTCCATAATGGCAAACGGCACATTACCACCACCGCTATGTCCGCTCAGTACGACAAACGGCTGGTAGTCCTTAAACAGGTCCAGCAGATATTCCGTCAGCGCTTTCAGTTTGGCGTCGCCACCTTCAGTGGTTTTCCGCCAGTTGCCCCAACTTTTCGAGGAAGCCTCCAGATATACCGTCACCCAGTTATATTCCGGCGACTGTTCACGCACGAAACGAGTCTGCGCACCAATATGCTGAATGGCAAAATGCCAATCGTCACCCGGCGCAAGCTGTCGGCCGATGGTCCACTCCGTCGTGTTGCCATTAGGCAATCCGTACAGCACCAGTGCCGTCGGTTTCGTTGCATCGAAATCGTCCACTGCCGGCGCATTGATTTCCACTTTCACATTCGGCTCATAGTTGAAAGCCGCCACCTGCTCGTCAAAATACGGGCTCGTCACAAATCCCGGCAAAACCACCGGTTTCGGGAAGGCATCCGCCACGCCGAAAATCAGCATGGCGGACAATCCCATTACAAGTTTTCTAAAACAGTTCATTTTTTCACAGTCAGTTTTAAAGTTTTTTCAACACGCTAAGATACAATTTTTAATTGTTCTCGATGTAATTTTCCTTTTCGAGATAATAAATGGCTTCTCCTTTGTCGCCGTTTTCCAAATCGGTCAGTTCTACTTTGAAAACCCGATAGGGTAATGATGACGGTTTGGTGGGTTCGGCAACAGTCAGATAATAAGCGATGCCATATTCATCAGCCTCATAATATTCCTTGATTTGCTGTTTCATCAGCACCGCAACTTCTTCACCGTCTACCCAAACCTTTATTCCTGCCTTGTCGATGGTCGGAGCGAGATTGTCGCATTTTGCCGCGTTGTTGGTTGCTGACTGTTGAATTCCGGACAAATCCTCTTTATGCTGTGTGTTTATAATGTTTTTGTTGGCAAGATACCTTGTCAGGCTCATCGGACGAACATAAATCTGATAAGTCGGCACACCTCCCATAATCTGGAACACATGCAATCCGTATGCCTCTATTCTATGATACTTAATATTCAAGGTTGTATCTCTGTCGGCAATAACATTCCATCCCCAGAACTCCAGTCGCAAGTCATCCGTTTTCATTCCGGGTTCCATCGTGTGAGGATAGGTATCCATGTCTATTGCACCGATATTGCTATATTTTCCTTTCGGGACAGTGATTTGATATTGGCCTTCGTCATCGGTTTTTGTTTCAAACAATACGTCAAACATCGAATTTTGAAACATGACCGAACAATTGCGTATGGTATTGCCGTCATAATCGGACACAATACCCTTTATTGTTACAGAATCTTTCGGCGTTTGCCCGTAGGTGAGAGAATTGGCACATAAAAGCAAGGCCAACATTGTTTTTACTTTCGCATTCATTTAATTTACAATTTATTATTCGAGAACAGTGTCCGGTTGCTCAATGCGGTCAGGCATCCAACCGAACATTTAACCATCCTACCACAGGAGCTATTTTGTAATAAGGTCTGCAAAAGTAGGCACTTTTTTCTCTTCTCCTTTCTATCCGTGTGTTATTATATTTTAATTGCATAGGCTACGGCTCGGGATAATCAAATTTGAAAACGCTGTTTTCATTTGCTTCTGCTCTCGCCTTGCACTTCTTTACAGAAGATAGGCCGCGGCTCGGGATAAAAAATCAAGCAAGCTTGTTTTTTCTCCGCTCGCCTTGCACTATCTTTGCAATTGAAAGGAGCCACACCCTTTGATAAGGGCGACGGCCGGTAAACAAGGATAGACAAAATGGAATATTCAATACTTGAAATAGCCGACATTCTGGAGGCCAAAATCGACAACTTGCACAATGCAAGCATCGATACACTTCTGACTGACTCGCGCTCGCTGACTTATCCGGAAAAATCGCTTTTTTTCGCCATCCGGACAAAGTGCAACGACGGGCATAAATTTATCAACCAGCTTTATCACAAAGGAGTACGCAACTTTGTAGTGGAAAAATTGCCCGAGCAGGTCCCGGAAGATGCCAATTTCCTGCAAGTAAAAAGCACAACTGCCGCCCTGCAGGAGCTGGCCGCCTACCATCGTCGGCGCTTCAACATTCCCGTAATTGCCATTACGGGCAGTAGCGGAAAGACTTCGGTCAAGGAATGGCTCTACCAGCTTCTGCGCGACGACTACAACATCGTGCGCAGTCCGCGAAGCTACAACTCACAGATTGGCGTGCCGTTGTCCATTTGGGACATCGACCAAAATACGGAACTCGCCATCATTGAAGCCGGCGTGTCGAAACGCGACGAAATGCAAATTCTTGAACGCATCATCCAACCTACGGCAGTAGCCATTACCAATATCGGCAGCGAACATCAGGAAGGCTTCGCTTCGATTGAGGAGAAATGCGTGGAAAAGCTGCGCCTGTCACGCCATTGCAACAGCATCATCTACAACAACGACGACTCCGTTATCTACAACGGCATTATCGACCTCGCCTACGGCACGCAGGAACTTTGCTGGTCACGCACGAACAGCGATGCACCGCTCTTCATATCGTCGATACAGCGCGGAAAAAACGAAACGACCATCCACTATTCCTACCTGATGCTCGACGGACGCACCATCACGCTTCCGTTCACAGAGGAACACGACATCGAAAATGCCCTCACCTGTCTGGCCGTGATGCTCTACCTGCGAGTGCCGCGCAAAGCAATCAGCGAACGCTTCTCACGTCTGACTGCCACAGGTACACGCATCGACGTGTCGGAAGCGGTAAACAACTGCATGCTGATTCACGACACTTATACCAGCGACTACCTTTCACTCGACACGTCGCTTGACTTTATGATGCGCCGTGCCATCGACAACCGCAAACCGACTGTCATCCTCTCGGATGTCATGAAGGAAAACATTCCGGCGGAAAAGGTATATCAGAAAATTGCCGAACTTCTGCGGCTACGCAACGTCGACCGACTGATTGGTATCGGACCGAACATTTCGCAACACAGCCACCTGTTCCCGGCACAATCGCGCTTTTTCAGCACTACCCGCGAATTCCTCGACACGATGAAGGCCGACGATTTCGCCAATGAACTGATTCTGCTGAAAGGTGCACCCGATTTCCATTTTGAACTGATTACTGAGCTGTTGGAAGCCCGTCAGCACGAATCGGTGCTGGAGGTGAACCTCGACGCTCTTGTCTATAACTTCAATTTCTACCGTTCCCACCTGAACCGCGACACGAAAATCGTGTGCATGCTGAAGGCCTCGGGTTATGGAGCCGGTTCCTACGAACTGGCAAAGACGCTTCAGGACCAGGGTGCTTCCTACATTGCCGTTGCGGCTCACGACGAAGGCGTAGACCTTCGCGAAGCAGGCATTTCCATGCCGATTATGGTGCTGAATCCGAAGGTGGTCAACTACAAGTCGCTGTTCGACTACCGCCTGGAACCGGAAATTTTCAGTTTCGACATGTGCCGTGAAATTATCTACGAAGCAAAGAAACTGGGAGTGGAGGACTACCCTATCCATATCAAGATTGACACCGGCATGCACCGCTTGGGCTTCATCTATGAAGAACTGCCGGAACTCATCGAACTGCTGAAAAACCAGTCGTATGTCCGCCCGATTTCGATATTTTCCCATCTGGCTACAGCCGACGACTTTGAGAAAACCGACTATGCACGGATGCAGCTCGACTACTTCGACCGCTGCTGCAAGCTGTTTACCGAGAGTTTTCCGTTCCCGATTATGCGCCATATCCTGAACACCGACGGCATTCTGCGTTTCCCCGAACACCAGTACGAGATGGTGCGTCTGGGCATCGGACTTTACGGCATCCCTACACTCGGCAACGGCATAGACAACGACCTGCGCACAGTGTCATCGCTCCATTCGGTCATTATCCAAATCCGCGAATGGCCGGCAGGCACGACCATCGGCTACGGTTGCCACGGCAAACTCGAACGCCCGTCGCGCATTGCCACTATTCCGTTGGGCTATGCCGACGGATTCAACCGACGTCTCGGACGGGGAGTCGGCGAAGTTTATATCAACGGCAAGCGTGTTCCTACGGTGGGCAACATCTGCATGGACCTGTTTATGGCCGATGTCACTGACGTGGCCTGCAAGATTGGCGACAAAGTGGAAATTTTCGGCGACCATGTGACCGCCACGGAAATTGCCGACAAGTTGGGCACCATCCCCTACGAGGTTCTGACCTCGGTTTCCACCCGTGTGAAACGCATTTACTATCGCGAATAAAACGACAACAGACATGAACGAAACATTCAAACGACAAATAGAAGAAATATTGCCCGACGAGGCGGAACAGCTGCTGCAAGCCCTGACCACGGAACCGTCGGTAGCCATACGCGTAAACAACCGGAAAACACCGGCTGCACCCGATTATGCCCGTGTGCCGTGGTGCGACTGCAGCTACTATCTGCCACGCCGCCCGCAATTCACGTTCGACCCGCTGCTACATGGCGGACACTACTATGTGCAGGATGCTTCGTCGATGTTTATCTACCATATCCTCCGCCAGTTGGCCGACGGCCGTGATGTGACCTACCTCGACCTGTGTGCCGCACCGGGAGGAAAAAGCACCACAGCATTGGAGGCATTGACCGACAACTCGCTGGTAGTATGCAACGAAATCGATGCCGGACGAGCACAGATTCTGCGCGAAAACATCATCAAGTGGGGTTATCCGAACACTGTCGTCACCAACGACAACGCCCGCAAACTGGGCAAGCTGAAAAACTTTTTCGACATCATTGCCGCCGATATGCCCTGCTCGGGCGAAGGCATGTTCCGCAAGGACGAGGAGGCCGTACGCCAATGGTCGCCGGCACTTGTGGCTGAATGTGCCGAACGTCAAAAGGAAATCGTCGACGACATATGGGGCGCACTGAAGCCGGGAGGACTGTTCATCTACAGCACCTGCACTTTCAACCGCGAAGAGAACGAAAAAATGGTGGCCTACATCATTGAGAACTACGAAGCCGAACCGGTAGAAATAACCACACAGCCGGAATGGAACATCCACGAAGGAATCGACACGCCCTACTCCTGCTATCGCTTCATGCCCCACCGCACGAACGGTGAAGGCTTGTTTGTGGCCGTTGTGCGCAAAGCCGGCGAAGCGGAAAGCGGAAAGCAAAAACCCGTCAAGCAAAAAGGGAAACCGGCCAAAACACTGCCGCTGCCGAAAGGCTGCACCGAAATGCTTCTCTCCCCGGAAGAATTCACACTGACCGCCACCACCGAAACTGTCAGCGCCATGCCTGCCGACATGGCGGAACGCATGAAACAGGTTGCCGCCGCTGCCCGCACCCTCCACTGCGGCATCCCTATGGCCACACTGAAAGGCAAAGACCTGATACCGGAACATGCCCTTGCACTCAGCACCCGTCTGAACCGCGAAGCATTCCCCTTTGTAGAGATTGACTACGCCACGGCCATTGCCTATCTCCGCGGCGAATCAGTCACGCTCGACGCTGACACCCCGCGCGGATTCGTCATAGTAGCCTACCAAGGCTGTCCACTGGGCTTCATGAAACATTTGGGCAACCGTTCGAACAACAACTACCCGAAGGAATGGCGCATTCGCAGCTCCTATCTTCCGGATACGCCCCCTATCGTTATATAAGCCAACGAAATATCGAATTTTTCAGTCATTTTATTTGTCAGCCTTACATTAATTCCTATATTTGCAGAATATAGGATGCGGCTCGGGATAAAAATATCGAAACCTGTTTCATATTTTATTCTCCTCTCGCCTTTCACTATATTTGCAGAATATAGGATGCGGCTCGGGATAAAAAATATCGAAACCTGTTTCATATTTTATTCTCCTCTCGCCTTTCACTATATTTGCAGAATATAGGACAAACAATTTGAATAATTAATCCTTACATATGCCATTAAAAATGGAAAAAAAATTAGCTATCGTACGCCACGACCCGTGGCTTGAACCCTATGAAGACGCAATCAAAGGCCGTCATGAAGATGCTATTCGAAAAGAAATTGAATTAGTTGGGAAAAAAGGCAGTCTTGTCGACTTTGCCAACGCTCACCAATATTTCGGCCTCCACAAAACGAAAACCGGATGGGTATTCCGCGAATGGGCACCCAATGCAACCGCTATTACGATGATTGGCACATTCTCCGACTGGAAAGAACGTGACGAATACAAACTGACACGCAAGGACAACGGAGTTTGGGAAATCAATCTTCCTAAAACAGCCCTGAAACACGGCGACCTCTACAAGCTCATCGTTGAATGGGATGGCGGACGAGGCGAAAGAATCCCGGTTTACTCCACTCGCACCGTACAGGACGAAAAAACATATATTTTCTCAGCCCAAGTCTGGGAACCGGCAAGAAAATACAAGTTCAAAGTCAAGGACTTCAAGCCGAAAACCAACCCGCTGCTCATCTATGAATGCCATATTGGTATGGCGCAGAACAAAGAGGGCGTGGGTACCTACGAAGAATTCCGCAAAAACATTCTTCCGCGCGTAGTAAAAGACGGATACAATGCCATCCAAATCATGGCCATTCAGGAACACCCCTACTACGGTTCGTTCGGCTACCACGTTTCCAGCTTCTATGCTCCTTCCAGCCGCTTCGGCACACCGGAAGAACTGAAAGCCCTTATCGACGAAGCCCATGCCAACGGAATTTCCGTGATTATGGACATCGTGCATTCGCATGCCGTTAAAAACGAAGTGGAAGGACTCGGACGCTTCGACGGCAGCTACAACCAATATTTCTACGGTGATTCCCGCCGCGAACATCCGGCATGGGATTCCCTGTGCTTCGACTACGGAAAGAACGAAGTACTCCACTTCCTGCTCTCCAACTGCAAATACTGGCTCGAAGAATTCCAGTTCGACGGATTCCGTTTTGACGGCGTTACGTCGATGCTCTACTATAACCACGGCCTCGGACAGGCATTCACTTCCTATGCCGACTACTACAACGGCGGACAGGACACAAATGCCATTACCTATCTGACACTGGCCAACAAGCTAATCCACAAAATCAATCCTCACGCCATTACAATCGCCGAAGAAATGAGCGGTATGCCGGGACTTGCCAACAAGTTCAACGACGGCGGTATCGGTTTCGACTACCGTATGGCAATGGGTATCCCCGATTTCTGGATCAAGACCATCAAGGAAAAGAAGGACGAGGACTGGAAACCGTCGGCCATCTTCTGGGAACTTACTAACCGTCGTGCCGACGAAAAGACTATCAACTATGCCGAAAGCCACGACCAGGCACTGGTAGGCGACAAGACTATCATTTTCCGTCTTATCGACTCGGAAATGTACTGGCACATGATGGTGGGCGACAACAACATGACCGTCGACCGCGGCATGACACTCCACAAGATGATTCGCCTCGTGACACTCGCCACTATCAACGGCGGCTACCTCAACTTCATGGGCAACGAGTTCGGACATCCGGAATGGATTGACTTCCCGCGTGAAGGCAACGGATGGTCGTATAAATATGCCCGTCGTCAGTGGGATTTGGTGGACCGCGAAGATTTGAAGTACAAGTTCCTCGGCAAGTTTGACGAAGACATTATCGGTCTCATTGGAGGTGTACGCAACTTCCAGGCTACGCCGGTTGAAAAACTTTGGGACAAGGACGACGACCAGGTGCTGGCATTCAAGCGCGGCTACCTTGTGTTCGTGTTTAACTTCAACCCGACACAATCGTTCACCGATTACGGCTTCCTCGCACCGATTGGCGAATACCGTCATGTGCTCAACTCCGACCAGGACATCTACGGCGGCTACAACAACATTGACCCGAGCGTCAACCACTTCACCGTTGACGACGAACTCTACCGTCCGCACGGCCTCGGCTGGCTCAAACTCTACATTCCCGCCCGCTCGGCACAAGTACTGCGACTGAAGAAAACGAAAAAATAATCGGTATGAACCCTAACGAAAAGGTGTGCCCGAACTTGTTCCGGTACACCTTTTCTACATTTATGATACAATAAACACAAATGAATATGAGAAAGAATTTTGGAAGTAAAACGTGGCTTTATCCGATGCCGGTGCTGATAGTGGCGGCATACGATGAAAACGGAAAGCCAAACGTGATGAATGCGGCCTGGGGCGGCATCTATTCGGACAATATGGTGGGCATCTGCCTGTCGGAAGGACATAAGACCACTCAGAATATTCTGAAAACAAAAGCCTTCACCGTGAGTGTCGGTACTGCCGACCAACTGACGGCGTGCGACTATGTCGGACTTGTATCGGGCAACAAGGAACCGGACAAATTCACGAAAGCTGGCTTCCATGCCACAAAGTCGGAATTTGTCAACGCTCCGATTATCGACGAACTGCCCATGGCACTGGAATGCGAACTGGTTTCCTACGACATGGAGAGCAATTTCATGGTTGGCAAGATTGTCAACGTGTCGGCCGACGAACGCATCGTGGACGAAGGCGGAAAAATCAACGTGGCACGCCTGCAACCGGTCATCTACGACCCTTGCAACCACGACTACCTTGCCATCGGCAGCAAAGTAGGAAAAGCCTTCAGTGAAGGAAACAAGCTGAAATAACGGAACACCCCGAAAAGCGAGCGAGCCGGACCCCATACGGGTTTCGGCTCGCTGACGTTTTTATGAAAGTTTTTAACCAGAAAGATTCCTATCGTGTACGGCGTACGGAGCGCGTAACACCGGAACGTGACGAAGAAGAATTGCCGTCGTCAATAGAGCTTGAGCGTGATTTTTTCTTCTTTGTGCTTTCCTTTTTAGTTTCTTTTTTCTGACGGACTGAACGGGTGTTGCGCGTATTGGTTTTCTTTTCTTCGCGTTCTTCCACCACTACATCATCCGTTTTGCCTTCTGCCTTCAGGCGAGCTTCCTCTTCAGCCTGTGCCTTGGCCTGCAACTCTTCACGCGACGGCACCCACAGACGCTGTTCGAAAGCCTTCAGACGGTTCTCAATGCTGTCCTGTGCCTGCTTCAAGTCGTCGGGGTCCGGATGCATCTGCATCAGCGACAAGTTGCGCAAATTGCGAGTCTTGTAGATTTCACCGTCATACATGCCTAACTGGAAAAAGTCGTCGAACGTATATTTCGGGAGGTTATTGTCGTCGTCGATGAATATGCTCTGCTGTGTCAGATACGGACGCAGCGCGTCAAGTTTAATCCAGAACATCGGGTAACGGATAGGTTCGCCGCCGAAATCATCCGTACGGTGAAGCACCGGACAGATAGCATCGACACGCGTCTTCATTTCGTTGCCAGTAGAGCTGAATTCCCAGCGTTCGATGATGTAATAGCTCAACACTTCGTTGGAAGGGACATCGCTTTCCTCAATCACGAATTTCGGATTTTTGGCAGTGCTTCCCTTTGCTTCCGTATAGAGAATATGGAAACGGTCGAGCATTTCCTGAACGTTGATTTTATACTGGTCCGTAAAAATCTCACGGCCATCGAGATATTCATAAGCCGGCACCTGATTGTTGGTCACCAGTTTCATAATGACACGGAACAGGCTTTCCTGATTCTCGGTCGGTTCTTCCGGGAAATACAGCGGAAGGTTGGCTTCCTTTGTCAAATCCAACTGACGATAGATGACGCGCATCCACATCATATCGGCATCCGACACGGGTTTTGCCTCATAGAATTCCTTCATACGGAAGGTCACGCCGGCGGTGGATTCTTCCTTCTTGTCCTTTTTATCAGATTTTCTCACCACCTGCGCATACGACGGCATCGCAACGCCGAGCAGCAACAGTGCGGCAATTATCCATTTCTTATTTTTCATATTTTCTGGTATGACTTTCATAGCTATGTTGTTTCAAAATCTGAATCACGTTTTGTTAGTTCACGATGACTTCCATCGGTGCAAGGTCGCGGGTGATGCCGTCAGGACCGATAGCCTTCACACGTGAGATATAGAAACGCTTGCCGCGTGACAGACGGCGGAAGCTGTTTTTCTGACGTTGCGAGAAATTGGCTCCGTCGGATGTTTCCGGAATGGCATTACCCATTGAGTCGAAAATCACCGTTTCGAACGAAATCACACGATACTGCACGTTCAGCAAGTCGTCATCAATAGCGGCCTCAATACCCGGGGTGCTGAGCAACAGCGTTTTTGCAAACGGTTTGGAACCTTTATAGCGCATTTCGTTGCCTTTGCTATCCTTATAGGCGATATACGGCATCGGATCGGGTAGCTTGCGCACGCGGAACGATGTAGCTGAAACCTTTTGCGGCTTGCCGTCGAAGGTAGCCGTTACGGAGATTTCGCAGTCTGCACCCACTTTCGACGGACGTGCAATCCAGCCGTTTCCACTGCGTGACAGTGTTCCGTTGGTCATCGTTGCCGAAATGGCATTCTGGGCCACACCCGGAACAGAAATGCTGATAGGGTTATCGATACCGGCATACAGCACGTTCATCATCGTAGCCGAAACCGTAGCCATCGGCTCAATAACGGTATAGTCGGAAGCGAATTCGTGGCGCGAGGTAGCTCCGTCGCCGCGTGTCACTTCAAGGTATCCCTTATAGTTGAATGTTCCCGTTTGTCCCGTATAGAGTTCATATTTGCGGGAATCCTTCGGCAGCTGCTTGCCATTGATGAAAATGGCAGGACGCTGTGTTGTGTCGACAGCCGCCAGAACAATGTCGGCGGAATATTTGCCGCCGCGCATCACCAGACGGGAATTAGGAATAACGAAAGCATCGAGTTGGTTGACACGAACGTCGCCCGCATCCACATTGTTCAACAACGTAGCAAGTACTTCACCCTCGGCAAACAATACATCATTCTGCAATTTGGTCAACAATGTAACTGCGGCTACCACCGGCATATTCTCAAACATGCCGATTTCCCACGGTGCCTTCACGCGTGTACCCTTCTGTGTGACCGGTTCCGTAGAAAGCGCCTTACGGATAGTGGCACATTTCGACGTATCGGAAATGAATTTAGTGACATAATCGGTATATACACCCAAACGTTCTTTCAACTGTTCTCCGTTACCGTAAGTAAGCATCACCTTTGATGCCGATTCCAGATTGTCCTGGTTGACGATATTTGTCACATCCGCCTCATCGCCGTCGGCATCCATTACGATTTCCAGTTTCAGCGAATCGATGTAGTTGTATATATTCAAAGTCTTTTTACGCACGTCCGAAGCTCTGTCATACCACACCTGTCCTTTCTGCGGATTCTGTTCCGCAAAAGCCTCCAGCTGCAGATAGAGCACCTCGTTACGGTCGCGCACGTTCATGTTGGTACGCATCAGACCGCTTTCCACGAGTGCAAACCCGTTGAGCACATCGCTGGAAACGTTGAGCGCAAGCATGGCGGTCAACACGATGTACATCAGGTTGATCATCTTCTGACGTGGCGTTAGTCTTGTTGAGTTAGATCCCATTTTCTGTTTTTATCTTCTAAATCACCTCAAAATGTAATTACCTCACCGCCTTCCTTCTTTTCAGGAGTGTCCTCTTTCGGCACTGCCGGAGGAGTCTGCGGTTTCAAATCGTCGGGATTTACCATCGGACGATACATATTGATGGTCATTGCCGTAATCATCTTTTCGTATACGGAATTCAGTTGCTGCATGTACTTCGCCATTTTCTGTGTTTCTTCCACATAGCGGTTGCTTTCCGAAGCCGATCGTTCATACATGCTGCTGATATCTTTCAAGCCGCGGTTGACACGGTCGATGTTGTCAAGCTGCGAAGAAATGCTCTTCAACTGGATTTCGTAGATGGTATTCAGTCCGGCAATGTTGCGGTTAAGGCTTGTCATCTGTTCCACATAGCCGGTAGAACTTTCCGTGATGTTTTCCGAATTGTCGGTAATGGCCTTATAGCTGTCGAGCAGCACAGTAGAAACCTTGTTCAAAGCCTCGGTCGTTGTGCGTAGCTGTTCCATCTGTTCCGTAATGGCAGCCATCTGCTCCATATACTGTTCGGAAATCGTCTTCATACCTTCGCCGTCGACTACTCCGCCTGCTACACCGCCGATGCCGCCAAGGTTTACCGTACCCGAAACCGATCCGCCACCGACGACATTGATTGTGCTGCCTTCGCCAGCCTGGCCCGGCACTCCGGCACCGTTGCCGCCGATAATGACAGAACCGCCGCCGTTTCCGCCCTTGAATTCAGGACGGTCTTCCGGATTTTTCGTGTTCAGCACCGGGAAAACCTCTTCCCAATGGTATTCACGAGGCGGACGGTCGAACGCCGTCAACACGAACATCAGGACTTCCGTACCCATACCGATGGAAAGCAAGGCATTGCCGCCCGGAAGGTGCAAAATCTTAAAAAGCGCACCCCAGATAACGACAGCCGCACCGATACTGTATGCAAAATTGAAGAAGCGCTGTCCCTTCTCACCCGACAGGAAGGCTTCAATTCTATTCTTATATCTTTTATACTTGCCCATTTTACAGCAATTTTATATGTTTCTCGAATCTAAATTTCAGTTTTTATCTTTTTGGTTTCTTGGCAAATCCAATCTGCGTGCGAACACAGCGGAAACCGATATAGGAACGCTGTTCGTTCTGATATTCCCACATACGGAGGTCAGAGCGCACGTTGTGGGCAATGTCCTTCCACGAACCGCCGCGCACCACCTTGCGCTTCATCTTGTACGGGTCCTCGATAGCCGCATTGTAGCGGTATTCCGGATTGATGTCGCCTGTCAGTCGGTCGATGCTTTCTGTATAGGCAGTCGAAGTCCATTCGCTCACGTTGCCGGCCATATCATACAAGCCGAAATCGTTCGGTTCGTAAGTACCTACACGCGAAGTAATCAGGTTGCCGTCCTTCACATAGTTGCCTTCATTCGGCTTGAAGTTGGCATAGAAACAGCCGTCGCCGGAAATCGGCAGGTCACCTTCCCACGGATACATGTTTTCGTTGGCGCCGGCACGGGCAGCAAACTCCCATTCGGCTTCTGTCGGCAGACGGTAAGGTTCGATATATACGCCCTGACGTCCCAATGAACGGCGCAGGTAGTCAGTACGCCAGTTGGCGAACGCATTGGCCTGCTCCCAGCTCACACCCACAACCGGATAGTCACTGTAGCCCGGATGCGAGAAATAAAGACGTGTATAGGGTTCATTGTAAGCGTTTTCGAAATCGTTAATCCATGCCGTAGTGTCAGGATAAACGTTCACGATATAAGTGTTCAGGAAATCGTAGTCGCTCGACAACTGGCGCGTAATCGTTTCGCGTACGATACGTCCTTCGTCGTTGATATACGCCGTATCCTTTGAAATCATCGGCATCTCGTCGGACACCGGCACGTCCGTATTATAGTTGCGGCGCGCAGGGTCAAGACGATTTTTGCGTTTCGCAGCCTCTGTCAGATTAAACACCTCATAGCGGTAGTTCATCTGTGTCGGGTCGAGTTCGGTCACGCCTGTAATGGCATTGTAGCGGTAAACGCTGGCAATGGCACGCTGCTCGTCCTCGGTCGGGTTACGCCAGGGAATCGGCTTTTTCCAGTTCAGATAAGGTTTGATAGGATTGCCTTCCTTATCTTCCTCGATTTTGTATTCCTCGTCACCTCCGTAAGCCGGGTCGGCAAGACGTTCGCGGATAATGGAGTCGCGCACCCAGAATACAAACTGCTTGTATTTGGCATTGGTAATTTCCGCCTCGTCCATCCAGAACGATTCCACCGACATTCCGTTAGGGTCGGCCTTGATATTCCATACGCTGTCATTCTGGTTCGGTCCCATTTTCATAGAGCCACGGCTGACGAGCACCATTCCGTATGGCGTAGGTTCGCCCATTGCCGTCCCTCTAACACCGGTTACTTCACCACCGTCGCTTCCCACAGCCGATTTCGGCGAGAAAGCACAGGATGAAGCCATCAGACCCAAAGCGATATAAACTGCTATTTTTTTCATATTCTTACATTATACGAATACTCTTATGTTTGTTTTTATTTTTGCCCGACAAATCAAGTTTCACATTATAGCCCACAAATATTTCATGGCTTCCGCTGCTGGCCTGCGAAATGGCTGATGTGGGATATTCATAGCTGTAGCCCAAGAAAAAGTTCTTGTATTCCGCTCCCACCTGCACTCCGACGGCATCGTTCAATCGATAAAGCAAGCCTCCTGACAAGAATTTGTTGTAGCGCACACGAGCCGTTATTTCAGGCTGTACCATCGAAAAGTCGGTACGCACCAATACAGACGGCTGTATTTCAAATAACGTATTTTTCACTGGAATATTGCTACCCGCCATAAAATAATACATCCGGCCCACCTGCGATTCGTAGAGGGATTCGGACGACCCTTCTTCGGTATTGAGCGACAGCGTAGGCTGCATCAGGTGGGTGGACGAAAGTCCTGCCCACACCCATTTATGGGTATAGAACACACCGAAATTCATGTCAAATGCCGTTCCATGGAGGTCGGTGGTCGGAATAGCATCGTCGGTAGCCTGGTGATAGTCATCGTCTTCCGGGATGCTCACTTCGGTTCCCTTGAAGCCCTGATCGAACATTCCCACCTGAAGTCCGATACTCAGTTCTCCGCCGAAAAGTTTCATCTTATAGGCAATCTGTGCACCGACATTGAGGTTGGTGAAAAGTCCCAGGCTTTCCTGCTGCATCATCAAGCCAACGCCAAAACGCTTGCCAAGAAACTTGAACGGCATGTCGGCTGCCGCAAGGAAGGCGTTCGGCGCATTGGGAATACCCAACCATTGCAGGCGGGAGCCGCCGGTGATGTGGATGAAATCCGTTCTGCCGATAGCCGCAGGATTATAATAGGCAGGCAAAGCCCAATATTGCGACAATTGGGTGTCGAACTGTGCCGAAGCCCTGCCGCCGCCCAATGCCATCAGCACCAGCGTCAATATTGTAAGGGATAATATTTTTCGGAATCTTTTCAAATGCTGCAATCGTTATGTTTATTCAAAGTAGAAGGTGAACACCACCATGTTGGACGTCGCCTTGTCGATTGATTTCGTGTATTTCAGTTTGTTAGGGTCCTGCGCCAAGTCGGGACGGTCCTTTTTCAGCACATCGCTCAGTCCGAAACAGAATTTCACCTCAGGGATAAACTTGAAAAAAGGCACATACACATCCAAGCCAAGACCTACCGTTACATAATAGTCCGTATTTTTCAAATGAAGCAGTTCCCCGTCCTTGCGCTTCGACACGTCGAACGTGGCAAGCATACCCGTCGTGACATACGGGCGGACGTTGTGATAGCGCGATGCCGAAATCTTCAAATCGAGCGGCAGCACCACATAACTGTTCTTGATGTTCTGCTTTTCAATTGTCCCGTTTGTCTGGTCGCGGAAAGTCAGCGTGCGTGCGCCGAAATACATACCCGGCGAGAACCGCAGGTTAAGATGCTCGTGCAGACGGAGATCGCCCATAATGTTGACACAGAAACCCGGAGAAAGTTCCTGCATGTCGGCAAACCACGCCTCACCGTTTTCCGTCACATAGCCGTTATGCGTCATCCACAGGCTCTGGTTGTAGAATCCGAACGAGAACCCGTAGTGAAGCAGTTTCATATCGGCATAGGGACGGTTCATAATCTTGTCGTTGTCCTGTGCCGAAGCGGCCATTGCCACAAAAAAAACCAACGCTGACAATATGTAAGAACGCAATTCTTTCATTGAATAGATAACGTGAAAACGCCGTTGATATTGCCAACCCCGGAAAATTCTTTTATCCCAAGTTCCAACCTTTCAGTTCTGCGGCATCACTCCCCTCTTTTTACTTGCAAAAAAAAACTGAAAACCGTATTTTTGCATAACAGATACGGGCGGAAATTGCATGCACGGCAAACTTTTCCGCTTTTGGCTTATATAAACAAAAAAACATTTATGAAGGACAACGACTGGAAACAGCGGTTGAACATCGTCTATTCAACCAACCCCGATATGCAATACGAAACGGACGAGGAGGAAGAACAGGAAACGCTGCCTCCTGCGAAACAGAAACTGAAAATCATGCTCGACAAGCGCAACCGCAAGGGCAAGGAGGTGACGCTGATTACCGACTTCGTAGGCACGGACGACGACCTCAAGGAACTGGCACGCCTGCTGAAAACGAAATGCGGCGTGGGCGGCTCTGCACGTGGCGGCGAAATTCTCATCCAGGGCGATTTCCGCCAAAAGGTGAAGGACCTGCTTACGGCACAAGGCTACAACGCACGGATCATCTGACATTAACAAAATAAAACGACGACTATGATTTATGTTTACAAAGCATCGGCAGGTTCAGGCAAAACCTTTACGCTGGTACGCCAATACCTGAAGTTGCTGTTAGGGAAAAAACAGACTAACGGCGAATACCGCCTCAACGAAAAACCCGGTCTGGCACACCGCTCGATTCTCGCCATCACGTTTACCAACAAGGCGACCAACGAGATGAAAAGCCGTATCATTCAAGAACTTGACACGCTTCGCGACAAGAATGCAAAGCAGGCACACATGGACTATCTGACGGCGGAACTGCACACTACGCCGGAAAAGATTCACGCAGCCGCTGAAATTGCGCTGAAAGGGCTGCTGCACGACTATACAAACTTCAACGTCAGCACCATCGACACGTTTTTTCAGCTGATTCTCCGCACGTTTGCCTACGAATCGGAACTGTCCTACAACTACAACGTGGAGCTGAGTCTGGAGTATGTGGCATCGGTGGGCATCAGCGACCTGAAACAGTCGCTCCAGCTCAAGAGCAAGGACAAGGACGTGCAACTGCTCATCAACTGGCTGGAAGAGTTCATGATGGAAAAAATCCGAAAAGGAAATTCATGGAACATCTTCAATCAGTCAACGGATTCGTATGGCACTACCCTCTACTCGTTTGCAAAAAATCTAAGCAACGAGAAAGTGCAGCAAAATCAGGAAAGACTGGAGTATTTTCTGCAAAACAAATCAAAAATCACCGAGTTCTGCAAACTGCTGAAAGAAAAGGAAGACGAGGAATGGCGCAACGTGATACAGAATGTTGACAAATTCAATGCCATCACAGCTGACTTTAAATTTTCCCGCGACATTAATCCAGTAGCTCCACTGGCACGGCAACGGACCGACGGCCTCGACAAGAAAAAGCAGGAATCAGCTTTCAGCAAAATAGGCAACGAGGAAAAAATGTTCACCAAAAAAGTATGGAATTCCGGAGCTGAAGCAAGAAGCGGGGCAATGAGACAATGTCTGGAAGAGTTGCGCGAATCGTTCGCCAAGCTCAACTCATACAGCCTGATTACCGACCAGCTCTACTACCTCGGACTTTTGGGTGACATTCAGTCAAACATCCGCCAGTTTACTGCCGACAACAACCTTGTAATGCTGTCGGACACGAACGAAATGCTCAAAAAAATCATCAGCGAAGACGACGCACCGTTCATTTACGAACGTGTCGGCGTAAGGCTGGAACATTTCCTCATCGACGAGTTTCAGGACACATCTCAAATGCAATGGGAAAACATGCGTCCGCTCGTGCTCAACAGTCTGGCAAGCGATAACGACAGCCTGATTATCGGCGACGTGAAACAAAGTATCTACCGGTTCCGCAACTCCGACCCGCGCCTGCTGAAGGAACAGATTTATCGGGATTTTCCAAAAGAGTCCGTCGTGTCGCAGGGCGACGACATAGAGTCGAACACCAACTGGCGAAGTTCCCGCCACGTAATCCAATGGAACAACACGTTTTTCACCATTCTTGCCGACATGCTGGGCATGCAGGACATCTACTCCAATGTCATCCAGAAAGTTGCGGAAAAGAATTGGGATAATCTCGGTCATGTCCGCATTGAGAAACTGGACAAACCGGCAAAGGGCGAAATCAAACCCGGACTTGTCCGCATGATTGACGACATATACAGCCTGCTCGACCACGGCTATTCGCAAAAGGATATCACCATTCTTGTCAACAGGAATACCGAAGGAGAAATGGTCATATCCCATCTGCTGAAACACAATGAGGAAAACCAAGACCCCGACAAGGCCGTTCTGTCAGTCGTGTCGGAGGAGTCGCTCCTCATCAAAAACTCACCGGCCGTAAAAATCATCGTCAGCATTCTGGCTGAACTTGACAACTCCATCGACAAGCCCGACGCTGACAACAAGAGTCTGCTTGCCGGTAAGAATCTGGCACTGATTCGCAGCCGTTTCAACTATTATGCCAACAACGACACGACAAAATCGACCTCCGAGGCCTTTGAAGCGGCATTGATGGAGACAACGGCCATCGACTCGAAGGCGCTGCTCAGTTCGGGCGACTGTGCCGGACTGGATGCCATCGTCGATCATATCATCAATGCCTATATCCCGGAAGACATGCGCAAGGAAAACACAGCCTACATTCAGGCATTCCAGGACAGCGTAATTGCCTACATGGGCAACTACGGTTCTAATCTGCACATGTTCCTCAAATGGTGGGAAGAAGTGAAGAAAAAACGCTCCATCTCTTCGTCGGACGACATTGACGCCATCAAGGTGATGACCATACACAAGTCAAAAGGACTGGAATTCCCTTGTGTCATTATCCCGTTCTGCGAGTGGGAATTCGACAAGGGCGGACAAGAATGGATTTCGCAGACAGCTGAACTCGCCGACGCACTCGGCATCAAAGACCCTGACAAAATTCCGCCGATTCTGCCTGTCAAACGCTCGGGCGATTACGAAAACCTGTTCAAAAAGGAATTCGACGAACTGAAGCACGACAGCGTCATGGACTCACTCAACAAGACGTATGTGGCATTTACACGTGCCGCCAGCGAGCTGATTGTCTATTTCGAAGGGTCAGAATCCAAAATTACGGAAATCAAGACCATGCCCCATGCACTGATGTCGGCATTCGGAGCGACTGAAATTGCTGTCAACACTCTGCTGAGGAACAATGCCCTAAGAGTCAAGGACAAGAACAACGGTAAAAGCGTTGACGAAATCGTTGCCATCTACAACAATCTGACCATTACGCCGGCCAACTATTTCAGCAACGGCATTTTTGAACTGGGCACACCCACCGAAAAGAAGAAAAAGGAAAACGAAGCCCCGGCTGAAAACCGCCGCTACACGATGCCGTCCTACGAAGTCATCAACCGACCGGAAATATGGCAGTTCGACCTGCCCGACCTGATAATGGAACAGCGCGACAGCCAACAGTACCGAGGCATTGTGCTCCACAACATCATGCGGAAAATCCATGTGGCATCCGACAAAAATCACGTCATACGGACATTCAAGGAACGGGGTCTCATCAACTCGGCAGAGATGAAGGAGTTTGACGAAATCATCACCCGAGGACTGAGCCTGCCCGATGCAGCCGTATGGTTCCAAAAAGGCAACAAGCTGCTTCAGGAACGAACGATAGTCAACAGCGAGGGCAAAGAATACCGCCCCGACCGCGTAGTGAAAACGCCCGATGGACGCACCATCGTCATCGACTACAAATTCGGTGAAGCGGAAAGCAAAAAGTACATTTCACAGGTCAAAAACTATATGAACATCATATCAAAAGCCATTCCGGGATGCAAACCGGAAGGATATGTTTGGTATGTGACAGAAGGGAAAATCATCCCGGTTAACAATTGATTCAACCATGCTTAAGAAACTTCTATTATCACTTGCACTACTGCTTCCGTCGGCTGCATGGGCAGCCGACGACTACGCAGCATCGCCACGCTGCTTCGGACCCAACGCCCTGCCCGTTCCCGACATGCTGAACGGAACTGTGCAAAAACGCTTCTATGCCGAAGTGGATTTCGACCTCCACAAGGGTTTTTACGGCGACCTTACAAAAACGATTTTCGTCAAAGCCAACATACCGCTGTTCACACCGCGCGTAAACCTCTCGCTCTGGATGCCGGTAATTGAATTCTACAAAAACACACCGGAATCACTCCAACACCAACAGTCGCTTGAACAGAAAACAAAAGGCCGGGAATTCGGCAACCTGTATGTCTCGACCGACATACAGTTGTTGCAACAGCGTGCCGGCTGGCGGCCCGACATCACACTGCGCGCCGCCCTCATCACCGCATCGGGCGACAGCGAACAATATGCCCGCTACTATGATGCACCCGGCTACTTCTTCGACATGTCGATAGCCAAATCCGTCTATTTCAAGGACGATTTTTTCAAGGAATTGCGCTTTGTGGTCAACGGCGGTTTCCTGTGCTGGCAAGTGGAAAAGTCCGTACAGAACGACGCTCCTCTCTATGGTGTCAAGGCGGAACTCGACACAAAGGCATTCACCACCTCTTTTGCCTGGCAAGGATATTCGGGCTGGATTGACGACGGCGACAAGCCAATGGTCATAAAAGCGGACCTCATGCTGAAATGCAAACAGTTCCGACCACTTATAGCCTATCAATACGGACTCCGCGATTATCCGTTCCACCAGTTCCGCATAGGTCTCGGCTACATGTTCTAACAACCTGGCGTACATAATATTGCCACGTTAAATTTCTCAATTTAACATTGTTCCATAATAAATTTTCATAAATTTGTAGGAAAATTTATCAATTTATTATGGGAAAGAAGTTTATTATTACAGTACTGTTAGTGTTTTTCATGACGAGCATCTGCTCTGCACAGGAAACGGACAATGAAGTTTGGACTAAACGCAAAAAGTATTTCAACATTGCGTACACCAATCTCAATTTGAGAATTGCCGACACTTATGATGCAAAAAGTAAATTTGCACTTGGAATGAACATGGGAAGAGTATTCTACCTTCACAAAAAGCCGCTTTTGAACTTAATGAAATTTGGCATTGACGCCTCGTTTATCGGCATAAACTACGCCAATTTCAACAATGAAGACATTATTCCCGGTTACGCAGGATTATTAGGGGACCTCAATGATATGGCGTCCAGTGATTATTCTGATTATGAAGACGAAGACATCAACATTGGCAGCCATCTCGTTGACGTCTACCTCAAAGTTGGACCGTCGCTCACCATCAATCCGGTCGACAAACTGAAAGTTCATCTTTACTTCCACTATGTACCAACCTATTCGATGCTATTGCTTGACAGCAGCTTCAGTCATACCTATGAAAGTTGCTTTGATTACGGTGCCAGCATTTCCTACAAAGTAATCGGACTGGGTATTGAATACCGCTGGGGACACGCCAAACACAACAATGCCGCGCTATTGGAATACTCCGACATTAACGACAAGACAAAAATCAATACCGGTGCACTGTCATTCTACATCAGTTTCAGATATTAACATTCCTCAGATATGAAAACCATCACTAAAATTTCAGCCGCCTTGTTCGGCAGCATGCTTGCCGTTTCCTGCGACACAGGATTGAGCAATGAAGAACTGGGAGTTGTTGACAACTCCGGAAACGGACGCCTCAACCCCGCCAACGTATATATCCGCCAGGAGCAGGTACAGAGAATTCATGGCCAAAACATTTTGGACTACACCTTCAACAATGAAGGATTCCTGACCGGCGTCATCTATGACGGACAACTCACGTACAGTTTCGACTACCCGGAGAGCGATCCCAGCAAAGTCATTCTGACAGAATACACAATGGGCAACGACAATGAATACTACACGGAATTCACCATCGGCGCCAACGGCTTTGCCAATATGGCCATCAACACTTGCAACTATGAAAACTATCGGGAAGTCTACAAATTCTATTACGATTCGGAAGGCCATCTTGTCAAATGCAATCTGGCAGGCGACATCTATACCTTCAAATACGAAAACGGCAATCTGGTAGAACTTAAGTCGGACGAACATACAGAAACAATAACCTACAACGAAAAAGCCAACGATTACGCCGCCATGCCGTATACCTCCGTATCGCCCAGCTACATCAATTCGTCGTTCGGAGTATCGCTGACACACGCTTTTCTTGCCGGCATTCTTGGCCGACCGACCAAAAATCTTCCGGCGACAACCCGAATCCATTACAACGACAACAGTGTCGACGATATCGATTACACGTTCGTATACCGATATGACGGTTCTGGAAATCTGATCGGCATCAATTACGAAGAACGATAATTACATTTTCTTCTATCAAAATAACAAATGAGGACAACCACAAAACGTCGTTGCCCTCATTTGTTTTTATAGAGTTATCAACTTTGTCACTTTCTGATGACGCGATGGCGCTCCGTACCGTTTTCCGTGCGCACCATCACCACGTAAACGCCTGATGGAACCTGGCTCAAATCCATGTTCAGAGAAGTCTGTCCGTCGGCCTGAGCCGTCAACATTCTGCGACCGTCGACGCTGAACAATTCCACCGAAACAATCGGAGAAACAGCCGTTACCGTCACATTACCAACAATCGGATTCGGATAAACCGATGAGTTTGCAGTCATGGAATCGACACCCGAAGGGTCAAGTACCACGAACGGCAAAGTCCGTCCGACAAAAGTTTTATCCGGATCTGCGTTATCTTTATAACCGGAAATCTCCAATTCATATTCCTTTCCGATAGCAAACTGGCCGACAGCCAATTCAAACGGAATGTCCACAGTCGATTCTGTTGCAACATTCACATCAATGGTACCGCTGACAAGCGGATTGTTGGAGTATCCCTTTTCATATACCTTGTATTCCAGATTGCCGGAAGCGGAAGTATAGGCCACATTCTCCAATTTAAGCGAAACCGACACGTTTGTATCCAAAAGCGGATCACCCACAAATGCCATGCTCGTCACCTTCAGATAATTGTTCGGATCGTAGACATATACCCAACTGCCATATTTCTGTACGTAAATCCTTGACGTATTCTGGAAATGAATCCAATCGTAATTCATCCCCTCATACTGTTCTTTCGACATACCTTCGAAATAGTATGTTCCGTCGTCATAAGCGTCCATCGCGCAGAAACCGGCCACAACTTCAATCGTAGGTTGATACGTCATCGAATCGAACATAAAGGTTCCGTAATTACAAATTTTATAAAAACTGCCGGATTCATCAAACAATGCGATACCAACATACGCCGTCATCGCTTCATCATTGTAATTTGTCAGATTGTGTATCATGATATTCTGCGACCATCCGGAGTAAATCTTGCTTTCCCCCGTAGTAAGCCCTCCCTTACTGTCCGCCGTGTCATAATAACCGAATGCAAGCTGCTTGCGCGGAGCTTTTCCTTCCATCACCGTAAATCGGAAAGGTTCCAGATCCGTATCAATGGGCACTTCATTATTGGAACTGTCAACAAAGCATAACGTGCAGTAATAGCTTGTGCCCACTGTAAAATACTGTGCCAAAGAGAAAGCGAATGTCGTTTCAAAGTCGACGCCGTCATAAATCATCACATCATTGTCCATATACCCGATATATGCGTCATCTGAAGCTGAATAGATCTTCAATCTTAGAGCCCCAACGGCAGCAATATCTCCCACATTCTCAACCACACATTTTATGGTCATCGATTCGTCGGTGTAAACTTCCGAAGGACCTTCCATCGGCGCATTCATTTCCAGTTTCAGTTCGTCCGGAAGGACAGTTACCAAGTCTCCCGACACCTCGAAGGTGATAAACGAACGCGACTGAAAGTCCACCCATTCTCCTTCATAACCGTTTTCACAACTTTGGAGCGAAAGCGTATAACGACCGTCTGCCAGCTGGCTGAAATCCGGACTATAATACCTAAGTCCAATTTCGGCAAACAAATAGCCTGCCTCCAAGCCAGCTATCTCCAAATAATTTCCACTCTCAGCCACAACATCACCTGCCTCATTTTTCACACAAGCCCGTACATTACCATAAAAATCACGGGAAGAGCTGTTCCACAAACCATAGACAGTGAAATCCATCGGTTCGTCCTTGCTGAACGATTCAACGTTGGCCACTAATCCTGTAATTTGATTGGATTGAGAAGTAGTATAACTGAACACAACCTGTCCGACAGGAGCCACATCTCCGTCACGATAGGGCTGCAACGTAGTAGCCGACTGGCGCATGAAATAGCCACCGTCTGACCCGCCAATACCCTGCTCGTTCGGATTCATGTAGTTCACATTGAAATAACCGTTCGACATGCCGCCCCAACCCCAATTCACATGGAAATAGCCGTCGGAATTGCATCCGTCTACAACAAAGGCGTGACCTGTTCCACTGGCACTGCCGCCACTGAAATAAACCGGACGTGACTGCTGCAATTCTGTCACCAGCAAATCAACAAATTCAGAAGACGACATCGACAAACGAGGATGATTTTCCACCTGATAGCGGAAATGGTCGTGCATCGCACGCTGTACCATTGCATCATTGGCACCACTGCCGCCCGGAGCATACTTCATTTCCAAAGCCACACCCAAATCCGCCATCAGTTGGGCAACGGCCTCACCTTCTTCCTGTGTCCATTCATTTACAATGTTCCAATTTTCGTCATAATAGGAAGTGTAAGTGTCGCGCATCGTGTCCCACTCGTAAGTTTTGGTAAAGTCGGCGCTCAACACCCCATAACTGGAATTGTAGGAATAACTGCCCACACCGTTGACGGGCCATTCCCAATATTTCATAATCTGAGCCAACGCCGTAGCCACACATCCCGTAGGACAACGCTCTTGAGCATCGCTGTCATAAGGACACATGTCATTGTAAGGCATACTCTGATTCCACATAATCTGGCCCAACAGCGGCTGAATTACAGGAAGCGACGGCATCAGATTGTTTTTTAACGGTTTGGCCTCCGAACGACGCACGGCTTTCACATACTCGGCATAAGCATCCAGCCACGACGAAAGGTTATCGGGAAGGTTTTCCATGTCGAGCGTCCCGCTGTCGGAATAGCCGACCAGTTCCGTCAGGCTGTCGTCACCCGAGACAATGACAAATCCCTGGTTCTTGGCAGCATTAAACACATAATACTCGGCATCGGAAGAAAACGATGCCACCCCGGAAGCCTTTTGCTTCCACAGCGTTGTCGCCAATGATTGATTGTACTTTTGGGCAATCCGATAAGCCTCCGACTCTGACAACTGTGCAGCATGCAGACTCCAACCTGTAATCAAAAGCGTCCCTAATAGAAAAAATCGTTTCATAATTTTTATTTTTGTGTTTCCATTAATCGCAAATTTAATAAATTTCAACGATTTACAAAATATCTGACAAACAAAAAACCGGACAGTGTCGTAAAATGACACTATCCGGCATTATCCTATTGCCAAACAGAAGTTCAGCGAACCAAAACTTTCCAGACTTTTCCGGCAACCTTCACGAAATAAACTCCCGAAGCGTCCATTGGTATTTCACGGTCGGCCGTCGTGCAAATGCAAACACCCGACAAGTCGTACACGGCTGCCTCTTCGGCCGTACCGTCAATGTGAATCACATTGCCGCGCACCGAAACAAATACATTATCGCCACCGACAGAAGCCACACCCGACGGGTCGACAACCTCTACATAAGCCACAGTTTCGCCTCCGGTGAAATCCAATTCCACATTGTTGGAAGCCGTGAAATTCTCCACCTCCACACGATAACGGCCGGCTGTCATCGAATTAAGCAAACGTAAGCTGGCACTCACAACCTGTTCAGAGTTTTTGCCTACCAAAACATCTACCGACGACTTGAATACCTTTTTATTAGTGTCATCATTGTATACTAAAAGTGACATTTCACCAATAAAATCATACCCAGAGTCATTTTTCAAAGTTACTTGGAAATCAGCAGTACCACCCACATCCACTTGTTCAGTCAATGTTTCAAATTTCTCACAGCTGATGACAGCCGTAGGAGTAACAGGTTCAACCACCTTGATCTCATTTCCCGAAACGGAAATGTTGATACCATCAGCAGCAACACGCACCCAATTATCATAGTCCTGTTGGCGTGAAACCAAACGTATCACATAGTTTCCGTCAGCTAATGTAACCAACTCTTCATTTGCCACTAACTCTTCTGGATAATTAATAATATCAAATCCTCCAATAATTGCCTTATTTGACGATGTTACAGCAATCTGTTCACCACTTTCATTATAAATACCCAAAGCTAATTCACCTCTATAATCCAATTTAACCATATTAGAGATACCAAAATATTCCACTCGAAAATTTTCCCCCTTAGAAATGGAATCCTGCAAAACTTTCTCATAAAAGTTCACGCTACCTTCCCATGTAGAAGAATCAAGGAGACGCAAAACAAACTGACCATGGGATCCTTTACCTGTTATATCAGGATAAGCTACAATAATACTCTGCATCGAATTAAAGCCACCACTACCGCCCCCAGTTCCCAAATCTGCAGGATTCATATAGCTGACATTGAAATATCCATCGGAAAGACCACCCCATCCCCAATTGACATGGAGATAATCATTGGAATCGTAACCATCGACAATAAAGGAATGCCCTCCAAGCGACCCCTGACCATTGAAAACGAGCGGATGTTGATTGTCAAGTTCCTCCTTAATGCGGGAAAGGAACTCTTCTTCGGTATAACCGTCACGGGTAATCAGATCGGCATGATAACCAAAATAATCGCACAAGGCCAACGGCATATCCGTATCATACGCACCACTTGCATCAGGGCCATAGCCCATTTCAAGAGCAACGCCGCAGTCGTACATCAGTTTGGCTACGGCATTAGCTTCCGTGTCATTCCATTCATTAATGATATTGTTGTCTGAATCATAATAGCTTTCATAACGGTCCTTCATGTTGGCCCAATCGTAAACCGATTTGGAAAAATCGACCGAAAGGACGCCATAGCTGGAATAATAACTTTTTGTGCCTTTGCCCTGTTCCGGCCATTCATGATAATTTATCAACTGTGCCATGGAAGTGGCAGCACATCCGGTAGGACAAGTCACTTTGTAGTTCGAATCATAGGGACAAAGCAAATTATACGGTTCACTCTGATTCCACCGTGTAGTCACCAACGGTCCTACCACAAGTGTTCCATTGTTTACAATAGTTCGCATCGGTTTTGAACTCCCGTCACGCACACTGCGGACAAATGCAGCATAACCGTCCAACCAGGCACGAAGATTCTCCGGAGCATTTTCCGAACGGAACTCGCCCTCATTTGAGTAACCCACCAACTCTGTCAACTCGTCGTCACCCGAAATAATGACGAACCCTTTTTTACCATCAGTATTAAAAACATAATATTCAGGACTTTCTGCCGACATTTGCAAGCCTTTCATTTTAGCAGGACCAAGGTTCTGTCCGACATTCACCGCTTCTCCCAAATATTTCTCAGCTATCGATGCAGCTTGCGAAACACTGATCTGCTCAGCAGAAACGCTGCCACATACTGACAATAAAACGAAAGAAAATAATAACTTTTTCATCTCAATTATAAGCAGAATATGATTTCAATTTACAAAACACAAAGATATTAAAATAATCTGCTCATTTGTGCAAAAGTTGAGAATCTTTCTACAAACAGCTCAAAAAAAGCCGCGAAATTTCTGTTTTTATAGAAAAAAAGCAGGATATGCCATCCGACATACCCTGCCTTGATCGTATATTTACAACAAAAAAAACGGAATCCAAATTCATGGTTCCCGTTTTTATTCTTTATCTACACTCACCGAAGATTAAGCTTCGTGGATAGCTTCGCTCGGGCAGTTTTCTGCGCAAGTTCCGCAGCTGATGCAAGTGTCAGCATCGATTTTGTAGATATCGCCTTCAGAGATAGCTTCAACTGGGCACAACGGTGCGCAAGTTCCGCAAGCTACACAAGAATCATTGATTACGTAAGCCATTTTATAAGAATTTAATTAGTTTGTTATGCAATTTGTTTCGCAAAGATAATACTTTTTCTGTTCCACCAACCTTTCGGCATTATTCAGCAACCAGCACAAAGAGATATGCAGCTAATAATCAACATTATACAATTTCTTATTTGGACAAAATACAATTAACCAAGGATTCAAGGGAACAAACTGAAAAAATACGACTAATTTTCCGTAATTTTGCACAGCTAATTTTTAACGGACATGCAACCTTTATTCAGCATCATAACCATCACTTTCAATGCCGCCAATGAACTGCCGGCTACGCTTGCCAGTGTCAAAGCCCAGACATTCACCGATTACGAACATCTTATCGTCGACGGCAAGTCGAAAGACAATACCGTGGAGCTGGCTCGCAACAGCGGAATCGCCAACATGCGCATTACGTCGGAACCCGACCGCGGACTCTATGATGCCATGAACAAGGGTATCCGTCAAGCCACAGGAAAATACCTCATTTTCCTCAACGCCGGCGATGCGTTCCACGCACCGGAAACACTGAAGCAGATTGCTGAAACAATAACCACCAACCATTACCCCGACATCGTCTACGGACAGACACAGCTCGTCGATGCTGAACGACAGTTTGTGGGCATGCGCCACCTTACCGCACCCGAATACCTCACGTTCGACTGCTTCAAACACGGAATGCTCGTCTGTCACCAGGCATTTATCGCAAAACGGGAACTGGCAGAAATGTATGACCTCAAATATCGTTTCTCCGCCGACTATGAATGGTGTCTGCGCTGCCTGAAGAAAATGAAGACAAGCGCCTACACCGGCACTACTATTATCGATTACCTGATAGCCGGCATCACCGACAAAAATCACAAAGCCTCCCTCAAGGAACGCTACCACATCATGTGCGACTACTACGGCACCCTGCCAACCATCATCCGCCACATCGGCTTTTTTGTCCGCAATTTGAAAAGAAAATTCAGCTAATCAAATCGTAAATCCAACGGACAGATTTACGCCGTGGCCGGTAAATCCGCGGAAAGTTGACATCAGCGAGTAGCCCACCCGCCAATATACGGAAGCGGGCATACGTTTCAACAGCGTATTGTGCTGGAATTGCAGTTGCAGTGTATTCAAGTCAGCGGAAAGATTCGCATAATTACACCGAAGCATTTCGTCAGAATACGGGAAATAATCAGGATTTTCCACCTTCCGGCTCGACGACAGACAATGAAGCCATCCTCCTTGAGCAGAAAACGAAAACAAGTGTCGCTCCATGCGATAGCGTAGACCTGCAGCCAGGCGCAAGTCAATCCTGTCGAAATCTTGTGAACGGAGCGGATAATAGCTTTCTTCCTCTTGCTGATATCCGGCCGACGGCATTAGTTCCAGTGTCCATCCATATCCCGCAAACGGCTGAAACAAAACTGTCGCCATCACTTTCTTTTCCGTATATTTATAGGGTTTCGTCGAGGTTATTTCGTGCCAGTTCGTTGTTCCGTCGTCATATATCCTTTCGCTTCCGGAACGGTCGGCATACGAAGCGTTCAATTCAAGTTGCACACGGCTCAATTTCCAGGCAGCAACCGCTTCATATTTCATCTGGTCAACATCGTTTATCGGAGCATTGCTGAGTGAAGGCAGCTGTTTCTGCATTTTATAGTTCTCCACCTGTAGTCCGACATCAAACCCTGTATTCCCCAACCGTTTTAACGTAATACCGCCCCGATAGCTGCGACCCTTATAGATGGATTCAGTCCGAGTTCCTGCAAATCGGGCATAATGCATGCCCAACCCAGTCATGTGGTAGACCGGCACACTGCCCAACGGGTCAAGAAAGGCTATGGACTGGTTTTGCGTATAGCGTTCGGCAAAGACATGCACACCCAATGAATAACGGGCCGTTATCCTATAGCTACCGCCAACCGTCGCATTGATAAACACGGAATTGTTTTTTGGCCGGGGATCTGTCTGGCGGTAATGGAGTGCCGAAGAATAGGCCATCTGTGCACCGACGGAAAAACGATTGAGTTGAATGCCGTAACCGCCTTTGAAATAATAGGATTCATAATTGAGATTGCCTCCGAGAGTATCAGCCGTCACATAGGGAAAAATACGCTCATAGTCCGCATTTTCATTCCATTTCACATCGAGTTGGAGTCCGTTCCTGTAACGGGCTTCACCCCATGCGCAAGAGTGGTCGCCCAACCTGACATAAGACGATGCCTCAAACTCCGCAAATTGTTCTCCGGCACCCGTCTGCATCAGATATTGGTTGTCCGACCGTTTCCCTTCGCAGCCAACGGCGAGCGAAGAAAACGAACTGTCAAATCGCAACGGCTGATGGGCCGGATTCTCAAAAACGAGTTCAGACAAGGCATGGCGGAATGACTGACGGTCAACGACAACATCCAGATGTGTTTCAGCCATCGACTGACCCGCTACAGTCAAAGACAGGAATAAGCAAATAAGTCCACGCTGTTGTTTCATTCTATAGACAAATTAAAAAGCCTGACAGATCTTCATCAGGACATCTGTCAGGCCGATTAACAGTATTATTTAAAAAACATGGTTCGGGTCGGCTTCCACCATATTTTCAAAATCGGCAGAAGAGTCGTTTGTATCCACCAGCTTGTGTGTTCCCGCATCCACTTTCCGGCGCACACATTTTCCGAAACGGTTTTCATCGAAGTCAATCGCACTTACCGAAGCATAGCCTTTGTCAAGCGACGGGTCTGTCACAAGCCATTGCGGACCGGTTGCAGGACTGAGGTTGACGGCATCGATTACCCAACTGTTAGGCAGCATATAGCCGCTTCCTTCCATTTCTGTCTGGAAATCTTCGAAAACAAACAACCATTTATAGTCGTAATAGTAGTCTGTCGCAAACTGCTCCGGAGTTATCTGGTTCACACCGTCATTAAGATAAGCCAAAGCATAGGCCTTGACACCTCTTGTATGCGGCTGCCAAAGTGTAGCCGACTCCTTCATTACCGGTATAAGGTTGGTCACTTCAGGATTGTCGGAATCCGTAAAATCCGGATTGCTCGACTCTGCCCACCACTCAAAGTCTGCCTGTGTAAGGTCGAACGAATTCGGATTAATTTCTTTGTGATTGATAGCGTTGTCGCAGATAAGAAGCGATTCGCCCGGTTTGACAGGATACTGTGTTCCGTCGCCGGGAATCATAAAGCCGGTAGCCACTGTCATGGCCTGGTTCATAATGTCGGGCGTATAGTTTTCCTTCATGTCAGTCTGAAAGTCCGATTCAAACAGGCAAAGTCCGTCGGCATAAAGCGTCTCGTCACTGTTATTGACAATGCGGAAATAGCTGTCTCCCATATATGTTTGACCTTCCGGAGTACGGGTTCCCGAAAGGAAGATTTCTGCAAAAACAAATCCGTCCTTCACCGTATGGAAATAGGTTTCAAGCGAAATGCTCACAGCTCCCACTGCCTTCACACTTTCCTTGCTACCACGGATAACCGAAGTCACTTCCTTTCCGTTCAGCATATATTTGATATTTCCTTCCAGTTCAATATTGTAAAGCCCTTCTTCTATCTGAATCGTGACAGGAGCTGAGACTGTTTCGAACTTATATTCCTTCGACTGACCGGTCGAAAGGTTTTTCATCGTAATTGTCACGTTGGTAATTTCCGTTGCAGTCACGTTGGTTGGGACTGTATAGGAAACTGTCATATCCGACATTTTCACCAATTCTCCCTTTTCTTCACTACAGGAAGTAACGACTGCCAACGAAATCGCCAACAGCCCGGCATACAAAATTTTCTTTTTCATACAAAGTTAATTTAATGGTTTATATTTATAGTTTAAAATTCAATTCCATACCGAAATAGGGAGAAAACGTACGCCGCACAACGAATCCGTTCACCTCATAATCAGGAGCGTAGTTCAAAATCCTGTCAGCAAAAAACGCCAGTGTCAGAAACTTTCCAAACCGCTTGCTTGCCTTGAAATTCGTACACATATAGAACCGCTTTTTATCTACGATGTCGTTCTTCCGGTTGTTTGTAAGATTCAAATGCTTTTTATAGACATCGGCAGCATCGTCTTCCGTATATTCGCGAAGCACACCGTCCGTTCCCATATAGGCAATCGGCTTTGCACCGGTGGCAGGCGATTCATAGCGGCCCGCAATATAGCATTCCGCCGTTGCCGACAGATTGACCCCAAGCCTATCAATATAGGTATCAACAATAAAGTTCGACGTAAACTGCTGGCGGATATAGCTGTCCTTGTAATCGTACAGACCGATATAGAGGTCGCTCACCGCCACATTGCCGATTACGGCACTCACCGAACGGTACTGTGGCCGACTGTTCTCATATATGTCATAAAACCAGGCTCCGTTCACCGTCAGACGTGTTTCCACAACCGGGAAACGCGGAGAGGAATATTGAAACTCAACTCCTTCCTTATAGATACGCGACCCGTTCTGCATCACACCATAGGTACGAAGCACCCTGGTCTGCTCGTAAGGAAGATTTTCCAACGATGGAGGTCCCGTCAGCTGTGAAGCATCAATGCCCGATGTATCATATTTTTTATAGGAAAAACTTCCGACCATAGCCACATTGCGGAAACCGTCGGTCATGTCTTCCTGAAAATATGTCACCGACAGACTATGCTTTCTGTATTCGAAATTCATCCTCACTTCCCACTTGAAATTATGGGCAGGCAAGATTGTATAGTTGTTGCGGTCTATGATGTATGTCTGTAGGTTGATGCGTTTGTAGTCGGGGTTCGGATGCCAATAGTTCAGTTGAGTAAGGTCGATAAACAGTCGGTCCGGATAGAGGATGTCGATTGTTGGCATTTTGTGCATGTAGCCCACGCCTCCGGAAACCGAAGTCTGAAGTCCACCCCACTCCGGCAAATCCCATTGCAGATTGATGCGGGGATCGGCAAACAGACGACGGTACATGGAAAATTCAGACGAAAGGCCTGTCATCATCGAGCCTCTGACACCGGCCATTGCCGACAGTTTATGACGGGCAATAGGCAGCTCCATCAAATCCTCCACATAGAACGACACGACGCTCGATGCCGGTATATCGTAATAGGCACGTGGACGATGTGCGGTACCGGCATAAATCGGCCTTGTCACATCATAAACCAGCCCTCGACCAAAATTCTTGCTGTACTGCCATTCAAAGCCACCGGAAAAACGATGCGTCAGCGTTCCGGTATGCAGTTCGCCCTCGGCATCAAGGCGGAGTGTGGAATAGAACGGCTTGCCGTCCACCGTCTGGTTTGCCAGATATTTATAGGGAAGAAACACACCGTCAAACTCCCCTTCCGAATCATAGACCGGTGCAACGGCATCACGGTCGAGCGAAACGAATTTTGTCTGTGTTATCCTGTCGATTGACAATCCAGCCGTATGGGAAAAGACAACACTTCGCAAAAAGTCGTTCTCATTGTTCAGCCATTTCAGACTATTGTAGAGCTGCAAGTTATGGTAAGCAGACTTATAATGCTCATCTTTCTGCTTCTGTATCTCGGGGTCATATTTCACATTGTCAATACTGCCTGTGTAGTCGGCGTTGACATTCCACACAAGAGAACCTTTGCTTTTCAATACCCAATTTTTGCGCATACGAGTAGAGAAGTTTATCCTGCGGTATGTCTTGAACGGGTCGCGCGGGTCAACTCGCGAACTGGAGAAACCCGCATCAGTATTCAAGTTGAGCGAATGACGCTCCCATTCCATACCCTTTCCGACAGCTATGATTTTACCGAACTGGTCAGCTTTGATTCTCGCCTCAAAAGGAGTCTTTCTGTTTTTACGCGTTATTTTCACCAGTCCGCTCGTCAAGTCACCGTACTTCACAGAGGGAATCCCCCTGACGATTTCGACGGACTCGATATTGTCCGTTGAAATCGTACGCATATCTACACCGGCTGACGTATGGTTGCGCGCATAGTCTGGATCTCCCTGATAGCTATCGGGCAGATATTGCAAATTGGCATCCGTATTCAATGCGGCTCCGTCAACAACAAATTTCACTCCCAACGAAGAAGTATTATAATTTTCATCGGAAATCCCCACTTCACGCAATTTGATAGTATTGGCGGCACTCATGTCGGGAGTCTTGGTCGACCCTCCGGGCAAAAGAGCCAGCAGGTCGGTAAACGATGACGGCTGCAAATGGAGCATGGCTTCGCTGTTAATGACCGAAGTGCTTGTCATGCCTTTTTTCTCGGAAGCAGTCACCACCACTTCCCGCAACTGGACTGCATCCGGAACGATTTTCAGCAACAGCAGTGTGTCAGCCTTCAAGTCAACGGTTGTCTTATTGGGCAAATAACCGACAAACGACACATTCAACCGGCACTTTCCCTCGGGAAGTCCGTTCAGGCAGAAAAAGCCGTCAATGTCGGTTGTCGTTCCCTGACGGAACGTTCCGCCACACTCAGCCGACACTGCAGCAAAGGGGAGCGGAGCATTGTCGGTGGCATCCAACACATATCCGCGCACCGATTCAGCCAACGCCTGAAAGGGCATCGTCAGCAACAGCGCGTATATAAGGTGTCGGAGTCGTATGTTCATCGGTATTTATTTTTGAGAGCAAAATTAGACCGTACAAAATCACACGACAATCGCATTTTTTAGGTATTGTTTACAGAAAAATAGCAAGGAATTGCGATTGTGGCATTTTTATGGCCTACATACTTTTGCATAGCTGATAAATAGAAAACTAATGACAGATAAAGTAATTGAATGTAAGGGCCTTACGCACTACTACGGCAAACGAAAAATCTACGAGGACTTGAATTTCGATGTTCCTAAAGGACGGATTCTCGGGTTGCTGGGAAAAAACGGTACGGGCAAGACCACCACCATCAACATCCTGATGGGCTATCTGAAGCCGAGAGCCGGGAAATGTGAGATTTTCGGCGAGGACATCCAACGCATATCACCTGCAACAAGAGCGAGAATCGCTCTTCTGCTGGAGGGACATATCCAGTATGCCTTCATGACAATCGAGTCCATCGAACGCTATTATTCCGCATTTTACCCAAAATGGAACCGTGATGCCTATTATGAGCTGATGAACAAACTGAAAGTGGCTCCCAACCAGAAAATCGCGAACATGTCGTGCGGACAGCGGTCGCAAGTGGCACTCGGGCTGATTCTTGCCCAGAATGCCGACCTGCTGGTGCTCGACGACTTTTCGCTCGGACTGGACCCCGGTTACCGCCGGCTTTTCATTGAATATCTCCACGAATATGCCAAAGCGGAAACCAAAACCATATTCCTCACATCGCATATCATTCAGGACATGGAACGTCTTGTGGACGACTGCATCATCATGGACTACGGCCGCATCCTCGTGCAGCAACCCGTTGACCAACTGATGAAAAACTTCAAGCGTTACAGCTACCGTCATACGGGAGCCGCACCCGAACTGCATTCCGACAAGATTTACAATCCGTCGATTATTAAGGACAGCGCCGAACTTTACTCGTTCGAAGACCGCGCTTTCGTCGAACATCTGCTACGGGAGTCGGGCGTAAGCTACAGCGAATTGAAGGAAGAAACGATGAGTCTTGAAGATGTGTTCATCGGATTGACCGGCAAGTACTAACCAGAGTAAACGTACAGACGATATGAAAAAAGCTATTTTCTTCAAAGAATGGATAAAGACACGATGGTATCTGCTGGCTGCGCTGGTGGTTTTTGTGAGCTACACGCTCTATCTCATCCTGCGCGTCGGAAATGCCATTGAATTCAAGGGAGCGGCCCACCTGTGGGCGATTCTGCTGACACGCGATGTCATCTTCATTGAGCCCATACAATATGTACCGATGATATTCGGACTGCTTCTCGGCGTGGTACAGTTTGTGCCGGAAGTGGTACAGAAACGCCTGAAGCTGACACTTCACCTGCCCTTCCCGCAATCCGGCATGGTGCTCTACATGATGCTGTTCGGACTGGGTGCACTTACAATCGTAACCGTCGCACAGATAGCAGCCCTGTGGGTATTCCTCCAACAATATATGGCGGCTGAACTCATTGCCCATATCCTGCTCTCCTCCCTCCCGTGGTATGCAGCCGGCTATGCCGCCTATATGATGACTTATGCCGTGTGTATCGAGCCGTCGTGGCGCATGCGAAGCCTGATTATCCTCACGGGCATCGGACTGCTGCGCATCCACTTCCTGCTCGATGTGCCGCAAAGCTACAATTCGTTTATTGTCCCGCTCTTCCTCTTCGACCTGGCGGCATTGCTGCTCATTTTGCGCTCCATGGTAAGATTTAAGGAAGGATGCCAGGACTAAACCACCGATTATCAACATTGTAATAACTATCCAATGAAACTGTCTGGAAAAATATACCTCTACATAGCCGCCGTCCTATTATTGGCATGGCTGCTACCCTGGCTCTACGCCATCTGCACAGCAGAATCGAAGTCAACGCCCTTTACACTCTACAGCTGCATTGTCGACGATTTTGCTTCGCTGAAAGTGAACGATGAAGGAAATATCGTTTACTTCGACCGAAAAGGCAACCGCTATACGGATGCGCAGTTTGATTCTATTCTGCCCATGTTCTACTACCGGCAACTGCTTTCAGAAAGCCGGATGCCCGATACCATCAAGGGTGTAGCCATCACGGCTGAAAACATACAGCACCATAATTTCAACATGCGCCTCTCGCCGTCGGATGTCAACAAAACGACACCCAAGCTGTATATGATGTTGGAATCCATGCCCAAGCGTGTCGACCTGGAAGAGCCTACTGAAGCATTCCGCTCAACCGACAACGGACTGGAATTCATCGACATGGAAACCAACACAGTCAACGAGGCACGCAGTCGGGAATTTACGGATGTAATGAAGCGCAAAGGCTTCGTGTTCCCCATCGGTAAAATCAACGGCAACCCATCTACAATGAAAGGCTACGACGAAGGTTACGTGATGACCGACAGCAAAGGTTCGCTTTTCCATGTAAAGCAAATCAGCGGAAAGCCTTATGTCCGCGCCATCACACTTCCGGACTCCGTCAAAGTGGAATCCTTGATGATTACCGAATTTCCTCACCGCAACACCCTTGCCTATCTGTTCACCGCAGACAACCGGCTGGCTATCGTCGGCAGGGACTATTCCGTACATAAAACAACCGTCGAATACAATCCATACCGACAAGGGCTGACCATCATCGGCGACATGTTCTACTACACCGTAAAAGTAGCCGACACAGAGGAAGAGCACTATTATGCGCTCGATGCATCTACCTATAAAACCGTCGACGACATGGTGAACCGCTACGCCGACGATACGACTAATCTGTCGGAATACATTTTCCCCTTCAAGGTGTCGTTCACGTCCTATAACGACGGATGGGTTTATCCGCGTATCGGCGAATTTTCCCTAAAGGCACTCCCATTGGGACTGCTGCTTGCCATCCTGTTTCTGTTCGTGGCAAAACGTCAGAACAGGCGCAAATATCCGGCTTTGCTGCCGGTGCTTGTGTTGGGCATCTATCTGTTTATACCGCTATTACTTATCAAAAAATAATTTTAATATGAGAAAAACAATTTATGCAGCCCTGCTTCTTTCTGTAGCAGGCTTGATGGGCTTGACAAGCTGCGGCTCATCGTCAAAAACCGATTCAACCAGTGTTGCCGCCGACACAGTAGCTGTCAGCAGCGTAGACGACATTCTTGCGAAAACCGACAGTCTGGTCGGCAAGACCGTACAGGTGGAAGGCGTATGCACGCACATTTGCCAGCATGGCGGCAAGAAAATCTTCCTTATGGGAAGCGATGACAACAGCACTATCCGTGTGGATGCCGGAGAAAAAATCGGCAGCTTCCCGAAAGATGCCGTCAACAGCGTAGTTGTCGTGACCGGTACCGTTGTGGAGGAACGTATCGACGAAGCCGCCATCCTGCAAATGGAGGAACAATACAAGCAGGCTACGCTCGAAAAGCATGGAGAACAAGGTGAAGCAAGCTGCGCCGCCGACAGCAAGGCGATGGGTGAAAACCCTGCCGACAGTTTCGCGCAACGTATGGAAAGTTTCCGCAACAAGATTGCCGAACGCCAGGCCAAAGAAGGCAAAAACTACCTTTCGTTCTACAGCATTCGGGCCGATAAATACGAAATCAAATGACCTGGGCTTCCACAATGAGAAAATGGAGTAGGACAATTCACCGCGACTTGTCCTACTTTTTTTCGGGAGTGCTGCTCGTTTATGTCTTTTCCGGTTTTATGCTCAACCATAAAGGCGACTTCAACTCGGATTATTCCATCACGGTCCACGACTACCGTCTGCCCGACAGTTTCCCTTCAGAAAAGGCGGCTGTAACGAAGGACCATGTGGTCGGCCTTCTTGAGCAATGGGAGGAAACCGGCAACTACGCCAAGCACTATTTCCCGAAGGAGAATGAAATCAAGGTGTTTCTCAAAGGCGGATCACTGCTGACAGCCGACCTCGCGCAACGCAGCGTGCACTACGAATCGGTGAAAAAACGCCCCGTATTGTCGGCACTCAACCGTCTGCACTACAATCCGTCGCGTGCATGGACCATCTTTTCCGACATTTTTCTGGCTTCGATGTTCATTATCATCGTGTCAGGACTGGTCATGGTAAAAGGCAAATACGGCCTCATCGGACGCGGAGGCATCGAGCTGATTGCAGGCATCGCGCTCCCCGTCCTCTTTATCCTGTTATAGCACTTACAGCCATAGCAAACGCAACGCGCCCTGAAAGCCAAACGACTTTCAGGGCGCGCTCTTTATCCCAAATCGGTCATTAGACTTTATGGTGGATTTCGTGCTGCTGTCAGGCAGATTGATTTCTGTCTTTGTCGAAGATGTAGCGGGCTACATCGAGAAAAAGCAGGAAGCAAGATGCCGGCAGCAGTGCGGAAAGCGACTAAAGAGCCAACTAAAGCTCACTGTCGACAGCCTAACCTTGTTTGGCGGTCTAATGACCGATTTGGGTTTATTTCAGTCTGCAATTTAGTTCTTTATTGCATCAATATCAACTTCCTTCACTTTGAGTCGGTCGCCTTCGCTCTTGACAATGTTGCGGTAGAAGTCTTCCGAATAGCCGGTAGCTGTCGGGCTTGTCGGATAGCCGGTTTCCGTACGCGTGAAATTGCCGTTTTCGTCCACCTTCTTCACACGGCCGTCCATAAACTTCACCAACAGATATTCACCCAGTTGCTTATAGCGTGCAGTGGCATTTTCAGAAACGCTGTCGCTGAATTGTGTCAACATTTCCACGGCCTTTGCAGGCGACTGCTTGTAAACTTCCAAAGCCTTCTTTTCAATGTCTTTTGTCGACTGCGTATAGCTGCTTTCCAGCCCGTTCTGCACACGCTGAACGTCGGGATACATCTGCGAGTAGCGGATATAGGTCTGGTTGGCTACCCAGTTGTTAATCCAGAAAGCCGATGTCCAGGAGAAAGTATTGTAATCTCCGTTACCTACTCGATAGCATTCCGGCACCTTCGTCGTGCAGCAATAAATCGGGTTATAAACGGTCATAGCTGAATCATCGACACCGAACCAAAGAATACCGCCTACTGCATCCGGCAGCCAGTTGCGCATTTGGGCTACCAGTGTAAAGCCAGTCTGCTGTGTGGCAATCGGGCGTTCGTGAGCATATTCCACAGAGTCCACCTTATACATCAGCGGAGCAAAGCGGTAAGGAGAATTCCACGATCCTGCACCCGGGTCCTTGGTCATGTCGAGGTCAGTGCCTTCGAAATGGTCACGGAGCATACCTTGCACGTCACGCACCGAAAGTTTCTGCTTCGGCTTCACGTACAGCGGCATCACTTCGCCGCCTTCAGCCTTGATGTAAGGAAGATACTTGTCCATGCCCTCGGCATAGCGGTTGAAGAACGACCACACACGGCCGTCACAACCGCGCAATGCCAGATAGTCGGTTACGGAATAGGCTTTCGAGAAGCTGAAATCCTCATCTTTTCCATTGAAATAGCCCATTTTGCGAGCAAAAGAAACAACATCCTTCGAGTACATGCAGTTTTCTTTGTCATTGAACGGAATACGGTGGATGCGTGCCTGGTTGGCATGACCGCTGATGCAGTCGTCAGGAATACGGATGGCTACCCATACCGCACCTTTTTCCTCCATGCCTTTTGAAATCATTTCCATTACCCAAACTTCATTCGGGTCGGCAATCGAGAACGATTCGCCAGTGCTGTAATAACCGTATTTTTCCACCAAATCCGTCATCACCTTGATGGCTTCGCGGGCAGTCTTGGCACGTTGAAGAGTGATGTATATCAATGAACCGTAGTCCATAATCGCTGTCGTGTCCATCAGTTCCGTACGGCCTCCCCAAGTTGATTCCGTAATGGCAAGTTGATGCTCGTTCATGTTGCCGATAGTGGCGTAAGTGTGACGCACTTGCGGAATTTTTCCCAGATATTTCCGGGTATCCCATTCATATACATCAAGCATCGCCCCTTTCGGATAGTCGGCAGCCGGCGACTGATAGAGTTCGCCGTACAGCACATACGCATCGGCATTATAGGTAATCATGGTCGAACCATCGACCGTAGCGTCCTTTCCCACCAGCAGGCTGGTGCAGGCATCCGCCACAAACTGCGACGAAGCCAACAGCAACGACGCAAGCAGCAAAAAACGTTTCTTCATATATTTGTCAGTCTTTTTTTTGATTTGTCACAACCGTCGGGAAACTGCCACAAAAGCAGTGCAGCCCCCTCCTATTTGCAAAGTTAACGCAAAAAAGACATTATCACAAATCTACTCTGCGAGCATCGCTGACAATTTCTCGGAAAGTTCGTCGTAGGTCGGCACAGGGTCGTCGGTATATACATGGCGGATAACGCCTTCCGCATCGGAAATATAGATACGGGGCACTATGGAAGTGGCAAAAAGGCTGTAGATATGGCGGTCCGACTGAGCCGAATAGGGAAGCGTATAGCCGAAACGCTCCCAATAAGGAGCCACCTCATCGGCACCCTCCTCGCGGCTGATACATACAAACCCGACTCCGAGCGGAGCAAATTCCTCATAGGCGCGCTGCACGACGGGCATCGCCTGCCGACAGTCGGGACAACCGGTATGAAAAAACATTATCACCGACACATTCCCTTTCAACGAGACATTGGAAACGACAGCTCCGTCGTTCGTCACAACGGAAAACTCCGGCAAACGATCGCCGACACCCAACGACGCCCCTTTCTCCTCTTCCGTAATGCAGGAAAAGGAAAGAACAGCCAGAAGACAGGCTGACAACAGAAAGAATATTCGGGAACGTTTCATCATCAGTCGGTTACAACGGTTACACATCGTCCGTTTTCAAACCACGAGAGCATCCGGTAACTGCGGCCATAGGCTGTAGCTTCATACGTTTTTTCGTTTTCGGCACTGTCAAGGCTACTGAGGTCAATATGAAGGTCGGCACGAAAGTCAACGCCGGATTCGGGAATCAACTTGAACAAGGCCTCCTTGGCGGTCCAGGCAAGCGTATTCAGCACTGTGGAAGACCCGGCAAAACGGATTTCGTCGTCCGACAGCACACGGTTCTGCACACGCACGGCACGTTCGGATACAACTTCCACATCAACTCCCACTTTCCTGTCGCGGCTGTGAGCCACAGCCACCAGACCTTCGCAATGGGAAATGCTGACATTCATACCCGATTCCTCTCCTTGTTCCACCAAATAGGGAGCGCCCGATTCACGATGTGCAAGGCTTACCTTCGCTCCAAAAAGTTCTTTAATCATCACACCCTCTGTAATGATTTCATGGCGACGGTTTTCAGAGCGGACGTTTTCAGCCTGATGGTGCAGCCCATGATAGATAACTGCATCTGAAATTTCAATCGGCGACGCAATCTCACAAAGAGATACGGACACGCCTTCGGACACTACTCTCGTTTTAATTTTCATTGTTCTATGTTAAGTCAAAGATTTAAATTCTTCACCAAATGCGCCACATCGTAGCTGAGGTAATCGAGCACCGGAGCAATGGAGTCGAAATTGGAAATCCGGTCGAGCACCACGGTTCCCGACACCACATACCCGACACTGTCAGTGGCAATGAAATGCACCGGTGTCAAGCAGTCGCGCAGACTGTAGAAAACCGTCGCACTACCCCCTTCGGGATAATCGTGGAGGAACACATCCGGCTCTTTATTGCCAAGGTCCAACGCCACCCGCTCCAGACGCAATGCCAGCAGTTCCTTCAGTTTTTTGGCATCGCCCACGCGGTTATAACCGCATAGCAATTCCGCACCATAACGCGGATAAGCGGCACGAAAACCGCCCGCATCGGCAGCTGAATCCGTACGTTCCACTTTGGCGTTGCGGTTCAGTTCAATGTTCAACGGAGCATACACGCATGAATACACCGTATCGTAGCTGCGTTCCACACGCGGATATGCCACCGGGCGCGGCACTCCCACCTTCTGTCCCTCTTTTCGGACACAAGCCACAAGCAGGATGGCAAGTAAGGCAATGACATAGATGACCATACACCGCCACATCATCACCGTTCTTTTCCGTCTGCTCATTTCTTATCCTGCGTTGTGTCCAAAATTCTCACTTTCACTTGCTTAACACGATGACGCTCAACTCCCATGACAAGGAAACGGCAGTTGGCATATTCCAATATTTCGTTATCGTGCGGAAAATCATGCTTGATGTTGAGAAGCATTCCGGCAAGTGTTTCCACTTCCTCTGCCACATCCTCAAACAGATCTTCGTCAAGTCTCGTGATACGGAAAAAGTCGTTCAATTGCGTTTTTCCCTCAAACACGAATGTGTCGTTCGACAGACGGGTATAGGATTTTTCGTCCTCATCATATTCGTCGTTGATTTCGCCCACAATTTCTTCCAACACATCTTCCAGTGTCACAAGTCCCTGCGTACCGCCATACTCGTCGACAACAATTGCCATGTGAGTCTTTTTCTTGCGGAAATCCTCCAGAATATCGTCAATCATACGTGTTTCCGGCACAAAGAAGGAATTGCGAATCAGCGATTGCCAACGGAAATTGTCGTCCGCCCGATTGATATAGGGCAGAAGGTCCTTGGCACAGATAAAACCTTTTATATTGTCCTGGTTTTCTACATATACGGGAATACGCGAATATCCGGTTTCCTGAATCAGTTTCATAAGGTCGGAAAACGAGCTGTCCCAATCGACATCGGTAATGTCCATGCGGGGAGTCATGATGTCGGAAACCGTTTTTCCCCCGAATTTCAGGATTCCTTCAAGCATATCCTTTTCCTTACCCTCCTCCACATCAGTAATTTCAAGTGCATGCGAAAGGTCGTCGAGCGAAAGATTGTCGCTTTTCTTCGTCACGACACGGTTCACCACCGATGTGCTCATCGCCATCAGGCGTGAAGCCGGACCAAACAGGCGGGAAAAGAACACAATTCCGTTAACCGCAAACTTTGCCCACTGCACATTATGACTGTTGGAATAAAGTTTTGGAAGAATTTCACCGAAAAGGAGAAGAAGAAATGTCAATACAACTGTCTGAAAGAGGAAGTCGAGCCATTCCACACGGAATTCAAACACCTGCGACATCACGAAGTTACACAACACGACAATCGCCACATTTACCAGATTATTGGCAATCAGAATCGTTGCCAGCAAACGTTCCGGCTTTGCAAGCAGTTGGCGGATTCGCTCCTGCTTCTGGTCGTTGTCCACACTTTCAATATCAGCTTCCGTCAGAGAAAAGAAGGCCGTTTCCGAACCGGAGATAAAGGCTGAAACCATCAGCGACATCACTGCGATAATTAAGGCTATTACACTTTCTAAAGTAGGCGCATGCACGGTCATCAAATTTTCACCGAGCTGCGGAGTGATGCCACACAATAAATTCAAGATACTAAGATACGGGTCTGCGTCCAAAATCACAAAAATTAGTTAAACAAAGGCGCCACGGCAACACTGCGGCATTGCCGACGCAACCAAAGCCAACCGGCTTTGCTGTGCAAAGGTAATCATTTTATTTATACTGCAATACTTTATTTTAAAGATATTAGTCGACAGCCGTTTAAATTATCATCCGCCCGGCCTCGGCCTTACTCCCAAGCCGTTCCCGCATTTTTCGCGATTTGCAGAACTGCCTCCCCCTCGTCATCCCTATATTGATGATTTAAAATTATTTAACGCGGCTATTTCTCATGGAGAAACCGTTTCCCTCGGCAAAAACGAATAATATCCGTAACTTTGTCCGCTCAAAACATTTTTGAAATCCCTGTTTTTATGAAAAAAATCTGCTGTATCGGACATATTACCCTCGACAAAATCGTAACGCCGCAAACCACCGTCTATATGCCGGGCGGAACATCCTTCTACTTTGCCCACGGAATGTGCAGCCTCAATCCCGACGCCAATTTCGAGTTGGTCACTGCCCTTGCCGAAAGTGAAATGAGCGCCGTAGAAGCCATCCGCAAACGGGGAGCGAAAGTAACGGTACTGCCGAGCCGCTATTCGGTATATTTCGAAAACAGCTACGGAGAGAATCAGGACAACCGCACCCAGCGGGTTTTGGCCAAAGCCGACCCGTTTGAAGCGGAAAAACTGCAGGACATCGAAGCCGACATCTTCCACCTCGGCAGCCTTCTTGCCGACGATTTCGACATCGAGGTATTCCGCCTGCTTTCTAAAAAAGGCATTCTCTCGGTTGATGCACAGGGATATCTGAGAGAAGTCAGAGGTGAAAAAGTCTACGCCATCGACTGGAAAAACAAACTCGACTATCTGCAATATGTCGATATTCTGAAAGTGAACGAATTCGAAATTGAATCGCTCACCGGCTATTCCGATGTGGAAAAGGCAGCTCTTCAGCTCTGCGACTGGGGTGTAAAGGAAGTGCTCATCACACTCGGAAGCTACGGTTCCGTCATCTATAAGGACAACACGTTCTACAACATTCCTGCCTATCTGCCGAAAAGCATTGTCGATGCCACCGGCTGCGGCGACACCTACGTCACCGGCTATCTTTACAAACGAAGCCTGGGAGCATCCATTGAGGACTCCGGCTGCTTTGCAGCTGCCATGTCATCATTCAAGCTGGAAAAATCCGGCCCGTTCAACGGAACAGAACAGGATGTGGAAGCACTGATTGCCCGCAGCGGACTGAAACCGGAAATCGTCCGTCGTTAAGAAATACTCAAGAAACGGATTCCAACAGCGCAACAATCCGCTGTTCGGCTGAATTTACCCAAGCGCGAAACCGCTCGGTTTCTGCATCATATTCCGAAATAAAGTCAACCAACCGGGAAATGTCGAAACTTTTCGCTACAATTCCCGCACCGATACCGTGTGCATCGGCAGCATTGATTTGCTGTTCAAGATGGGCAGGTATCAGCATGACGGGCTTGCCCAAATACATAGCCTCGCAAATGGACTCGAATCCGGCTGTCGTGATATAGCCCGAACAACGGCTCATGTAGGAAAGAAACTCGCTGTCGCTGATGCGGTGAAGTGTCAGCGTTTCGTCCACCTTTTCCACCTCTTTACAGTTTTTCCGGTCCCAGAAAAAATGCAGCTTCTGCCGTGGATTTCCGGCATGCCATTCCTCCACCTCTTCCATATATCCGGCATTAAGCATATAGCCCAATATGAAGTTCTCGTCGCTCGGCGTCAAACCGAACAGCTCGCTCCGCAATAATGGAGGAACGACGACAAGACGGTCGCGCCTGAATTCGGGCAAGGGATAGAACGACAACGCCAAAGTCAACGACGAACTGTAGGAGCAAATCTGATTGCTGAGCCGTAAGGCAAACTGTCCGTGCTCCGACACTACGGAATGTCCGAAATCGGGATGCCCGACAAGAAACTGATGTCCGAGGCAGACCATCGGCACATCAATGCGATGAAAGAAATTTGCTGCACCCATCAGCATTTCATAGAAATTCACAATGACATCGGGCTTCGTCTTGTCGATACGTTTCAACAGAAACGAAATGCTTTTCCGCCATTTCGCCAGTTTTTTGGGAGTCGTGTTGGCAACCACGGTTTTCAATATTTTCCCTTTTTTCCCGTTTTTGCCGTAATCAATGGCCGGAGAATGAAACACCTTTACCTCTGCCGGCATTTTCCCGACAAACGAAGCAGGCAACTCGCGGTTGGAACACTTTCCAATCAGCACCTCCACCACCTCATGCCCGTGGCGACGAAGCATTTCACCCAACGAAATGGCCTGTGTCAAATGGCCTCTGCCCTCTCCCTGAACAACAAACAAAAATCTCATGCCAGTTCCTGTTTTTCATATAAATACAACTTCCACTCCCCTTCGTGAGTCTGCACCAGCGCCGACAGCGACTCTATCCAGTCACCGGAATTAAGATATTCAAAATCATTGTCCATGCGTATTTCCGGATGATGGATATGACCGCAAATCACTCCGTCACAATTGTATTTCTTGCCGACCTGGACCAAATGGCTCTCAAAATCACTGATATAGGAAACGGAAGCCTTCACGCGGTGCTTCACCTGACGGGCTATCGAATAATAGGGCAAACCCTTCTTGATGCGGCGGGCATTATAGGTCTTGTTTATCCACAGAAGCAAGGAATAGCACACGTCGCCTATCTTCGCCAGCCAGCTGTAGGAACTGGTCACTTTGTCGAACACATCACCATGCAACACATAATATCTTTTTCCGAAACTTGTATATATGAAATCCTTTACGATGGATATATTAAAAAATTTAATTGGTACAATTCTATCCAGAAATCCATCATGATTGCCTCGCACATAAATGATTTCCGTGTCGTGCGACAAATCAAGCAATGTTTTGATAAAATTCGTGTGCCGGCGTTTCCACTTCAGGCCCTGCCCCCGCAATATCGCCCATCCGTCGATAATGTCGCCGCACAGGATTAACGTTTCACAACTGTGTTTTTTCAGAAATCGGTTCACTTCTTTCGTTTTCGACCATTTTGAACCCAAATGGATGTCCGACAAAACGATTGTCTTGAATTCTTTTTGCATAATCTGCTTTTCCTATTTTTTCCGCCGCAAAACTACCGCCACGATATTAAGAAATTATTAAGAAGCGGTAACAATCCTGTAAAGGCCACGACTGAAAACGCAAAAAGCCGGAGAATACCGCAATCACGGCATCTCCGGCTTTTTCATTTAGGCAAATCCCTACAAATCGAGTTTTCCCGTCACACGCAAATACTCCGTTTCGTTTATCTTGAACTGAGTCTGCGCTTCGATACTGTTACTCAAATTCTGCTGCCATTGCGACTGAGCGTCGAGCAAGTCCGTCAAAGTTGCCATACCGGCATCATAGCGGTTACGGACCGTACGCAAACTTGCCTCTGCCTGTTCGAGAGCCAGACGCGAAGTTTCTACCATTCCGTAGCTGTCGGAAAGATTTCTGACAGCCTGTTCGGCTTCAATTGTCATCAGACGCGATTTCTCATGCAGGTCAAGTTGTGCGTTTTCACGCTCCAGTTTGGCTTTCTTCACTTTCTTCACACCCTCACCCCAATGGAAAATAGGAATACTCAAAGTAGCCATCGCCGATGTATATCCGGAATCAAACGACTGCGAGAACGGTATCATCTCGCCGTTCGGTCCAGTGGCAGCTCCGTTCATCTTGACATTACCGAAATACATATATCCCGCGCTCAAAGCAAGCGAAGGCAGAAAATCGGCTCGCGTCACTTTTATCTGCTGTTCCTGTACCTCTACATTCTTTTGCAGCAGTTTCAGCTCCGGACGATTGTCGATGCTGCTGTCAAGCGACGACGGCATCCGTATTTTCAGTACCGTATCAGTGGGTACAATCCGACTTCCGAAATCGACACCAATCGCATTGCAAAGCGACAAACGGCACAGTTCCAAACCATTGAAAGCCTTCTGACGCTGATAAAGAATCTCGCTGCGCTTGGCTTTGATGCGCAACAAGTCGTCGTTGGTCACCATTTCAGCCGACACCGAGCGTTCGGTCTGCGCAAGCAGTGTATCCATCAGCTGCATATAGCTGTCGAGCATGGCCACCTTTCTGCGTACAGCCACATAAGTCCAGTAGGCATTGTCGGCATCGGCAATTGTCTGCATTCTCTCCAACCGCGCATTTTCTTCCGCACATTCGCGCCCGATGGTACCCAACTTGTTGCCTGCCCGAATTTTGCCGCCTGCATAAAGAGGCTGAACCAGATTGATGCCTGCCACATAAGTGCCCTTCATCGACATGCTCATCCCCATCATATCGGGTTCCTCCAACAAATACAGCACTCCGGCCGAGCCGCTGAAATTCGGCAGATAGGCCGTGAACGCTATCTCCTTGTCAAGCTCCGCCTGTCTCAACTTGTTGTCGGCGGTCTTAACGGCATCACTGCTTTCCAGTGCCATTGTCCGACAGGCGGAAAGCGAGAGGTTCAACACACTGTCAGCCGGCACCTGAGCCGCAACCGGAAATGCCAGCAACGACATTCCCAATATATATTTACAGACTGTTTTCATTTCTTTCGGAAATTTGGTTCGTTTTTCTAACTTTAAACAACATCGTATAAAACAACGGAAGCAAAATGAGCGTAATCACCGTGCCGACGGCCAATCCCGCCATAATCGTAATCGCCATCGAGCAGTACATCGGGTCGACCACCAAAGGAAGCATACCTACTATCGTAGTCAGCGATGCCATCAGCACCGGACGCACTCTCGACACCGTTGCCTCAACGACTGCCTTATAAGGCGAATAATTTTCCTCCCGTATCAGACGATTGATTTCATCCAGCAGTATAATCGCATTCTTCACCATCATTCCGATAAGCCCCAGCATGCCAATGATAGCCATGAACGTGAACGGCTGGCGGGACATCAGCAAGGCCGGCGTAATGCCACAGAACACGAACGGGAAACATATCAGAATCAGGATTACCTGCTTCCAGTTGTTGAACAGCAACAGCAATATGCCGAGAATCAGGAAAATAGTCAGCGGCACATATTTCATCAGGTTGCCGATAGCATCGCCCTGAACCTCCTGCTCTCCAACCCAACGCATACTGTAGCCGTCGGGCAGCGGGATATTTTCTATTTTATCCTTTATCGAAGCCATCACCTTTGCCGGAGTCGCTTCATAGAGTTCCGTATTCGGGTCGCACTCGGCTTCAATTGCCCGTTGACCGTTGTAACGCATCACGACTTCCTCTTCCCAGCCTAATCTCACGTCACGGGTGACAGCTCCAAGCGGAACCGAACGGAACATTTTGTCCTGCATTTCCTCCGCGCTCAAACCTCCTGTTGTGAGTTTCTGCATGTCGCTGTCGCCAACACGCACGTTCATCATGCTCCAGACCGGGATATTGCGTAAATCGGCAATCCGGCTGCCGTCGGCATTCCGTACCAACAGATTCACCGGCACCAGATTATTACGGTCGTTAATCAGACCGATTGCCAGTCCGTCGGTTGCAGCCTGCAATGCCTTTCCGACATCACCGCGGGCTATGCCGGCACGCAGTCCGTCGCTCTGCACATATTCAGCCACAAGATTTTTGCCCTTAGCTTTCCAGTTGTTCTGCACAGAATACGGGTCAACATACGGACACTGCCTCATAATATCTTCCGCCTGACGGCTCAGATTCCGCAACACGGCCGGATCCGGCCCCCGGAATTCCACTTCGACTGTATGCGATGTCGATACTGAGAAATTATATTTTCGGATTCGGATATATGCGTCGGGATAAGCTTCACGCAATTGTTTCCTGATTTTGGGAATTTCCTCGACCACGGTCTCATAGTCGGCACAATCCACCATCAACTCACCATAGCAGTCACCACCGGAAGTCATAGGCCGGACAAGACAGTAGTAGGCCGGCGCACTACCCGTACTGACAGCCACCCGTTCGATATTCGGATTCTTCCGGAGCAATGCTCCCATGTCAAGCAGTTCGTCGCGAACTTTATTGGGATCAGTCTGCGAGGGCATGTAGCATTCCACAATGAACTGGCGATAGTCAAAATCAGGGAAAAACAGATTCTTCACTTTCGTCATTCCCCAAACTGACAGCAGCAGAGCGGCAAGCGCAACGGCCAGAGTGGTTTTCTTGTGGTCAATCAGGCGTGCAATGGCATTTCTCACAAACCGGTGCACCGGACTGTTCATCACCGTTGCGGAAGAAGTTTTCTCTTGTTTGGGCAACCACGATTTGGCACAGACAGGCACCTGCACAAGCGCCAACACCCAACTTGCAAGCAGACTTACACAAAGCACAAGAAACAGGTCGCGGGCATACTCACCTGCCGAGTCTGGAGAAAGGAATACACACAAGAACGTAGAAGCGGCGATGATGGTCGCCCCCAACAGCGGCATGGCAGTATTCTTTCCGATACGCGACAAATAGACATCCGGCGGCAATCCACGCTTTTTGTCAATCAGAATGCCGTCCATAATCACAATGGCATTGTCGACAAGCATACCCATTGCCACAATAAATGCGCCCAAGGAAATGCGCTGGAGCGTTGTGCCGCCCATCAGTAATATCGGGAAGGAAACGGCAATAGTCAGCACCAGACCGAAACCGATAATCGCACCGCTACGGAATCCCATTGTAAAGACAAGCACCAGAATGACAATGCCCACCGACTCTATCAGGTTAAGCATAAAAGAATTGATGGCTTCATCCACCTTGTCGGGCTGGAAAAATATCTTTTCTACCGCGAATCCTGCCGGCAATGATTTCATCAGTCCGTCGAGACGGGCATCAACGGCTTTTCCCACATCCGGCACAATGGCATCGGCCTCCATGGCCACACATACGGCCACCGCCGGTTTCCCGTCGACATAAAACGCATTACGCTGCGGTTCAGCCAATTCTCGACGCACATCCGCCAAATCGCCCAACTTCACATATTGGCCCGAAGGCATTTTTATCAGCAGGTTGCGGATATCGTTTTCATCCTTCACCACCTCATCGACACGCAGTTGAATCTTGTCCTGACCATCGAAATATTCGCCCGCAGAAACCTTCTCGCCGGCACTGTTCAAAGCCGACATTATCTGCGTAGGAATCAAACCGTTGCGCGAAAGTTTCTCCTTCGAAAGTACAACATTGATGACCTCGCTGCGCAAGCCTGCTATGTTGATACGCTTTACGCCTTTGACATCCAGCAATCCCCGACGGATATATTCGGCGTATTTCTTCATTTCCGGATAGCTGTAGCCATCGGCAGTTATCGCATAAAAAATGCCGTACACGTCCATCATGTCGTCAATCACCATCGGGTCATAGCATCCCTGCGGCAGGCTGACCTTGATATCGTTCACCTTGCGACGAAGGAGATCAAAATGCTGTTCCAAATCCTTCTGCTGAACAGTCATCTTGAACTCTACGGTAAAGATTCCTGTTCCGTTCTGACATTCCGAACGTACGCACTTCACGTCGGGCAAGGCGCGCAATGCGTCCTCCATTGTCTGTGCCACCTCCAACTCTACATCATGTGCATTGGCCCCCGGATAAACCACCACGACCCTTGCCTGCTTGACGGCCACCGCCGGATCTTCGAGTTTCGGCATTTGTACGAATGCCAGAACACCCGCAATCAATATGCCGACAACAAGCGACCAGAAGAGCGTCGGCCTTCGCATAAAGAAATCCAGTATTTTCATCAGATAAGTCCTCCTACATTCGTTTCCGACGGTTTATCCAATATTTTCACCTGTTCTTTTTCTTGCAGACAGTTTACTCCGCTACGAACTACACGGTCCGTCACCTTGACACCGGAACGAATCTTGACACAACCGTTTTCGTCAATGCCTGACACATCCACCTGGCGTTTCTCCACGACAGTGTCGGGAGTGACTATCCATACAAACGATTTTCCACCGTCCTCAAACACGGCATGCATCGGCAAACGCACCATGCCGCTGTCGGCCATGACTGATGCTTCCACAGTCACCGCTACATTCATTCCGGCGGTCAGCGAAGCATCGGGAGCGTCCTTAAATCCAAGCAGCATCCGGTATAGCTGATTATTGTCGGCTTTAGGCGTAATGCTTATCAGTGTCAGTTCTTCCGGCGCGTTTCCCCCATAGTCGGAAATGCAGGAAAATCCGGAAAGCTGATTCCGCTGCTGATAAAACGACACCGGCACATCCACCGCAATTTCCATCCGACTCACATCGAGAATCTCAACAAACGGCGTTCCGGCATCCACCATTTCCGAAACGTGAAAGTTGACACTCTGCACATATCCGCTGACCGGAGCCCGCAATTCCGTATATGACAATTGGTTTTCCTTTGCTTCCAACTGCACTTTCAACTGCTTCAGCCCCGATACGGCTTTGTCGTAATCATTGCCGGAAATGCTCTTGCTCTCAAACAGTTGCTTCAACCGGGCCACTTCGCGTTCCATCTGCTCATATTGCAGCCGTGCGGCATCAACGCCCAAGCGGTAGTCCGACTTGTCGAGCACCGCAATCAGTTTTCCTTTTGCAACATAATCACCCTCTTTCACATATATTCCCGCAATCTGCCCGGCCGTTTTGAACCCTAGACTGATTTCCTGTGATTCCTGCACCACTCCCGGAAAATGATACTCTCTGATGCTGTTTTGTCCCTGCGGATAAACAATTTCCACATTTCGCCTGAAAGAGACTGAATCGGAAGATGTACACCCATACAAGCCGGCAGACAGCAGTACTGCATAAATAGTTAATCGATACGTTTTCATCATTCAAAAATTTTTCACAAAGGTGAGTCTTTTTACCCGGATAGTTATTTTCGAATTTTTCCACAAAATGTCCTAATTCGGACACAATTTATTTTTTTAACATTATTTCCCCACAAATAATAGTCGATAAAGGTACATTTGCACAAATTGAAGAAACAGACAGGACAAAAATGAAAACGACAAATGAAATACAGGAAATAAATTTATTCGACATTCCGGACAACGAACGGACAATCAATTTCAGAAACTGCTTTAAAATAACCGACAATTTTAATCTGACAGAATACATCAGTCCTGATTTTGCCATGTCCAGCCCCATGCGGACAGACTTTACCATTCTGCTGTTCTGCAAAAAAGGAAACCTTACATTCCGGTTAAACCTGAGAGAATTTCAAATGAAAACTCACGACATACTAATCGCACCGGCAAATTCCATCGGGGAGCTCACATCATTGGAATCCGGATGTGAATTGTTTATGATAGCATTTTCCACTGAGTTTTACAACAGCTTAGACCCTGTTACATATACCGAAATGCTGACCTACGAGAAACTCTTGAGAAAACAGCCTTTTGTTCATCTGGAAGACAAGGCATTCGCTACAATATATTCATATTATGAACTGATGCGTGAAAAGCTGTGCGACGACACTTTTCCATTAAAGGAAAAATTCCTGCCCATCTGCCTCAGGCTGCTTTCTTTTGAACTGTTCCACCAAATCTCCAAAAACATGGAAGCGCAGGAACGGGAAGAGAAACCCAACCGACAGGAACAGATTTTCAACATGTTTCTGGAATGTCTGAACAACAACTATAAAAAGGAACGGTCGCTTACGTTCTATGCCAATCAGCTTTGTCTCTCCCCCAAACACATGTCAAGGTGTATTGTTTCGTTCAGCGGTCGACCGGCCACTGAATGGATTCGCAACTATGTCATTCTGGAAGCGAAAGTTCTTTTACGAACCCGGAAATACACCATACAGCAAATCTGCTACATGCTCAATTTCCCTAACGCTTCCTTTTTCGGAAAATACTTCAAAGAGGCCGTCGGTATTTCTCCAAAACAATATCAGCAAAACCACATATAATTGCCCGTTGCATCATTTTCCAAACCGTTAGACAATAAAGAAGGCCATTTTCCTCACGAAAACGGCCTTCGCACTTCAAACTTAAACTCAATCTTTATCCGGACTGTCTGTCCGGCACATATTTATACAGCTACAATTAATTAAGACCTCAGATTAATCTATAATCTTTTAAAGCCTGCAGAAATATCTCGGCAGAATCACCTTTGAGACAATAGGGCTCAGACATCGGTTCATAAACAAACGACCCATACCTGAATATCTGAGCCATGGCAAACTTGCCGTCCTTCGACCAAATGACAAGCATAGATACGGTTCCAGCGTCGTTGGCACCGCCAAAACTCGGAACAGAAGCGCCTTCGGGCAGAAAACGGGGCAACGCCTTGAACATATCGCTATGAAACGGCACACTCTTTTTTCTGACCGCACTTCCGGTCTCAACATAGGCACGGTAGTGAAGCTTGAACATCACAAGCACCAACGACAGAATCACACACAAACATCCTGCAAAAAAACGAAACGCATCGACATTGGAACCCGGTGCAAACTCGGGCATGCTGAACAAATAGCAGCCAACTGCCAACGAAACGGCAGAAAGGAAAATCATTTTCTTATCAATGCGCTTATTTACATATTCTTGAGGGAAATTTTTCGACAAATCCATTGTTTCCATAAAATCAAATGTTTTTTCGCCGCCATCGGCGGCAAGGTAAATAAAAAGTTTAATTTAAAATAGAAAGGGTTGTACGGCAGACTGCATCAATGTGGCACACCACACTGCTGTCCGTCGAACACGGCGCATGACTATACGCCCTGAAGAAAAATTTCCGCTAAATGACTATACGCCGCAACGCTATGACAAAATAGTCGCCGGGCACTTTCTGAAAATGGCTTGCCAGCAATGCCGGTTCGCCCGTGTAAGCAACTTTCAGCCCTGAAAGGAATTCGGGCTTATAGAAAAATAAACGAAGAAACACCGTATTGAACCGTCCTGACGCACGCAAAAGACGGCTGGAAATTTCACGGCTGAATGTCACATCGCTGTTGCGCAACGCTACGGGAAGGTCGAAATGCCGCCCGTCGTCGCATCCGTCGTTGTCGGAAGTGGCATGCAAAGTGCCTCCGGAAACTTCCACCAGATTCTCCTGACCGCATACGACGTCCGTATCCACCTCCTTCATTCCGAAGAAGACCGACAAGGAGAACAACAATATGGTCAGCAACACCTGTTTCATTATCTGGTTATTTCGCCGCCAAATTTAAGGAAACTTTTTTGCCCGACACAATACCCACGGCCACTTTGTGCCCGTTTTTAATAATCATTTGCATACGGCTCAAAAAAACCGCCGGAAAATTTGGAGAAACCGCCTCTTGTTCATAGTTTTGTAAGTTCACTAAATTATGGACAATGGAAATCAAAAAAGACTACACTGACAATCAGGAACAACTGGCGCGCTTCGCTAAAGCGTTGGCCCACCCGGCCCGCATCGCGATTCTCCAGTTTCTTGCCTCCCAACAGACTTGCTATTTCGGTGACATCCACGAGGAACTGCCGATTGCCAAGGCCACCGTTTCGCAGCACCTGAAAGAGCTGAAGGAAGCCGGACTGATTCAAGGCGAAGTCGAAACGCCAAAAGTGCGCTACTGCATCAACCGTGAAACATGGAAGCAAGCCGGAGAACTGTTCGGTCTGTTTTTCGAAAAAACCGTCTGCAAATCAGGCGGATGCTGCAATAATTAATCCAATACCCATACACGAAAATTTATCATAACCTAAAATATCAACTATATGAAAAAGATTTTATTTCTATTCGTAGCATCACTGGCTATGCTCGCCTCCTGCACGAACTCAGGCAATGAAAACAAAACGGAACAGACAACTGAACCGGTAGCCGACACAACGGCAGTGACACAAAAGGACTATGTGGAAGTGCTTTATTTCCACGGCGAGAAACGCTGCAACACCTGCCGCGCCATCGAACGCCTGACAAAGGAATTGCTCGACGAGCAGTTTGCCAACGAACTGAAAACCGGTGCCATCAAGTTCCAGGTAATCAACTTCTCCCTGCCGGAAAACGAAGCAATGGCAAAGAAGTTTGAAGTTGCCACCCCGTCGCTGTTCCTCATCAAACATCACAACGGTACGGAACAGATTGAAAATCTGACAGGTTTCGGATTTACCAACGCACTCGGTTCGCCCGATGCATTTAAAGACGGCGTGAAAAAAGACTTGCAGGCCATGCTGAAATAATGCCGGCATTGCAATGTTTTTTGAAAAAAATTTGGTAGTCCTGTTATTTGTTCGTAGTTTTGCGAACAAATAACAGGACTAACTGTTTATATTGTCCGAGGAGGCAATATTTTTTTAATCCAATTGTTCGTCATTTTACGAATTACGAACAATATACTTACAACAATGAAACAGCTTTTACTCTTACTCGCCATCTGCCTGACAACGCTCACGGCATGCGCGCAAAACAAGCCGTCAACGGCCACAAAACAAACCGTCGGCAACTCCGTAGAAGTGCTTTATTTCCACGGCAAACAGCGATGCCCTACCTGTCGTGCCATTGAAGCGAATACCAAGGCTACGCTCGACAGAGCTTTCGCCAAAGAACTGAAAAACGGCACGATTGTCTACCGCATCATCGACTTTTCCGAACCGGCCAACGAGAAGATAGCCGCCAAATATGAAGTGGCATGGTCGTCGCTGATACTCGTGAAGCACAGCAACGGAAAAAAACAGGTGACCGACCTCACCCGCTTCGGATTTGCCAACGCCCGCAAGGCTCCCGCCAATTTCAAGAAAGGACTGGCCGAAGAACTGAACAAACTGCTGAAATAACCCCGACAATATGGACTGGCTATACAACCTGCTCGACCAGAGCACAGCCCCGGCACTGACTGCATTCCTGCTCGGACTGCTCACGGCCATTTCGCCGTGCCCGCTCGCCACCAACATTGCGGCTATCGGCTTCATCGGGAAAAACATTGAAAGCAGAAGGCGGATTTTCGCCAACGGTCTGCTCTACACCCTCGGCCGCACACTTGCCTACACGCTGCTGGGCATTCTTCTGTTGGCCGTGCTGAAAGGCGGCTCCAGCATGTTCGGCATACAAAAGGCCGTGAGCGAATGGGGAGAACTCCTCTTAGGTCCGCTCCTGCTTGTGATTGGCCTTTTCATGCTCATAGGCGACAGGCTGAACCTGCCTAAATTCGGATTCAACGGCGATGCAGAAGGACTGGCAAAGAAAGGCGGTTGGGGCGCATTGCTGATAGGCATCCTCTTCGCCCTTGCCTTCTGCCCCACAAGCGGAGTGTTCTACTTCGGCATGCTGATTCCCATGGCAGCCACCACGACTGCCGGCTACCTGCTTCCCGCCGTTTTTGCCATCGCTACAGCGCTCCCCGTGCTTGCAGTAGCCTGGATTCTGGCTTTCAGCGCACAGCAGTTGGGAAATTTCTACGGCAAGGTCCGCAATGTGCAGAAATGGCTGAACCTCATCGTGGGGATTCTGTTCATCGCCATCGGGCTCTACTATTGCTATATCATGTATTTATAACCAATAATATCAACGGAATTATGGAAATCAAAGTTTTAGGACCGGGTTGCAGCAAATGCAAGACAACCTTCCAAGTGGTGGAAAAAGTAGTGAAGGAAAACAACGTCGACGCTACTCTCACAAAAGTGGACGACATCATGGAAATGATGAACTACAACATCATGACTACCCCTGCCATCGTCGTTGACGGCGAAGTGAAAATGAAGGGACAGGTTCCTTCGGAAAGTGATGTCAAAAAAATGTTGGGACTCTAATCCGTCCCCCTCTAAAAGCGGCGGAATCATCCTCCGCCGCCTTTATTGACAACAATCGGCCCACCATAAACGGGCACAAAAAATACAAGCATCTATGATACAACAATTTGCCGACTGGCTTGTCTACGGCATAATGGGACTTGACAGCGCAAGCCCTCTGGGGACAGCCGTCAACTTTTTCTTCTACGACACGATAAAAATTCTCATCCTGCTGTTTTTCATCAGCGTGCTGATGGGAATCATCAATGCCTATTTCCCGATTGAACGCCTGCGCAACTATTTGCAGACACACAAAATGTACGGGCTGCAATATCTGCTCGCCTCGATTTTCGGTGCCGTCACGCCGTTCTGTTCGTGTTCGTCCATTCCGCTGTTCATCGGCTTTGTGAAAGGCGGTATCCCCTTGGGAGTAACGTTCGCCTTCCTCATCACGTCGCCGCTGGTAAATGAGGTGGCTGTAGCCATGTTCCTCGGCTCGTTCGGACTGAAAGTGACACTGATTTATGTGGTCAGCGGTATTCTGCTGGGCGTAATCGGCGGTTTCGTCCTGGGCAGAATGAAACTGGAAAACCAACTCAGCGACTGGGTCCGCCGGATTCAAGCACAGGCCACGACTGAAGCCGAAGCATGGGAAAAAGAGCACACGTCGTTCTGGAAACGCCTTCCAAGCATCGTGCGCAATGCCTGGGGTATCGTCCGTAGCGTTCTGATTTACATTCTTATCGGTATCGGCATCGGCGCATTCATGCACGGATTCGTTCCGGAAGGATTTTTTGAGCAATATATGTCGAAAGACAATTGGTTTGCCGTACCTTTGTCGGTGATTCTTGCCGTACCCATGTATGCCAACGCCGCCGGTATCGTTCCCGTCATCGAAGTGTTTGTGGCGAAAGGTATCCCTATCGGAATGGCAATTGCATTCATGATGGCAGTCGTGGGCCTGTCACTTCCCGAGGCCACACTACTGAAAAAAGTGATGAAATGGCGCCTTATCGGAATCTTTTTCGGCACGGTCACCCTGTTCATCATCCTTTCGGGATATTTGTTCAACTTCTTATTATAACTAAAACACAGACAATATGAGAATTTTGATTCTTTGCACAGGCAACAGCTGCCGCAGCCAGATGGCACACGGCTTTCTCAAGTCGTTCGACGCATCGCTCGAAGTGTTTTCAGGTGGTACGGAACCGGCCCAACAGGTCAATCCGAAAGCCGTAGAAGTGATGAAGGAAGCAGGCATCGACATCAGCGGTCACGTTCCTACCCACGTCAACACCTATCTCGACCAGGAATGGGATTATGTCATCACCGTTTGCGGCGGAGCCAACGAAAGTTGTCCGGCCTTCACCGGCAAGGTAGGAAAACGCCTGCACATCGGTTTCGACGACCCTTCACACGCCGTCGGCACTCCGGAATTTATTGATGCGGAATTCCACCGTGTGCGCGACGAAATCAAAAAGCGTTTCGCCGAATTCTATGTAAAGGAAATCAAAATGCAGGAACTGCTGAAATGCTCCTGCGGCTGCAACGACTAAACATCCACTCTCCGGACCTTGCCACTCATCGGCACGTCCGGAGATTTTTTAAAAGGTAAATACCTCAACCCTGTCTTCTTCCGTCACGGGACGCAACGGGCGGCAGGGATTGCCTACGGCCAACATATTTGCCGGAATGGATTTCGTCACAACACTTCCGGCACCAATCACGGCACCTTCGCCGATTTCCACACCCGGCAACACCACCACATTGGCGGCAATCCACACATTGTTGCCGACAGTTATCGGCCGGGCCGCCATCACTCCGGCGTTGCGTTGTGCAGCCGTCAGCGCATGTGTAATGGTAATCAGCGAGCAGTTCGGCCCTATCATCACATTGTCGCCGATAGTCACTTCGGTCTCGTCAAGAATCGACAGATTGAAATTGCCCACAAAATTATCGCCAATCCGGATATTGAATCCGAAGTCACAACGGAAGGGACTGTGAATCGTCAGTCCATTGCCCGTCTTGCCCAACAGCGATTTCAGAAGTTCGTTTCTTTTTTCCGATTTGGAAGGAGGAAGCATATTGATTTCGTGGCACATGTCGGCACAGCGCAAAAGCGTATCCGCCACATCCGGGCAGTCCTTCGCCGCCGCACTCACCCACAAGCCACGATTAAGAGCATTCAAAAGAGATTCAAAATCCATTTCACCAAAATTTTCACCCTGCAAAATAACAGAATTTCCCGAATACAGCCAAAAACACTTTGCAACATAACTGGACATACCGACAAACTATTTCTCTTTTTATGACTGATTTTCAAAGAATATTGTATTTTTGTAAATACTGATAATAATTTAGATAAAGCCATGGCTAAAATACAAGTTCAAAATACGGAAGTAACCATAATCACTTACGACGACAAGGACTACATTTCCCTGACCGACATGGTGCGTAATATTGACAACGGATCAGCTCTGATAGAGAAATGGCTGCGTAACAAGAATACGATCGAATTCCTTGGCATATGGGAAGAAATGTATAATCCCCATTTTAATTCCCCCGAATTCGAGGGAATTAAAAATGAAGCCGGGCTGAACAGGTTTATTCTTTCAGTAAAGCAATGGGTGGAAAAGACCAATTCTAAAGGACTTATAGCAAAAGCTGGCCGTTATGGAGGCACTTATGCCCATAAGGATATAGCATTCGATGCTGTATTCATTGACCAAGGACTTCCTCAAGGAGAACGATTGATTAAACTCAATCAGATTGCTATTCAGCAAATGAAAGTTTTGGAAAAAAATGACAATAGCTTTTTGTTAAAATAAAAAATGAAATATATGGGATTGGATAGACTATTAAACATTTATCAAGCCTATACTATTACTAAAATTTCAGCATATAACAAACAAATGCTGATTGCACATTATGCTCAATGTGAAAAGATAGGTGAATTACAACAACAAATTAAAGTAGCCAATAGTGTTTCAAGAAATATATTAAAAAACCAACTTAAGGAAATAGAACTCAGAGAGGAACAAAAATTTTATAAAGGATTAGCCTTTAACATGAACGAAGTTTATGAAAAAATTTCATCAATTACCGACACTAATTTACAAACTTTTTATAGTAATTTGCTTTTAAGTAAAATTCTTGAGAATCTTAAAGAATGTCAAGATAATTTAGATGAAATCAATGATAAAGAGTATTGCAAAAAGTTACAAAAAAAGTGAATTAGCACAGTATAAAAAGCGTCTTGATACCATTCATAAAAAAGATATATTAAGCAAGAAACTAAAAAAAGGATTTACTTTAGGTTGCATAATCTTACTCTGTTTAACGTTTCTCCCAGGTATTATTGCACAAATAAGCAATATATCAACAAAACAAGTATCTCTAATCGATTTTTCTATTTTGTTGGCTATATTTTTAATCCCATTATTCTTACTACTACGGTATTATCAAAAAATAAATAGTTCAGAGACACCATTAAAGAATCAACAAGAGATAAATCAATTAACTCATAATATAACCAAAACTGAGAATGAGCTAAATTATATTGAGAATGACAATTCTCTTGAAACACATACATTTATCATCGCAAAGAAGATTGTTGAAACAGAATATCCAAACTTAGAAAAAGATCTATCTAGTATACTGAGATTTTTCCTAATAAAAGAAAATCAAAAGGATTTATACGACGATCTATTAAGGAGGAGCGCAGAGCTTATTGTCAATAACAGACAAGCATCAGTGGCGTTGCTACAACGAACATTTTCCATCGGATACAATAGAGCAAACAAAATAATGGAACAGCTTGCTAGCATTGGAATAGTTGAAGATATTGATGACAAACACAGAGAAGTACTTATTCATGATAAAAACGAATTGGATGAGATTTTCAAACAACTAGAGAGTCAATAACAAACGTATACAAAAAAGTAAAGGTCTTCATTGCTGAAGACCTTTCTTTGGTGATCCGCCTGGGGCTCGAACCCAGGACCCCAACATTAAAAGTGTTGTGCTCT
>UQUV01000016.1 GCA_900544305.1 uncultured Porphyromonadaceae bacterium
GAAGGACTATTTGATTAAATTTTTAACTCGTCCATTTTTATTGGACACTAATGATAGTGAATATTTTTATTTTCCAATCATCAGGGCTGCTTGTTTCACTTTCTTGAACAAGTCCGTCGCAAAAACGAAATCGTTCAAGGCTTCGTTGTCAGAATGGAATATAGTATCCTTATTTCCTTCCCAACCATTATGTCCTTTATTGATGAAAACGATATTTTCTCCAATGCCCAATACTGAGTTCATGTCGTGGGTATTGATAATGGTCGTTATGTTGTATTCGTGAGTAATATCCCACAACAGTTCGTCAATAAGAATAGAAGTTCTCGGGTCCAAACCAGAGTTCGGTTCATCGCAGAACAAATAGCGCGGATTCAACGCGATGGCACGGGCAATGGCCACACGCTTTTGCATACCGCCGCTGATTTCAGCCGGATACTTATCATTTGCGCCTTTCAAATTAACACGTTCCAGACAGAATTCTGCACGGTCTCTCATTTCCGCATAAGTCATGCGTTCGAACATTTTTAACGGGAACATTACGTTGCCCAAAACCGTTTCACTGTCAAACAAAGCAGACCCCTGGAACAGCATGCCAATTTCCTTACGCAGGGTTTTTCTTTTCTCTGTGTTCATTTTCATCAAGTCACGTCCGTCATACAGAATTTCCCCTTTTTCCGGCGTAACAAGACCGATAATACTCTTGACCAAAACCGTTTTACCGGAACCGCTCTGGCCTATAATCAAATTTGTCTTTCCTTCGTGAAATTTTGTGCTTATGTCAAACAGAACCGTTTTGTCTTCAAACGATTTCGTTACATTCTTAACTTCGATCATTGCAACAGAATTTTTGTCAATAACACGTCAAGCAGCAAAATCAAAATACTGCTTGCCACTACTGAGTTTGTACTTGCCTTACCTACTTCCAATGCACCGCCCTTGACATTATAACCGTAGAACGAAGCCACGCTTGTTATAATGAAGGAGAAGAACAATGATTTAATAATGGCATACCAGACATACCATTCAATGAAATACGACTGTATACCATAAATGTACTGTGATACAGACAGGATATTGGTGAACTTAGCTACAAGATAGCCACCGAACAAACCAGAGCACATGCTGAAAATTGCCAACACAGGAATAAATGTCAACAATGCCATGATTTTCGGCAACACCAAGAAATTGCAGGAGTTGACACCCATGATTTCAAGCGCATCAATCTGTTCCGTCACACGCATAGTCCCAATTTCGGATGCGATATTGGAGCCTACCTTTCCTGCCAAAATCAGACAGAGAATAGATGAAGAGAATTCAAGCAGCAGAACATCGCGGGTAGCCAAACCGATTGTGTAGAGTGGCAGCAGCGGGTTTTCGAAGTTTATCTGCATTTGAATTGCAATTACCGCACCAATAAACAATGATATCACAATAACCAATGGGATTGAGTCAATACCCAATTTCGAAATTTCAAACACATAACGCTTCAGTGACTCCTTCAATCTGTCGGGGCGTGTCAACACACGGCGCATAAACAAAGCATATTCACCGAACGTTTGCAAACAGGATGTTATAAACATAGTGAGTTTTTATAAATTTGGATACAAAATTAATAAATTCAGCCTATATATGCTACATTCATCTTACCAATATATCATTTAAACAAGAAAATAGGCAAATTGGATTTTTAGAGAAAATAACCTTTTTTGGTATATTTAAAAATTTCATTCGGGTATATAGCCTTAATTTTGTATTTCTAACAACACTTGTTATATTTTTATGAAGCGAATTGTCTTTATTCTGGCAGTTTTATGCCTGTCAATAATAAGCATACAAGCCCATACCACTGACACTCTATTTGTCCAGAATCCAAGCCACATGGCATTGTCGGACACTGTAGCTCTACGAAAAAAGTCATTTTGGAGAGCTGCAGGTGAAACAGTCGGCTTCAATATCGGATTGTGGGCTTTCGACAGATACGCATTAAAAGGTCATTATGCCTACATTTCATGGGAAAGCATCAAGGAAAATTTCAAACATGGTTTTGATTGGGACAACGACCATCTGAATACAAATATGTTTGCACACCCGTATAATGGCTCTTTGTTTTTCAATGCCGGGCGTTCGAACGGGTTCAACTTTTGGCAATCAGAACTGTTTGCCATTGGAGGTAGTGCCATGTGGGAGATGTTTATGGAATGTGAGTATCCTTCCACAAACGACATTATAGCGACGCCTATTGGTGGTGCCGCCTTGGGAGAGGTATTTTATCGGGCATCCGATATGTTGTTGGACGACCGCTCTTCGGGAGGAGAACGCTTCGGCCGTGAGTTTGCCGCATTTGTCATCTCTCCCATGAGAGGTTTCACTCGTATTATCACCGGTCAGGCGTGGAAAAGGCAGGCCGTCACCGGACGCGATTTCGGAAATCCCGACTACAATCTCAATTTTTCTGTAGGTACCCGCGTACTAACATTTCATGATGACAATACACTGGCAAAAGTAGGTGCAACCGCTCATGTGGATTTTGAATATGGTGACTGCTTTGAATCCTCAAAACGGCCATACGACTATTTCACATTTCAAATGGATTTGAATCTAATGAAGACACAGCCATTGCTTAACCGGATTGAAATTATAGGCAAACTCTTGTCCAAAGAGGTGTTGAATACACCGAAAACCAATCTGTCATTAGGTTTATACCAGCATTTTGATTTCTTTGATTCGGATACTATCAGTACCACCTATGTGTCAGGAGATTTTAAGCCATGCTCTGTGCCTTATAAGCTGGGAACGCCTGCCTCTGTCGGTGGAGGTGCAATGTTTCGCTACAATCTGACAGATCATGGTAGTCTTACGGCATTCACCCATGTCAACGGTGTGATTTTAGGCGGTATTTTGAGTGACTATTATCGTTTTTATAATCGGAATTATAATTGGGCTTCAGGTTTCTCCGTCAAATTTGGTGTCAACTATTCCATGCAGGATGACAGATTTCTGTTTTCGTTAAAAAATCAGTTCTACAAGCTCTATACATGGAAAGGTTGGGATTCGTCCGTTGACTGGTCTTTAACTCCGGCAGGAAAACCGGTAGATGTGCAGGGAGACTATTCTACCGGAAACTTCAATCATCTTGAAGGGCAAATGAACTATCGCCTGTGGGAAAAGCTCTATCTTGGCTTTGGTTTTGACTGGTATTATAGAAACACCCGATATGACAGCTATAAATACTATGATTACGAAGGTATCTATTTCGGCTCCAGTTGCCAATATATATCCAGTCAGCAATTGAGCTTTCAATTGAAATTGACATATAAGCTATAGTTTGGGATTCCTTTTCGGAAACATCTCCCCTTTTTGCGCTTGAATACGGCTGTTGAGCAAAAGAAAAACGCAAAATGTGGCAGCCAATTCACCAAAGTATATTATATTTGTAACATAGTTTATAAATTAACATTCTATGATTATAATCGGAATCGCCGGAGGAACAGGCTCCGGCAAAACGACTGTAGTGAAAAAAATTGTGGAAGCACTGCCAGCTGGTGAAGTTAGTGTACTTCCTCAAGATTCATATTATAAGGATTCAAGCCATATTCCTGTGGAAGAACGGCAAAAAATCAATTTTGACGAACCGGCTGCTTTCGACTGGGAACTGCTTATTCAGCAATTGCAAGACTTAAAGTCGGGCAAAAGCATTGAAGTTCCGACATATTCCTATCTTACATGTACCCGCCAACCGGAAACGGTGCCGATGCAGCCACGGGATGTTGTTCTTGTGGAAGGCATTCTGGTGTTTAGCGACGAACGTCTTCGCGACATGATGGATATTAAAGTTTTTGTTGATGCTGACGCTGACGACCGTTTGATAAGGGTAATCAATCGCGACTGTATCGAAAGAGGACGCACCCCGGAATTGGTGGTAGAACGATACGAACGCGTTTTGAAACCAATGCACAACAAATATATCGAGCCAGCTAAAAAATTTGCTGATTTGATTATTCCGCAAGGCGGCAACAACACAGTTGCTATTAAACTTTTGAAGGAATATATCGAAGGGCGAATCAATACGAAGAAATAATAGAAATGAGTATATTCAAACCCATAACGAACTTATTTACGAAATCATCCGAGAAGCAGGACATTGCCGAAAAGCCGGCAGCTGAACCCAAGCCACAAGGCCAGGATTCAAACGGTAAAATGGTTTTGCGTACGGAGAATTTGGTAAAAAAATATCGGCAAAGAACCGTTGTCAATCATGTGTCAATTGATGTTACGCAAGGGGAAATTGTCGGTTTGCTTGGACCTAACGGTGCAGGAAAAACGACTACTTTCTACATGACAACGGGACTTATTACTCCCTATGAAGGTCAGATTTACTTGAACGACCTTAATATTACAAAATTTCCTGTATACAAAAGAGCGCAGAATGGTATCGGATATTTGGCGCAGGAACCGTCAGTATTTCGTAAACTGAGCGTTGAGAATAATATCCGTGCAGTATTGGAAATGACCAATACCAGTAAGGAATACCAGGCAGAGAAATTGGAGAGCCTGATTGCTGAATTCCGTTTGCAGAAAGTAAGAAAGAACCTGGGTGACCAGTTGTCGGGCGGCGAGCGCCGGCGTACGGAAATTGCACGTTGTCTTGCTATCAACCCTAAGTTCATCATGCTTGACGAACCTTTTGCCGGTGTCGACCCTATTGCGGTGGAAGATATCCAGTATATTGTCTATAAACTGAAGGAAAAGAATATAGGCATTCTGATTACTGACCACAATGCTCCTGAAACATTGAGTATTACCGATCGGGCATACTTGTTGTTTGAGGGGAAAATCCTGTTTCAGGGAACTTCGGAAGAATTGGCCGAGAACCCTATTGTAAGAGAAAAGTATTTGGGACGCAACTTTGTGTTCCATCGTAAAAAATTTGACTAATACATCATTGCTATGAAAAAATTTATGCCAACTTTTTTGGCCGCATTTGTCGGCACATGGGTTGCTTTTTTGATTATTGGCGTTGTGATTTTCATATGTGGCATGATTATGCTTACGTCATTGTCATTTTCGTCAATTAATACAGGAACGATCGCTTCCGTTTCCAACAATTCCGTGTTGGTTCTTAATTTAAAGGGAACAATCACGGAACGACCCTATTCTATTACTTGGCAGGATTATCTCAATGATACAGAAGCGCCGTTGAATCTGTATGACATTGTTAGAGCAATCGACAATGCAGCCACGGATTCAAAAATCTCTGGCATATACATCCGTTGCAATGCCGCTTCATCCGGATTGGCCACATCAACGGCAATCCGTGATGCATTGGTGAAGTTCAAAAAGGATTCAGGCAAATGGATTTATGCTTACGGCGACATGATTGCCCAAAATGACTATTACATTTCTTCCGTTGCCGACAGTATTTTCATGAATCCGGTAGGAATGCTTGACATTCATGGCCTTACCAGTGGCACAATGTTCTTCAAAGGACTGTTGGACAAACTGGGCGTTGAAATGCAGATTATTCGCGTAGGAACATATAAGAGCGCTGTTGAACCGTTCATGCTTACATCCATGAGTGATGCCAGCCGATTGCAGACGCAAACTTATATCAACAACATTTGGGGATATCTGAAAAAAGAAATGTCGGTATCACGACAGTTGTCTGCGACCGCTGTTGATGACTTCGCAAATAATCTGGACACGTTCAAAGATCCGCAAGTAACAGTTGATGAACATTTTATTGACGGTCTTTGTTATGCTCATGAGTTTGACGGCAAATTAAAGGCTGTTTGCGGACTTAGCGATTCTGACGAATTGTCGTTGATTAGCGTACAGCAGTACTGCACCACATTGAAACCGTCAACAAACAAGTCGGCCAACAAAATTGCCGTACTTTATGCATGTGGCGAAATCAATGTTACGGGAACGGCTCAAGGCATTAATTCCGCAGACATCGTTCCTGAAATTTTAGAATTGGCAAAGAATGATGACATAAAAGGTCTTGTACTCCGTGTCAATTCTCCCGGCGGTAGTGCATATGCTTCCGAACAAATTTGGGAAGCTTTGGAAATGTTTAAGAAAGAAGGCAAGCCTTTTGCCGTTTCAATGGGCGACTTGGCTGCTTCCGGCGGCTATTACATATCATGTGGTGCCAACCGTATTTTTGCAGAGCCTACCACTTTGACCGGCTCCATCGGCATCTATGGCATGGTTCCATCGTTTGAAGGTCTGATGACCGACAAATTAGGTTTGACTGTAGATATGGTGACGACAAATAAAGAATCGGATTTTACAGTCTATAAACCGATGACGCCGACACAACGGAATGCCATGCAGCTTAACGTAAACAGAGGCTATGAGCTCTTCACGAAACGTTGTGCCGACGGACGTAAAATGGAATTGGACTCATTGAAGTCTATTGCTGAAGGACGTGTTTGGGATGCATCCGACGCTTTGCGCATTGGATTGATTGATGAGTTTGGTAATATAGATTCCGCCGTTGAATGGGTTGCAACTGCAGCCGATGTGCAAAATGATTACACAACGGAAGTCTACCCGAAACAAGAGGATGACTTCATGAGTCTGCTTTATTCTGTTTTGTATGAATCTTCATATAAAACACAGATGAAGAAAGAGTTTGGAATGTTGTACGAGTATATGGAAGAGGTTCGTACATTGTTGAATCGCGACCGTCTACAGTGCAGAATGGAAACAACATATATTAATTAAGAAACGTGACAGATACGGCTCGGAAAATAAGGACTGCCATTTTTACCCCATTGTCATATTTATATGGGGCTGTTACGTTTGTACGCAATAAATTGTTTGATTTCAAGATATTGCGTTCTGTATCATTTGATATTCCTGTAGTCTGCATAGGCAATATTTCTGTTGGCGGAACCGGTAAAACACCGCATACTGAATATATCATCCGATTGTTGCAGGACAAATACAAGATAGCTGTATTGAGCAGGGGCTACAAGCGCAAAACATCCGGTTTCATACTGGCTTCTGCGAAAAGCACCCCTTATGACATCGGTGACGAACCTTATCAGATTTATCAAAAATTTGGCAACAAGATTCGGGTTGCCGTATGCGAAAAACGCGTTTTTGGAATACAGGAACTGCAACGCATCGACCCGGACATCAATCTGATTCTTTTGGATGATGCGTTCCAGCATCGTTTCGTCAAGCCGAAAGTGTCCATTGTCCTGACAGAATACAGTCGTCCTTTGTTTAAGGACAAGTTATTGCCGTTAGGAAGACTTCGTGAAAACATTCAGGCCGTCAGATCGCGTGCGGAAATCGTGGTTGTGACGAAATGTCCGGAGGATGTAAAGCCGGTGCAGTTCCGACTATTCAAGAAGGAATTGGACCTATTCCCCTATCAGGGATTGTTCTTCAGCAAGTTCAGTTATGGAAATCTTGTGCCTGTTTTTCCTGAAGAATCGACCTATATCCCCTTTCTTGACATTTTCACACCGCAGGATATCATACTCGCCGTAACAGGAATTGCCAATCCGCGGCCGTTGGTGAAATATTTGAAAGGATTCCAGGCTCAGATTAGAGTGATGCACTATCCCGACCATCATTATTTCTCCAGAACGGATATTGACGATATTGTTTCCACATTCCGTTCATTGAAAGGCCGTTATAAAATATTGATGACAACTGAAAAGGATGCTGTAAGGATTGCAAACAACCCTTATTTCCCTTTTGAATTGAAAAAACATATATTCTATCAGCCTGTCAGTGTCGAATTTCTTTCATACGAATCGGAGAACTTTGACGATGCACTGATGAAAGCTATCAACCGTACTATTCAGTAACTGAAATTTTTAAATTCTAAAAAATACAATTATGTTGGAGAAGATTAAAGAAACTGCTGATTTTATCAAAGCAAAAGTAAACGACATCCCTACAACTGCCATTATTCTTGGTACAGGTTTGGGAGAGTTGGTTAATCATATTGAAATTACAGATGTCATTGAGTACAGTGAAATCCCGAACTTCCCGATTTCAACAGTGGAAGGACACAGTGGAAAATTGATTTTCGGTGCTCTTGGCAACAAGCGTGTAATGGCTATGCAGGGACGTTTCCATTTTTATGAAGGATATTCCATGCAACAGGTTACATTCCCGGTAAGAGTGATGAAAGCATTGGGTATTAACACTCTGTTTGTGTCAAACGCTGCAGGTGGTATGAATCCGGAATTCAAGATTGGCGACATCATGATTATTAATGACCACATCAATCTCTTCCCGGAACATCCGCTTCGTGGAAAGAATTACAATGAACTTGGCCCGCGTTTCCCGGATATGAGCGAACCGTATTCTCACCGTTTGATTGCAGATGCCCTTAAAGTAGCTGCTGCCAACAATATTAAAGTACACCAAGGTGTATATGTCGGCACACAAGGTCCTACTTTTGAAACTCCGGCTGAATACCGTTATTTCCGTCGTATCGGCGGTGATGCTGTCGGCATGAGTACAGTTCCTGAAGTAATTGTTGCACGCCACAGTGGAATGGAAGTATTCGCAATTTCTGTAATCACAGACATGGGTGGTCTCGAAGGTGTAGAACCGGAAAAGGTTTCACATGAGGAAGTTCAAAAGGCAGCTGCCGAAGCTCAGCCGAAAATGACAGCCATCATGAAAGGCCTTATCAATGAATTTAAAGCATAATCACTATTTAAAGAATGTCAGAAACTCAAACAGAAATAGCAACCCTCGGTGAATTTGGCCTGATCAACAAGCTTACCGAACAAATCAAGCTGGTCAATCCTTCGACGATTAAAGGCGTTGGTGATGATGCCGCCGTTCTTGACTACGCAGATAAGCAGGTATTGGTAACAACCGATTTATTGTTGGAAGGCATTCACTTCGATTTGACGTATGTTCCATTAAAGCATCTTGGATACAAAGCTGCTGTCGTAAATTTCTCGGATATTTACGCAATGAACGGTACACCGAAACAGATTACCGTTTCTTTAGGTATATCCAAAAGGTTTACCATCGAACATATTCAAGAATTGTACGAAGGAATCCGAACGGCTGCTGAGATTTACGGTGTGGACATTGTTGGAGGTGACACTTCAGCATCTGTCACAGGGCTATTGATCAGCATTACCTGTATTGGAGAAGCTGACAAGGATAAAGTTGTCTATCGCAACGGTGCCAAAGACACGGATTTGATTTGCGTGTCAGGTGATTTAGGTGCTGCCTACATGGGACTTCAGTTATTGGAACGTGAAAAAGTAGCCTCTTCCGGACAGAAAGATTTTCAACCTGAGTTTGGAGGTAAAGAATATATTCTTGAACGCCAACTGAAACCCGAGGCTCGCAAAGATGTCATCAAGGCATTGGCTGATGCCGGTATCGTTCCAACGGCAATGATGGATATTTCTGACGGTTTGTCCTCAGAATTGCTCCACATCTGCAAGCAAAGCAACGCCGGTTGCCGGATTTACGAAGAACGTATTCCAATTGATTATCAAACGGCTGTAATGGCATCTGAAATCAACATGAATCTGGTAACTGCCGCTCTTAATGGCGGAGAGGATTATGAGCTGCTTTTCACTGCTCCTCTTTCCGCACACGAGAAGCTCGCGCAAATTGACAGCATCCGAATTATCGGGCACATCACCAAGCCGGAACTCGGATGTGCCATGATAACCCGTGACGGCAATGAAATGTCGTTGCAGGCACAAGGCTGGAACGCATTTTCAAAATAATTGTCAGAAATAAAGAATGCGGCAAATCCTGAAAATTTGCCGCATTTTTTATGCTCCTTTTTTACCAAAATAAATCATTTATTATTATCTTCGCATTACATTAATTTGAATTAATACGTAGAAATATGATATACAAATTTCGATTAATTTCTGACGAAGTTGCCAATTTTAAATTGGAAATTGCCATTGATGCTGACGACACTTTCTACAGCTTACGCAATGTTATTCTCGATGCCGTTGGCTATACCAAGGACCAGATGGAATCGTTTATCATTTGCGATGAAGAATGGCAAAAAGAAAAGGAAGTGACTTTAACTGATATGGGAAGTGACAGTGACGAGGATATCTGGCTGATGGAAGATACCCGTTTGTCTGACCTCATTGAAGATGAAGGCCAACGCCTTATGTTCGTTTTTGATTATCTGACCAACCGTTCCTTCTTCATGGAAATGAAGGAAATGGAACCGGGCAAAAATATGATCGACCCTCTTTGCACAAGAAAAGAAGGCAAAGCTCCGAAGCAAAGTATTGATATGGTTGAATTTGATTCAAGAATTGCCCAATCGGCAGTAGGTACATCCGGTATTGATGATTTTGATGAAAACTTCTATGGCTCGGATGAATTCAACGATGACGAGTTCGATCAGGAAGGTTTTGATGATTTAAAATTTGAATAAAAAATTGACTGATAGTAAAAAGAGACAGGAACTGGTTCGCCAATTCCTGTCTCTTTTTATTGTTTTTATATTTTATCCGTGTAATCGTTGATGACATTCAACAATGTCTGTGCTTTGTGCCGGGTTTCGTTCCATTCTTTTTCAGGAACCGAATCAATGGTCAATCCGCCGCCAATATACAGAGTATAGTTCTCAGAAGAAAATGACATTGAACGCAAGTTAACATAGAAATCAAATCCGTCAGCTGCAAACGGTCCTAAATACCCTCCATAGTATTTCCTGGAGTGTTGTTCAATCTGCTGAATACTACGAATTGCACTATCTTTAGGAATACCGGCCAAGGCAGGCGTCGGATGCAGTAAACCGACTAATGACATGGCATCAGCCAAACTTGGCACATCGACAAGGAAGTCATTACACAGGTGTTCTACATTTCCTGCACCACGCGTATATTTTCCCGACATTTTATATTTGAAACCGCACCGTTCAATAATTTCAGAAATATAGGAAGCTACGTATTCCTGTTCAGTCTTCTCCTTTTCACTCCATTCCCCTATTCCTGTCGGCTTCGTTCCGGCAAGAGCCATCGTTGAAAAGACGGAATCGTGGTATCTCCCTAATATTTCAGGTGAAGCCCCCATCCATGCCCCTGTTTCCGGAGTATAGAACGCAAACACAAACGCCTGAGGATATTTCTGTGTAAGTGTTATAGCTACCGCTCCCCAGTCAATGCTATTCTGTCCGCAAGGCTGTACCAGAATCCGGGATAGCACCATTTTTTGCAACACCCCAGTTTCAAACAAATGAATGGTCTGTTCTGCCGTTTTTATATAATCCTCATAACTGGTGGAAATGTCTGAGCAATCATTTTGCAACGATTTACCACATTTGTGCCCTCCTTGCATATATTCATCAATGCCATATTCTGCATAAATTTTAACAGCAACTGATTTTTCGGATTCGACAAAAGGCATGACACAAAATCCTGTCGGCGAAACAAATGTGTTATTAAACTGAGCACCAAATGAAAAAGTGTCGGTATTCGGTAAGCGATAAAAGAAAAAACGAACGCCATCCTCGATTGCTTGATTGATGGCGTTCTTGTATTTTTTATTATTCATTAGGCAAGTTCTGCGATTAATTCAAACGGCAACGCTTCTTTAACGACAACTCGATAGAATTCACCTGTTTTCAGAGCCGAAGTTTTCCTAATTAGCACTTCCGGGTCAACTTCGGGAGAATCAAACTCTGTACGCCCGACATAATAATCTTCGTCCTCTCTGTCAACAATCACCTCGAATTCTTTTCCGACTTTTGCTTCATTCAGTTCCAATGCGATTGTTTCCTGCAAATGCATCAGTTTGTCAAGTCTGCGGTTTTTCACATCTTCACTGATGGAATCTTCAAAATTCTTTGCGGCATAAGTGTCTTCTTCTTCGCAGTAGGCAAAAGCTCCCATACGGTCAAAGCGAACACTATGAGCAAAATCCATCAACTCCTCAAAAGCAGCATCGTCTTCACCCGGGAAGCCAACCATTAACGTTGTTCTCAAGTGAATTCCAGGAACCTTATCTCGAATGGTTTTAATCAATTCAAGCGTTTCGTCTTTAGTTATATGACGCCGCATATTTGAAAGAACAGTGTTGTTGATATGCTGTAAAGCTATATCAAGATATTTGCAGACATTATCATGCTTATTCATAACATCCAGAATCTCATAGGGGAATTGAGCCGGATATGCGTAATGTAGACGGATCCATTTTACGCCTTCAATTTGAGCCATCTGGTCGATTAATTCCGGAAGCATCATTTTTCCAGTCAAATCCAATCCGTACGACGACAAATCCTGAGCAATTACATTGAATTCCTTAACCCCTCTTGAAACAAGCATTTTTACTTCAGACAGGATTTCATCTATTGGACGGGATTTATGGCGTCCCGTGATCAAAGGAATTGCACAGAAAGCACAGAAGCGATTACAGCCTTCTGATATTTTGATGTATGTATAATGTGAAGGCGTTGTTATCACACGTTCATACGGCAATGTGGCAGGATTGGAATGCAACACATCCTTAATCAAATCTGACCAATCAAATTTACCGTAAAGTTTGTCTATTTCTGGAATTTCTTTTAACAAGTCGTTTCTATAACGTTCTGACAAACAGCCCATCACATAAAGCTGACGGATTTTTCCCTCTGTTTTGGCTTGCGCAAATTCCAGAATAGTGCTGATTGATTCTTCTTTGGCATCCCCAATAAATCCGCAAGTATTTATGACTACGATTTCGCCACATACATTGTCGGAATCGTGATGCACTTCCAGGCCACAATCCTGAAACCGTTTCATCAGCTGTTCCGAGTCCACAAGATTTTTAGAACAGCCTAAAGTAATGATATCTATGCGTTTCTTCATCAACTTGAAACCTATTTCTCATTATTGTCAAACAAAGATTCCACAAATTCTTTCTTGCGGAATATCTGCAAATCTTCGATACCTTCGCCCAAACCGATATATTTTACCGGAATCTTGAACTGATCGCTAATTCCAATAACGACACCGCCTTTGGCAGTTCCATCGAGTTTTGTAATGGCAAGTTCATTCACTTCAGTTGCAGCAACGAATTGTTTTGCCTGTTCAAAAGCATTCTGACCGGTAGAACCGTCAAGAACAAGAAGGATTTCGTGAGGCGCATCTGGAACAACCTTTTGCATAACATTCTTTATCTTCGACAGCTCTTTCATCAAGCTGACTTTGTTATGAAGTCGTCCGGCAGTATCAATGATTACCACATCTGCATTCGATGCCTTAGCAGAACTTATCGTATCAAAAGCAACCGACGCAGGGTCAGAGCCCATCTGCTGTTTGATGACAGGCACACCCACCCGATCACCCCAAATCATCAGCTGTTCAATGGCTGCGGCCCTAAACGTGTCAGCGGCGCCAAGCACGACTTTATTTCCGGCTTTCTTGAATTGATATGCCAATTTTCCAATAGTCGTAGTCTTTCCAACTCCATTGACACCAACAACCATGATTACATACGGCTTCTTGTTTTCCGGAACTACAAAATCCGCAGTCTCTTCATTGTTGTTTTCCGCAAGCAAATCAATAATTTCCTCTCGAAGCAGGTTGTTCAGTTCCGAAGTGGTGACATATTTATCACGAGCCACACGCTTCTGAATGCGGTCAATGATTTTCAATGTCGTTTCTACTCCGACATCGGATGTAATGAAGATTTCCTCCAAATTGTCAAGAAAATCATCATCAATTTTAGACTTACCAGCAACCGCCCGGGTTATTTTCGAGAAAATACCTTCTTTGGTTTTTGCCAAACCTTTATCAAGCGTTTCTTTTTTTTCCTTAGAGAAGAAATTAAAAAATCCCATTGTACAAAATTAATGTTTAGTGCAAAGTTAGTAATTTTTATCGTAGGGCCGCAATTTAGCGGCAAAATAAACAGCATATTTTTTTGTTGTTTTAACCATGATTTATATCTTTGTCATATGGAAGATTCAGACGATTCGCATTGTCACCGTTGTGACAATCATACAAAATACCAACGCACCATTATTTACAGTGTTTGCTTGAGAAAATACAATGGCAGGAATTTCCGTGTCAGACATTTGTCCTGCAATCCATTTTACAGTGCCAACAAAAAGGACGGAATACACTCCTATTTTTGCAATTGGCTGATTTAGTGTCATAACTTTCCTTATTTATTCCCCTAATTTAATAACCAACAATTATTTATATGACACTTGTTTTAATATACTTTACATTAGCCATTTCATTATCTTTTTTGTGCTCCGTGCTCGAAGCCGTACTTTTGTCCACACCAATCTCATATATCAATCTAAAAGAAACAGAAGGTGCAAACGGAGCAAAATTATTGCGAAACCTGAAAACTGACATTGACAAACCTATTTCCGCAATTTTGTCATTAAACACAATAGCCCATACGATTGGTGCAGCCGGTGTCGGAGCCGAAGCCGTCAAAGTTTTTGGCGAGGAATATTTTGGCGTTATTTCCGCGATTTTGACCGTGTTGATTCTTGTGTTGTCGGAAATTATACCAAAAACAATCGGCGCCCGCTACTGGAAACAGCTTTGCATTGTGGCCGCAAAAATTATCCGTGTAATGATTTTCATTACTTATCCTTTAGTGTGGATTTCGGAATGGATTACACGGCTGTTCTCTTCAAAAGACGAGAAGACAATCAGTCGCGAAGAAGTCTCTGCCATGGTCAACGTCGGTGAAGAAGAAGGTGTTTTCCAGAAAGAGGAAAGCAACATGTTGCGAAGTCTTATCAAAATGCAGAGTGTTACGGCCAAAGATATCATGACCCCTCGAGTTGTTGCTGAAACAGCCTCGGAAGAATTGACGGTCAAGGCATTCTATTCCCAAAATCAATATAAGAGTTTTTCCAGAATACCCGTATATGCCGACAACAAGGATTTCATTACCGGATACATACTCAAACAGACGGTATTGGAATGTTTGGCTGAAGATAAGTTTGACGTTCGCCTGAAAGACATCAAACGGGAAATTCTTATGTTTGACGAGAAACGAAAAATCAAGGATATTTGGGAAAAAATGATGAAAAAGAAAGAACAGATATCTATTGTCATCAACGAGTATGGAGGCTTTCAAGGCATCCTGACAATGGAAGACATAATAGAATCTGTGCTCGGACTTGAAATCATGGATGAAAAGGACATGGTTGCCGACATGCAAAAACTGGCAAAGGAACGCTGGCAGAAAAAGCGAAAAGACAATCCTTCAATTGAAGAAGAATAATTGTTTTTATTTGGTAAAGAGGCTTTTTACACAAATAAGTGCCGGTAATTCCAATTTTATTTATATATTTGAAGAACAAATCTAATTAACGATGTACGACATATCCACTCTTATACATGACTTACTGCAACAATTCGGGAGTGTAGATATAGCAGAAAGTGAATTTAAAAGAATGGTCAATGAAGACGACGAACTCAAAAATGAGTTCAAACGTTGGTGTGAGGAGTTTGGTTACAAAGAGCGAAACGCTTTTCGAAACTATTGTCAAGACTACATACAGGACCACGAATCGATATTTGACACACTTTCCGAATACAATGAATAGTCTTTCCGCCTGGAAAAATGGTGGAAAGCTCATAAAGTTTCACTTTTTATGGCTAACTTTGCATAAAATGTTTTTATGAGCGACAATTTCTTTTTACCGGCAGAATGGTATCCGCAGTCTGCCATCATGATGGCGTGGCCGCATGAAAATACAGATTGGGCATATATTCTCGATGAAGTGCAACAATGTTTTAAAAATATTGCGAGGGTCATTGTTCAGCACAAAGAAATGCTGATTGTCCTTGCACCTGATATTGAGAAGGTAAAATCCCAACTCCATGATTTGGATCAAAAATATATCCGATTTCAAGAAATCAATACAAACGACACTTGGGCAAGAGACACTTGCGCAATTACAACTCTTAACAACGGAATCCCTGTCATCAACGATTTTAAGTTCAATGGATGGGGATTGAAATTTGCAGCCAATTTCGACAACTTGCTGACATCCGAACTATTCTACAAAAATTCGCTGTTTTCCGGTGTCTATAAAAACCACTTGAATTTTGTGTTGGAAGGCGGCTCGATTGAGAGCGACGGAAACGGACTCATTCTGACAACCAGCGAATGCCTGCTGTCCAAAAACCGTAACGGCCAATCAAGCAAAGACGAAATAGAAGCCTATTTAAAGCAAGCGTTCGGTGCAAAAAAAATGTTGTGGATTGACCATGGCTTCCTTGCCGGAGACGACACCGACAGCCATATCGACACCTTGGCACGTCTGGCACCAAACGACACCATTCTATATGTCTGCACCGATGATAAGACAGACCTTCATTATGAAGCTCTTCAGGCTATGAAACAGCAACTTCAATCTTTTACAACCATTGAAGACAATGCTTTCAACCTAATTGAACTGCCGTTACCTGATGCTGTATTCGACGAAGACGACATGCGAATTCCTGCCACATACGCAAATTTCCTTATAGGAAACGGCTTTGTTGCTGTTCCTGTCTACAATCAGCCGACGAAAGATCAACTGGCTCTTGATTTAATTCAACAAGCCTTCCCCGATTACGATGTTGTAGGCGTTGACTGCAATGCTCTTATCAAACAGCATGGATCCCTTCACTGTGTAACTATGCAATTCCCCATCAATTCTATAAACCAATAACTTATATGAAATCGACACTAAAAGTAGGAATAATTCAACAGGCTAACACATCTTGCAAAGAAGACAACCAAACCAAGCTCGCCAATAAGATTTTCAATTTGGCGGCCGAAGGTGCAGAATTGATTGTACTTCAAGAATTGCACGATTCCCTATATTTCTGTCAAGTTGAGTCGACCGACAATTTCGATTTGGCGGTAGAAATACCTGGCGCAACAACCGACTTTTATAGCGAAGTTGCCAGAAAAGCGCATGTCGTTTTGGTAACCTCTCTTTTTGAACGCCGTGCTCCGGGATTATACCACAATACAGCTGTCGTATTTGAAAAAGATGGCAGCATTGCCGGAAAATATCGCAAAATGCACATTCCAGATGATCCGGCGTACTATGAAAAATTCTATTTCACACCCGGAGATTTGGGATTTACTCCCATCCAAACTTCTGTCGGCAAGTTGGGTGTGCTTGTTTGCTGGGACCAATGGTATCCGGAAGCAGCAAGACTGATGGCATTGAGTGGTGCAGAACTGTTGATATACCCTACCGCTATCGGTTGGGAAAGTTCAGATACTGATGAAGAACAATTCCGTCAGCGTCAGGCATGGATGCTGGTTCAACGTGGGCATGCTGTTGCAAACGGGCTGCACGTTGTTACTGTCAACCGTGTCGGACATGAAACAGACCCTTCTGGACAAACAAACGGTATTCAGTTCTGGGGCAGCAGTTTTGTTGCAGGTCCCCAAGGAGAACTGTTGTATGAAGCCCCAACCGACTGTGAAACTGAAAAGATTGTCGAGTTGGATCTAAACCGTTCTGAACAGGTTCGCCGTTGGTGGCCGTTCTTGAGAGACCGTCGTATTGAATGCTTCGACAAGCTGTCTCGTCGGTTCATTGACTGATTTCCCTCTGGGCTTAATACCCTTATTCTCTGACAACTACTTTTGTGGACAATATTCACACTTATGTGTGGAAAATGTCCACAAATAAAAATAACAGTTTAAACGCATGAAATCACAACAATAAATAAATCAGCGAATTAACCCTATCCCCTTCTATACAATTTAATTGGTATAATTTTTATTGTGCATTTTATTAGATTATTTTTTAAATTCAGAATATGTTTAAACAAGGACTTACTATTTGTCGCGCGGTATTGGCGACAATGATTTTTGCCTCGCTCTGGAGTTGTAAATCTGATGACAAACCACAGCCTCCAGTTGTAATTGTAGAAAAGCCGTCGCAGCAAGACGTGCACATTTATGGTGAATATGTCGGCCGTATCCGTGCCGCACAATTCGTAGAGCTCCATGCCCGCGTTGAAGGCTATTTGGAGAAAATGCTTTTTGAAGAAGGCAAATATGTAAAAAAAGGAGAGCCGTTATTCGTCATTAATCAGGCTCAATACAAAGCCCGAGTTGAAAAAGCCAAAGCACAACTTAAAAAGGACGAAGCGCTTGCATCGAAAGCCAAACGTGACGTTGAGCGTCTGAAGCCTTTGTATGAACAACACGCTGCCAGCCAGTTAGACTTGGATAATGCCGTTGCAGCATTGGAAAATGCAGAAGCAAACATTGCAATGAGCAAGGCCGACCTCGATCAGGCTGAATTGGAATTAAGCTATACAGTGATTACCTCTCCAATGTCAGGCTATATCAGCGAAAGAGCTGTTGATATCGGTAGCTTGGTTGGCCCGGGTGCAAAATCCAAATTGGCAGCAGTAGTAAAAAGCGATACTGTCTTGGTTGATTTCAAAATGACCTCGCTCGACTACCTGAGAGCCGAAAGAAGAAATATCAAATTCGGAGAAACGGACTCCAACCGTTCATGGCAACCGACAATTTCGGTCACACTTGCCGACAATACGGAATATCCGTTGAAAGGTGTTGTCGATTTTGCCGACCCAATTGTTGACCCGGAAACAGGAACATTCGGCGTGCGTGCTGAACTCCCTAACCCCAAAAACACTCTTTTGCCTGGACAGTTTACCCGTGTAAAACTATTGATTGACGTAAGAGAAAATGCAATAGTTGTTCCACGCAAGGCCTTGTCTATTGAAAAAGGCGGAGCTTTTATTTTCGTTGTCCGCAAAGACAGTATTGCAGAAAAACGTTTCGTTCAGACAGGTCCTGAAATCGGAAATAATGTCGTAATTGAACGAGGTTTGGGATTAAATGAAAATGTGGTGATTGAAGGCTTCCACAAATTGCTCCCCGGTGCTACGGTCAAACCAATTAACTCTAATGACAAACAAGCCATTGAGGCTATAAAAGAAAACGAAGAAGATAAATGAAACCAGGATTTTTTATAGATAGACCCGTATTCTCGATAGTGCTTTCAACATTGATTGTCATTGTCGGGTTAATAGGCCTGCTGTTTCTTCCTATAGAACAGTATCCGCAAATTACGCCGCCTGTCGTAAAGGTCAGTGCATCCTATTCAGGTGCAAATGCCTTGACCGTATCACAAGCCGTTGCAACGCCAATCGAGCAGGAATTGAACGGTACGCCGGGTATGATATATATGCAAAGTAGCTGTACTAACTCCGGTAGTTTGACTATTACGGTAACTTTTGATGTCTCAGCCGACCCAGACATGTCAGCTGTAGAAATTCAAAACCGTGTTAAATTGGCAGAAAGCCGATTGCCAGCAGAAGTTGTACAAAACGGTATCTCTGTTGAAAAACAGGCACCCAGTCAGCTCATGACTCTGACGTTGATGTCAGATGACCCTAAGTTTGACGAAATTTACTTGAGTAACTTCGCTACAATTAATGTTCAAGACGTATTACGCCGTATTCCGGGTGTTGGACGTATTTCAAATGTCGGTAGCCGTTACTACGGTATGCAGATATGGGTTTACCCTGACCGTTTGGCAAACTTCGGTTTGACAATCAAGGATTTGCAGAATGCACTGAAAGACCAGAACCGCGAATCGGCAGCAGGTGAATTAGGAAAGCAACCGGTAATCGATGTTGACATCACTTTGCCGATTACGGCATCCGGACGTCTTTCTACTGTAGAAGAATTTGAAGATATCGTTATCCGGGCAAACCCCGACGGTTCAATCATACGAATGCGTGACGTTGCACGTGTTTCGCTTGAAGCCTCTTCCTACTCTACGGAAAGTGGTATCAACGGCAAGAATGCGGCAATTCTTGGTATCTATATGCTGCCAGGAGCCAATGCATTGGAAGTTGCTGAAAACGTGAAGGCAACAATGAAGGAAATCAGTAAAAGTTTTCCGGATGAATTGGAATACAACTTCCCGTTCGACATGACCGAATACATTTCGCAATCTATTCATGAAGTTTACAAGACTTTGTTTGAAGCGTTGTTCCTGGTCGTTTTGGTTGTATTCTTTTCACTGCAAAACTGGCGTGCTGCGTTAATTCCAATTATCGCCGTTCCTATTTCGTTGGTCGGAACATTTGGATTTATGCTCATCATGGGCTTCTCTTTGAACACGCTGACGTTGTTGGGCCTTGTACTTGCCATTGGTATTGTGGTGGACGACGCGATTGTCGTGGTTGAAAACGTCGAACGTATTATGAAAGAAGAAGGGCTGCCACCTAAGGAAGCTACTCACAAAGCCATGCATGAACTTGCGGGCGCATTGGTTGCCACCACGATGGTTTTGGCGGCAGTATTCGTCCCGGTTAGTTTCTTGGGAGGCATCACAGGTCTTCTCTATCGTCAGTTCTCCATTACGATTGCCGTTTCCGTTTTGCTGTCAATGGTTGTCGCTTTGACCTTGAGTCCGGCAATGTGTGCAATGATTCTTCGACCGGAGCACAAGAAAAAAGCGAAAGTTTTCCGATTAATCAACTATTGGCTCGCAGTCGGCAACAGGAAATATGCAAAGATTTTGCGCCGGTTCTTCCGCAATCCCCGCAGAGTTTTGGCCGGATTCGGACTTTCCATCGTACTTATCTTTGTCTTGAATTCCATCCTTCCGACCAGCTTTATTCCGGAAGAAGACCAAGGCTATTTCACGGTTGAACTCGAATTGCCGGAAGGTTCTACTCTTGAACGTACCCGTGAAGTGACGGATCGCGCCATCGCCTTCCTTGACAATCATCCGGCCGTGGCATACGTTCAGAATGTGACCGGTAGCAGCCCACGCGTCGGTACTGCACAAAGCCGTTCTACCCTTACCGTCATTCTGAAACCGTGGGAAGAAAGAGAAGGAAAAGGCATGGACGTAGCTTCTGTTATGCAGGATACCCGCGATGAGTTCTACAACTATCCGGAAGCGAAAGTATATGTCAACCGTCCTCCTGTTATCCCAGGTTTGGGTGAAAGCGGTGGACTTGAAATGCACTTGGAAGCCAAAGGCGATGCCAGCTGGGATGATTTGATTGCAGCAACCGACACATTCCTGCATTATGCGTCTCAGGCGCCGGAACTTCAAGGAGTATCTTCTGCCCTCCAGTCAGAGATCCCGCAATTATACATTGATGTAGACCGCGACCGTGCACAGTTCCTCGGTATTCCGATGGCCGACATATTCAACACGATGAAGGCATATTTGGGTTCTGTTTATGTAAACGACTTTAATATGTTTAACCGAATCTATCGTGTATATATACAGGCTGAAGCCTCCTACAGAGCGTCACAGGAAAATCTCGGCATGTTCTATGTACGCGCGCAGAATGGAGCCATGGTACCATTGACGGCATTGGGTACAACAAAATACACGACAGGTCCGGGTACAATCAAACGCTTCAACATGTTCTCGACCGCATCCATCAATGCAGTAGCAGCACATGGATACAGTACGGGTGAAGCAATGGCTGCAATGGAAGAAATTGCCCAAACACATTTGCCGGAAAACATCGGTATTGAATGGAGCGGTCTCTCCTATCAGGAGAAAAAGGCAGACGGACAGACGGGTATTGTACTTGGATTGGTATTCCTGTTCGTATTCCTGTTCCTTGCAGCACAATATGAAAGCTGGATAGTTCCAATCGCCGTATTGTTGTCATTGCCTGTAGCGGCATTAGGTGCTTATATGGGTATATGGGCTTGCGGATTGGAAAATGACATTTATTTCCAAATCGGTCTGGTAACACTGATTGGATTGGCGGCGAAGAATGCCATTTTGATTGTTGAATTTGCAAAAGTCCAGGTCGATGCCGGCTGTGATGTAATCAAATCGGCAATTCACGCATCACAAATGCGTTTCCGCCCTATCCTCATGACATCATTGGCATTCGTTTTGGGTATGCTGCCGATGGTTCTTGCTTCTGGACCGGGTTCTGCTTCCCGCCACAGTATCGGAACAGGCGTATTCTTCGGAATGCTTTTCGCCATCACATTTGGTATCGTCATCGTTCCGTTCTTCTTTGTATTGATTTATAAATTGAAACAAGTTAATTTCAAACAGATTCTATTGAAAGGAAAATCATTTATGCCAATCATCGTTGCAGCTTTGGTTACGATGTCTGCTACATCCTGCAAAATTGGCAAAAAATACACTCGACCGGATCTGAATCTACCCGAGACCTTTGAAGTTGTTGGCGACAGTTCTTCTGTTGCCGACATCGGATGGGGCACATTGTATCAGGATACGGTACTGCAATCATTGATCGAGAAGGCGCTGCACAACAATAAGGATATGTGTATCGCAGCCGCTAAAATCAAAGAACTGATGGCTGCAAAACGCATTTCAAATGCCCGACTGTATCCGTCTGCAACCTTGTCATTGCATGCTGAACGCGAAAGTGAAAACTATGGCGGTAATAAGTAAGATATCGATAATGAATTCGATCCTAAGCTTGGTTTTACATGGGAACTTGATTTCTGGGGTAACATTCGATGGGCAAAGGAAGCCGACCTGGCTGCATACTTACAGTCCGTCGAAGCACAGAAAGCGTTGCAGATGACGTTAGTTTCAGAGGTTGCCTCTGCCTATTTTGAACTGTGTGCCCTCGACCGAGAATTAAACATTGTAGAAAAGACACTCGAAGCTCGTCGCGAGGGTGTACGATTGGCAAAACTGCGGTTTGAAGGAGGTTTGACTTCAGAAACAGCATACAATCAGGCTTTGGTTGAACTTGCTAAGACTGAAACTAAAATCCCGACTCTCGAAGAGCAGATAAAAATAAAGGAAAGCGACTTGGCTCTCCTTTTAGGTGAATATCCTACCGGAATACCTCGTGGAGCTTCATTGAACGAACAGACCCTACCTGAAATTCTTCCGGTCGGTTTGCCTTCTACTCTTTTGGAGCGTCGTCCGGATGTACGTCAGGCAGAACTGAAACTGCGTGAAATGAATGCAAAAGTAGGGGTGGCATTTACCAATATGTTCCCGAAAATAACTCTGACGGCAAAACTCGGTTTTGAAAGTGACCAGCTTTCAAATCTTATCAAAAGCCCCTATTGGTTCCTGGCAGGTGACCTGCTGCAACCTATTTTTGGTATGGGTAGCAACATTGCCAAACACAAGGTGGCGAAAGCCCAATACGAGCAGGAAATTTATGCCTACCAAAAATCCGTATTGAAAGCTTTCAAGGAAGTAAACGATGCCATTATTTCAGCACGTAAGAGCAAAGAAATCACAGCATCTTGGCGTACACTGGAAGCATCAGCCAACAAATATCTGGAACTTGCACAACTCCAATATATAAATGGTGTAACCAGCTATATGGACGTATTGGATGCTCAGCGTGGATTGCTCGACGCACAAATTGGATTGAATAATGCTGTACTCAGTGAACTGAAAACTATTGTCAAACTTTATAAAGCTCTCGGAGGAGGATATACAAACGAAATACTCCAACTCGAAAAAGAGAAATTAGAATCTGACAAGAAAGCAGAAAAATAAGTTTTCGGAACAGAAACGAGAAACGTTATAAAACAGAAAAGGGGATCAGTTTCGACCCCCTTTTCTGTTTCTATATATTTTTATTAAAATTTCAACCCAACAGAAAGCACAACTTCATGATTGTTGTCTGTAATTTTCGCTGTTGGCGAAACTCCTGTCAGATATCCGTTAGGTTCAACCTCCGGAGAGTATGCATGAAATGTGCTTTTTCTTGTTTTATACAAATATGCCATATCAACATAGAATGCTTTATAGCGATAACCCAATCCGGCTGTTATGTACTGAATGTTGTCGTCCAATGTGTACGACAATGTTGTACCGGCCTGCACCACATTCAATTTGTCATTTCTGATTTCTTCTGTAAACGGAGAAAGCTGCAATGAATAGCCCAATCTTAAACCAAATTGCGGCGTTACTTTAAACTCACCGCCTAAACGGAAAATATTAGAAGAACGATAGTAATCCTTGATGTAATCAGATACATAAACATCTTCTTTTCCATCATAAGATACGCTCATGGTTGGATAAGTTACACGCTCATAATCAAAACTGATGATTCCGCGACCTCCAACAACGGCAGCAGCACTACCAATAAACCGCCACGGAGAATTCATGTCAAAATATGTTTCTCCGACATAGCCTTCATCTGTTGTCGCCTTTCCTGCAATATTCATAGAACTTGCCACGTCATAGGCAGAAAAAGCATAGGATGTATTGGCGTAATATTCCGATTTCAGTGAGTAGAATGTCGGTGTGTGGAATGCAAAACCGACTCTGAATTCATTTATAGGCTTGAAAATAACTCCCAACTTGAAGTTCAATCCGCTTCCTCTCATTGAGAAGTAATTCTCCATACCCCACGAAGCGCTTCCGTTTCCACTTTTGTTTCCGCCGTCATAAGGCACATGAGCATTATCAAGACTTTCTCCATAATAGGAATACAATTGGTAGTCAACATCAACAATACCTAAGCTTGCACCCCAGTACAGCATATCCATGGCATTGCCACCAAAACTCAGCGTATATTCGTCTATGCCGCCACGTTCGTCAACCTCCAATTCTCCGCGACCGGTTGTTCCGGTTTGGAACAAGCCTTTATAAGTGTCACCGCTTGGATTTATCAAATACGAATTATAGGCAAGAATACTCATCCACGGACAATAGGATTCCTGATAAGGATTATAGCCGTTTTGTACTGCACCAAGTTCTTCCGGTTTCCATCCGCCGGCGGTTGTCTGGTTGGCGACATAATTGGTCATAGATCCCTGAAGATTGCTGATACCACCGGAATAATGCCGATTGAATGAAGCAGTTCTGTTATAGCTAATACCCCAATTCACATTCGGAATAACGCTGGAGCCGGTCCGGAATGTACCAATATAACCAAGATTGCTGAAATTGAAATTCTTATGCTTTTCTTTTCCGAACGCGCCATTGCCCATTGAAGTGTTCTGAATATCCCAGTTCAATGTCAATCCAAGTTCCGAACTGCGATAGATTCCAATTCCACCCGGATTCTGATTGAGAACAGACAAATCACCACCCAAAGCACCAAAAGCACCAGCCATTGACATAAAGCGTGCAGAACCTCTTAAATCTGACTGTGACAAGCTGTACACATCAAAAGCACTCTGCGACTGCATTGCAAAGGGATAACATCCCAGCAATGCTGCTATCAAAATATACTTTGTTTTCATATCATTCTAAAATTTAACGTCTTCCACCACGTCCACCGCCGCTTCCGCCAAATGAGCCACGTCCGCCACCAGTTGAACCGCCTCTGAACGAACCGGAATTACCACGGTTTGTCGGATTTGAGAATGAAGGACTTGTAGTTGTACCTCTTCTATAAGAATTTGACGGTGAATAGTTGAAATCAAAATCATTTTCACGCGTATTGTTATTATTCACGGAACCGCCACGATAACCGTTATACGTTCTTTGGTTGTAATTATTCGTATTATTGAATGTCGATGACGGTCTACGTCCCGTAGCTGTTGAGTTCCTTCTTATTGTGGAATTGACAGGACGTCGTCCATCAGAGACCGTTGAACTGCCGGAATTTCCACCAAACGGGCGTCGTCCGTTGCTTGAATAGCGATGGTTGCTATTCCAAGCATAACTTGGATAATAGTGATGATGGTAGCCATAATAAGGATACGGATGATAATAGCCCGGTCCCCAGAACGGATCATACCAACTGCACCAAGGATCCCAATAGCCGTAACCCCAATAGGTATAAAACGGAGAATACCAGTAAGAAGAATATCTTGGTCCGTACCATGGACTATACCAGGAAGAATACCAAGGGTCATAAAAACCAAAGGAAACGGTTGTTGACGGAGTTCCGACATAAATATTTACATCATCGGCATAATAGAGTTCTATCAATTCCGGATCGTCCGAGGCAGTCACAATATCAGGATTGCTGAAACGCTCAATCCTGTCCGTATATGTAAACATGGAACTGTTTGCCGGTCGGATTGAATCTACAGCAGAAGAATCCCGCTGAGTGTATGAACGCCCCATTCTGTTATAGGCATCAACATCTACATCATTATTGTTGTAGACCTGATACGTGGGAGCCTTCATCTCAGGATTTGCCAATTCATATTCAGCCTGAAGTTCTGCAAGTTTTTCTTGCCTTTCCTTTTTCGCTTTTTCCGCATCGTAATAGATGTCGTCATCATAATAGCCTTGTCCAAACATTGGGGTTATTGAAAACATCAAAACGCCCAAAAACAGTTTATAGTTTCTCATTTTGTCCTCCTTTCTTTATTTGACCAGTTTCTTTCTGAAAAGTTTAACTGATTTCAAAGAAAACGCAACATGCTTGTTATTTAATCAAATTAGACAGACATTATTACTTTCAAGATACGTAAATACATCCGAACAAGCAATAATATCTCATATTCAAAGATATAACAAATTCTACAATAGGCAACACCCAAGTGTCTTATTTTGGAATTTTTATCTATTTATCACATATAAAGGTAAAAATTTCCCGTCAAATTCTTATAATCCATAGAAAACTCCCCTTCTTCCCTGATGCAAAGCTCTTTATCGTCGACGGTACATTCACAATTGGAAAACTCCCACAAATAACGTTTTACAGCTTTCTTTTCGGATGGCTTTACAGCCACCCTACGCTTAATCCAAAAATCGCTCTCCCCTGCCAAAAATTCTATATACTCTTTTACTTCTACAGGTGCTATTAAAGCAAACACACCACCTGGTAACAATAGCGACTTTACTTTTTCAAACAGCCTTTCAAATGGCAAGGAATCTGTATGCCGAGCCATAGCACGCCGTTTGTCCGGAGCTACAATATCTGTTTTAAAAAAAGGAGGATTTGAAACAATCAAATCATACTTGCTGTCGCTTGTATAAGTTAGAAAATCCACATCAAAAACCGAAAGCCGTTCTTTCCAAGCCGATTTTTCAAAATTTTCAGCCGCTTCAGCCGCCGCCAAGTCATCTATTTCAACAGCATCAATTTTCGCCTCTGTATTCCGCTGTGCTGCCATCAGGGCAATCAATCCGCTACCACATCCCACGTCCAAAATACGATGAGCTTTTGACACATCACACCAGGCACCAAGCAATACCCCATCGGTTCCTATCTTCATTGCACAATTCTTGTGGCTGATTTCAAACTGCTGAAATCTGAATATTCCGTCTGACATTATTTCGATTTGTTTTTACAAAAATACGACATAACGCCATTATATGCAAAATGCGCCATTCCCATAAGGAACAGCGCATTTGCAATATCTTGTAAAAAAGACGGATTACCAGATGATAACTCTCTTTTCCGGAGCAAGGAACATCGGATCACCGGCTTTAATACCAAAGGCATTATAGAACGGAGAAATGTTCTTCAATGTTGCATTTACTCTCCAACGGCCCAATGAGTGTTCATCCATCTTCGTACGGCGAAGGATTTCCGCGTCTCGAATATTGTCAGCCCATACGTTTGCATAAGAAAGATAGAATCTCTGGCTCGGAGTAAAGCCGTCTACAGTTTTGTTTTCTTTGGCTTCCTTCGTTTTCATGTATGCAGTGTAAGCCACACGCAAACCACCTTGGTCAGCGATGTTTTCACCCAAAGTCAAACGACCGTTAGCGTGCTGGTCACCAAGAACGACGATGCTGTCAAATTGAGCTACAAGCTTGTCTGCCAATTTGTTGAATTCTTCAGCATCTTTTTCAGTCCACCAGTTTTCCATATTACCGTTCTTGTCAAACTGACGTCCCATATCGTCAAATCCGTGAGTCATTTCGTGACCGATAACAACACCGATTGCACCATAGTTGTCAGCATCCAATGCATCCGGAGAGAAGAATGGTGCTTGAAGAATACCGGCAGGGAAACAGATTTCATTTGTTGTCGGGTTGTAATATGCGTTTACAGTTTGTGGAGTCATACCCCATTCTGTCTTGTCGACAGGTTTGCCATATTTGCCGTTGCTGTCTTTAACGTGGAACAAAATAGCTTCCTTGATGTTATCCCAATATGTCTTTTTAGGATCGATAACAACGGAAGAATAATCTTTCCATTTGTCTGGATAACCAATTTTAACCGTAAATGCAGCCAATTTTTCTTGAGCGCGAGCTTTAGTTTCATCGCTCATCCATGTAAGGCTTGCAATGTGTTCACCCAAAGCTTCTTTCAAGTTGTTGACCAATTCCATCATACGTTGCTTGGATTCTGCCGGGAAGTATTTTTCCACATACAATTGGCCCAATGCTTCGCCCAACATTCCGTCAGGAACAGCCAACGCACGTTTCCATCTCGGACGGTCTTGTTTTGCACCAGTGATAACCTTGCTCATGTTGAAGTTCACTTCGCGGAAATCATCACTCAAATAATCAGATGCGGCATTGATGAAGTGGAATGACAGATAGTCCTTCACTTCCTGTTCGCTCAGTGTAGACAACAGTTCATTGACTTTTGCCAAAGAAGCCGGTTGCATTACACACATCTTGTCAACACCTTCCAAATACAAACCCTTCAAATAAACATCCCAATTGACAGCCGGGCAAACTGAATCGATTTGCTCCATGCTGCGGATATTATATTGTGCGGCAAGATTACGTTGTTCCGTTCTTGACATGGCAACTTTTGCCAATTCTGTTTCAATGTTCATGACATTTTTCATGACACGTTCTGCATCGGCAGCATTGTAACCTGCCAACTTGCAGAGGTCCTGAATGAACACCTTGTAGGCATTGCGAATGGCAACTGTCTGCTCGTCATCCTGCAAATAATAGTCGCGATCGCCCAAACCAAGGCCACTTTGTGCCCAATACAGAATGTTTGTATTAGAATCTTTGAAGTCACTTGAAACTCCTACACCAAAGAATGGAGAAGAGAAAGTATGCAACCAAGAAAGCAGAGCTGAATATTCTTCAGGTTTTACATTCTGAATACGAGCCAGATCTGCTTGAATTGTAGAAGCACCTTCCTTGTTCAAACGAACACTATCCATACCCATAGCATACAAGTCGCCGATTTTTTGAGCAACCGAACCATACGGGTGTTTAGTAGAACGCAATCCTTCTACCAGTTCATGCAATTGCTTTTTATTGTTCTCGCCCAGCATATCAAAAGAGCCGAAACGAGAATATTCATCCCCCAGCGGATTGTTCTTTTGCCAACCACCACAAGCGTATTGATAAAAATCGACACGCGGAGAAACTGATTCATCGAGATTTTCCCGATTTGCTCCTGTTTTAGGAGTTGCTGCTGACATCGTCAATGATGCACTCAACGCCAAAAACATCATTCCGTTTTTTAGTTTCATAATAAATAAGTTTATATTAGTTTTTTAATGTTTCCAACTCCATTGTAGCCTGCTCCCAAGCATCCATGGCTTTTTCAAGTTCAGACTGCAACACACCATGTTTTTCAAACAAGGATGGATCATTGGCACCAGCCGACAACTGTTGCTCGATCTCGGCAATTTCCGATTCGCAACGTTCCACCTCCTGTTCTGCATCTTTTACTTTCTTTTCCGCCTTACGAACAAGTTTTTCAAACTCTTTCTTTTCAGCATATGACAACCGCCCGGAGGACTCTACTGAAACAGTTGTCGCTACATCTTTCTGCGGTGTTGCCTTTGCTTCCAATTCCCGAAGGTTTTCCATGTTTTTTGCCTGCAGGAAATCGTAGATTCCTCCAAGATGCTCACGTACTTTTCCTCCGCCGAATTCATATACTTTTTCAACCAGTCCATCCAGGAAATCACGGTCGTGGGACACGACAATTACCGTGCCGTTGAAATCCTTAATTGCCTGTTTCAGAATATCCTTGGTTTTCATGTCCAAGTGGTTGGTCGGCTCGTCAAGAATCAACAGATTGACCGGTTCCAACAACAGACGAATCATGGCCAGACGTGTTTTTTCGCCACCGGAAAGCACCTTTACTTTTTTCTCCGAGGCTTCTCCCCCAAACATGAAAGCACCTAAAATATCCCGTATCTTCGTTCTGATGTCACCGACAGCCACACGATCGATTGTATCAAAGACAGTGATTTCACCATCGAGAAAAGATGCCTGGTTTTGAGCAAAATAGCCAATCTTTACATTATGACCGATTTTCAATTCACCACCAAACGGTATCTCACCCATAATACATTTTACCAAGGTAGACTTACCTTCACCGTTCTTACCGACAAAAGCCACTTTCTCACCTCGTTTGATAGTGAGGGTGACATCGCTGAAAACTTTATGTTCGCCATAAAATTTCTCTACCCCGTCACAAATGACCGGATAATCACCAGAACGGGGAGCCGGAGGAAATTTTAAGTTCAATCGAGAATTGTCGACTTCATCCACCTCAATTCTTTCTATTTTTTCCAATTGCTTGATTCGGCTCTGAACCTGCACGGCCTTTGTTGCTTTGTAGCGGAAACGTTCAATGAAATCTTCCGTTTCCTGTATCTGCTTCTGCTGATTCTGATAAGCACGAATCTGCTGTTCCAGGCGTTCCTGCCTCAAAGTGACAAATTTTGAATAATTCACCTGATAGTCATAAATTTTCCCACAGGAAATTTCGATAGTTCGATTTGTCACATTGTCAATAAAAGCACGGTCGTGCGAAACCAGCACCACAGCATTGGCTTTCGTCTTTAAAAATGTTTCAAGCCATTGTATTGATTCGATGTCCAAGTGGTTGGTCGGCTCATCCAGCAGCAATACATCCGGACGTTTCAACAATAATTTAGCCAACTCTATACGCATTCTCCATCCACCGCTGAACTCAGATGTATTACGGGTAAAGTCAGTTCTGACAAAGCCAAGCCCCATCAGTGTTTTCTCTATCTCTGCCTCATAATTGTCGCTTTCCTTTAGAAGAATGGTTTCATTCAACTGTGTGATTTTGTCAATCAGCCTCAAATAAGATTCGCTTTCGTAGTCAGTTCTGTCAGCAAGTTCGGCATTCAATTTGTCCAATTGAGCCTTCAGCACATCAAGTTCACCAAAAATCGTCTTGACTTCCTCAAAAACTGTACGTTCATCCATCAACAGCATCTGCTGCGGCAGATAACCGATAGTCAAGTCATTCGGAATAGCAACACTTCCCGATGTAGGCTGTTGAAGACCGGCAATAATCTTCAGCATTGTAGATTTTCCAGCTCCGTTTTTTCCGACTAACGCTATTTTATCTTTTTTATTAATTACATAACTGACATCTTTAAACAATGCCACACTATTAAATTCAATACATAAATTCTGTATGGAAATCATTTCATCTTCGTTTTTGCGATGCCAAAGTTACATAATTTTCCGCCAATACACCTATCTTCTTTCAAAAATACACAATTATGACATTTTTATTAACATCTGAATACAGTATTACAGAAAGTTGCCAAATGTAAAAAGGCGTTTGCCGATTCCGACAAACGCCTTTCCTATCATGACAGATAAATTATTTCAAATTTAATTTCTTAAGAATATCTGACGGAACACCTTTCTTGTTTACCCAGATACTCATTGTCTTGGCGAGGAAATAAGGTTCTGACACATAGAAATATCCTTTATATACCTGTTCAGAATCCCATGAATTCTTCACCTTGTAATATTTGTTGCCTTTTTGGTCAACAGCAGTTCCAACAATAACCATTCCGTGGTCATCTGTTGTTTCATAGTTGTCAAAACCTTCCTGACGGCTTTCCTGAGTCACAACAATTTCTTCAACCGGACCCTTGAAGTCATACATTTTGTCAACTTTTTCAGAATCTTTCAGTTTTACCCAACGGTCAAGTTCTGTTCCCTCCATGCTCGCCTTACGGTCAACCTTCGGCATCAAGGCAACACCATCGTACCACTTAAAGCCCTTTTCGCTGACATCTGCTGCCCAAAGAACAGTATAACCATTTTCGATAGCGTTGTCAACAACAGCTTTCAACTCTTCCATTTTAACATTGTAGTACAAGCTGTGCCCCCAGTTGTCTGGCACTTCAAGCACAAATGGTTTGTAGAAATCGTGATGTGTGAATGATGTCAATGGAACATAGTCATTCATATTCAAGCCAAGCGATTCTGCAAATGTCTTCGGTGTGTAAGTCTTGCCTTTATATTCAAAGGATTCCGGAACCTTTCCAAGATATGCATCAAGAATTCCGATATAACCGTTCAACCAAGCTTTTGACAGTTTCTTGTTCGGATTCTTGGCGATTTCCTGCAAATAAGCAGTCAATACGCCAGCCAATTCACCGTGGTCATGCTTTTCTTCACCATATTCCAAACCGGCATAGGCTTCTTCCGGTACCATTCCGTATTTGTCGAACACATAAGGGATATCCATCAATCCACCGCCTTCGCCAAAATTGGACTTTCCATAATAGCGGATATATTGAATGGCCTTATCAATATAACATTGTCTGACAACAAACATTTCTGACAAATCGTATTCACCCTTACCATTCTTCAAAAGTTCGTCTTCAAGGAATGACAAGCCGGAAAAACTCCAGCATGTTCCCGATTTGTTCTGATCTTTCACTGATGTTGTAGGGTTTACCTTTACATCAGTGAAAATAAATGCAGTATCTGCATTTTCCTTTTCATTTGCGCTAACGGCAAATGACGACATAACTGCCGCAAGTCCTAATATTGCTATTTTTTTATTCATATCCATTAATATTCATCCCATGATTTTACTTCAATATCATCCATTGAATAACGGCTGATTGCATCAACAAACGCAGATGCCAGACGAGCATTCGTCAACAATGGAATATTCAAGTCGATTGCAGCACGACGGATCTTATAGCCGTTGCTCAATTCCTTGCTGGTCAAGTTTTTCGGAATATTTACAACCAGGTCAATTTCCTTGTTGTGAAGCATATCCAATGCCTGAGGATATTGTCCTTCTTCGCTTGGCCAATATACCTGAATTGCAGGGATATTGTTGTCTACCAAATATTTATATGTTCCGCCTGTAGCATACAGTTTGTATCCTTTCGCATACAATGTTGCAGCAGCATCCAGCATGTCAGCTTTCTGCTTAGCAGAACCGGTGCTCAACAACACGGATTTCTTCGGCATCTTGTAGCCGACAGAAAGCATTGACTTCAAAATAGCTTCCGACGTGTCGTTACCGATACATCCTACTTCACCTGTCGAAGACATGTCTACACCCAATACCGGGTCTGCTCCTTGCAGACGAGAGAATGAGAATTGCGAAGCCTTGATTCCGACATAATCCAAATCGAACGCGCTCTTGTTCGGTTTTTCAACCGGGATACCCAACATCACTTTCGTAGCAATATCAATGAAGTTAAGTTTCAAAACTTTTGAAACGAACGGAAAACTTCTTGATGCACGCAAGTTACATTCGATAACCTTGATGTCATTGTTCTTAGCCAAATACTGGATATTAAACGGACCGGAGATATTCAAAGCCTTGGCAATCTGGCTGGAAATCTTCTTGATACGACGGACCGTTTCGACATACAATTTTTGCGGCGGGAACTGAATAGTTGCATCACCCGAGTGAACACCGGCAAATTCGATGTGTTCGGAAATTGCATATACCTTGATTTCACCGTTTTGTGCCACGGCATCCATTTCAATTTCCTTAGCATGTTCAATGAATTCTGTTACAACAACTGGATGCTGTTTTGACACATTGGCAGCAAGTTTCAAGAAGCGTTCCAGTTCCTCGTCATTTGAACAAACGTTCATTGCCGCACCAGAAAGTACGTACGACGGACGAACCAATACCGGATATCCTACTTCTTCGACGAATTCATAAATATCGGTCATTGAAGTAAGCTCACGCCAACGTGGTTGGTCAATGCCCAATTCATCAAGCATCGAAGAGAATTTGTGGCGGTCTTCCGCATTGTCAATACTTTTGGCTGATGTACCCAAAATATTCACTCCGTCTGCATCCAAACGGGTTGCCAAGTTGTTAGGAATTTGTCCACCAGTTGAAAGGATTACTCCGTGAGGAGTTTCCAAATCGATGATATCCATAACACGCTCGTATGTCAACTCGTCAAAATACAAGCGGTCGCACATATCGTAGTCGGTTGAAACTGTTTCCGGGTTATAGTTGATCATTACAGAACGCCAACCCTCTTTCTTGACCGTCAGCAATGCATTTACACTACACCAGTCGAACTCCACAGAGCTACCGATACGGTAAGCGCCAGAACCAAGCACAACCACCGAACGGTTGTCATGTTCGTAGCAGATGTCATGTTCACGGCCGTTATATGTCAGATACAGATAATTTGTCTGTGCCGGATATTCAGCACCCATGGTATCAATTTGCTTCACAACCGGCAAAATGCCATATTGCTTACGCAAGTTTCTAACCATGCGGTTGGCATCTTCGCCCACTCCCATTTCGTCCTTCAAAACGGCACGGGCAATTTGGAAGTCAGAGAATCCCTGCTCTTTTGCAAGACGCATCAAATCCTGAGGTACATCTTCCAGTTTGTTATATCCTTCCAAGTCCTGAGCAGTCTCCAGCAAGTTGTGCAGTTTCTGCAGGAACCAGCGGTCAATTTTAGTCAGCTGATGAATTTTTTCAACATCGTATCCTTTACGGAATGCTGTTTCAATAACGAAGATTCGCTTGTCGGTCGGTTCTTTCAATGCTTTGTCAATATCAGGAACTGACATTTCCTTATTTTCGATAAATCCGTGCATGCCCTGACCAATCATTCGAAGACCCTTTTGAATTACTTCTTCAAATGTACGGCCGATAGACATCACTTCGCCTACCGATTTCATTGACGAACCGATTTCCTTCTTCACACCATGGAACTTACCCAAGTCCCAACGCGGAATCTTACATACTATATAGTCGAGTGCCGGTTCAAAGAATGCAGAAGTTACTTTCGTTACCGTATTCTTCAAATCAAACAATCCGTAACCCAAACCGAGCTTGGCAGCGATGAAAGCCAATGGATAGCCTGTTGCCTTTGATGCCAATGCCGAACTACGGCTCAGACGTGCATTCACTTCAATAACACGATAATCCATTGACATCGGATCATAAGCATACTGCACATTACATTCACCGACAATTCCAATATGGCGAACAATCTTGATGGCAAGAATACGCAAAAGGTTTGTATCGTCGTTTGACAATGTTTGAGAAGGCGCAACCACGATACTTTCTCCCGTATGGATTCCCAGCGGGTCGAAGTTTTCCATATTACATACTGTAATACAGTTGTCAAAGCGGTCACGAACCACTTCATATTCAATTTCTTTCCATCCTTTCAAAGATTTTTCAACCAATACTTGAGGAGAGAAAGACAATGCTTTTTCAGTCAATGCAACCAACTGCTCTCTGTCATCGCAGAAACCGCTACCAAGACCACCAAGGGCATATGCGGCACGCACAATAACCGGATAGCCTAATTGTTCAGCAGCACGAATTGCATCGTCAATTGTTGAAACGGCCTCACTCTTGATTGTCTTGACGTCAATTTCATCAAGTTTCTTCACGAACAGTTCACGGTCTTCGGTATCCATGATAGCCTGAACCGGAGTACCAAGGACCTGTACATTATATTTGCTTAAAACACCAGATTGGTAAAGTTCCACACCACAGTTCAAAGCTGTCTGTCCGCCAAAAGCGAGCAAGATGCCTTGCGGTTGTTCCTTGGCGATAACCTTTTCAACGAAGAACGGTGTTACCGGCAAGAAGTATATCTTATCAGCAAACCCTTCAGAAGTTTGCACTGTTGCAATATTCGGGTTAATGAGTACCGTTTCGATGCCTTCCTCTTTCAACGCCTTCAACGCTTGTGAACCGGAATAGTCAAATTCTCCGGCTTCTCCAATTTTCAAAGCTCCAGAGCCAAGCAATAATACTTTCTTAATGTCTTTTTTTTCCATTTTACTCATTGGGTTAAATATTACAACATGTTAATAAAGTCATCAAATAAGAAGTCTGTATCCAGAGGTCCGCTGCATGCTTCCGGGTGGAATTGTGCAGAGAAGAACGGTTTGGTTTTATGACGAATACCTTCGTTTGTTCCGTCATTCATGTTAATGAACAGCGGTTCCCAATCTGCACCGAGAGTATTGTTGTCAACTGCATAACCGTGATTCTGCGATGTGATGAAGCACTTTTCAGTTCCGGCAAGACGCACCGGTTGATTATGACTGCGATGGCCGTATTTCAGTTTATAAGTCTTGGCACCTGAAGCCTTAGCCAGCAACTGGTTGCCCATACAAATACCAAAAATAGGCTTATCTCCCTGCAATGCGACTTTGATATTCTGCACTGTTGTTTCTGCCATATCCGGGTTACCTGGACCGTTTGAGATAAACAAGCCGTCGTATTCAAGCTTGTTGAAATCGTAATCCCACGGAACACGTACCACTTTTACATTGCGTTTTACGAGCGAACGAATAATATTGTTTTTAACTCCGCAGTCAACTAAAACGACGGTTTTGTTTCCTTCACCGTAAGTAATTACTTCCTTACAGCTGACAACAGCTACCTGATTGTCCTTATTCGGATCGTAGAATTCCACATCCTCTGCCCCTTCAATCACAATCTTACCAAGCATTGAACCCTTTTCTCTCAAATGCTTTGTCAAAGCACGGGTATCGATGCCATATATGCCGACAACCTGTTCTCTTTGCAACCATTCACTCAAACTTTCCTGTGCCAACCAGTGGCTGTACTCCCACGAATAATCCGTGCAGATGATAGCCTGGCAGTGAATGCGCTGACTCTCCAAATAGTCGCTCAAACCATTTTGCTGACTCATTGGAGGAACTCCATAATTGCCTAATAAGGGATAAGTGGTTACAAGGATTTGTCCTTCATACGACGGGTCCGTCAAACTTTCAGGATAACCAACCATTGCGGTGTTAAACACAACTTCGCCGGCACACGATTTGTTGTACCCGAACGATTTTCCTTCGTAGATTGTTCCGTCCTCCAGTATCAAGGAGGCTTTTACTGTTTCTCTCATATATATATTTAGGGATTACTTACACAAGTATTAGGTTTGCAAGATTACCATCGAGAAAACCATACAAAATTACTGCTTTTTTCTCTATTTTCTACAATTATGATTACAAAAAATAATAATATTGCTACATATTTTACGCTTCTGCACCAATATCTTACATCCTAAAATATTCCAAACAGAAAAGCATGCGCTTTTTCAAATTTTTTCTTAACTTTGTCACCTATTTCCTAAAGAAAAGCACTAACTAAAACCTTAATATTTATGAAAACCAAATTTATTTTAGTGGCAATGACATTAGTCTGCCTCATGGGGCAAGCCCATCCTAAAGTAGAAGGCAGCCCACAAATGCTCCTTAAATCGCAAGAAGGCTTTATGGCCCCCACATGGTCGCCTGACGGACAGCAATTAGCTGTGACCGGAAACAATTACACAGGCATTTGGATTGCGAACATTGATGGAAGCGGAATCCAACAAATCACATCCGATGCCGGAGCCGGCTATAAAATGGTATGGAGACCGGAAAGCAACACGATTCTTGGAAGAACCAACGTCATCAAAAACGGACGCGTACTTCATCAACTCAAAATTTACGACACGAAAACAGGGAAGAGCGCCATCGTAATGGACGCCACACGAAATCTGTGCGGAACTCCGACATGGGGAAAAGCCGGCGAAGTCAAGTTCGCCAAAAAGGACGGCGCACAAAAAATCCGTCTCTCCGCAAAGCAGGCTTCCCCGATTCAGTTGAATGTGTATGAAACGATGCTGTCCTATCCTTTTGAGGCGACACAGTTGATTCCCAACTTGTCGGAATTTGCCGGGAAACCCATCATCAACCCGTCAATGAGTCCCGACGGCTCAAAAATCGCATTCCAGATAGCTGGTAAAGGTATTTTTGTCTGTGCTGCCGACGGCAGCCAGCTCAAGCATCTTGGCAAAGGTTCTTACCCTTCATGGATGCCTGACAACAAACATATCGTAGTTGCAGAAGTTAAAGACAACGGCGAAGTTTTCACGTCTTCTAAACTCATTTCTTTCGACACAGAGTCTGGCGAATCCGCCTTGCTTTTTGCAAACAACAACATGATACCAGTCACTCCGGCGGTATCCCCAAAAGGCAATCAGCTTGCTTTCGAAAACAGCCGGAACGGATGTATCTACATTCTTAATCTAACCTTTTAAACACAGATTCTTATGAAAAATTTCACACATATTATAAAGAACTCGCTGCTATCGTTTTCTTTATGCCTCGTTGGCGGTTCAAGCATGTTTGCAGCCGATGTCAACGGTTGGGGTGATTTCAGATTATACCTTGACCCCGGACACGCCCAACGAGAAAACGGAGGCCTGTACAATTATTCAGAAGCAGAAAAAGTATTGCGTGTAGCGTGGTCAATACGCGACTACTTGTTGAAATACACAGACATGCCGGCTGAAAACATCAAGCTATGCCGCGAAACCGATAACGACTATATAGACCTCACCGACCGTGTCGATGTCGCAAACGCTTGGGACGCTGATTTCTACTACTCCATTCACTCAGATGCAGGCGACGCGACAACACCCAACACCACCCTCACCATGTTTGGCGGCTGGAGAAACAACGGTGTGGAAATTGAGAAGACTCCAAATGGCGGAAAGGCTTTTGGAGAGTTCCTCTGTCCAAACTTGAGCGGCGTAATGCAAGTTGACACCCGCGGCAACTGGTACGACCGATGCTACTACGACAAGAGTCCTGCAACTCACACAAACCAATACCCGTATTTAGCCGTAAACCGTCGCAGCAACATGCCATCTCTGCTTAGCGAAGGAGGATACCACACTCACGCTTTCCAACAGCAACGCAACATCAACGAAAGTTACAAACGTCTTGAAGGCTACGCAGCATTCCGCTCTATCCTACAATATCGAGGATTTGATATTCCGGAACAGACAATTCTTGCCGGCGTGGTTTCCAATTCCGAGAATGGCGTAGCGGCAAACGGCGTAACCATTACCGTTGGCGACCAATCAGTCACTACGGACTCCTACGAATCCATCTTCAACAAGTACAGTCGTGACCCCAATATGCTGCACAACGGATTCTTCATGTTTGAGGACCTTGAAGCAGGAAAAGAATACACGGTAACATTCTCATCACCCGAATACGGAACAACAGAAAAGAAGGTTACCATCATTTCCAATCCGGACGGAACTGCGGCCGAAAATATCACATGGTTTGATGTGCAGCTCACGTCAGTTGCACCGGCAAAAGTGGATCAAATTTCAGCTTCCGACCTGTCGGCTGTCAGCAAACGCAATCCGCTAACAATAACTTTCTCCCGCAACATGGACCAGGAAAGTGTAAAACAGGCATTCAGCATCTCCAACAATGGAGAAGTCAGCCTAAGTTGGGAAAACGGATACACATTGAACGTTGATATCAGCAAACTGGAGAACGAGCAAACTTACAAAATAACAATTGATGGAGCAATTGCCAAAAACGAACAGACCGGCCAATTCTTCGATGGTGACGGCGACGGAGAAGAAGGTGGAAATTACGAACTGGAATTCACCATTGAACCATTTGACGAGACCGCTCCGGAAATTGTTTCTGTCGACCCGGCTATTGACGGAGAATCGCTCTGCACATATCGCCCTGTTATCCGTGTTGAATTCAGTGAAGAAATTGTTTGGAACGAAGACAACACAAACGACCTGATAACATTGACAGACTCGGAAAACAACACCTATGCAGGTAAACTCACTCACGATGTCATCAACGGAACATCCGTTATACACTACTTCTTAAATGAAGACCTTCCTCTCGACAAATGTTTCTTGGTTAAAGTTAAAGGCGGCCTTGCCGATTTCAGCGGCAACTTGTCCGAACCATTCGCCTGGAAATTCTTATCGGAATATCGCAATGCCACCAATACAATTGTTGTTGACAAACTTGATTCTACAAGTGGTTGGTGGGCACCAAGCGGTTCCGGCAGTACAGAAGGCCTGATTGTTGACGACAGCAGTTGGAACACCTCATCCGAAACTTATTCGGCAGAGAGTTCTGCAAGCTGCGAATTGATTTACGCTTTTGATCAAATGGCGACATCATCCGTATGGCAAATTCGTGAATACCGTCAGTCCGGCGCAAGCACAGTGGTATCCAACACTACCGACGGCGTGCTCCAATTCTGGCTATATGGCGACGGTTCCAATAATCAAGTGTCTGCCATGGTTCGTGCCAACAGCGCATCCGGAGGTCTGAAACATCGTACCATGCACCCCATTTCATTCAAAGGATGGAAACTTTTGACTTGGGACATGGCCAACGAACCATACGAGACCTTTACCGGAACCGATCAGTTGAACGGAAAATGGATTCTTGACAGTTTCTTCATGAAGCACTTCGACAAGAGCTCAAGCCCCGAAGAACCGCAACAGGCATGGAACGGCAGAATCCTGTTCGACGATCTGACATTCGTCACTTATGACAAGACCGCAAACAGAACAGCTTCACTCGACGATATTAGCGAAGGTTCTTCTGTTGAAAACATCACAAGCGGAATCACCGTCAAACAACAGGGCAAAACTTTGACCATTGCCGGTGAGAACATCCAAAGCATCCGCATATTCAACCTGTCAGGAGAAATGATTGCCAACCCTGGCTCTTTACAGTTCATGAACGTTATTGACATGTCGCAATATGCAAATGGCATGTATCTTCTTGAAATCCAGACTCAATCAGAACACATGGTAAAAAAGATTGCATTCTAAATTGAGCACACGCTAAAACAAGAGCGCCTTGTCCTAAGAAGTTCGGACAAGGCGCTTTTTCATTTCTGACATGCACATATAAAACAAAAAGAGGCTGCAATCGCAACCTCTTTTATTTCGCCATTTAAAGAATCGCCAAAATTATTCAGCAGCAGCTTCTTCAGTAGCAGCTTCAGCGTTTTCAGCAGCAGCTTCTTCAGCTTGTTTTGCAGCTTCAGCAGCAGCCAATTCAGCTTTCTTTTGAGCAACCAATTCAGCCTTAGCTTGGTTCTTAGCTTTTTCTTCTTCCAAGCGTTGGTTTTCTGCTTGCTTCTTGCTGTCTGCCAACTTAGCCTTAACTGAATTTACAGAAGCTTCTTTAGCTTGCTTCCATGCATCGAAACGACGTTGTGCTTCTTCTGCAGAGAAAGCGCCTTTCTTAACACCACCTTGCAAGTGCTTCATCATCAAAACACCTTCCTGAGAAAGGATGCGACGAACTGTGTCAGTCGGTTGTGCACCAACATTCACCCAATACAAAGCTCTTTCGAAATTTAAACTTATTGTAGCAGGATTAGTGTTCGGATTATAAGAACCTATCCTTTCAATAAATTTACCATCTCGTGGTGCCCTGCTATCAGCGATAACAATTGGATAGAACGCATAGCGTTTGCGGCCATGACGTTGTAATCTGATTTTTGTTGCCATTGAATTGTAGTTTAAATTTAGTATTAAGTTATTCGCGTGCAAAGGTACAACAAATAAATTATACCACAAAATATTACTATCTTTTTTCCAATAATCAATTAAAAAACTTACCTTTGTAGTAAATCAAACCGGATAACTATGGAAGAAGATATAAAAAATGCGATTGAGATATTAAAAAAAGGCGGGGTCATCTTATACCCTACCGATACAATTTGGGGCATCGGTTGCGATGCAACCAACGCAGATGCTGTGGATAGAATATACAAGATAAAAAGACGGGCTGAAAATAAAGCCATGCTCGTATTGTTGGATTCTGATAAAAAACTGGACAGATATGTTTCCGATGTGCCAGAAATGGCCTACACTCTTAACGAGCTCAGCGAGAAACCGGTAACAATCATTTACGACAACGCCTATAATCTTGCTAAAAATCTTTTGGGAGAAAACGATAGCGTTGGCATACGAATCTCACGGGAAGAATTTACGCAAAAGCTTTGTGCCGCATTGGGTCGACCCATCGTTTCCACTTCCGCCAACATAAGCGGACAACCTTCCCCTGCCATTTTTGCCGAAATCCAGGATGAAATCAAAAATGCCGTCGACTATATTGTCCACTATCGACGTGACGACACGTCTAAACACGCACCATCCAGTGTTATAAAACTTTCTTCTGACAATACAATTAAAATTATCAGACCTTGATAAAACCCGGAAAGCTTAGAGCCGCATATGTTTTATGCGACTTCATTGCCGCAAACATAGCGTGGTGCCTTTTTTCGACAGCACGCTATTACATGACTCTTGACCTTGTGACGATGCACGGGTTCTCGTCATTGTGGTCATTCCTGTCAGCACCGTCATTGGTTGCCGGACAAATCATCATACCTTTTTTTATCATATTTATATCATATTTGTCAGGTTATTACAACGGTTCTGTTTTAAAATCACGTCTTCAGGAATTTTTGACAACCAGCGTTTCGTCTTTTGTTGCTTCGTTGGTTGTATTTTTTACAATTCTTATCAACGACGCTTATCAGGAACGGCTCAAGAATTACGAATTGATACTCATCATGTGGGGTATTCTGTTCGTTCTTCAATATTTTTTCCGGCTGACCATCACAAATATTGTAGCAGGAAAAGTAAAGACAGGCGAACTTGAAATCAATGCTCTTTTAATAGGGTATGGCAAATATGCCATTGAGTTTGCCCACAAACTGATAAAAGCCAAAGGAACGATGGGTTATAAAATCAAAGGCTTTGTACGGTTGGAAGGTGATGCAGATGTCTGTCCGAACGAATGGCACATCCCGGTATATGAAATTGATGAGTTGGACGAGCTTTGCCAGCATGAGCAAATACAAACACTTATCATTACAACTCCGTCCAAAAACAGGAATAACACTTTGAACCTGATTAACAGGCTGTTCAAATACAACCTCCCTATAAAAATCCGCCCGGAGCTATATGACATTCTATTATCGCGAATCCGACACGCCAACATCATCGGAGAACCTCTGATTGATATTGCACAAAGCAATATGACCGAATGTCAGAAAAGCATCAAGCGGACACTTGACATCGTTGCATCCGTTTTTGCACTTGTTCTGTTGTCTCCACTTTTCGCCATTGTGGCATTATTGATAAAGAAAGACTCAAAAGGACCGATTTTTTACAAACAAGAAAGAATCGGCAAATCCGGAAAGCCTTTCAATATCTACAAATTCAGAACAATGGTATGTAATGCAGAGTCGACAACCCCTCAATTGTCATCCGAGAACGACCGGCGCATCACCAATGTAGGCAAAACCCTTAGAAAATACAGAATTGACGAAATACCGCAATTTTGGAATGTGCTGAAAGGGGAAATGTCCATAGTGGGACCGCGGCCTGAACGGAAATATTTTGCAGATCAGATTATTGAGAAAGCCCCCTATTATGCTCTGGTATATCAAGTCCGTCCCGGTATTACATCATGGGGTATGGTGAAATTCGGATATGCCACGAATGTGGAAGAAATGATTGCACGTGCGAAATACGATTTGATTTATATAGAAAACATGTCACTCCTGATTGACTTGAAAATCATCACCTATACGGTGAGAACAGTCGTGACAGGAAAAGGTTTGTAATATTATGTTAGCTGAATTAAAATTAAAGGACAAATTCAATGCGGGATTAATGTGGATTATCCAATGGCGGGAAAACCACATCAAGGAAAAGACATTCTTGTTAATACTCGCATTCATTATCGGTATTTTTTCCGGCTTTGCCGCACTGTTGCTGAAGCTATTGATTTCAGCAATAGCCTCTATGCTTAGTACCCATTTGACAATTTCCGGCGCCAACTATCTGTATTTGATATATCCGGTAGTCGGCATTTTAATTGTCGGACTCTACGTGCGTTATGTGGTTAAAGACAATATTTCGCACGGTGTGACAAGAGTGCTTCATGCCATATCACAGAACAAAAGCCGGCTGAAATTCCACAACACCTACACGTCATTAGTTGCCAGTTCCGTCACTATCGGGTTTGGTGGTTCGGTTGGAGCGGAAGGACCGATAGTCTATACTGGAGCCGCCATCGGATCTAATTTGGGAAGTTTTTTCCGAATGTCACCTCAAATCCTGATGATGCTGGTCGGCAGTGGCGCTGCTGCCGGTGTTGCAGGAATTTTCAAGGCACCTATCGCCGGCATGTTGTTTGCGTTGGAAGTGCTGATGATTGACTTGACGACAGTCTCTGTTATGCCGCTGTTGGTTTCATCCATCACAGCTGCAACGATTTCCTATATATTTACTGGCTATAGCCCCGAATTCGTTTTCGACCAGAGCGAAGCCTTCACGACTGCGAGAATTCCATTCGCCATCGCATTGGGAATTGTTTGCGGATTCACATCCCTCTATTTCACCAAGGTGATTAACTTTATGGAAAACACCATAGCAAAAATGAAAAGTCCGTGGACAAAATTTGCATTCGGTTCTGTCATTCTCAGCGGACTGATATTTTGCTTTCCACCGCTATATGGTGAAGGTTATGAAGCCATCACCGAAATGTTGAAAGGCGACCCTTCTACTCTTTTCGACGGTAGTGTATTCTATAGCTTTAAAGATAATGTATGGTTTGTCCTGCTGTTTGTGCTTTTGATTATTTTGACAAAAGTTTTTGCTACCAGTGCCACAAACGGAGGTGGTGGTGTCGGCGGAACATTTGCACCGTCACTGTATGTTGGATGCATGACCGGATTCTTTTTTGCTTTCCTCATAAATACCATCGGAATTTTTCCGGGTGTTGAACTTTCCTGCAAAAACTTTGCTTTAATGGGTATGGCAGGTGTCATGTCCGGAGTAATGCACGCACCACTGATGGCAATCTTCTTGACCGCAGAAATGACGGGCGGCTACCAATTGTTCCTGCCGCTTCTTATCGTCTCTACCCTCTCATATGTAACGATAAAATTATTTGTGCCTTACAGCATTTACACCATGCGTCTGGCAAAACGCGGGGAATTGCTTACACACCACAAAGACAAAGCAGTGCTTACCCTGCTCAAAATGGACAGTGTCATAGAAAAAGACTTTACGGAAGTTCATCCGGACATGAGCTTGAGAGAGATGGTAAATGCGATTTCACAATCCGACAGAAACTTGTTTCCTGTCACCGACAAAAACGGCACATTGTTGGGTATTGTATTGCTGAATGATATCCGCAACATCATGTTCCGCCCGGCTCTATATGACAAGATGCATGTACGAAAATTCATGTGTACACCTCCCGCGAAAATTGAAATAAACGAGAATATGGAAAATGTTATGAAATTATTTGACCGGACAAATGCCTGGAACCTGCCTGTCGTTGAAAATGGCAAATACATAGGCTTCGTCTCCAAGTCAAAAATTTTCAACTCCTACCGCCGTGTTCTCCGCCACTACTCTGATGATTAAACAAACTGAACTCTTTATACACAATGACTAAAGACGAACTTAAAATTGTATTCTTCGGAACACCCGATTTTGCAGTGGAAAGTCTTTCCCGACTTGTTGAAGGCGGCTATAACGTAGCTGCAGTTGTCACTATGCCAGACAAACAAGCCGGAAGAGGGCATCACATGATTCAATCAGATGTAAAAAAATATGCCCTCGAAAAGGGCTTGAACATACTACAGCCCGAAAAATTAAAGGACGAGACATTTGTCAACCAGCTACGGGAAATCAATGCCGACTTGTTCATCGTCATTGCATTCCGAATGCTTCCGGAAATTGTTTGGGGCATGCCAAGATTGGGCACATTCAATCTACATGCATCTTTGCTGCCAAAATATCGTGGAGCAGCCCCTATCAACTGGGCTGTTATCAATGGAGAAACGGAAACCGGTGTCACCACATTCTTCCTCAAACATGAAATCGACACGGGAGACATCATCCAGCAAAAACGCATTTCAATAGCTGAAACGGACAATGTCGGCATTGTACACGACCGTTTGATGGAGCTCGGAGCCGGTATGGTGATAGAAACAGTCGACGCAATTATCAATGGCACCGTAAAAACGATTCCACAAGACGAACTGCTTAATGGCGCAGAACCGACACCGGCACCTAAAATTTTCAAAGACACCTGTTTGATTGACTGGAATCGGCCGGCAACTGCCATCTACAACCATATTAGAGGTCTTTCCCCTTACCCGGCCGCCTGGACGCAATTCAACAAAGAAGACAAAGATTATCAAATCAAAATTTACGAAACATCCCTACCGATGGACAATTCGCTAAATTTGCAACCGGGACAAATTGTGGTTCAAAATCGGAAAGCTTTTGTAGGCTGCTCCGATGGAATGCTGGAATTGAAATCCATTCAACTTTCCGGGAAAAAACGAATGAACGTTTCCGACTTCCTTTTAGGTTTCGATTTGAACAACATCTGTTTGGCATAATTTATTCCAACATAAAAACAGCCCCTGCGCGAAGACGTGCAGGGGCTGTTCGTTTTTTCTTTTATTTAATTGTTTCCACCGGCGTCAGGCAGCGACTTTGTTGTCTTTGCCCCCAACTCTTTAATTTTCTCAACCCGGGAAATCAGATTGCCTTTCCCCTCACTCAACTTATTAAAAGCCTGGTCGTACACCGCTTTAGTACGTTCAAGATTGGTTCCAACATTCTTCAAATCTTCCACCAATCCGACAAACTTATCATACAGTTTTCCACTTTCCTCTGCTATCGTCAACGCATTTTTTGTCTGCCTGTCACGTGTCCACAACTGGGCTATCAAGCGTAACGTTGATATAACATGAGCCGGACTGATAATCACCACACGTTTGTCATAAGCCTCTTGCCACAAATTCTTATCAAGTGACATCGCTACCATGTAGGCCTGCTCATTCGGGATAAACATCAGTACAAAATCCATCCGGTTTTGCGGAGAGACACCTACATAATCCTGATAACTCTTGCACTGCAATTCTTTCAAGTGCGCACGAACCGACTGCACATGAGCCTTACCATATCGGGCTCTTTCCTCTTCTGTTTCTGCGTTGACAAACCCGGTATATGCAGTCAATGACACCTTTGAGTCAATCACCACATATTTCTTATCCGGCATACAAACAACGACGTCCGGCCGCAGCCCATTGCCACTCTCCGAAACGAGAGTTTCCCCATTGACATTCTTCGCCGGCTGCACAAAGTAATTCTCGTCCTTGATAAGTCCCGATTTTTCAAGAATTGATTCCAAAATCATTTCTCCCCAATCACCCTGAACTTTAGAATTACCACGCAAAGCCTCTGTCAGTTCTCGAGCTTCCTTACCGATGGAATAATTCAAATCCATCAGTTCTTTTATATGTCCTTTCAACGAATGACGTTCCTTTGCTTCTTCCGTATAATTGTTGATTATCGTCTGCTTGAAATCGTGGATATTTTCTTTCAAAGGCTTCAAAATTTCATCCAAACGATTTTCACTGGATTCCCGAAACTGTTTGGATTCGGTAGCAAAAATCTCGTTCGCCAACAAGCGGAACTGCATTTCCGTTTCTTTCTTCATCTTGTCCTTTTCCACCTCAATGAAAGACAGACGCTCCGACAACCGAGCGTTTTCCACCGACAAGGCACTGTTTTCTTTCTGCAAGGAAGCTATCGCTTCCTCATTCCTATTATTCAAGCCACGTAGTTGTTCGACATTCTTCAACCCGTCTTCCGCCTCGTACTTCACACGCGACAATTCCCGACGTGCGGCATTCAATTTCCCAACCAATATAAAAACGGCCACCACAGCCGCCGCTATCATACACAGTAATGCTGTTTCCATTTGTTTTTTATTTGTAAAATTACAATATAACACAGACATAAAAAATACTTGATTCTTTTATATAACATTATTTCAAGAAATTTTCTACTTGGAGGATTATGCACTAAATTTGTAACAAAACTAAAAAATTCGAACTATGGCAAAACTAAAAATCGGAAATGAGTGGTGGACTTCCCCAACAGAGAGCGAAACAGGTGCTTTAATTATGGTGACCGGCCGTCAGGGAGTTGAACCGGTAATTGCAACCGAGAAATATAATGACCGGATTGAAATCACCTGGAAATATACCCCAGACAAGAACGGAATGCCGGATTTCAAAACTTCCTCTTTGATGGAACAGGTTACTGACGCACTCAATAATGCTTTTGCCAAAGATTCGGCTGCCGTCATGACAGGAATATACACTGGCGACGGTGAAAGAAACTGGGTGTTCTACACACTCAATCCTAAAAAATTCCAATACATGCTGAATGATGCATTAAAAGATTTCGAACTTCTCCCTATCACACTTTACGCCGAAAAAGATCCGGAATGGAACGAATACCGGGAAATGAAAGACTTGTCGGAAGTTTTTAGCGATGATTAAACCTTTTTTAAACTCCAAATTATTCCATATTATATTTTTTTGTTACAAAACTTCACAAATCGGACATTAAAGAGCCTTTCCCAATTAAAATATCTTAAAAGTAAGAATCAAACTTGCTTATCTAAATTTTTTTGATGTATATTAGAACCGTTAAATCGTTAAATTTAACAGTTAGAAATATTAATAAGAAGTTTATTTAACATTTTTGATATGAAAACGCCTAAGAAAAAAACAATACTCATTGCAGCTGCCGCTGTTGTAGTATTGGCTGCCACGCCCGCATTGTGGGCAACTGTCGAACGACAGGCAGAAAACAGGGAAAATGATGCACAAATTGAACAAGACGGTTTTATCCGTACTGCTGCCAGTTCATCTCTAACGGCAGCTCCTGCTGATTTCACCAAAGCAGCAGAGAGCACTATCAACTGCGTTGTCAGCATTAAAAGTTTTGCAACGCCACGCCAAAACAGAATGTCAGGATTCAATGATCCGTTCTTTGAATTCTTTTTTGGTCCTGGATATGGAAATCGCCAGCCTCAGAAAGAAGCAGAACCACAACAACTGGGTTTGGGTTCTGGCGTAATCATCAGCGATGACGGTTATATCGTTACAAACAACCACGTTATCGAAGGTGCGGAAAAACTTGAAATTACGCTTAACAACAATAAGACATATAATGCTACTGTTATCGGAACTGACCCGGCAACCGACCTGGCATTGCTGAAAATTGACGAAAAGGATCTTCCGGTCATTACTTTTGGAAATTCCGATGACCTGAAAGTCGGCGAATGGGTTCTTGCCGTAGGTAATCCATTTGGATTTACATCAACAGTAACTGCCGGTATTGTCAGCGCTAAAGCTCGAAGCATTTCCAGCTCTACCCACAGCCAGCAAATGGGAATCGACGCCTTTATTCAAACTGATGCAGCAGTAAACCCGGGTAATAGTGGTGGCGCATTGGTCAACACCCGCGGCGAACTGGTAGGTATCAACACAGCGATTTATTCCCAAACAGGAAACTATGCAGGTTACTCGTTTGCAATTCCTACTTCCATCGTGAAGAAAATCATCACCGATATCCGTAAATATGGAACTGTACAGCGTGCTGTTTTAGGAATCTCTTTCACCGAGCTAACTCCGGAAATTGCGAAGAAAGAAGATATCACTGCGGTAAATGAAGGTATTTATGTCGCTTCAGTTGAAGACATGAGCGCAGCTAAAGAAGCCGGTATTCAGAAAGGCGATGTCATTACAGCGATCAACGGCTCTAAAGCAAGAAACAGAGCTGAATTGCAGGAAATCATGAGCCGTCTTTCTCCGGGTGACAAGGCGACATTGACCGTAATTCGCGATAACAAAGAAATCAAGTTGGATGTCACAATGAGAAATGCCCAAGGCAATACAACCATCACCAAGAGTTCAGACTTCACAGCTTTGGGTTGTGCATTCAAACCGGTTTCCGACAAAGTCAAAGCCCAATTGCACATCAGCGGTGGTGTTCAAGTTGTCGGACTGAAAGACGGTAAGTTCAAATCAGCCGGCATCACTGAAGGATTTATCATCCTTGACATCAACAATGTTTCGGTGAAAACACAAAAGGACGTTGAAGCTATCTATAATGAAATTATGCGCGGCTCATCACCTAACAAAGTTATGTTTATCACCGGCGTTTACCCGACTGGCAAACGTGACTATATGGCTGTTCCTCTAACTGAAGAAGAATAATACGCCATTTCAAAATACAAGGACCTTTAAAGTTCTACCCGAATTTTAAAGGTCCTTTTTTTATTCCTTATATATGATTAAAGAGAATGGGCAACCCTTAATTGAGCTGCCCATTCTTCATATAGCTTCCAACGATATTAATTAACGTCCGCTGTTAGTTATCTTAGATTCCACAATCTTATTGAAATTAACCTGCTTCATCAAATCTTCCACAGTCATATGCATACGATATCTCCAATAGTGACGGGAAATAGCCGGAATATTTATTTGTTCATCCTTCGGATTCGTTCTGCGCAATCCGCCGTCAATCGACACCCAATCCTGCCACGGCAAAATGGACAACATAGCCGGTGATTCCATATGCTGGCTAATCATAATGTCACAAATCCAAGGTTCAGCAAAATATGGGGCTTCTCCAGTTTGCCCGAGCATCTGATTAAAGAACCGCTGCGTCTTGTCGTGATTTTCTTCCCACCATTGACGAATGCCGCCCATATCATGAGTTGAAGTGGTACAAACAGAAAGATACGGATACTGATAAGGATTTCCAAACTCAACACGCGGGTCTTTCGGCATTCTCTGGATTTCCAAAGAAAGAATCTGCAACTGGTTCATCACAGCCGGAACGCAATCAGGAATCATTCCCAAATCCTCGCCACAGACAAGCATATCGGTAGAGTTGACAAGTGCCGGCAATTTCATCATCGCCTTTCCATACCAGAAGTCATTGTGTCGATGATAGAAGAAATCATTGTACATCCGGTCAAAGCACCAGCGTTCGTAATCGTTGAGCGAACGGTAAACATAGGTAAATTGAGCGGAAATTCGCGGATGATATTTTCCTTTCTGTTCTGGATCTTCAATGAACAGCACCTCGTCAATCAAACCAAGCAGAGCATCTTCAATACGCTTGTTTTTGTCGTTCTTTTCTCTATCCTTACAATAGGCTACGACCTTAGCCTGAGTATCAACAAAGTCTTTCAAATGATAACGTCCATAACCGGCATCATTCAGGAACTCACGTTTAACCTCGTCTGTATACTCTCCAAAGAAATCATACAAGAAATAATCCATGATATAAGGACGAGTCTGTAAATCGACATCAATCCAGAAATCATAATTATATCTCATTTCATCCGGAGTATATGGCAGTGCCGGGTTGAATGTTCCCAACAATCCGTGAACAGCATCCTGAGGAATTTGCCAAATGCGGAAGAATCCCAGAATATGGTCGATACGATACAAGTCAAAATATTCCGCCATTTTACGCATACGGTTTTTCCACCATTGGAATCCGTCCTTCTGCATTTCTTCCCAATTGTATGTCGGGAATCCCCAATTTTGTCCCAACACAGAAAAATCATCAGGTGGTGCACCTGCCTGACAATCCATATTGAACAAATCAGGATCTACCCATGCATCTGCGCTGGTACGGCTTATGCCAATTGGAATATCACCCTTCAAAACAACATTATGTTCATGTGCATAGTTTCGTGCATCACGAAGCTGTTTGTCCAAATGATACTGAACAAAATTATTGATATCTATTTCAGTTTTATTTTCTTCAATCAGTTTGTCAATCTTCTCGGCATCATAAACTGAATATTCCTGCCACTGAGAGAAATCCGGAGTATTGAATTTATCACGAAGCACACAGAATGCTGAATATGATTTCAACCAGTATTCATTGCGGGATACGAAATCCTGATATTCTGTGCTCTTCAATGTTTCTTCTCCAACTTCCGCAAACAATTCACGTATATATTGGCGTTTGCCGGCATTAACACGTTCATAATCGACTTCCGGCAAAGCGTTCAATTCGCGCGCCAAACCATCATAATATTCCTGACGGGCTGGATCTTTCAAAACACCGACAGCCTTCAGATTTAAGAACATCGGATGAAGAGCAAATGTCGAATTCGCGTTATAAGGATAAGAATCAGTCCATGTATGCGTCATCGTGGTGTCGTTGATTGGCAGAATTTGAAGCACTCTCTGTCCGGTGAGCGCCAACCAATCGACCATCTTCTTGATGCCAACAAAATCACCTACACCGAAATCCTCTTCTGTACGGATTGAGAATACCGGGATAGCTGTACCGGCACCTTTCCACAGTTGGGAGCCGTCGCAAAAACGCAATCCGGCAACTGTAACAGCCACCGTCTTATTCTTTTGAGACTTAAGGTTTAATACACGGTTATTACAGTTTTCCCAAACGACAGCACCTGTCTGCTTGTTTTTCTTGATAAACTTATATTCCAATGGAAATTCCAGACCTGCTAAAGGAAGGACGATTTGCCATTCCGGATATGTAGCATCACTTAGTTCCAATGCTTTTTCCGCAGCCCAATCGCCAAGCACCTTTCCATTACCGACTAAAAACAAAGCTTCTTCAGAACGCACCGTCGGTGCAAAAACTCTGATTTGCAAACTTTCCGTCGAAATTTCAGGCTCCTGCTGTCTCTCTTCTCTACGGAAAACAGCATCTGTAAACATTGATGAATAAAAAGACTTGTCCATCGGCTGATCCTGCCAACGGTCGAAAATTTCATATGTACGAATCTTCTTGCCTGCCTTAAACCAGTGAGGCTTTCCCCACTCTCTACGAACATAGCCAGAATCGGATTTAACAACGTAAGAATAAGTAAAATCTTTGACAGAGCTTCCTATTTCTATTGAAGCCGACCACGAGCCGTTATCATAAGACAATCGCAACGCATTGTCCAAATTGTTATTTCCAAGCTCGTTAATGTCGCCGACTAAAAATACCGACTCGCCCCATGTCGTATTATAGTCGATATGAAAAGTTAGTTTCATTTGGATTATAATTTTAGGTTATTATTCAGTGAATCAATTTTATGGCATAAAATTACACATTTCTAACGAAAAACACACAGACAAAACAAAAAACTTGCTTTATCTGTGTGTCTTTTTTATACTGAAGTTTTATATTCTAACCGCATCTTGAAGTTCCGCAGGAAGTACAGATCAGACAACCTTCCTGGTAAACCAATGTTTCCTGTCCACAATGAGGACACTTTTGACCGCTTGCTTGAGTACCGTTCGGCAGATATTTCTTTAATGCACGTTCGACGCCCATCTTCCAAGTATTGATAGACTCACTGTTCAACTCCAAGCTATTGACAAGTTTGATAACTTTATCGATAGGCATACCGTAGCGCAATACACCGGAAATCAACTTAGCGTAATTCCAATATTCGGGATTGAACTTGTCTGACAGTCCTTCAATCGTTGTCTTATAACCGCGTTTGTTAATAAACTGGAAGTCATAACGCTTATTGCCCAATTCATCAATTGCCTTGATGATTTTTCCCTTGGATACAGACTTCGGACAGAAAATACCGTCATCATCATCAGCCAAACCAGTGAAAATTTCATACGGTTTGCCATTCACCAGACCAATAAATGCAATCCATTTTTCCTTGTTATTTTGGAAACGAACCACATCTGCTTCCAATTCGATAGGACGTTTCAGCACGTTGTGCTCTTCAACGGCAATGACTTCCTTTTCTTTCTCCTTCTTCTTTTCCTTTTGTGTTGCAACAAGGACACCGGAACGTGAACCGTCACGATATACGGTACAGCCTTTACAACCAACCTTCCATGCCTGGAGATATAAGTCATTAATCAAATCTTCCGAAACATCCGACGGCAAATTGATTGTCACACTGATTGAATGGTCAACCCATTTTTGAATACGTCCCTGCATATTCACTTTCTCCAACCAGTTGATATCGTTAGATGTTGCCTTATAATACGGTGACCGCTTGATAAGTTCGTCTATTTCTTCTTGTGAATAATCTTGTTTTACCTGAATGCCGTTGATTTGCATCCATGTGATAAATTTATGGTGATAAACCACATATTCTTCAAAAGCATCCCCGTTTTCATCTACAAAATCAATACGAACGCTCGGGTCATTCGGATTAACTTTTCTTCTACGTTTGTAAACAGGCAGGAAAACAGGTTCAATACCCGAAGTAGTTTGAGTCATCAAACTGGTTGTACCGGTTGGAGCAATTGTCAAGCAAGCGATATTGCGTCGACCGTATTTTACCATATCTTCATATAACTTCGGATCGGCTTCTTTCAAACGGTTGATAAACGGATTGTTTTTCTCACGTTCTGCATCAAACACTTCAAAAGCCCCACGCTCTTTTGCCATATTGACAGATGAGCCGTAAGCAGCTAAAGCAAGCGTCTTATGCACTTCGACTGAGAAATCAGTAGCTTCAACTGTACCGTAACGGAGTCCCATGGCGGCAATCATATCACCTTCACCAGTTGTGCCGACACCCGTACGACGTCCCTGAAGCGTTTTGCGGCGAATCTTATTCCACAAATTCAGTTCTGTAGTCTTGACCTCAAGTGTTTCAGGGTCAGATTCGATTTTTGCCAATATCCGATCAATTTTCTCCATTTCCAAATCAATGATGTCATCCATCATTCTTTGGGCTGCAGCAACATGTTTGCGGAACAAATCATAATCGAAATAGGCATCCTTCGTGAACGGATTAACAACAAATGAATACAGATTGATGGCAATCAAACGGCAGCTGTCATACGGACATAACGGGATTTCGCCACATGGATTAGTCGAAATAGTCTTAAAACCCAAATCAGCATAGCAATCAGGTACCGATTCACGTGTAATGGTATCCCAGAACAGAACACCTGGCTCTGCGCTCTGCCATGCGTTATGCACAATCTTACGCCAAAGAGCTACCGCATCTATAGTCTTCTTGTATTTCGGTTCTTCTGAATCTATTGGATAAGTCTGAGTATATTCCGACTGAGCTTCCACAGCCTTCATGAATTCATCGTCTATCCGGACTGACACATTTGCTCCAGTCACCTTGCCTTCCGTCATCTTTGCATCAATGAACGCCTCACTGTCCGGATGCTTAATGCTGACTGACAACATCAATGCACCGCGACGACCATCTTGAGCAACCTCACGAGTCGAATTGGAGTAACGTTCCATGAATGGCACAAGACCAGTAGATGTCAATGCCGAATTTTTTACCGGAGAACCTTTCGGGCGGATATGTGACAAGTCATGCCCAACACCACCACGACGCTTCATCAGTTGAACTTGTTCTTCATCTATCTTAATGATGCCTCCATAAGAATCCGGAGTTCCATCCAAACCTATCACAAAACAGTTGGACAACGAGCCTACCTGATAATTGTTGCCAATACCAGCCATAGGACTACCTTGCGGAATTATATACTTGAAATCTTTAATCAAATCAAAAATTTCATCTTCCGACATAGGATTGTTGTATTTGCTTTCAATCCGCGCCAATTCTTTCGCCAAACGACGATGCATGTCGTTCGGTGTCTTTTCGTAAATATTGCCAAAGGAATCTTTCAATGCATACTTATTGACCCAAACCCTTGCAGCCAATTCATCCCCCCGGAAATATTCGCAGGAAGCATTAAATGCCTCCTCGTAACTATAAATATTTTGTTCCACTATATTATGTATTTTGAAGGATTGTTTATCGTTTTTGCAAAGATTGCAAAAAAATATTTACCGTCAAAATATATAACAATTATTTTTCAAATTATTTCAAAGTTTTCCATTTTAAAACGCAAAACCATTAATTATCAACACATTACAAAATAAAGCAGAGACAAAAGTTGTCCAATTATGAAAACATAACAAGCTATAGATGACTATCTTACGCAAAACCGCCGCTATGTCTTATTGATAAAATTATTATATTTGTATATCTAAAAAAACAACTATATGAACACAAACAGCAACTATTTCAAAAACCGTAAAACTATACGCAAATACCAAGACAAACCTGTTGACGAGACATTGATATACGACCTCCTCTCACTGTCTATGGAAGCTCCGACTACAGGCGGCATGCAACTATATAGCGCAATCGTCAGCACAGACAAAGCCATAATCGAGAAACTGGCTCCATGCCACTTCAATCAACCGGCCATAAAGAATGCGCCAATGGTCATTACCTTTTGCGCCGACTTCAACCGTTTCGTTAAATGGTGTGATTTGAGCAATGCAAAACATGGCTACGACAATTTCCAATCGTTCGTTTCTGCGTTGTTGGATGTAACTATTTTCGCACAGCAATTCAACACAATCGCCGAAATGAACGGATTAGGCTGTTGCTATCTCGGCACGACAACCTACAATGCTCCCGATATTGCCTCCGTATTGAATCTTCCGAAATTAGTAGTTCCAGTCACCACTTTAACCGTAGGCTATCCTGATGACGACAGTGTAAAGGCTGAGCGGCTACCCCTCCGTGGAATTGTTCACAAAAACATATACACAGACTATTCCGCAGAGCAAATCAAAGAAATCCACGCCGAAAAAGAATCCTTGGATATCAACAAAAAATATGTCGCTGAAAACGGGAAAGAGAATCTCGCCCAAGTTTTCACCGACGTCAGATATACAAAAGAAAACAACGAGCTGTTTTCTGAAATTTTCTACAAATTTATAGAAGAGCAGGGATTTCATTTCCCCACCCTTCATAAAGATTAATCACACAGCAAGATCTGTCCAAAAAACTCCGGACAATGAAAGTTTGGGGCTTCAGTTTTAATTGGAGCCCAACTTAAATAATGTGGCATGCTGGTACCCGAGGCACATTTATAGAAGTTTCCTTCAATAGTGACCGGCAAAATTTTTGGATCCAACCCAATCAAATCAAACGGGATGGCAATGGTCAATGTCCAAGGGAATAGTCCTTCCATTTCATTAAACGGCGAGGTACCACATGACGCATAACGCTTTATTCTGTCAATTTCCGCATCAGTCAGTCGCGTAGGATTTTTACGATCCTTACGATGCGACGCATTCACTGTGCCAATACAATTGAATTCGAAATTCCAATATTCTTCACTTCCAGGTACCTTCAAAAAGAATTCCACACAACTGTCTACACACACATTCGTATTGTTTCGATAGTTTACAGCACGAAGATAAATGCAACGTACAAAGAAGTTTACATATATGTAATTATCGCTATGAGCAACTGAAATCTCAGTCAAAGGATGATAAGGGAACTGCTTCTTCCAATTAACACAATTAATCCCATACGTTGGAGCCTTTGAGCTCAACACATCCGACACTGCATCCATTGTCAATCCGTCAAGTTCCACCATTTTGGGAACTTCCATCAAGCAATCTTTATTCATACCAGTTCAATTATTGACATTATAAAACCGACAAACGACATCAAGCATATCAAACTGCCGATAACAATGTTTACAATCCACATACTACGCACATTAAAATGTCCGCGTACTTTATTGACAAAATAAGTTATCATCAGCCACCATGAAACGGCACCCAACAAAATCGACAGGAAACCAATAACATAATGGTACAATTTGAAATCCGGTGCAGGGAAGCCAAAACGGGCATACAGACCAATTATAAGAAAAATAATCAGCGGATTGGAAAACGTAAACAAAAAACCCGTTATCAAATCTTGGTGATAACTATTTTTCTTCGGCTTACACCCTTGAGCCTTCAATGCCTTCGCCGGATTTTTACGCGCAATGTATATGCCAAATCCCAACAACACGACACTACCCACCAATTGCAACATAATCTCGTGGGCTTCTACAAATCCTGTTATCATTGACATACACAGCCCTACCAATAAAGCATAAATCAGGTCGGAAAGCGTAGCTCCCAGACCTGTATAAAAACCCGACAAACGACCTTTGTTCAAGGTTCTCTGTATGCACAACATGCCAATCGGCCCCATAGGAGCCGAGATCAACACCCCGATAGCTATTCCGTGTATAATCGCAAATAGAATATCCATATCATTTAACTCTACAAATATACGATTATTTACGGAATTATACACATATCTGACCGTCTTATTTATGGTCCAAATTCGTCAAAAACATGCTTAGACATCAATCCATCACACACGCATTGCACAACAAATTCACTAAGCGCCACATCTTCACAAAACTAACAAATCCCCCAACTCTCTATTCATTTTTTGCCTTTGCTCTATCTTTACGATCTTTGAATAAGATAGAAAGCGGTTCGGCATAGCCGAATCTGAAAATTGCGTTTTCATTTGCCTCCGCGCTAACCTTTTCTTATCTTTGCGAAAAGCCTTGGTAATATTATGAGAAAAACAACCACGTTCATATTGTCCATACTCTTTTATTTCCAAACATTGGGACAATCTGTCTATTGGGATTACCTTGCTGATTCATGTGAACTATCCCGCCACTTATCCGAAACCGGCTACATCAACATCGTCAACAAAGGAAAAACGGACATTCTCGAAGTACACCCCTATTATACGAAAGACCGGGACTTCAACTATGAGGTCCGCATGAACTGCTCGCAAGCAGAGCAACAAAGCCGTTTCCGAAAACAAACCGGCGACCGCAGACACGGACTTGTTATTGATTACATATCTCCAAGCAACTACTACCTGCTGTCTCTGAAATATTGCAACACGGCTGAATATGACGATGTGTTCAACGACCCGCATGCTCTCCTCGAATTCATCCACATAGATGGAAATAAGGGGCATGTACTTCAAGCAGCAAAAATCAAATCAAAGATAGACCGATACAAACAGCACAATTCATTTTCAATAAATTATACCGACGGAATCTTGTCCATATATCTCGGCCATAAAGAACTCGAAAAGAGAATTTCTTTCAAATGGAAACCAAGCAGCGACACTTGCCGCATTGGCTACTTTGTATCGCCAAACAACAAACTGACAGTCAAAAGAATCAGTTTCTATGCTTCTGAAAAGAAAGAATTCCAAAACCAGACAAATTACACCCAGGCCTATATCGACTCTATATTACAACAATCTAAAGATCCCATCGTCGGCTATTGGACCTATCTGGACAGAAACATGAACGAATCGCTTTTACGGTTGGGCGGCAGATACACGATTGCAATAATCGAAAAATCCGCCGGCAAATATGACATTGTTTACATGACAGGTGCAAGTGCACGTGCCTCTTATTGGAAACCACTGATGCTGAAAGGCGTATTAACGACAACTCCATTCACGAACAATTTTAACCTCCAGTGGTATGACTCAAACAAAAACCCACTGCCCGACGAGGGGTACGTCACACTCGACAATGACATACTTTCCATCCATCTCCCGGTTCACGATACCTTAGTAAGGTTCTACAAACTTGACAATTTCAGCCCCGACACAATCGAATAGCATGCATCCTAAAAAAGAGGCCGACCCAAAAGATTTTTTTGAGGTCGGCTTCGTTTTTATTGGCATAATAATATACGGTTGCAATTTCCGGGTTGCAACCGTTTTCTTTTTTATTTGCCGGGTAGTGCTTGTTTTGAAGTGTCTATGGGGTCTGTGTGACCGCCATTCTGTCCGAGAGTATGGCCGAGTACTTCCTGAGGTTATGAGCAAGCGC
>UQUV01000017.1 GCA_900544305.1 uncultured Porphyromonadaceae bacterium
TCGGAGGACGGCCCTATCATTATAATGATGTATGAACTTTTAGCGGACAGTAATAAAATTAAATTCGAAAATGTTCTATACAGTATTTTCGTATTCACGTTGCGTTTGATGATCAAGGACAGAGATGAAATTTTCAACTTTATGGCTAATCCCAATGGAAAGACATGGAATTTTCATTGTCCGTGTAGATGGTTCGGTTTATAAAGTGATGATTTGATGTATGTAAAAAATTTAATATTGATATATCTCCGGAAATCAATGTTTACATGTTTTTGCGTTGAATTTCCGGGGATTTTCCGTAAATCTGTATAAAGAATATAGCTACATGATATTAAACGAGTTAGAAGAATTACCTCGTTTTTAGGTAATGATTTGGCAACCGTCTCAATTGCTGTGGTCTGCTTTATTTTGCATTTCAAGTAACTCCTATGGCACAAAAGTACAAATTAAAAGCGATTTTTTATCCCTAAATAAAATTTTTAGCTATATATATTCAACCATTCATACTCTTCTCCCATTTGTATAGGATAGAACAATCTAAGAAGTCGATTATTTTGACGTTTCCTTGTCTTAATAACCACATGAGCAATATTTACCTTAGGTATATCTAATTTGCATTTACCAATTTGGTAATTAATTACATTATTCATCCATTTGATTTGACTATTGGAAATATCGGTAAATGCATAATAACCGCACCATTGGGCTATAGCTTTTTTAATAGCCATTTCCTTTTCTTCGGATGTCAATGTACTTTTGAGGATAGCTTTTATTTTCCCGATTAGCTGATAATAACATTCTTTTGTAGGATATAAATTTTGACCATCAAAGATTACCCCCAAATACTTTAAGCTATTATCCTTTGGATTTAGAAAAATAGCTGTTTTTGCATCAGAGGTATTTTTCAAAGGATGTATTACTAATTTTCGATAATCCAAGAGGTATTTTTCAACCTGAGCTAATATAAGCTGAGCTTCCTCAATGTTAGACACGGAGAATACCATATCATCTGCATATCGAACCATTTTCCATCTTTTGGAAATTGCTAATTTATCTAACTCATAAAGATATAAATTACTTAATACCGAAGAAATAGGATTTCCTTGAGGTATTCCTCCTTTAGGGAATTTATCAATGTCAATCTTTTCAAGTTTTGAATAATCCACATTTGGGGTGATACCGCTTTTAATCAGTTTTTTTACATAACCATTCATTGATAGCTTTTCGACTAATCGCATAAGGATTCCCTTGTCGATTTCATCAAAAAAGTGTTTAATGTCCAGTTTTAGAAGAATGTTATCTTGATTATGTATCTCTTTTAGTCGAATCAATGCATCTCGAGTACTTTTCCCTTTTTGATAAGCGAAGCTAATAGACTGAACAGATTTAAATTTTGAGGCTAAAATATCTGACAAATAATCACTAATGGCTTTTAATACAATTTTATCATTAATGCTATTAGGTATAATGAGAGGTCTTTCTTCTCCATCTTTTTTAGGAATCAAAATCGCCTTCCATGTTCCAAAGATATAGTCTTCACGCTTAAGATGATATTCAATAAACTTCAATCTTTTTTTATAGTTGTTGGCAAAAGATTGTATAGCAGGCAAATAATACTCGCTATTGTTTTTTTTCTTTACTAAATAACTTCTCCATGCCCTATTAAGTCTTTTATACCAATTCATTGTAGTTAGTCGTACTAATAATTTAAGACTTTTATATCATCAGAAATATTATCAACAAAATCCAAAAAATGAAGATATGTGAAATTTATATTCTTGCCATGTCCGTATCTGCTACGAGTTATAATCATAGTAGAATGTGGCGGTTGTGTAAACATATGATAATTAACATCTTCTCCAAACCATAAAAAATATTCATTAGGATGAATGATGGTTCCAATGGATTTTTCTGTATTTTTTTCAGAAGAAGATGTATATTTTATCATATAACTCACTAAATCTTTCCCAGTTCTATTTTGATAAACATTTTGTGAGCCTATATAAATTGTATCTTTCCCAATAAAAGCAGTATCTTTTATCCGAATTTGTGATACGTTTTTATTTGAATCTATCACATTTACGCATGTAGTCCCCTTATTGTTAGACCTTGTTATACAACCCTTAATACCACAAATAACAAAATAAATTAGAATTAAAACACTAATCCAACATCCCCAATTATTTGACGAACCGTTTCCTTTCATACTAATCTTGTTTATTTTTGCACTAAAGTAGAATTTGGTAAATTGTACAGATAGTCCTGCATTCGTTTTAAAACTTCTTCCTCACTACAATATTTCGACACAGACCATTTTGTTGTTGTACCATTATTAAATGCTGTATCGTCAAAATATGATATAGTACATCTTACATCTAACATATCCATATTGTAATTTAAGATAAAAGATATGTTACATGAATTTGTATGCGCATGGAACTTAACGAAAGATTTTGTTTCGACTGTCAGTTTAGAACCTGGTAAGGAATAAATAAAACTAAAAAGTCGATTGTATTTTTTCCTTATACCTCCCTCTTGTGCAACTGTAAAATGGTCATTGATACGATGAACAATAAAAAGAATTGCTATAAATAGTATAAAAGCTAATGGGATTCTCCACATAAAACAACTATTTAAAATAATGTTAGACGTATGGATTGAAACTCTTAGTTGCAAAAGTACAAAAAGTCCGTGATATGTGACTAACTATCACGGACTTTATTTTGATTTACAGCTTAATACCTCTGTTTTGTTTTCTCGTTGGTAATCCTAATGCTTCCATAAACTCGTATTTCTTGCGTCTGAACCAACTTACATGTGAAACGCCATCTATTTTGAGGTCAAATTTTCCATCTGAGGTTTCTATAAGTGAACAAACTGAGCCATCAGTCTTAAAGTGCTGTCGGAACTCTGTAGAATAGAGTTCGCCTTTAATGGTGACATCCTTGAACATGCACAGCTTTTTGATTAGCCCATCGCCAAAATTCAGAGTATCACGCAAAAACTTGATAGTAGGCATCAGCTTTTCCACATAAGGGAAGTAGCGTTTGACAAAATCCGTAAATTCCGACAGTTTTCGGTACTGCTGTTCGTAAGCATTTTTCATTTCCTGTATCTGCTTGGCATGTTGTTCTTCTCGTTGTATGGCTTCTTCTTCAAGTTCCTGTATGCGTTTTTGCAAATCTTCATTTCTATGTTCAAACTCTTTCAACTTACCACCACCGAAAAGAGAACCGACCTTTGCCACGAATGCGGCTTTCGCTTCCGTCTTGGCTGCTTCCAGTTTCTCCGACTTGACTTCCTGCCTTACCTTGTCAAGTTGTTGCTCTGCCTGTTGCTGCTCAGTCTGTAACTGTTGCACATTGGCTTCAAGTTCACCCGTCTGTCGTTTCAAATCACGGTAGTATTGGGCAGTTGTCGTATGCCGTGCTTCCGAGCCACGCACACCACGTTGCAAGCCATATTTCTCCATTGCTTTTGCATAACTATCGTGATATGTTACCAGCTTCTCACGTGTCAATACATCGTCAGCACACAGACGCACGGTATTGGCTTTCTTGCGGTACGAGCGTTTACCATCCGTCTGCTTTTTCTTGGCTTTCCTTCGCTCTCCTGTTACTATTGGTACGACCGTGGCATGAATATGCGGTGTGTGCTCATCCATGTGCAGGACTGCCGAAACTGTATTTTCCTTGCCGAAGGTATAGTGCAGCCATTGCAGGTTGTCATCACACCATTCGTCAAGTCTGCCCTCGTCCTGTATTTTCATCATATCCTCGTGCGTACCCGAAAGCACGATTCTAATTGCCCGCACTTGGTCGGGGGTTATCTTACGTTTGATGCCTGCCGTACGGATACGGTGGCTTATCGCTTCGGTACGGTCGGACACTCCATCAGGGAACTCCACCAGTTCACGGTTGAGATGTGTACGTGTAGGGTCTGCGTTCTTGGGTATGGTCTTACGTTCTATGTGGTCGGATGCGCCCGTGTCAGCCGAGCCTTTCGCTTTGTTGATTTGAATGCTTATATATCCCATGCTTGTTTTTCGTTTTCAAGTTTGACAATTTGGTTTGTTGGTTTCCGTCAGCTGCGGTCATGCCGCATGGCAAACGGGGGTGTCCAGAGGGGTGTAACCCCGTTGGCTCATTGGGGCATTTTTAGCTGTGCCTGCACTGCGTAAAGAAAATGCCCTAATGAGCTATGGCTTTTCTGTTCTCAAAAACCTGTGAGAGTACCAGCTGTATAGGCAGCTCTTTTCTTTTCATTGATATGATACGCCTTCCCTTGTCGGCTGGTCGGACAACAGGCAGGTCGGATGTCCGACCGACCTGCTTGCGGATAGTGGCATTTCCTTCCATCCATTTGTCCCGCAAACTTGTTGGCGGATGAAAATCCGATGAATTGATGAGTTGACAGGATAATAAACTGATAACCAAAATGATATATTTTCATCATCGTTTCATCAAACCGCTCACCAAAAGAAAAGTGATGTAGAGTGCGGTGTGTTCTTTCTCTTTTCATCAGCCCGATTCTCTTGTTGAAAGGTTGATGAAGACGTAAGTTTCTGTTTCTCTTTATTTTTATATATACTTTCATCATCTCATCAAAATATCAGAATTTTTCCAGCTGTATTTTGTTTACCGTGTAGTAACGTCCTATTCCTCTTATCGGCGAATAATGACAATCCCGATTCACAATCTTGTAGAGAATTGTACCTACGCAAATGATTCCTTTTTTTCTTCATGTTCTTGATACAGGTTTTAGTGCTGCCTACATTCTGTCGGCAACGGGTTAAACATGGTTGCAAAGCTACGGAAGTGTCGGTAAAATCTTGATACGCAAATCTATGCGGAACGGCGCAAAATAGGTCATGCCAAAAGAAAATGCAGTATAAACGGGTGGCTCTTTCAGATAAAAGGAGATAAAAAAGCCCGAAGTCGTGGAATATGCACGTCTTCGGGGACTGGATGTTGCAGATAATTACAGATTGACTGACGCACTGATTTACGGATTTAATGACTTCATGTCGTCACTACGTCAGATTAAACCGTTAATCATCAAATGACTGAACATAAAAAGTTCATTCTAACATTTATTCGGCATTCTGTTACTCACTGACACCAGCAGGACTTGTTTTTCTTTTCGTCGGCACAATCTTTCCAGCAGTGCATTGCGAACCGTTGCGGCACCTGACGTGTCAATGCGAAAAGCGAGTGCCACCACCATCGGCAAGGCATACATGTCCGCATAATAGCCGTTGGGCAGCTTGATACGTTTTTCAGCTTCAAGGGGATTCAAAACTCCACACTTGTACACGGCACGAATGGCGGCACGGAGCGTCGGGGCGATTACCCCGAACAGCTCTACCAGCTCCATTTCATTCATCCATATATTGCCTGTATCAGATGGTATGGTAATTCTACCATAGCTGTCCGTTGTGATTATTTCCCGTTTCATATCCCTGCCATTTTCACGTTCCCGAATGATTTGCTCAGCTTGTCGCCCAGCATCGTGAGGTCATTATCCAATTTCTGCACGGTTATCTTCGCATAGATTTGCGTGGTCTCAATGTTCGTATGCCCCAGAATACGGCTGACGCTCTCGATTGGCATCCCTTTGCTGAGAGCCAGGGTCGCAAACCCGTGCCTTGAGCAATGAAAGCTGATTTTCTTGGTGATGCCGCATTCCTTTATCATCTTTCCCATACGCTTGCATATTGACCAATAGTTGAGATTGGGGAATACAAGATTGTTTTCCTGAAAAGCCTTGTAACGCTCGATTATCTGCAAGGGAATATCCAGCAGCTTCACCTGAAACGGTACACCCGTCTTGTGTCGTTTGGAAATAATCCATTTCTCACCGTTCACTTCCACAATCTGGTTGTTGCTTAATTCCTTTATATCCACGAATGAGAGGGCGGTAAAACTGGCGAAAACAAAAATATCACGGAGATAGGAGTTCTTGGGGTCTTTGAACTGAAATTCCATCAATGTTTTCAACTCATTCTCCGTCAGATATTCACGCTCTTTCGTGTTCGGGCTTATATGGAACTGGGCAAACGGATTTCTCGGTATATGTCCGTTGAAATGTGCCCGCATCACCACACCTTTCAGCCACATGCAGTTTTCCCATATCGAACCGTTGTGCAGTCCGGCTTCGTTGGAAAGGAACACGGCGAACTCCTTGATGAAGTCGGGCGTAAGTTCAGGCATGGAGATGTCGTTCCGCTTGTAATGTGACCTGATGAATGCTGCCACATGGTTTCTTGCCCGCACCCTTGCCATATAGGTAGCCCTGACCCTGTCTTTTCCGACACGCTTCTTGAACACTTCATTTTCCTTGTCGAAAGCACCGAGCAATGTTTCATACTCACCGCCCAATCCCTGATAGGCATTGCGAACCATTTCTGCCGTTACATACGCTTCACGGTCGGATATACGCTGGTAATGCTTGATGATTTGAGCCTTGATGTTGTCAAGTGCAAGATTAGTCTCCCTCGCTTCCATACTCTTGCCCTTTGCCTTGTTCCCTTTGGCATCCCAAAGCTCTTTCGGGATAGTCCGCTTGCAGCTGAACTGTGCTACCGTTCCGTTGATTGTAACCCGTCCCATGATGGGGACAATTCCGTTCTTTTCCTTACTGCCATTCACGTAGAACAGCACCTTGAATGTGCTTCTTGCCATACTCGTTTCTTTTTGGTTGCAAAACTATAAATCAACGAGTTACCTATTGATAAGCAAAGCTGCGCAGAACGCCGCAAAATGAAACAGGGACTGTTAAATCTTCACTTTCATCGGGTAATGATTAGGAAACCGTTCTTTTGCTTTAATCTGCTTTAAGACGGTTTTCAACTGTCTGCCCAACTTCTGCATTTTTCCTCTAACTCCCTAATTATCAAATCCTGTTGCGTTAATCTGCTGCAATTCGGCGGATATTCCAGAGATTTTCTGTAAGTTTGCATTTGGTAAAGCATTTTAGTTATGGAAAGGCAATATTGGATTATACGCAATGGGGAGAGTTTGGGCCCGTTTACGATGGACGAACTGCGCGGAATGAGCATTACTCCTGATACAAAAGTGTGGTTTGTTGACCTGAAGGACTGGACTCCGGCAGGGGAACTGTCGTTGTTCGACAGTTTGTTTGCCGCAACGTCGGAACACGAACCGCAAGCCGAAGATGTGCAGGCTGAAACCGCAGCGGAAGAAGCCGAAGAAAGAACTTCCCCGGAAGAAGCGGCAGAGAATGCTGATAATCCAGTCGCTGAAGAAATCCATGAGGAAACGCCGGAAAGCAACCATTCCGAGGCTGTTCCGCCGCGTTTCGACGGTGCCGCTTTTCATGCGCAACATAATGCGGCTTCGCCTTTCGAAGTGCAGAACGCTTATTTGGCAGGCTATCGCAAGGGCTTGGAAGAAAACCGACAATTGGAAAAAGACGATGACACAAGCGTGTGTCCACCCACAAATCTTGTATGGGCTATTCTTACGTTGGTGCTTTGCTGTATGCCGTTGGGTATTGTGGCTGTTGTATATGCCAGCCGTGTGCGTAACCTTTACAACAGCTGCGAATATCTTAAAGCCAAGCAGGCATCCGACCGTGCCGCCTACTGGTCGCTCGCCTCTGCCATTGTCTGGCTGGTGTGCTATCCGATTTATGCCACACTGATGCTTTGCCTGTAAACTGAATTTTTCGCAACATTCGTATATTTGTCTCGGCACAGATGTATGTGCCGGGACATTTTTTTACAGGCGGTCTTTTTCCGATTGTCCGGCGCCGGAGCCTTTGTATTTTGATGGGGTGGCGTTGAACTTGTAGCGTACGGTTGCCACAAATTCCCGTCGGTCGTAACGGTTGTTCTGCGCAATTTGGAAATTGGCGGTCCGAAGGAGATTGCAGTCGCTGCTACGGTTCAGCAGGTCGTTGCCTTTCAGCTCGACAGTGAGTGCATCGTTGAAAAAATGATTTGGTGACAGAGATGTCCAAACAATAGATGTTTTTAGTCATTGCCACATTCTGATAGTCGCCCTTGCTCTGCCATCTGAAATTCAGGAAAGCAGTGAAGCCTTTCGGTAGTCGGAACGCATTGTTAAGAATTGCCGTAAACATTGGGCGGCTCATGTCGGTTTTCGTGCCGAGATGTTCTACGGAAAGATACTGTTTGCGGATATTTACAATGCCGGTCGGACTCCAGAAACCGACGGTTGGACTGGCCGAAACCGTTGCGCTCAGCACCGGCAGGCGGTCCAGATTCTCATAGGAAAGCAGCACGGCTGACGGGTCGTTGGCGAACGGACGGCTGGAATAGACTACGGCGTTGCGATAAAGTTGATAGTCCAACGATGCTTGCAGGAATTTCCATACAGCGGTGAGTGAGAGGTCGTGAACGGTAGTCGGCTCCAGTGTAGGATTACCGGTTTGCATGGTCAGACGGTTGACATAACTTACGTTGTTGCTCAACTGCGTGTATGATGGGCGTTGTGTCTTCGTGTTGTAGCTCAGAAGTGTCTGGAATTGTCCGTTCTGGAATGTCAGCGAGGCATTGGGGTAGAAGTTGTTGAAGTGGCGGCACTGTTCTTCTTTTTTTACTCCGTTTTCGTAGTAGTTGAAGTTGACAAATTCGTGGCGTACGCCTCCTGTCAGCGATATTTTCTGGAAAGAATATGTGTATTCGGCAAATGTGCCGGCGTTCAGTTCCGTGATTTTGGAAAAGGACGATGGAACTACCGTTGCATCGTTCATCCAATAGTCGTCGTTGCTGAACGTGTGCGACGTTTCGTTTCCGAACTGAAGATTTCCGCCTCCAAGAGGAAGGGTGACGACAAGTTTTTCTGCCAACAGTCGTTTTTCAGCATCGTTGGTGGAATGAAGCAGGCGGTCATTTCCTTCGGAGCTTGTCTCGTTGTTGTCGGTGAGAGTGGTGCGCTTTTCAAAAAAGAGGTCCGCGTTGAAGTCTATTTCTGCAATGCCAATTTTTCCCCAATAGTAGCCGTTGAGGGCATGGGTGGGGCGGCTGTCGATTTGTGTGAAATTGGATGTCAGCAGCTTGTCGTAGGGCATTCCGTCCTTTTCTACCGTGCTTGCCGATTCGTTCCACATCTTGTCGGAAGGCGTTGCCGAAAGCTGATAGCGCAATCCGGTCGAATGGGATTCGTTGAATTGGTAGTTGAAACCGGCTTCGGCAAAAAGATTGTGGCTCACGCCGTGAGTGTAGTAGTCGTTCGACTGATGCCAATGGCTGTCGTTATAGTTGTCCTGGTTGATTTCGCTGTCTTGCAGGTAGGCGTAGCGGTTGTAGGAAACACGGCCGAATATGTCGAGATTTTCGTGGCGGTAGTTGATGCCCGCATTCTCCAGCAGGTCGACGTTCTGCGACTGCGAGTAGGTGGAGTTGAGGTCGAGGCTGATGCCGTCGCCTTTTCGCGGAAGGGTGTGGATTTTTACGACGGCTTTGACCGTTGCGTCATATCTTGCCCCCGGATTGGTAATCACTTCCACCGACTTTATTTCTTCCGAGCGGATGCGGTCGAGTTCCGAAAGGTCGCGGAGCTGCCGACCGTTCAGATAGATGAGGGGAGTGCCTTTCCCAAGAACGTTGAATCCGTCTTTGTCCTTGACGATTCCCGGCACATTGGCAAGCGCGTCGGCTGCCGTTCCGATTTTTGCCAGAAGGGAATTGGCTATGTCGGTGACAAGCGCATTGCCCACGATACGTGTCGTCGGCCGTGAGGCTGTCACCGTAACCTCGTCAAGCAGTCGGCCGTCGGCGTTCAGACGGATGGTGCAGGTGCCGTTGTCGGAAAACGGTATATATGTCGGAGTAAAACCTATCGCTGAAATTCTTACAAATGCTTTTGTTGTGGGCGAGGCAAGGGTGAATTCGCCTTTTTCATCTGTTAGGGTGCTGGCCAGCAATGTTGAGTCGGGCATACTGAATGCTGCGATGCTGGCAAATTCAACAGGCTGCAAGTCTGCGCTATTGACTACTTTTCCGGAAAAATTTGCCGCAAAAGCGGAAACCACAGAGCACAAACAGGCAATGATTAATAAAAAGGAAGATTGTATCGGTCGCATTGTAGAATATCTTTTTTACCATTAGACGTCTTTTGCCATCGCAAAAGTTGCACAAAATTATAAAATATTGTTTTACCTCAGACATTTGAGAAAATATATACATTTGCAAAACCAATGATTTTAGTAATGCTTATGAAAAAGACTTTTTTATCAGTTGTATCTTTATTATGCTTATTTGGCAGCTCGCTGTCGGTCAGTGGTGAAAAATACGCAATTGGATTACGTGTTGACTTATGACGGCGGTGGTACTGTTGTTGAAAAAACTGCCTATGTTTATGACGATTTGTCGAGAATGACGGAACGTTGGACTTACAAACTCGTGGATGATGAACTTACCTACAATGAGAAGGAGTTGTTCGGATATGACGACATGTCGCGTCAGATCAGTTATGAAGATTGGATTTGGGACAACGCTGCGTGGAAATTTATCGGCAATTATTTGCGCGAAGACCGTAAATACAATTCTGTCTATGGTGACGACTGTAAGGAACAGGGTCGCAGCTACTATAGCTGGAACCGTGGAACCGGACAATGGGATGAAACACCTAAAACTACAAGTGTGTTCACTTACGAAGGAAATGTGTCTACAGAAGAACAGTTGCGCACTTATCCCGACGGCTCGCAAAAGACGGTAAAGAAAATCGAGCGTGTCTATGATGAGAACAATCGTGTGGTGGAGGAAATTCCGTACAACTATACGATAGATTACAGTTCGGGCGAATACACATGGAAAATGACCGGTAAAACGACATACGCCTACGACGACCATGGTGGTATTATCGAAGAGGCTGAATATTCCGAATCGTTGAGCCTGATGTATAAATACAAACGTGAGTTTACTTATGATGACAAGGGCAACAAGCTGTCAATGACGGAATGGACCTGGCGTGACTGGTCGGAAAGCTATGAGCTGACAAATTCGCTGACCTATGAAAACCATTACGTTTCGGGCGAGCGTCTGGAATTGCCTTATGTCAATACGTTTGACACTGAAACGGCTCTCGAAGGCTGTGTTGTGGAAGACGGAAATGCCGACGGCAATGTGTTTGCTTTGGACGGCGGTTGCCTGAAGTGGACATCTTCCAAGAAGTCGGAAGCTCCGGACATTCTCTATACTCCCGGTCTGCACATGTCGCCGGAACAGGAAGTGAGAGTTTCGTTGAAGGCACGTGTGGCCGACGCATCGAAACTGGCACAAATCATGCTGATTCTTTGCTCTAACGACGAACAGCATACACCGCTGGGCCCAATCGGCGATATCCGCGTTATCGACAATACGGAATATGTCGAAATTGAAGGCTATATCATTGTTCCGTCGGAAGGCAACTATTGTGTAGGTCTTACGGCTGACAATAACCAGACCGGTACAGAACTGACAATCGATGATTTGGAAGTGAAAAACTACCGTTCTGCCAAGACTCCGCAATCGCCCTACAACCTTACGGCTACTCCGGGCAATGCCGGTGCGCTGATTGTGCGTTTGGAATGGTATGCTCCGCTTTATTGCATCGACGGTTCTTACATGAACAAGGTCGACAAAATGGAAGTGTACCGCAAGGGTGGAACAGAGCCAGTCTATACGACCGGTGAAGTTGCCGGTTCACTCCGTGCTGAATGGATTGACAATGAACCTGTCAAGGGTGAAAACACTTATGTGATTTACGCTTATTCCAACGGATTGAAGAGCGACCCGTCGGAAGTTTCTGTTATTGTCGGATACTCTCGTCCGGGTGCTGTGAAGAATTTCACGGTTGTTGAGGATGATGCCCACAACTGTGTAATGACTTGGGAAGCTCCAGACGCTGCCGAAGAAGGCGGTGAACTTTACGACGGAACGATGACCTATACCATTATCCGCAACAATGAAACGGTCGTAGCTGAAAACATCAAGGAAACAACATTTGTCGACAATACGATTGACACAAGTGCCGGACAAACTTATGTGTTCTATGTGATAACTCCTTCCTATGAAGCCGGTATCGGTGCAAGTGCTTATTCGGAACTGATGTTTGTCGGTCCGTCAAGCCCGGTTCCTTTTGCCGAATCGTTTGTAGGTGGCGGTATGGCTCACTGGTGGATGAATGAAAAGGTTGTCGGTCTGGAATCCGCATGGGGTATCGGCGAAAAAGGCTATACTCCTGATGCTCTTCCGCAGGACAACGACGGCGGTATGGCTTCGTTCATGAATGAAATGGTGGACAATGCCGGTGTCATCGTCCGTTTCACCAGCGAGAAGATTGATGTCAGCCCGCTGAACGAACCGGAACTTTCCTTCTATGTCTACCATACTTCCGGTGCTGCTTCCGACGATGCTTTGATCGTTGAGGCTTCGAAGAATAACGGAGCTTTTGAGGAAGTGAGCGAGGCTATCAATGTTTCCGGAGCAGAAGCCGACGGCTGGATGAAGCACACTGTTTCTTTGGCTGCATTCAAGGGCGAAAAGAACCTTCGTCTGAGTTTCAAGGGTATTGCCGGAAAGGTCAACAATATCCATTTGGACAACATCACTGTTGCTGAAGGCGGACAGGGTGGTGTCGGCAGCGTAGAATTGTCGGGCATCAGTGTTCGTGGCGGTGACGGCGAAGTGGTTGTTTCTGCCGTAGAACCGTTGAAGGTGGCTGTCTACAATGTTGGCGGACAGCTTGTAGCAGAAGAAAACGGCAATGAACTCCGTATTCCGGTCGCTGCCGGACTGTATGTAGTTCGTGCCGGTGAAGCTGTTTATAAAGTAGCTGTGAAATAGCGGAACTTCCGCAATTGGATATATGCGCAGGGCTGGGCAGGCGTGGTCTGTCGGCCCTGCGTTTTTTTTAGGCGTTGCATGACGTATGTCGGGAAAAGGGGGAATATGGCCCTGCTGTCCGTTTTTCTGTCGGAAAATGCAGGCAGTTTGAATTTTATTCGTATCTTTGAAGATGGTAGGATGCGGTTCGGGATAGCCAAATTTGAAAACTGCGTTTTCATTTGTTTCTCCACTCACCTTTCACTATCTTTAGAAAAATTAAAAAAAGGACTTTATGACAATCAAATCTATACTGGATTCGGACCTGTATAAGTTCACCACTTCGTATGCCTATATAAAATTGTTCCCTTATGCCATGGGAACCTTTGTTTTTACCGATCGCGACCGGAAAGTGTACGACGATGCATTTCTTGCAGCGTTGAAGCGCGAAATCGCTGAAATGGCGGAATTGAAGCTCACGCCTGAGGAACTTGACTATATGTCGAAACACTGCCGTTTCCTTCCGTTGGTTTATTGGGAATGGCTGTCGTCGTTCCGGTTTGAACCGGAAAAGGTGCTTGTCCATTTGGACGAAGAGGGGCATTTGCAGATGGAGGTGACCGACTATCTTTATAAAGTGACGCTTTATGAAGTGTGTCTGCTTGCCATCGTTTCGGAGTTGAGCAACACGTTCTACGGTCATCAGCCCGATTATGTGGAAATGCAGAAACGGCTCGACCATAAGATTGAAATTTCCGACAGCAATGCCATGCCGTTCTCGGAATTCGGCACCCGCCGCCGTTTCTCGTATGAAGTGCAGGATTTCGTGGTCCGCTACCTCAAGGAACATTCAAAATACTGTACCGGAACGTCCAACTGCCACCTGGCAATGAAATACGGCATGAAGATGATGGGTACGCACCCGCATGAATGGTTCATGTTCCATGGCGCACAGTTCGGCTACAAGCATGCCAACTATATGGCATTGGAGAACTGGGTGAACGTCTACGACGGTGACCTCGGTACGGCACTGGCCGATACCTATACTTCGGAATCGTTCCTCAGCAACCTCAGCCGCAAGCAGGCGAAGCTGTTCGACGGCGTACGTTGCGACTCCGGCGACGAAATCGGATTTGTTGATTTGCTGGTGGCACGTTACCGTGAATTCGGTATTGACCCGATGAGCAAGACTATCATATTCAGCAATGCGCTTGACTTTGAAAAGTGTCTGCGCATATTCAACTATTGCAAGGGCAAAATCAAATGTTCGTTCGGCGTGGGTACGAATCTGACCAACGACACCGGTTTCAAGCCGGCTAACATTGTGATGAAGCTGTCGCAGTGCAAGATGAATGTCAACCAGCAGTGGCGCGAATGCGTGAAATTGTCCGACGATATGGGCAAGCACATGGGCAGCATCACCGAGGTGCAGGCCTGCCAGCACGAACTGCGCATTTAGTTGGTATTTATTTGAAAATATAGTTCTATGAACGCCAAACTTTTATTAGTGGTATTGCTGTCTCTCTGTGCATTCTGCTTTACGGGCTGCGGTGAGAAGGATGAAGAAGGATACTATCTGAGTCCTAACTATGCCACGGCAACCATAAACGGTGAAGAATATATTTACAGGGAAAGATCCCTATATTTGCCAAGGTTTGGTCACTACCCGAGCGTGGAATCATATTACAATGATTTTTATGTCGGTGAGGAAGTCATCGATGTAACTCCGGTGCTGCACATATTTACACCTCTTAAGCCGGTAAATGCAAAAAAAGAGGATGGGACCTATTATGAAATGGACCTCTTTATAAAGCATTTAGACATTGAAGACATTTCTAACGGCCAGACATTCAATTTCACTGTTACGTCAATGGACAATCTGTATGGGGAATCCCACACGCTGCCATTTGAAAGAATGTGGAGAGAAAATATCAATATAGCTGTCTTGCAGAAAAAGCTGGACGTCGTCAATTCGCTTTGGGAGACAACGGCATCGGGCAGCGTCACATTCAGCAATCTTGACAAAGAAAAGAAGAGTTTCACGGCAGTGGTCGAGCTCAAGGCCGATGGAGAAGAACCGATAGAACTACAGGGCAATATTTATTTGTACTATCTTTAATGAAACGATAGAATTTGATTTGTCCGTCATATAGCCGCCGGCTGTGTGGCGGACTTTTCCTTCTATGCTTCAGATTCCGACAATACTGTATATGATGTTAAAATTGAAGGCGTGACCGATAACGGCGAAGTAATCCAAAAAGATTTGAAGATAGAAAAAAAGTAAAAAATAAAGCGAAGTAACCGAGTTGGTTGCTTCGCTTTTGTGCTTTTGCCTTTTGCAAGGCTGAAATATTATATAATTATGAGAAATCAAAAATAATAATCGGAATGAATCCGATTTTCCGCTTTTTGCAATTCTTGCCACTTTGGCAAGGGCGGAGTGAATTATTGTGCCTTTTTAAAGTTTGCCACATATCCCTGACGCATTACTCTTAATGATGCGTTCGGGTGAAAACTGTGTGAAGGCATACTTTTCACTCTCATTGCGTTCAATTCAAAAGTATTCATAATGCTCATTTTTTAATTGACGTGCTCTCTTGCCCGTCTGAAAACCTAAAACCTAACTTAAAACCATCGACCGGGGTTGCTAACCTATTGGAGTTTGTAACCTATAATTTGTTTTCCGGTCTGCTAACAATCTTTTTTACACTGCAAAGATAATGCCTATTTTTGTTCTATGCAAGAAAAATTGAAGAAAAATGTGTTTTATAACATATTTTTTCAGCATTATTTAATAACAGAGGCCTTAAATGAGGAGTAGGGAAATAAAATTCGTTACTTTGCCGGCGAAAAAACTATTTTACAAGAACCTATGAAACGAAAGACATTTTTGGGGTTGTCGGCAGCAATGCTGGGTGTGATGCCTGCATTTTCGGCAACCGTTGAGACCATGAATCCCCCGATGTGGTGGACAGGAATGAATGAAAAGCAACTTCAGATTGCAGTCAGTGGTGAAGGGATACGCGATGCCGTGCCCGAAATCAATTATCCGGGAGTGCGTATAGATTCGGTGGCTCGCCTTGACAGTCCGAACTATCAGTTTATTTATGTGACGGTGGGCGATGAAGCGAAGCCGGGCACAATGGAGATTACCTTTAAAGCCGGAAAGAAGAAAATCAAAAAGAACTATGAGCTGTTGGCTCGCGACCGTAAGGCTGAGGAGTATGTGGGCTTTGATTCAAGCGATGCGCTGTATCTGATGATGCCCGACCGTTTTTCTGACGGTGACCCTTCGAACAATGAGAACGAAAGCCTTCAGTATAATGTAAAGGCTGACCGAAATGACCCTAACGGCCGTCACGGAGGTGACTTGAAAGGTATTCTGAACCATCTCGACTATCTTCAGGAACTGGGCATTACTGCCATTTGGCTGACTCCTGTATTGGAGAACGACATGCCTGGCGGTTCTTACCATGGATATGCCACGACAAACTACTATCGCGTAGACCCGCGTTTCGGAACCAACGAGGAATACAAGCAGCTGATTGAGGAATGCCATCGTCGCGGTATCCGTGTGGTGATGGATATGATTTTCAACCATTGCGGAATAGCACACCCGTGGATGGCTGATATGCCGAGCAAGGACTGGTTCAATTCTCCAGTTGAACTGTCGGAACTTGAAAAACTGAAAAGTGATTTTTCAAAAATGCCGAAAGGTTATAAGCAGACCAATTTCCGCTTGAACACGAATCATGACCCGTATGGAAGCAAGTATGATTTGGGAATGACTGTTGATGGATGGTTCTCTCTTGGCATGCCTGATTTAAATCAGCGTAATCACCACTTGATGACTTACCTTATCCAGAATTCTATCTGGTGGATTGAATATGCAAAGGTGAACGGTATCCGCATGGATACCTATCCGTATGCCGACATGGCGGCTATGGCTGAATGGAACCGCCGTGTAGCCAAGGAGTATCCGAATTTCAATATTGTGGGCGAAAGTTGGCTGCATTCGGAGATGAGTATCGCCTACATGCAGAGCGGTAATAAGTTCAACCCGATGGATACAGAATTGAAAACTGTAATGGACTTTCCGTTCCTTAATCTTTGCCGTCCTGCATTTACGGAAAAAACTTTGCCTTGGGGTGAGGGACTGAACCGTCTGTATGACCATCTTGCTTTGGATTTTGTCTATAGCAATCCGAGAAATTTGCTGATTTTCCTCGATAACCACGATACAGACCGCTTCCTGCTTGAAAAGCCGGAAAACCTCGGTTCGTGGAAACAGGCTCAGACATTCTTGCTGACTTCACGCGGTATTCCTCAGATTTATTATGGTACAGAGTTGCTGATGTTTGGAAACAAAAAGGTGACTGACGGCCATATCCGTCTTGATATGCCGGGAGGATTCCCAGGTGACAACCATAGCGAATTTGTGGCCGAAGGACGTACGGCTCAGCAAAACGAGGCCTGGAACTTCATGAGCCGCCTATTGAACTGGCGTAAGGGCAACAAGGCCGTTTCGGAAGGTAAGACGCTTCACTACATGCCGTCAAACGGTTTTTATGTCTATGAACGTAAGGCCGGCGACAGCCGTGTGGTGGTGCTGATGAACGGTACAGACGAAGAGGCTAAAGCCGTTGACATGAGCCGCTATTATGAAATCATGAAGCCGGGCGACGTGTTTACGGATGTTATTACAGGCAAGAAAGTGACTATCGGCGAGACGATGGATTTTGCTCCACGCGCCGTATATGTATTGGAATAAGTCTACGAAAACAAACGATAATATGAACTGCCTTTCTTCGGAGGGGCAGTTTTTTTGTTGTAGGTTCGGGCGATGTTGGACGGTTGTGGATATAAAAAATCGGAGCAACCTTTGGGTTGCTCCGAGAAAATGATTGTTTTTATAGTGGAATTGAGTGAAAATTCCGGATGTACTGTTTAGAACAGTATGAAGTATAATGCAGCAGCCAAAGCACCGCCAATCATCGGGCCGACAACCGGAACCCAGCTGTATCCCCAATCGTTTCCGCCTTTACCTTTGATAGGAAGAATGGCGTGAGCGATACGCGGACCAAGGTCACGGGCAGGGTTGATAGCGTAACCGGTAGTACCTCCGAGCGACATACCGATGGACATGATGAGCATGGTAACCGGGAATGCGCCGAGTGAACCGAGACCGATAGATGCGCAGTTGCATTTTTCAGCAAGTACGATGATAACAAAGACGAGCAACAATGTGCCGATAATTTCGCAGAACAAGTTGCGCGGTTTGTTGAGAATAGCCGGAGCCGTGCAGAATACACCGAGTTTCATGGCTTTGTCTTCTGTTGCATCAAAGTGGTCTTTATAGAACATATAGACGAGAATACCGCCGGCAATACCGCCAAGAATCTGTGCGATGATATATCCGGGAACAGCAGCCCAGGCAAATTTACCAACAAGGGCGAAACCAAGAGTAACGGCAGGATTAAGGTGTGCACCGGAGAACGGGCCGGCAATGAAAACACCGCACATTACGGCAAAACCCCAAGCCATTGTGATGACTACCCAGCCGCCGCCTTCACCTTTTGATTTTTTCAGATTGCAGCAGGCTACAACGCCGTCGCCTAACAGAATCAGAACCAATGTTCCGATAAATTCGAAAACATACTTTGTGAACAGTGATACTTCCATAGTAATAAAATTAGTTTTGATTATAGGTTAATTTTCTCTGTTTTCAGTAAGGGAGCGGTGAACAGCCACTTTCCAGCCTTTGATCTTTTCTTGGATGACTTCGTCGTCGTTCGACGGTTCGAAGCGGCGTTCGATACCAGTCATGTTGCGGATTTCGTTGATGTCTTTCCAGTAGCCTACAGCAAGACCTGCAAGGAAGGCTGCACCAAGAGCTGTAGTTTCAGTTGTTGTAGGACGGATTACAGGAATACCGAGAATATCGGCCTGGAACTGCATCATCAGGTTGTTGCGTGATGCGCCGCCGTCCACTTTCAGTTCTTTAAGTTCGATGCCTGCATCGTTTGCCATGCCGCTGACGATGTCCATAGTCTGGAAGGCGATACCTTCAAGGGCAGCACGCGCAATGTGGGCAGCTGTCGTACCGCGGCTGATGTTGCAGATAAGTCCGCGTGCATACGGATCCCACCAAGGAGCACCGAGACCGGTGAGGGCAGGTACGAAATATACGCCGGCAGTATCTGGTACGGAGGCAGCGAGTTCTTCCACTTCAGAAGAAGAGCGGATGATGCCGAGACCGTCGCGCAGCCATTGTACAACAGAACCTGCAACGAAGATACTTCCTTCGAGAGCGTAGTTCACTTTGTCGCCAATTTTCCATGCAACAGTGGTGAGCAGGTTGTTTTTAGACATGATTGGTTTTTCGCCGCTGTTCATCAGCATGAAGCAACCGGTTCCGTAAGTGTTTTTCACCATACCCGGTTCAGTACACATCTGTCCGAAGAGGGCAGCTTGCTGGTCACCGGCAATACCTGCGATGGGCACTTTGTGGGCGAAAATTGTAGTTTTTGTATGTCCGTAGATTTCGCTGGATGATTTTACTTCCGGCATCATCGAGCGCGGAATGTTGAACAGTTCGAGCAATTCGTCATCCCATTGCAATGTGTGGATATTGAACAGGAGTGTACGGGATGCATTGGAAACATCAGTAACATGGACTTCACCGCGGGTCAGACGCCAGATGAGCCATGTGTCGACTGTACCGAACATAAGTTTTCCGGCTTCGGCTCTTTTTCTTGCACCTGGAACGTTGTCAAGAATCCATTTTATTTTAGTAGCGCTGAAATAAGCGTCAAGAATCAAACCTGTCTTGTTGCGGATAAAGTCGGTTTTTCCTTCGGCTTTCAATTGGTCGCAGTATTCTGAAGTACGGCGGTCCTGCCAAACGATGGCATTGTAAACAGGTTCTTCTGTGTCGCGATCCCAAACGATAGTTGTTTCACGTTGGTTTGTAATACCGATTCCGGCAATGTCGAGACCGGTAATGTCGATTTGTGTGATGGCTTCAGCGATTACTGAGGCTTGTGATGACCAGATTTCATGAGGGTTGTGTTCTACCCATCCTGGTTTCGGGAAATGTTGTGGGAATTCGCGTTGTGCGGTGGAGCAAATTTCACCTTTTTGGTTGAAAACGATAGCTCTTGAGCTACTTGTGCCCTGGTCTAATGCTAAAATATACTGGCTCATAGTAATAAGAATGGTTTTAAGTTTTTTTCTAAGGTGTGTGCAAGATAGAAAAAAGATTTTATATTTGGTAATAAGTATATTGTAAAAAAAGTTAAATACTTTCAATATGAAAAATATATTAAGAAATATGAATGAAAATCGTAACTATATACTTTCGAAACGAAATAATATTTGTTTGCGATGTTATTTTGCGAAATCAATAAATCATACTAAATGTATGCTGTATGGCTTGCTTGTTGTGACACAAGTCGTTGAATTATAGCTGTATCTATGTAAAAGGAGAAAAATGCGAATCGAAAGCTGTTGCGGTTTTGAATGTTAAAATGAAACTAACGGGTTTTCATTTCTGAGGGTGGTTGTGTTTTAGGATGGTACGGATGTAATAAAAAATGCAGGCCTTGGAAAGACCTGCATTTCTTGGATTATCGAAGGGTTGACGATTAGTCGTTGTTTCGGTTGTTGTCACGACGTGGTCCGCGGAAATTACCGCCTCCGTGACGTTGGTTACCACCACCGTTGCGGTTGTTACCGTTGCCGCCGCCGCGTTCGTTGTTGTCGCGACGTGGACGCGGTGCGCGTTCAACGTATCCGTCCGGTTTCGGTTGGAGCGCTTTCATTGACAAACGGAACTTGCCGGTTTTCTTGTCAATTTCAATAAGTTTCACAGTTACTTCATCACCTTCCTTCATGCCCGTTTGTTCCATGCTTTCCACACGGTCCCAGCTGATTTCTGAGATGTGGAGCAGACCGTCGCGGCCCGGCATGAATTCAACAAATGCACCGAAGTCCATGATGCTGGAAATGCGTCCTGTATAAACTTCGCCTTCTTCCGGTTGAGCAACGATAGCTTTGATTTTTGAGATGGCGATGTCGATTGAGTTTTTGTCAGGAGCAGCCACTTCAATGTTGCCATGGTCGCCTTCTTCTTCAATCGTAACGATTGCACCTGACTCTTCCTGAATGCCTTGGATGATTTTTCCGCCCGGGCCGATGACAGCACCGATAAATTCTTTCGGAATTGTCATTGTCACGATGCGAGGAACGTGAGGCTTGTAGTCTTCGCGCGGAGCCGGAATTGTCTGGTTGATGATATTAAGGATGTGCAGACGGCCTTCTTTTGCTTGGTTGAGGGCTTTTTCAAGAATTTCGTATGACAAACCGTCGCACTTGATATCCATCTGAGTAGCAGTGATACCTTTTTCAGTACCTGTTACCTTGAAGTCCATATCACCGAGGTGGTCTTCGTCGCCGAGGATGTCGGAAAGAACGGCATATTTTTCATTGTCTGTAATAAGACCCATGGCGATACCGGAAACCGGACGTTTCATTTTTACACCGGCATCAAGAAGAGCCAATGTTCCGGCACATACAGTAGCCATTGATGAAGAACCGTTGGATTCCAAAATGTCGGAAACTACACGGCAGGTGTATGGGAAATCATCCGGGAACATGCGTTTCAAAGCACGGTGAGCCAAATTACCGTGACCGATTTCACGACGGCCTACACCACGTTGTGCTTTTGCTTCGCCTGTTGAGAATGGAGGGAAGTTGTAGTGGAGAAGGAAGCGTTCCTTGCCTTGGTTCAGCACATCGTCGAGAATCTTTTCGTCAAGTTTTGTGCCGAGGGTACAAGTTGACAATGATTGAGTTTCACCACGTGTGAATACTGCAGATCCGTGAGGGCCTGGCAAGTAGTCAACTTCACACCAGATAGGACGGATTTCATTTGTCTTACGTCCGTCGAGGCGGATGCCTTCGTCAAGAATGCAACGGCGAACGGCTTCTTTTTCTACGTCGTGATAGTAGCGTGCCACGAGCGGAGCCTTCTCTTCGCGTTCTTCTTCCGGAATTGTTTCGAGATATTCTTCTTCGATTTTCTTGAACGATTCGTTTCTCCACTGTTTGTCAGCGCAGCCGGCTTTAGCGATGGCGTAAGCCTTGTCGTAGCACTTTTCGTGTACGTCCTTGCGGAGGTCTTCATCGTTCACTTCATGACAGTATTCGCGTTTTACGACGCCCAGTTCCTTAGCCAGTTCTTCCTGAACGAGACATTGAGCCTTGATAGCTTCGTGAGCCACTTTCAATGCTTCGAGGAGTTCAGCTTCCGAAACTTCGTTCATTTCGCCTTCAACCATCATAATATTATCATATGTTGCTCCTACCATTAATTCGATGTCGGCTTTTTCTGCTTGTTCAAATGTAGGGTTGATGACGAATTGTCCGTCAACGCGGGCTACGCGTACTTCGGAAATAGGACCGTGGAAAGGAATGTCGGACACGGCGATGGCTGCCGAAGCGGCAAGGCCGGCAAGTGCGTCCGGCATGTCTACGCCGTCAGACGAGAACATGATAATGTTTACAAATGTGTCTGCGTGGTAGTTGTCCGGGAAAAGCGGACGGAGAACACGGTCGACAAGACGTGCTGTCAGGATTTCATAGTCGGAAGCACGGCCTTCTCTTTTCTGGAAACCGCCGGGGAAGCGTCCTGCTGCCGAAAATTTCTCTTTGTATTCAACTTGGAGAGGCATAAAATCGACACCCTCTCCTGCTTCTTTAGCCGAAACGACTGTCGCAAGGAGCATTGTATTGCCCATGCGTAGTTCTACTGCACCATCTGCCTGCTTAGCCAATTTACCAGTTTCCAACGTGATTTCACGTCCGTCGCTAAGTACGATGGTCTTTTTGATAGGATTCATATAACTTCTTTACTTCTTAAAATTCGCACAAAGATAGGAAAACTTTTGAGGGAAATGGAAAAAAATGTCCGAATATTTAATATTTTATAGTTTTTCCGAGCTTTTGACCAATTCTTTATGCTAAAAAGGGGATTTATGGCGAGTAAATTGTAGCGTTTTGATTAAATGATTAGGTTTTGTTCGGTTTGTGCCGGAAAAAATGTAACTTTGGACCGCAAATTAAAAAATACGATGAAAAAGTTATTGATTTCTTTAATAGTTCCTGCTGCTCTGCTTTCTTCATGTGGAGGCGGGAATGAGTTTACAGTGAGCGGAACGGTTGAAAATGCAAAGAACGAAACGCTTATGCTTGAACGCTCTGTCAGTGGACGATGGTTGCGCATTGATTCAATAAAAACCAACAGCGACGGTGAATTTAAGTTCTCGGAAGAGGCTCCTGCTTTTCCGGAAATTTTCCGTTTGGAGCGTGGTGGCAAATACATATATTTCCCGATTGACAGTCTTGACAATGTGACGATAACTGCCGATACTGCCAACTTTGACACAAACTATCGTCTTGCCGGAACGAACAATGCGATATGGATGATGCAGGTTGACAGCATTTCTCGTGAACTGGCAAAATTGCCGGCCGATACTCCGGCTTTTGCTGAGGCTAAGGCTGCTTTTGCAGAACGCATTTTGGTTGACCCTTCAAGTATCGTTGCCTATTATGTTGTGAACAAGATTATTGGTACGACTCCGCTTTATCAGATATCTGACCGCAACGATGTGAAGATTATCGGTGCCGTAGCTAATGCCTATAATTCTTATAAGCCAAACGACCCGCGTACGGAATACTTGAAACGTATGTTTTTTGCCGGTCGCAACTTGACGGTAAAGCCTAAGACCGTAGCTTCCGGCGACACAATTGTGCTTGAAGAATCGCAGATTCTTGAAGTGGAACTGTTCGACAAGAATGGAAAGTTGCGCAAACTGTCGGAGGAAGCTTCAAAGGGGAAGGTGCTTTTGCTGAACTTTACAACATACATGGCTGCTGAATCTCCGGCATTGAATGCCCAATTGGCGCAGCTCTATAAGAAATATGCCGCCAATGGTTTTGAGATTTTCCAGATTGGCTATGACGAAAACGAGTTTACCTGGAAAGACGCTGCGAAGAATTTGCCGTGGATTACAGTTTACGATCCTTCAGGTGCCCAGTCGCAGAATCTGCTGCAATATAATGTAGGAACTCTTCCGGCTCTGTTCGTGATAAACCGTAACGGAGAACTGTCTGAACGCGTTCTCGACCTTGCCGACCTTGACAAGACAATTGGTAAATATATGTAAAAAGAATTTTTCTTATGATATTCAGGTGGACAGACAAGAAAAGTTTGTCCGCCTGTTTTTTGCAGTTTTGGGTTGTTTGTTTACCTTTGTATATAGAGGGGATTGGCTGTTGCCAATAGTTCCGTTAGGATAATTTGAACGATGAAAAAAGTTGCAATTCTGTTTAGTGAAAGTCTGAACGACAGAAAAGGGGCGTTTAACGCGGTTGTAAATCGCGTTCGCTACCTGATGCAGATTGCAGATTCTGAAATTGATGTTTTCCTACTGCAGAATTATGAACCATTATTGGCGCGGACTCTAAGAGGAACTCCCAAAGTGGAAAAGGTCAAAGATTTTTCTATTGACGGGAAAACGGTTCCCGTATGGTGGTACGATTTCTCGATTTTAGACTTTATATTATTGTTCAAATTAGGGACAAGTACAGTGTTTTATAAGCGTTTTTTGCAGAACAAAGTCGAACGTTTCCGTGATTATGATTTGATTCTGGCTCATTCAACAAGTTGCGGTTACTTGGCAATGAAGATAAAAGAACGTTTTGCAATTCCGTTTGCCGTTTCGTGGCACGGGTCGGACATTCATACAGTGCCTTATCAGAGCCGCCATATAATGAAATGTACGCAACGAGTACTGAAAGCGGCCGACTGCAATTTTTTTGTGAGTAAAAGTTTGGAACGGCAGGCTCATAACCTTTGCTCTGGGTTCGTTTCCGAGGTGCTTTACAATGGTGTTTCTTCAGCGTTTCATCCGTATTCTCCTGCTGAGAAAATGCGCATTAGGGAATGTTTTGGTGTCGAGAGCGAAAAGGTGGTGTGCTTTGCCGGTAATTTTTTTGACATTAAGAATGTATCGCTTTTACCCTCTATTTTCCGTTCCGTTGCATCACGTTATAAAGGAAATGTGACATTTTGGCTGGTGGGTGATGGGTATCGGCGAAAAGAGGTTGAGGCGGATATGCAGTCGTCGGTTGGATTGAAGTACCGTTTTTGGGGCAATCAGCCGTCCACAATAATGCCTGATATTTTTAACAGCATAGATGTGTTGGTATTGCCCAGTAAAAACGAAGGCTTGCCTTTGGTTGTAGTTGAGGCTTTAGCTTGTGGCGCCAATGTCGTTGGCTCTAAAGCAGGCGGTATACCAGAAGTTATAGGTGCGGAAAATGTGTTTGATTTAAGTGATACATTTGTCGAATCGACAGCTGCCAGAATTGTAGAAATGCTGGAGGCGCCGGTTGAACAGCCTTTAGCTGAAAAATTCCGTTGGGAAAAGACTGCGGATGCCGAGTGTCGTTTCTGCCATGAAATTATGAAGATAACACGTGGGGGTTAGATTTTGTTCCAGATGTCAAGATATTGTCTAGCAACTTTTTCATTGTCATTATGTTTTTCTACAAATTCTCGGCTTTTTAGTGATAACTCAGGCAGTAAATGTTTATTTAGTACAATCCATTCTAATTTTTGAAAAATATCCTTATCGTCGGGCAAAACATTGATGATAGGGTGATTGTCTTTTTCCTCAATAAAATCATAATATTCAGGTTCGGCTCCAGAAACGGCTATTAATCCATGTGCCATGGCAAGCAATGCATTTGTGGCAGGTGTGTATGAGTAAATTTGGTCAAGGAGAACATGAGAAGATTTCATTTGTTCTAAATATTGTGAGTAAGGGATATTTGTAACGACTGTTAACTCTGTTAGTTCTGGATATTTTTGACATATTTTTTTTGCAGCAGAAAGCAAACGATCCGTCCCTTTTATTTCCATTCTTCCTTTTTGCAGACCGATGAAAAATTTTACTTTAGCCGGTTCTTGTTTGATGTAGTTTGGTTTTATGGCTTTTATGTCAATTGGTATGTCTGCATAAAAAGTTTTTTTTGGGAAAAGTGGGGTGTACACTGTGTAATATTCAAATAGGCATGCAATGATACCGTCAACATCTTCTGCTATTTTTTGTGTGAAGTTTTTCATGGATGTTGTGAGCCATTGTTGAGTGGCTTTTGTGTTATTTATGTTATAGGGAGTACGTTCATTATTATAAAAATAATCACTATAACGTAGTCCTTGTTGTTCACAACACATTTTGACATAGTAGTAGTCTGAACCGAGGGCAGATAATACTATTTTTTTATTATGCCTTCGAAGATATTTGTATATCCACATTATTTTTTGAGGTTTAAGGGTCAAAAAAATGGGGCTGGCAAGTTCAACGACATCAAACCCTTTCATTTTGGGAAGGGCAAGAGTTAATCGTATAAGATAGATGAGTGTATGAAATAAACTGTTACTTTTGCGATTTATATTTATGTCCCGGTTTGTATTCATCCAACGACTGCCATTTGATGCGACAATAACATGATGTCCCATTCTGCGAAGAGCGGTTGCTAAACAGTTGTGTAAGTTACTAGCGTCTCCAACAAAGAGTATTTTCATATGTTTTTTGTTGTAAAATTATAATTAATTTGCTGTTAAAACAATAAGTAATACTTGTCTTTTTTATTGTGTGTCATTGTTGTTTTTTCTCTGAATGGTGGTCGTTAGAGTTTCTGCCACGTGTCGAGATACTGTCGGGCTATTTTCTCGCTGTCATTATATTTTTCAACGAATTTTCGGCTGTTTAGTGACATTTCGGGCAGAGCGTGCTTGTTGGCGATAATCCATTCCAATTTTTCCGTTATGTCTTTAGTGTCAGGTAGTACGTTGATAATTGGCTGGTTTTCCAATTCATTAAGAAAATCGTAGTATTCGGGCTCGGCTCCGGAAACGGCTATCCTGCCGTAGGTCATAGCCAATATCGCTTCCGGCGAAGGTGTGAGCGAATAGATTTGGTCGAGTACTACATGGACTGAATTGATGCACGCGCAGTATTCGTCATACGTCAGTTGCTCTTTGACAATGAGTTCTGCTTTGTCAGGATGTGACTGACATACGGATTTTGCCGTTTCCAACAGTATATCCCTGCCTTTCTTGGCATTGATGTCTTTTTGCATGACGATAAGGAACTTCACTTTTTCCGGTTCATTATCAATGGACGCGGGTTTAATGGCTGTCGTAGGTGCCGGGAGGTTGATATAAAAAGTTTTTGTCGGATGGGGTGGAATGTAGGCGGAATATAATTCCGGCATGCAGGCAATGATACCGTCAGCCGTGCGTGCTATTCTTTGGGCTAAATTTTTCATAGCCAGAGAACGCCATTTTTGAGTTTCTTTCTTATGGTTGATGCTGTAAGGGGTCAGGCGGTTGTCGTAGAAATATTCATTGTAGCGGAGTTGCATCCCTTCGTAGCAGGTTTTTACAAAATAAAAGTCAGTGTCCAATGCCGATATAACCACTTTCTTATTATGTTTCCGTAAAAAGTTGTACACTTTGAGTACCATTGGCAATGGAAGGTCAAGGAAATATGTGCCCGTAATTTCTACAACGTCGTAACCTTTCATTCGCGGCAAGGCGAAGAGAACACGTGCCAGGAGAGTAGCGGAGCCAAACAGACCGTTAGGAGTATGCAGATTGATACCGCTCTCAGGAATGTAGCCGGATTTTTCCGTGGACGCTACCGTTACGGTATGTCCCATACGTTTTAACGCGTCTGCCAGGCAGTTGTGTACATGTTGTTTGTCGCCTACGAATAAAATTTTCATTGCCGTTTTCTTTTTTCGGTAAAATTACAGTAATTCCGCTTGTCCTACAAAATAAACTGGACAGAATCGCCGTTAAATTGTCAAACTCCGAAGAATTGGAGTGTGTGGAGAAAAATGGAAATATCAATAATCATCCCTGTCTATAATCGTGCACAGTTGTTGGAGCGTACGTTGCGGTCTGTTGTGAAGCAGTCGTATCGGCCGTTGCATGTCATACTTATAGACAACGGTTCAACTGACAACTCAATGGAATTGTTGCAGCGGTTTAAGCTGGAGCAAGAAACGGACGGTTTTCGAGTTACGGTGGGATGTGAAGATTTTCCAGGCGCAACGTCAGCCCGGAACAGAGGGCTTGATTACGTCGATACGGAATGGGTGATGTTTTTCGATTCCGACGACGAAATGCGACCGGAGTTGGTAGAGCGTTATGCTGATGCTATCCGTCGTTCTCCAGAGACGGATATTTTTTATACGGATGTAGAAATTCAGTGGGCTTCCGGCACTTCGGAAATAAAGAAGGCTCCTTCGCCTGTGGGTTTCATCTATTCTTCCATATTCCATTCGTTTCTGTCAACTCAACGTTATATTGTACGTCGTTCTGTTTTGGAAAAGGCGGGTCGCTGGAATCCGACGGTTAAGGCTTGGAACGATTGGGAATTGGGGTTACGTCTGTTGCTGGTAACCGATCGTTTGAAGAAAGTAAAATCGCAGGAACCGTTGGTGCTGATTCATGCGCATGGCGATTCCATTACAGGCAATTCGTTTAGTGAAAAGGAGGGTGTCTGGGAACAGGCTGTAGACGCCGCCGAACAGGCCGTAAGAAAAGCCGGTCGACAGGATACAAACCGTTTGCTATGTTCGTTGGAATATAAGCGGATTATGTTGGCAGGGGCTTATACATGCGAAGGCAATGATGCCGGTCGGAAACTGTATCGTCAGGTGATGGAGCGGGCTCGAGGTAACTGGCTTTTGTCAGCGATGTGCCGTATGGGCTATTGGCTGCTTTGCCGGCATGTGCGGGGCACGGCACGAATTGCCGAACAACTATTTCGCTTTGTCAAAAACTGATATATAAGACGAGCAACGCTGTCCTTGCGGGCGGCGTTGCTTGTCTCTATGGTTGTGTGTTAAAGTTGCTGGTGCTTGTGCTTTGCATAAATGCCGTCGATGATACCATCGGAAAGTCCGATAACGGGAACCAGTATAAACGACGATTTCAGAATGTCGGCAATTGTTGTGAAAATTTCTCCGGCCGGAACAATAACGTCGGCACGGTCCGTTTTCAGTTTGAACGTGCGCATGCGTTCTTCTACGCTCATGTCTTTCAGTTGCAGATAGAGTTTCTTGAGTGATTCTATCGGCATACGTTGGCGTGAACTGTCTTTTTCGTCCACCATTTTGTAGTATTTGTTGATGTTACCGCCCGAACCGATAATGTTCGTTTCCGGATACTGTTCGGCGATTTTTGTGACATCTGTTTTCAGTGCATTCCATTCGCTTTCCTTTACGGCTTGGTTGAGGATGCGGATAGTACCGATGTTATAGGAATGGGAGAAAACGAGTTCACCGTCGGACAACATGTTGATTTCTGTACTACCACCGCCCACGTCGACATACATGTAGTTGCCTTTGCGGTCCTCCATCTGTTCTACGTGGTTGTTGTAAATCATCTGCGCTTCTTCCTGACCGCCGATAATTTCAATGTTGATGCCGGTTTTTTCGGCTATTCTTTTGGTTAGTTCCTTGCCATTTTTTGCGTCGCGTATGGCGGATGTGGCACAAGCCCGGTAGTCTTCCACATCATAGATTTTCATCAACTGGCGGAATGCCTTCATCAGCCGCAGCATTTTCTTGGCTTTCTTCTCCGAAATTATGCCGTCGTAGAAAACGTCGAAACCCAGACGCATTGGGACACGCAACAGCATTTCTTTGGTGAAAATTGGAGTGCCTTTTGTTTCGTCTATGTGCTTTATCAGAAGTCTTACCGCGTTGGTACCAATGTCAATGGCGGCAAAACTGGCATAGATTGGTTTATTTTCCATTGTTCTTTGTTTTATAGTTTTCCTTACATTCGAGATAATAGTTGTACAGGTATTCCTGTGAGCGGAAAGGCGCGTTGTCGCCTTCATTTGTCCAAGGTTCGTTGAGGCCTCGTCCGTCCACGATGCGTCCCTGGCAGTTGTCCTTCAGTCCGGCATCCACGATGCGGATGAGTTCCTGCTTGATTTCGGGGTCATAGACCGGAGTTGCCACCTCAATGCGGTTGTCGAGGTTGCGCGGCATCCAGTCTGCCGAACCCATAAACACTTTTTCGTCACCTCCGGCGGCAAACACCAGGATGCGTGAGTGCTCCAGATAGCGGTCAATAATGCCATTGATGCGGATGTTGTCGCTGACTCCCGGAATGCCTGTAATCAGTGAGCAGTTTCCACGGACAACAAGGTCGATTTTAACGCCATACGAAGAAGCTTCGTACAGCTTTTCAACGAGAATTGGGTCTGTAATATGGTTTACCTTCGCTTTGATATAGGCAGGTTTTCCACGTTGTTTGTTTCGGATTTCCGCATTGATGAGAGCCAGCAGGTTGTCCTTCATCGAATTGGGCGATACCATCAGTTCCTTGAACTTGGTTGAACGGTAGGGGCGTTCGATGAAATTGAACACATTCTCAACGTCTTTCACGATTCGCGGTGACGCTGTCATCAGAATGCAGTCGGTATATGCCCGTGCATTTCCTTCGTGGAAGTTCCCGGTGCTGATGCAGGCGATGTCTGTGCCGGTCTTCATGCCGATGTGTGCCACTTTCGAGTGAACCTTCAAGCCTTCAACTCCGAAGATGACATTGATGCCGGCATCGCGCATTTTTTTCGACCAGTGTATGTTGGAGGCTTCGTCAAAACGTGCGAGCAGTTCGATGACTACGGTCACCTTTTTGCCGTTGCGGGCTGCTCCAATTAGCGCCTTTACTACTTTCGACTCTTTTGCAAGGCGGTAGAGTGTGATTTTTACGCTTTTCACGTTCTTGCTGACAGCCGCTTCCTGCAGGACACGGAGGAAAGATGAAAAGTCGTGGTAAGGCACATGAATAAAGCGGTCCTTCTGCCGTATGGCTTCCAGTATGCTTTCCTGTTCTGCCAATTCCGGTTTGCGTATGGGTTGCCATTTCGGGTATTTAAGGTCGCTTCGCCCAAAGTCCGGAAATTTCATCAAGTCCTTGTGGTTGTGGTATTTTCCGCCGCTGACGACTGTGTCATATCGGTCCAGTTCCAATTTGTTGAGCACGCGTTTCCGCAGGTCGTCGGGCATGGATGCATCGTAGATGATGCGCAGCGGTTCTCCGCGTTTGCGGCTTTTCACGCCTTTCGATATGCGCTGGAGCATTCCGCTGTCGATGTTGCTGTCGATTTCCATCTCGGCATCGCGGGTGAATTTGAAGGCATAGGCTTCGAATCCGGTAAATCCCAGTCCACGGAAGATTAATGGCAGACAGCAGCGGACAATGTCGTCAAGATACATCAGATACTTTTTCCCGTCTTTTTCCGGAAGCAGGATAAAGCGTCCGCAGGAAGCTACCGGCAGTTCCAGATAGGCATAGTCGTAGCTCTTTTTTGAGGCAGCTTTTTCAAGTTTGACTGCCAGATAGATGCTTTCGTCGGAGTCGTAGTCCAGTTCGCGGATAGCCGAGAACCAAATGGGAATTGTCTGTCCGCTCAGCCGTTCTTCATAGAAAGAGTGGATGACTTCCATCTGTTCGTCGGTTACTTCCGTATGGTCAATCAGGCAGATATTTTCTTTGCGGAGGTCCGCCATGACGGAGTGGATGGCTTCCTCATATTCTTTTGTGTAGGAACTGTTGAGTTTGGCAATCGCCTTGATTACTTCTTGGGCGTGCTTGCGCTCCTTGGCAGCCGCTTTGCCTGCACATTCGGCGATGCGGGTCTGTGAAGCTACACGGACACGGAAAAATTCATCCAGGTTATTGGAGTAGATGCCGAGAAAAGAAAGGCGTTCCAATAGCGGCACATTGCTTTTACAGGCTTCTTGTAAAATGCGACGGTTGAAATACATCCAACTGATGTCTCTTTCCAAATAATATTGCTCAAGTTTGTTCCGTTTCATAAAGTCTGAATTTTTTGCGAAAATATCATAAAGTTGTAACAATATTATTACAAACTGTTTCTACTTTCATGGCAATTGTCCTAACTGAATCAGTGTTTCTCAAAAGTAACGAATTCTTTTGTATTTTCAAAGCGTTTCGGTGTCTGTCTTTCGGCTTTTGGGACAGAAAAATCCGAAAATTTTGAATTTAGGGCGTAAATCTGTATCTTTGTAGGGGATAGGCAGAGCAGAATATCTGTCTGTCAGGAATAGTAAAGAATATGGCAGAAATAATCGAACAGGCGGAAGAACTGCAGGAAGAGGTTTCGGAAGCGGTAGCGTATACCGAAGATAATATTCGACATTTGAGCGACATGGAGCACGTCCGTACGCGTCCGGGTATGTATATCGGTCGTTTGGGCGACGGTTCGCAAGTGGAGGACGGCATCTATGTGCTGTTGAAGGAAATTGTCGACAACAGTATTGACGAATTTAAGATGGGAGCCGGCAAACGGATTGACATCCAGCTGGAAGACGAGTTGCGCGTTTCGGTGCGTGACTATGGTCGTGGCATCCCTTTGGGTAGTCTTGTCAATGCCGTATCGGTGCTGAATACGGGAGGTAAGTATGACACGAAGGCTTTTAAAAAGAGTGTCGGTCTGAATGGTGTCGGCGCCAAGGCTGTCAATGCTTTGAGTACCCGTTTCATTGCCCGTACCGTACGCGACGGAGAGATGCGCGAGGCTGTGTTTGAAAAGGGTAATCTGGTTAGCGACGAGACACGTCCGACGGAGGAGGAGAACGGTACGTTTATCTTCTTCGAGCCCGACAACATGCTGTTCCGCAACTATCGTTTCCGTACCGACTTTATTGAAACGATGCTCCGCAACTATACCTATCTGAACATCGGACTAGCGATTTATTTCAACGGCCACCGTATCATCAGCCGTAACGGTCTGGAGGATTTGCTTAACGACAAGATGACTTCTCCCGGTTTGTATCCGATTGTGCATCTGAAAGGAGAGGACATCGAAATTGCCTTTACCCACAGTCCGCAATACGGCGAAGAATACTATTCTTTTGTCAATGGACAGCATACTACGCAGGGAGGTACGCATCAAAGTGCATTCAAGGAGCACATAGCCCGTACCATCAAGGAATTCTATGGAAAGAATATGGAATTTCAGGATATCCGCAACGGTATGGTAGCGGCAATTGCCATCAACGTGATTGAACCGACGTTCGAAAGTCAGACAAAAATCAAGTTGGGCTCGCTGACGATGGCTCCGGAGTTGGATTCCGAAGGAAAACCGTATCCGCTGTCGGGGGTGAGTGTCAACAAGTTTGTCGGCGACTTTATCAAGGAGCAGGTCGACAACTATTTGCACAAGCATGCCGATGTGGCGGAAGCCATGCTGCAAAAGATACAGGAATCGGAAAAGGAACGCAAGGCTATTGCCGGCGTGACAAAGATGGCGCGCGAGCGTGCGAAGAAGGCAAGTCTTCACAACCGCAAGCTGCGCGACTGCCGCATACACTATAACGACCCGAAGGGCGACCGCCGCGACGAGTCGATGATTTTCATCACCGAGGGTGAATCCGCAACGGGTTCCATTACAAAAATCCGCAACGTAGAAACCCAGGCGGTGTTCTCGTTGCGCGGTAAGCCGCTGAATACCTATGGCAAGACACAGAAGGTGGTTTATGAAAACGAGGAGTTCAATCTGCTTCAGGCTGCGCTCAACATTGAGGACGGACTCGACGGACTGCGTTACAATAAGGTGATTATCGCGACGGATGCCGATGTCGACGGCATGCACATCCGTCTGCTGATGATTACGTTCCTGTTGCAGTTCTTCCCCGACCTGATAAAGAAAGGCCACGTCTATATTCTTCAGACACCGTTGTTCCGCGTGCGCAACAAGAAGACGGCCAAACGGCAGGGACGGGCAAAGAAGGGTGAAGCTCCGGTCGATACTTACTACTGCTACACGGAAGAAGAACGGTTGGCAGCCATCGAGCGTTTGGGCAGCAATGCCGAGATTACCCGATTCAAAGGTTTGGGTGAAATATCTCCGGAAGAGTTTCGCGAGTTCATCGGTCCGGACATGCGTCTCGACCAGGTGACGCTGCGTAAGGAAGACTCAGTGAAAGAAATGCTGGAATTCTATATGGGCAAGAACACTATGGAGCGCCAGTTGTTTATTATTGATAACCTCGTGGTTGAAGACGACGAGGACTTGCTACACTAAAAAATGGAACAGAGAATTGCAATATTCCCGGGATCGTTCGACCCTTATACAATAGGCCATGCCTCGATAGTCGACCGTGCATTGCCGCTTTTCGACAAGATTGTCGTGGCAATCGGAGTCAACCGCAACAAGCGTTCGTTTCTGACCGAAGAACAGCGTATACGCATGATAGCCGACCTTTATGCCGACGAGCCGAAGGTGGAAGTGATTTCCTACGACGGACTGACTGTCGATGCCGCCCGTGAGTGTGGGGCACGTTTCCTGCTTCGTGGCGTGCGGATGATTCAGGATTTTGAATACGAAAAGAACCTGGCGGAGGTGAACCGCAGCATTTCCGGACTGGAAACGGTGCTGCTCTACACGTTGCCGGAATACGGTCATATCAGTTCGTCGATTGTGCGCGAACTTATCAGCTACGGTCGCGATGTGTCGGCTTTGCTTCCGAAGGGAATGGTTTTACCCGAAATTAAATAGAAAAGACAATGATGAAATTTAGAAAATATTTGCCGCTTTGCGTGTTGGCAGCCGGGGCTTTGTTGGCAACGGCGCAGACTCCCTGGCGCAACGGCGAAATGTCGCCGCGGCAGAAACTGTCGGCGGTAGAGGCTGCTATCGCCAACTATTATGTAGATACGGTCGATGAGGACAAGTTGGTGGAGGATGCCATCCGCGGCATGCTTGAGAACCTCGACCCGCACTCGTCGTACAGCAACCGCGAGGAAACCAAGGAACTGACCGAACCGCTTGACGGCAACTTCAGCGGCATCGGTATCCAGTTCAATATGCAGAAGGATACGCTCTATGTGATTCAGACCATTGCCGGCGGGCCGTCGGAAAGAGTTGGTATCCTGCCGGGCGACCGTTTTGTGGAGGTGAACGACACGGTGATTGCCGGCGTGAAGATGAAGAACCGCGACATCATGAAGCGTTTGCGTGGCCCGAAGGGAACGGTAGTCAATATTAAGGTAAAACGCCGCAATGTGCCGGAGTTGCTGGAGTTCCGTGTGACGCGCGACGATATTCCAGTCTACAGTATTGATGCTGCCTACATGGCCGACGACAAGACCGGCTACATTCGTTTGAGCCGTTTTGCACGCAGTTCGTTCCAGGAATACAAGGATGCGGTGAAGAAGTTGAAGAAACAGGGCATGGAGCAGTTGATTCTTGACCTTACCGACAATGGCGGCGGTTATCTCGACATTGCCGCACAGCTTGCCAACGAGTTCCTTAACCGCGATGAACTGATTGTCTACACCGAAGGTCGCCACCGTCCGCGCACCGATATCAATGCTATTGGTAACGGTGATTTCCGCAAGGGTAAGGTGGTGTTTATGGTCAATCAGCTTTCGGCTTCCGCCAGCGAAATTCTTTCCGGTGCCATTCAGGACTGGGACCGTGGAGTGGTGGTAGGCCGCCGCACGTTTGGAAAAGGACTTGTGCAGCAGCCGCTCGACCTGCCCGACGGAACGATGGTGCGACTGACCATTGCCCGCTATTATACGCCTTCAGGCCGCTGCATACAGAAACCGTATAAGCCCGGCGACCGTGAGGACTATGAAATGGACATCGTTGACCGCTACAAGCATGGCGAATTTTCGAATGCCGACAGCATTCAGTTTGCCGACTCGCTGAAATGCTACACGTTGAAAAACCGCCGTGTAGTGTATGGCGGAGGCGGTATTATGCCTGACGTTTTCGTGCCGCTCGACACGACGGAATACAGCGATTACTACCGCGACCTTGTGGCTAAAGGCATACTCAACCAGTTTGTGCTGCAATATGTCGACAGTACCCGCAAGGAGCTGAAGGCGCAATATCCGTCCGTCGACAAGTTTGAAACAGATTTTGTTGTCGGCGACGATTTGCTGAAACAGCTGACTGAAGCCGGCGAACGCGACAGCGTGAAGTTTAACGAAGAGCAGTTCAACGTTAGCCGCGAAATGCTCCGAACTGTAGTGAAGGCTCTTGTGGCGCGCGACATCTACGACATGGAAGCCTATTTCCGCATCGTGAACCGCCGCAACAATATTTTCACCGAAGCCCTACGCGTCATCAACGATGACAAACTCTACAAATCGCTGCTCAGCGGGGAGAAGAAATAACGGGAATTTTATAAAAATATATGGAAAAGAGATGTGACTTAATGTGTTGCATCTCTTTTTACTTTTTTAGTAATTTAAAATAGTTAATTTATAAGTTAAGTTTTTTGTTTTAATAGAATAATCGTATATTTGCAATAGAATTAACTTTTAAGTTAATATGAAGCAAAAATATACCATAGAATTGGTTGAAGAACACGATGCTGTAAACTTCTATAGCATTCATCTGGACGAAGAAGAACTCTCAGAACTTGAACGTTTCTTCGAGAAGTTTCCTGTCGGCTGTGAATATGACGATGAAATCGACATTATCATTGCGTGGCTTGATAAAATAGGAGAGAACGGTGCTTTAGAGCGCTATTTCCGCCCGGAAGGAAGATATGGAGATGGAGTCGGAGTAATTCCGATCGACGTTGGAAACAAACTTCGCTTGTACTGTTTAAGGATTTCGGATAAAATTCTTGTGTTTGGAAACGGAGGCATCAAAGATGCTGATTCCTGGCAAAACAGTGGGACTCTTGCCCCATATGTGGAAATGCTGATAGACACCAGTCGCTTCATTATTTCACGCATAAGGGATGGTAAGATTATTTTGGTAGATAAAGATCTTGTTGGTGACTTAAAATTCACGCGAAATGAGAAAGAGTAGCATTATCGAGGAAAGACGTCGGAAGGTTAATCCGGAAGCACGACGTATGGTTGATTTGTCTTTTCGGATAGTGGATAGAATTCACGAGATACTGAAAGAAAAAGGTCTTAAGCAAAAAGACCTTGCCTTGCGTCTTGGAAAAAATGAATCAGAAATCAGCAAATGGATGCGTGGAACTCACAATTTCACTATCGATACGCTTGTTTCTATTGAAAATGTACTTGGTGAACCGATTATTGAAGTTTGCTATTCACAAGCGGCTCATGAACCTTTGGCCGTTTAACTTAAATCGGTCTTTGTTCGAATTCATTTTTTTTGTTGTGGCGGTTTGAACAATGCATTCGGCCGGGACGAATCTGTCGTTCCGGCTGATTTTTTTGTCGGCTATGACGTTGGGTATGAAAAAAATGCGTACCTTCGCGGCGGATTTTGAAGAAGGTATGAAAGATCGTGATTTACGGATTGATGTATTGAAAGGTGTCGGCATTATTTGTGTGATTTGGGCGCACCTTCGGGGTTATCTTGACATGGAAATCTATATTTTCCACATGCCCCTTTTCTTTTTCCTCTCGGGTATGTTCTATCGGCAGAAGCGCGATTTCGTGTGGACCCGCTTCCGGTTGCTTATCATTCCGTTTGCCCTCTATTCGCTTTTCTTTGCCGCGTTGTTCTGGTGGCAGGGCGGGGGATGGCTGAAGCCTCTACACCGTATTTCGTGGTGGTTCCCCTCGGCTATTGTCGGGCCGTCGTGGTTTTTGATTGCCTTGTTCAATATTTCCGTGGTCTATTATCTGCTCGACCTGTTGGTGAAGGATAAGCGTATTCTGCTTGCCATCACATTTGCTATCGGACTTACGTTCTACTATTGGAAAGTGGAGTTACCGCTCGACTTGCGGCAGTCGTTCTATGCCTTGCCGTTCTACAGTCTGGGCGCATTTATGAAGCAAAAGGAATGGACGAAGCCCACCCGCAACCGCTGGGTGCTAGGAGGGGCGGCGTTGGCGTTTGCCGGTACGGTGGTCTACTGTCGGGTGAATAATTTCCGTTTCGACGTGCTGTGCAGTTACTTGCCTGCCAATGCGGCACTTTTCTATGGCGGGGCATTGGCCTCCATTATTTTGCTGCTGAACGTGCGCTATTTTTCCAAGCCTACGCATCTGAACAGTCTGCTGGCATCGTTCGGCAGAAATTCACTTGCCATTATGGCACTCCACATGCCTTATATGTATTTCCTGAAACGTTGGATTCTGCGCCAGCACTATTTTGCCGACAATGCTACCAACGCTATTGCCACGTTCTATATCACCTTCCTTGTCATTACCATCGGCTCCTATCTATTGGCTCTTGCCATAGCTTCCCGCCGGCAGATACCTTGGAAAGCCGTCGGCAGCAAATTTCATAAAAGACTTGTTCATCAGTAGGTCGCCCGTTTTTCCTTTCACTGTTCTATTTGCATAGTTTGCATTTGGCGTTTGGTAGTTCCAAATTTTTTTCCATATCGTGTCCAATAATGGGAAGAAGCCCATAGAAACAGTTTTTTGTTTAACGGCATTGTTGTTTGGAATGAACGGTAGTCAGCTTGTGATATGGATTTTGCAAACTGTTTGATAGCACGGACTGCAATAAATCTAAACGGAGTGTCCAAGATGGCTTCTCCACTTCCAAGTCTCAAAAAGGAACCCATGCTGAAACCATTCTTTTTGCAGAAGAACTGTAACATCTGTATAGCGACATCGTTTTGGCTGTATTCCAAAAAACCGCAATTTATCAATACGGAAATGATTGGTTTGCGTGTCGGTGGATGCTTCTCAAGGGTTTTGAGAAAATTCAAAAATCCAACAGGCAGGGAATCTGCATAAAGAGGAATGACAAACAGGACGTCTGTATATTCCTCCATTTTTGAACATAATTCCTGATGATTGTTTTTGGTCACAATAAAAGTATCGGTTTCAGAACGGCTGTATTTTGAGAAAATCTCAGCATAGCGTTTTGAGTTAGATTTAGGAGCGCGGGGGCTACCGTTCAGTATCATTATTCGTCCCATTTTTCTACAGATTGTTTGACCGCTTCTTCAACAGCGGCTTCGGTGGTAAATACGATTTCATAGCTCTTGAAATTCATGTTGTGGGCATTCCGTGCAACCAATTGTCGGAAAATGGCTTTTTCTTCCGGAGCAATGTCGCCATAGGCAATGATTGTGGCATCTTTTTCTGCAACGGCACGCTGAAAATGGTGTGTCTCTCCATTATGTATGCGAATAAAAGCCTGTTGCACGGGAATTGCACGTTCAATCATTGTTTTCATCACACTGTCATATCCTCCATAACAAATGCGGCTCACATATATCACTTTTTTACTTGATGCAATAAGTGGATATACTTTAGTCGCATCGTCACGAATCACACATTTGCCCGGAGTTCGTGTCCAACAACCGAAACACCCGACACAGTTTGATATTTTTAATTTCGACAAATCAATAAATTCCACCATTGTATTATTGAAATTTTCAATAGCAATAGGGCGGTCACTCATTATTAATTTCATATTCTTTTTAATTACTATTATCAATTCCTTTGGATGTCTATCGGGTTATGTTTTTTTAAAACAAGTTGTCCCGCATGTTGGTTCATTTCTGTATTTTAGAAAATAAGTTCGGCTGTGTCTGAGTTTAAAATTCAAGTAAATTCCGTTTTCTGCTTTCGACTTACAGGCAGCCAAGTGCTGGGTGTAAGTTGTCCTTTCGGTAAAAGCCGATGAGGTTTCGTGGATAAAATTATCGGTTAGAGCGAGTCGGGTGATTCTCTCTAACCGATAACTTTTTTGACGGCTGTTATGCCTTGTTCTATGGTGCGATGGCTGAAAATGGTGGAAGTTATTCGTTTGTTGCTTCTGTGGATTTCTTCTTTTTCAGCCGGCCGCTTTTGCGCAGGGCTTCGTTGATAATCCACTGGAGCTGTCCGTTGGTGCTGCGAAATTCGTCGGCAGCCCATTTTTCAATGGCTTCCATCGTAGCGGCATCAATGCGAAGTACGAAACTTTTGGTGGTATTCTCTTTCTTAGTCATTCAGCGACAGATTCCGAATTTAATGGTTCAGCGTTCCGGTGTTAACTACAGGTTGTGCGGCTTCGTCAGCGCAAAGTACCACCAGCAGGTTGCTTACCATGGCCGCTTTTTTCTCTTCGTCGAGCTCCACGATGTCGTCTTTCGACAGCTTGTCCAATGCCATGTGAACCATCGATACGGCACCTTCCACAATTTTTTCGCGGGCACTGATGATGGCCGAAGCCTGTTGGCGGCGGAGCATAACGGCGGCAATTTCCGGAGCGTAGGCAAGGTAGTTGATGCGTGCTTCCACGACTTCGATGCCTGCCATGTCAAGGCGTTCGTTCAGCTTCTGTTCCAGTTGGTCGTTGATTTCCTCACCACCGGAGCGCAGGGTGAGTTCGCCGGCGTCTGTCTCATTGTCGTCGTAGGCATATTGTCCTGCCACTTGACGCAGCGCCGCGTCGCTTTGTGTTTTGACAAAGTTTTCGAATGCGTTCATGCGGTTAGCCACGGTGCTGCCCGTAGTCTTTCCGTTTTCGGTTGTTCCGGCTGCACTCGCCATGGTCTGTGCATCGATCTCAAACATGGCTTTGTAGGAGTCCTTCAGTTTCCATACCAGAACAAGGCCGATGAGGACGGGATTGCCTATCTTGTCGTTCACCTTGATGGGGTCGATGTCAAGATTTCGTGCGCGCAGCGACAATTTCTTGGTGCTCATGAACGGATTTACCCAGAAATAGCCTGTCTCCTTGAACGTACCTTTATATTTCCCGAAAAACACCATGACGCGTGCCTCGTTAGGCTCGAGCATCATGTAGCCGCAGTTCAGAATAATCCAAAGCACCGCCAATACGGCACCCAAAATGTAGAAGATTCCGCCTGCGAAAAAGCATCCGACAACCGCTCCCGCCAACAGAAAGAAGAAAATGAACAGAGCGAGAAATCCGTTCATCCGAAAACCCTTGAAATTGAATTCGTTTGTATTCATGTGTGTTGTGTTTTGAGATATTATTTTGATATCACAAAGATAATATGTGCAATGGAAATAAAAAAAGAAACTGCACATGAAAATAATGTGCAGTTTCTTGCTTTAGTTGGAAATTAGTTGGCAGGTTTGTTGAGGTTTCGCATGGCATTGAGCAATGTCTGTGTAATGGTGGAGAACAGGCTGTTGCTTTCATACCATGTTGCCGGTGGGGTCCAGAGTACATCCTGCCTGTCAGACAGCTTCAGCCGGCATCCGCGGAAAAGCCATGATGGCATTGACATTGGCTGACGGGCGGCACTGAAGATGGCAGAAAGCCCTGTACCTATTTTTTCGTTTCCGTTCTTTATCCGCGAGTCGTCGGCAAGAAGCCAACCGTATTCTGGCGAAAAGCGTTCAAGCATACCGAGAGTGAATTCACCGGTCGTTTCGTCTTCATTAATCATTTCAATGCGGTAGTGGCCGTCGGAAATGGTGGCTCGCATGCCACCGTTGAAAGCCATGATAAAATTGAGGAACATGCTTTCCATCATGCTTTCCATCTGCATATTGACACCTCCAACCATTAATTGTCCGCCGTCGAGTACCAGATATTTGCGGTTGTCGTCGACAATCATGCCCGAAATGCGCATCGGTACGAAGAAGAATTTCATGCTGATGTTGTCGTTTTCATTCATTTGTATATTGTAGGTGCGGTCAGCATCTATGATGGCAGTCAGGAATCCGTAGGTCTTTTCGCCGTAGGGAGTGCTGATGTTCATAGTGTCGCTTTGTTCCAGATAAACGGTACAATCTACAAATTCCGCTCCGGTTTGGCCGAATCGGTGTTTCCCTGCCAGAATTTTCGAGCCTTCGACAGCTTTGACGGTGTCGTTTTTGATGAAGGTGGCTGTAAATTCCAAATCTTCGCCTTCCATTGTGATGTTTTCCAGCGAGCTGCCATTGTTGAAATAGCCCGAAGAGCAGAATACGCGTCCTGTGGTGTAGCCTTCGTTGGGTATTGCCTCTATGGAGAATGTCTCGCCGAATTTATAGAGGCCCGCGCCTTTTACTATTCCGCCTTTCTTTGGATCGGCCACAGTGGTTACGCGGTAGGTCGGTTCTTCTTTTGTCGTAGGTCCGATGGCAGTAGTATCGGGCTGGAAAATCTCGAATACAGGAGGAATCGGACGGGGAGTTTGCTTAAGGGCATTGCCAAGAACTGACGGATCGATACCTGACGGCAACACGGGCGGGAGAGTGCCGCTGTCGGGAATATCCTTGTTTCCTCCCTGTTCATAGCGAGGTTCGCCTTCTTCGTCATCGTCGGCAGGAGGAATATTGGGTCCGGGACTTCCGTTGACAGGTGGGAAGAAAAACAGGTATTCACGGATGATGTTGTTACGGATGAGCCATTGGATGTCGACATCTGCAATGTTGGTTGCCTGTAACACGGAATCGATAACGGTAGTGTCACGCGAAACATAGGTAAGCTCCAATTCTTTTGGAACTGTGACCGTAGTGGATGGAGAAAACGATGATTGCTTTTTAAAGAATAGAACGTATTGTGCCAATGGGTCGATGAATCCGTACTGTGGATTGTCGTTCTTGTCGTACGATTCTACCAACGCCATATAGTCGGACGTAAACTCTCCGATGCTGCCGTGAGCGCGACGGTTATAGTCAAGACTCCACAAACGGATAGGTATGTTGCCATCGGGCATTATTACATAGGGGTCGCCGCCGTTACCTATCGAAGCCACACCGGCTTCACCCCACAGGATGCCGTCGGGTGTAAGGTCATTCTTGTCAATATAGAATTTGGGTGTCTGTCCTATTTCCCGAAACCGTTGGTCGATGACTGTCAAATACTTGTCCTCATCCCAACCTTGTTTGTAGACGAAAGCATAACCGCTTTCAAAAGGCGTTGCCGATGGGTAACTTTTGACAGCATTGCCGGTTTTGTCGATAAAGCGGTCCACACCGTTGGCTTCATCTCGCCAGCAACAGTAGCCGCTGTTGAAATCACTGATGCGTCCCTGGTATGCAGGTTTCAGCACCATATTGCCTTTTGTGTTGACGAACCCCCATGTGGGGTTGAATTTTTCGTTGGCTACTGCTGCCATGCCTTCGCTGAACGGACGGGCCCGTTCGAATTGCGGTTGGATGACGATGTTGCCTTTTTCGTCAATATAGCCCCATTTCTTTAACTTGTTGTCGTAGTGGGCACGTAAGCCTTCGGAAAGCGGTGCAATAGGATTCTTTTCGGTGATAAAGGTGGAATGGGTGGAAGAGTTCAGTTGCGGGAAAACTTCGTGACCCTCTGTGTTGACATACACCCATACGGTTGACATGTCGGCATTCTTTTTCTGCATACGTGCCAGTCCGTTAACGAATTGGGTTGAAAATACATATTGTGTTCCCAGTTCCTTGACATGACCGTTTTTATAGAGAATGCAGAGCGGATAGGATGTGCCGCGCTTTTGGGTAGAGCGCACCACGCATGCGCCGCTGTCGAAGCGGGGTACGGTGAAAGAATTGTCAACACTCCGCCACCTGTAGTCGAACAGTTTCCGTCCGTCTTTCAGGTAGAAGGCATAGAGCATGCGGTCGGTGTCGTAAACTGAAAACACTCCGTTGTGGACAGCGGAGATTTCACAAAATTCCGGTACATTGATCAGTTTTGTTTCTGGCGTGATACGTGGTACGTTGAACGACTTTTCGTTCCAAGTAAGCATGCTTGGTCCTGCCGGTTGTGAAGGCTGTGCAGCGGAAGTCGTTTTTTGAGCCTGTGTGTTAACCTGTTTTTGTTGGGGCGTGTCGGTTTTCGTGGCTTCTTTGAGTGTTTCCGTGGCAGCCTTTTTCAGTTCATTCCCTAATTTCTTAAGAAACTGCGCATCGGCAGAGCCGGCACAGTTCAGAAAAATGGCGATGAGAAATAAATTAAATAGCTTTTTCATATGACATAGATTTGGTGTTGCGGATATTGACTGATGCTAATTTACCGATTTTCGGAATCTGCCGGAAATCTTTCCGCTGAAAATCAATGCCATTCCCTGATTTATCTATATTTGTCTATGTGTGTCAATAATAATTCCAATCAGGAATTTCTTGTTTGGTGTTATTCAGGATTTTCCCCAATGGATGTAAATTCCGGATTCGGGGAAATGAGTGTCGTCGGAGTCAAATTCAAGTGTGCGGTCGAAGAAAGAGATTCTGTTGGAATCGCTTTCTTTCTCCATATCCTGATTCTGTTGGTCCTTGCGAGTTTCCGAGAAATAGCTGACCCAGTGCACGTCGTTGAGATTGACGGGGTACGACTCGTCGAAAGAGAATGAAAAACGTGTAGCCGAGCCTTTCGAGAGTTTGAAAATGGGTTCGGCAAATTTCCAGTAAAAGAAGTTTTGCCGTGTAGGATAGCAGCAGTCTATCTGTGCCTTGAAATTCCGGAATTTTTCAAATTCCGAATTGCACCATGCATCGTCGGGAATGGGCGAGCTGATTTTGATGGCCGAAATGGAACCATTGTTCCGGATGATTTCTGTAGAGACATTTTCGTTTGTATGGTTACCGATAGACAGTCTCAGGCGGAATGCCTTTACGATGGCTTCATCCCAATTCAAGTCATCCCGGCATTCGATGTCTGCCTGACGTAGCAGTTCTTCGATTGGGTACGGAATTTCCTCACAGAAAAAGGCAATTTCGTCAGCTTTCATGTCAACTTTGAATGGGTCGCCGAAAGAGAAAACGCATACCAGTTTGTATTCGATGTCAAGAGGGGTAAATACGTGTTTCTGGTAGTGCAGTTTCTGATTGATAATAGGCATCGTGGCTTTAGGAAAAGATTTGCTGCTCATGCGCATGGTGACCTGATAGTTGAAATTGGAACGGAAACCTACGCTGCGCGTGAAGCGGCGGATGATAGGTAGCAATACATTGTCGGTATAGGGGCCGCCTGCCACATTCGCCAGAGAGTTTTTTACAACATTTTCCAAACGCTTCTGATTGAAGTCGCTGAGCATCGGGTCGGAGTCGTCGTAGAGGCTTTTGCAGATGTCGGAAAGTTCCCGATTGGTCTCTTCACGCAGGAAATTCGAGAGCAAGATGTCGATAAGCAGCACTGAAACACTTGAACCTATCAGAGAGAGCGCAAGTTCCTTCATCACTTCATATTCCTCGCCTTTTGTTCCAAACCATAGATATGCTCCGAAAGAAACAATACCGATGATAAGAACAATAAACCCTAGTCGTGAAAGTTTTTCCCGTATGAGTTTTTTTAGCAAAAGTTGGTAGTCCTTTTTTATATTATCCTGACCCATAATATAGTATGTTAATAGAGTTTGTGTTAATGTGGATATACTTCCTTTTTCAAAGATACAGAATCGCCTGAGTAATAGGAAATAATAATTGAGAAAAGTTAAACGTTAGTCTTTTTTAACATGTTAGGAGCTTTTGCAATGATTGTATAGGCAGCATGTGAATTTGTAAAATTCGTATCTTTACAACAAACATTTATATTATGGATTGTTATGATGGACAATTTGAATAGAAAGTTTGAAGCCTATGGATTGGTGAACATTCGTTCAGTTGAACCTTCGGTTTTGGTAGATTTGAAATATGCATCTACTGATAATTTTATGCATCAGAACATGTATGGCGATTTGCATGAAGCCTATCTGCTGCCCGAGGTGGCAGAAAAGATCGCTGCGGCACAGCGGTTGCTGAAGGCTGAGTTTCCCGAATGTTCGATTGTCATCTATGATGCGGCACGTCCGTTGAGCATTCAAAAACTGATGTTCGACAGTGTGGCCGGCACACCGATGGAGCCATATATAGCTAATCCTAATGATTTGGCCGGTTTCCATAATTATGGCATGGCTGTTGATTTGACTATAATTGAGAATGGAAAACCGCTGGATATGGGTACACCGTATGATTTTTTCGGCGATTTGGCACATACGGATTGTGACAAGGCATTTTTAGAAAGCGGCCGATTGTCGACAGAAGCCTATGCTAACCGGCAGTTTCTGTATGGGCTGATGGAGCGTGTAGGGATGTATCCTCTGCCGAATGAGTGGTGGCACTACCAGTATCACACGGAGGCCGACAAAAAGGTATATCGGCTCTTGGATTTTTAGCCATTTCTTTAGCTGTAATCTGATAGGAAAAATAGCGTCGCCGGTGTGCGGCTGGGCGCATACCGGCGACGGATGTGTATGGATGGGGATTGTTCCCTTATTTCTGATATTTCTTGGCCTGTTCGGCAATGAGGTCGGCATCTTCGAAATAGTTGATGCGCATGGCGCGACGTACGTCCTCGAGCGTAGCGGCTGCCACACGGCGAGCTTCTTCGCTACCACGTCTTAAGATATCGAATACGCCAGGAATATCCTTTTCCCATTCCTGACGGCGTTCGCGAATCGGTGCGAGCGTTTCTTCAAGGATGTTGATGAGGAATTTCTTTACTGTGCCGTCGCCCAGACCACCACGGGTGTAGTGGTCCTTCATTTCCTGAAGGTTCTTGTATTCCGGGTTGTATTTTGCAAAGTGCTCGTCCTTGCAGAATGCGTCAAGATAGATGAACGGGCAGTTGCCTTCGAGGTGTCCCGGGTCGCTTACGTTGAGGTGGAGCGGGTCGGTGTACATGCTCTTTACTTTCTTTGCCACTTCCTTTGCCGTATCGGAAAGGTAAATGCAGTTGCCGAGCGATTTGCTCATCTTTGCCTTGCCGTCGATACCCGGAAGGCGCATGCAGGCAGCATTGTCGGGCAGGAGGATTTCCGGTTCGACAAGCGTTTTGCCGTAGATGTTGTTGAATCGGCCTACGATTTCGCGTGTCAGCTCAATCATCGGTTCCTGGTCTTCGCCGGCCGGTACGGTTGTAGCGCGGAAGGCAGTGATGTCGGAAGCCTGGCTGACAGGATAGCAGAAGAAACCTACGGGGATGCTCGTTTCGAAGTTGCGCATCTTGATTTCCGTTTTTACGGTCGGGTTGCGCTGAACGCGTGAAACGGTCACGAGGTTCATATAGTAGAACGCCAGCTCGCAGAGTTCAGGAACTTGCGACTGTATGAAAATCGTAGTCTTTTCCGGATCAAGTCCGGCAGAAAGATAGTCGAGGGCTACCTCGATAATGTTCTGGCGGATTTTTTCAGGATTGTCGGCGTTGTCGGTCAAAGCCTGTGCATCGGCAATCATGACATAAATCTTGTCGAATTCGCCTGAGTTCTGAAGTTCCACACGGCGGCGCAGAGAGCCGACGTAGTGTCCGAGGTGAAGTTTGCCGGTAGGACGGTCGCCTGTCAATATGATTTTTTCCATAATTTTTTGAATAATCGTTTGATTGAAAATGGCGGACATTCCGTAATGGGTTTGTTCCGCATAGTTGCATGTCTCGTGTAAAGATAGTGCAAGGTGAGAGGAGAACAAAATATCGAAACTTGTTTCAGATATTTTTTATCCCGAACCGCATCCTATCTTATTTAAAGATAGTGAAAGCCGAAATCGGAAAGCCAAACTTGTCGGATTTTCATTCCGGGTCGTTTCCCTATTTTTTGCAAAGATAGTAAATCCAATAATGTAATTGGAAAATTATATAACAAAAAAGCAATAATATACTCTATATTCGTTTTGCCTTCTTTTCTGAAAATAGATAGTGCTGTCTTGTTGTCAGCCTATATTGCCAGTAGTTGGCTGAATGTGCGGGAGAGGGTGCTCACCGTCAGCAGATAAAGTCCGGCGAAAGGCGAAAGGTCAAGGCTGCATTTGCAGGTGTCAGGACGGGTTTGAAGCAGGGGTGTGCCCGACAGGGCATAGACAGTCACCGATGTTACCGCGGCTTTTCCTGTAATGCAGAGCTTTTTTCCTGACAGGCGGAGGCGGCAGTCCGGTTCGGTTGAAATCTGCCGTATGCCCGACTGGTCGTGGAAGTTGCGGAGGGCATCGAAAATACCGTTGGGCGAGCCGTTGCTTAGGAATGCTCCCATCGGGTATGCCTTCCAGTTGCCGTAGCATTGCGGTTCCCAATAGAAAATGCCTTCGCATTGATGAGTGCGGGCGAGTTCTGTCAGCATGTAAGTGTAATAGTCAAAAGCATCGTTGCTGCACCGTTGCTCCCATGTCTGGCTGTTGGCAAGCGTTTCGGTTGTGTAGGCGTTAGGCACGCCGGTTTCGCAGATGATGGCGTTTTTACCGTATTTTTCAGCCACGCGGCGAATGTTTTGCAGGCACAGGTCGGCTTTTCCCTTCCATTGTGACGTGCGGAAATAGTCGGCCGACTGGCTGTCGTAAGTATTGACCGGATAGAGCGACATTCCAATCAGGTCGTAGCGAGCCTGATGTTCCGTGAGATAGTCGAAAACATAGTCAAAGAGTCCGGCATCCCAACCGTTGTCGACATGCACAATTACTTTGGCATCGGGAAACACCGACTTTACCGCATCGTGGCCCGAATTGACCAGCCATGCAAAATTTTCGCCGTTCTCAATTTTACCCAACGGATAGAGCATGCCGCCACGGGTTTCGTTGCCCACTTGAACCCAGTCGACGGCGATTCCATCGGCTTTCAGTTGGCCGAGTACGTCGCGCGTATGGTTGTAGACAGCCGTGCATAGGTCATGGATGTCATAATCTGTCCACGCCTCCGGTGTGAATTGTTTTGACGGGTCCGCCCATGAGTTGCTGTAGTGGAAGTCAATCATTATTTTCATCCCTTCCCGGCTGGCCCGTCGTGCCTTTTCCGTCACATCGTCAGCGTTGCACCAATTGTCCGTCGGGTTAACCCAAACGCGAAACCGCGCCGCATTGATGCCGTTTTCTTTAAGCAGTTGCACGCAGTCGCGGCTGTTGCCGTTGCTGTCGCTGAAAGCGATGCCTTCGGCTTCTTGTTCCGTCAGCCAACTGAAATCGGCACCCGTGACGAGTTGTGCCTGAACGTGCGGTGCCGACAGACACAGAAGCAGGCAGAGGGTTATCAGAGTTTTCATCGTTTTTCCGTTTGTTTGACAGTTTTGAAAAGTTTGTTCTTGAGCCATTCGCGGACAGGTTCGTCGTATGATTTCAACAGTGAATAGGCAAGAAGAACAGAGAAAAAGAAAACACCTGCGCCTACACATACGTGCTGATAGAGCGGCGCTTCGGGATTATGGCGTACCCAAGCCACCTGCAAATAGATGAACGGATAGTGGACGATGTAGACCGGGTAGGAGATATCACCGAGGAATTTGCAGACCTTTGTGCTGAATTTTCCAGAAATACGGCTTCCTGCTCCAATCATTACCATCAGCGGGAATATGAACAGGATGCACGCCGCATTATAGATGCCGTCGCGAATGTTGATGCTGTCGCCCATGTAGGGGGTGCACAGAACAACCAACAGAAGCAGGGAGCACCACCAGAAACCGCCTTGCACGGTGATGTATTTCCCTATTCGCGACAACAGCAGTCCGCAGAGGAACGGATAAAGCAGGCGGGTGAATCCGATGAGAATTTGCGGAGCTGTCAGACTCCAACCGCCGATGACCGTATAGGCTTGTGCCGTGCGGTCTGCCCAAAGTCCGAAAATGTCCCAGTTCAGTGTCAGGTTCAGAGTAAATATAGCACAGAGGCCGACCAGTATTGCCAGGCTCACTTTTCCGAGGTGGCGGAAAAAGAAAGCATAGAGAATGTTGGCTACGTATTCATAAGTCAATGTCCAGTTCGGTCCGTTGAATCCGTTGGTTTCTCCCCAACCTCTGATATCCAGATTTTTACCGGCAGGAATCATCAAAATGCCCAAAAGAATGCAGAGCAGGAATTTTCCTGCGCCGGTCTGGGATATGTTGGAAAACGCATCGCAATCCTGAAGATAGAAAAAGGATGCGCCGATAAGTGTGCTGACCACCACCATCGGGTGGAGACGAATCAGACGGCGTTTGAAGAAACTGCCGATTGACATTTTATCCCAACGGTCGTCATAGGCATAGCCTACCACAAATCCGGAAAGGACAAAAAAGAAGTCGACGGCAAGGTAGCCATGGTTGACAATCTGGAAAACCGGACCTTTGGAATAGGTTTCAAACAGGTGGAAAATGATGACGGTAAGTGCTGCAACGCCGCGGAGACCATCAAGAATTTCGTATCGGGGCTTAGAGGCTAAATATTGGTTGGTTGGCATTTTGTTTTGCGTATTAAACTATGTTGAGTTGATGGAGTGTCGTTGTGTAGAGTTGAATGGCTTCGCGGATTTCTTCCAGACGGATGTACTCATTGGCCGTGTGCGAGCGGGCTGAGTCGCCCGGGCCGATTTTCACGGAAGGGAACGGCATCAGAGCCTGGTCGCTCAGCGTGGGAGAGCCGAACGGAGTTTTACCCGCAAATACAAGCCGTTGCACAATCGGGTGATTGGCGGCTATCGACGACGGGCGCAGACGTGTGCTGCGCGGAGTCAGCGTGCAGTCGGGCACGGCATTGCGAATCAGTTCCAGTGTTTCCTCGTTGGTGTAGGCATCCGTGGTGCGGACATCTACTACGATTTTGCAGAGGTCGGGCACGACGTTGTGCTGTGTTCCGGCGTTGATTTGTGTGACGCTGATTTTCATCGGTCCCAGATAGGCAGACTCCTTGGGCAGTGAGAGTGTCCGCAGTGTTTCTACAGCCAGTACGGCCTTGTAGATAGCGTTTACTCCCTCGTTGCGTGCGGCATGACCCGATACTCCGGTTATTTCTCCATCGAGCACCATGAGGCCTTTTTCAGCAACGGCAGGATTCATGCCCGTAGGTTCGCCCACAATTGCTACTGTGATAGGCGGAAGCATGGGCAGCACGGATTCGATGCCGTTGCGTCCGCTCACTTCCTCTTCGCATGAAGCCAGGAAAATCAGGTTGTAGGGTTGAGGCCGTTGTGTAAGCCACAAGAAACTTGCCAACAGGCTGACCACCGAAGCTCCCGCGTCGTTGCTTCCCAATCCGTAGAGCCGTCCTTCTTCATCCTCTGTCGGCTGGAAAGGGTCGTACGTCCAGCCGGCTACCGGCTTCACGGTGTCGATGTGGGAATTGAGCAGAAGGGTTGGCTTTGCCGGCGAAAAGTCGGCCGACTTGCACCACACGTTGTTACCGCTGCGTTCGGGCATGCAGCCATTGTCGCGCATGAATTTTTCAATCACGTCGGCGGCACCAGCTTCGTCGCGGCTTACCGACGGTGTAGCTATCAATTGTTTCAGCAAATCAACTGCCGAATAGAAAAGTTCGTCCATGGGGGAAATTTTTCCGCAAACTTACGGAAAATCTGTGGAAAAACCTCCAAAATTCGGCAGATTAACGCAATGTAATCTGTGAATTAAGTAGTTAGGAGAAAATCGCGGAAGTTGGATAGAGGGCTGAATAGCGTTTCAAAGCGGATTGGAGAAAGAGAACGGTTTCCTAATCGTTACCCGTCAGAAATGCAGATTTAACAGTCGCCGTTTCGTTTGCTGCGCTCTGCGTAGGTTTGCTTGTCAAGGTTTAACTCGTTGATTTATAGTTTTGCAACCAAAAAAAGAACGAGTATGACAAGGAGCACATTTCGCGTGCTGTTCTATGCGAACGGCAGCAAGGAGAAGAATGGAATTGTCCCCATCATGGGACGGGTTACAATCAACGGAACGGTGGCGCAGTTCAGTTGCAAACGGAGCATCGCAAAGGAGCTTTGGGACGCAAAGGGCAACCGTGCCAAGGGCAAGAGTTTGGAGGCAAGGGAAACGAACCTTGCGCTTGACAACATCAAGGCGCAAATCATCAAGCACTACCAGCGCATATCCGACCGTGAGGCGTTTGTGACGGCAGAAATGGTGCGCAACGCCTATCAAGGCATCGGCTGCGAGTATGAAACGATACTCGGCGCATTCGACAAGGAGAACGCCAAGTTCCTGAAACGTGTCGGCAAAGACCGCTGCATGGGGTCTTACCGTGTGATGGTACGTTCAAGGAACTATGTGGCAGCGTTCATCAAGTCGTTCTACAAACGCAGTGATATGTCCATGCTGGAACTTACTCCCGACTTCATCAAGGAGTTCTCCGTATTTCTCACAACGGAGCAAGGCTTGAAGAATGCTTCCGTGTGGCTGGCTTGCATGTGGGTCAAGACGGTCGTTTCACGGGCGCATTACAACGGTCTGATACCGAGAAATCCGTTTGCTCAGTTCCGTATCACGCCCAACGTGAAGGAAAGGGAGTATCTTACGGAGGGAGAAATCCGGCAGCTTATCGAGCATGAGTTTTCCGATGCCACGCTTGCTTTCACCCGAGACCTGTTCGTCTTTGCCTGTTTTACCGCACTCAGCTTCGCAGACATCAGGGAACTGACCACGGACGAGATTATGGACGTGAACGGCGAGAAGTGGATTATCTCCAAGCGGCACAAGACGAGCATCCCGTTCCAAGTGAAGCTGCTGGACATTCCGTTGCAAATAATCGGAAAGTACAGACCGTTCCAAAAGGACAATTCGGTTTTCGGCGAAATCAACTATTGGAATGTCTGCAAGAAGCTGAAAAAGGTTATCAGCGAGTGTGGCATAAACAAGCAAATCAGCTTTCATTGCTCCCGCCATACATTCGGCACATTAGCCCTCAGCAAAGGCATGCCGATTGAAAGCGTGAGCCGTGTTTTAGGACACACAAACATCAAGACCACACAGATTTACGCAAAGATAACCACGCAGAAGTTAGGTAACGATTTGACGGCTTTCGGTAACCAACTGAACCAGACTTTCGGTAACATCAAAGTGGCAGGGATATGAAACGGACAACAATCACGATGGACGGGTACGGCAGGGTTGCCGTGCCGTCCGATGCCACTAATGTTTGGATGAGCGAAATGGAATTGGTAAGACTGTTCGACGTAATCGCCCCGACACTCCGTGCTGCTATCCGAGCCGTGTACAAAAGCGAAGTGTTGCAACCTTACGATGTTGAAAAGCGTATGAGGCTGCCCAACGGTTATTATGCGGCAACGTATGCCCTACCGATGGTCGTGGCACTTGCCTTCCGTATCAATACACCCAATGCCGCAAGGGTACGCAACGTCCTGTTGGAAAGGCTGTGCTTGCGAAAAGACAGACAAATGCTTTGGCTTTCGTTAGGCAATAGTACAACATGTAAGTGTTAGCGGGTGTAGTTACGTATCAATACGCCCGTGCATTCACACAATGCCATCTGCCCGAAGAAGTGGGACATTCCGCTTCTTCGGGCTTTTTTCTTTTCGCCTTTGGATAACTGATATTTCCTATTATGCTGTATTTTCTTGTCTGTCAGTTTCTTTTGCTCCGTTCTGCATAGTTTTACGTATCAAGGTTTTAGCCGTCCTGCCGTAGCTTTGCACCCATGTTCAATCCGCTTGCCGACAAGGTGTCGGCGGCACTAAAAACTGTATTTGAGATATGGAAAAGAAAGAAGAATTTATCCGTGTAGGCACAACGCTCTACAAGATTGTGAACCAGCCCCGAATCGACGGCGGCTATGTGAGGAAGCGCATCGCATGGAACTCCGAGACCCTGCGGCAGGACTACGGCAAGGACTACATGGCGGGCATACCGAAGTATGATGGCTTCTGCACCGTACCCGACCATGTGGGCTACAAGCCCATAGTCGGCAAGTTCCTCAACCTCTACGAGCCGATAAGCCATGTTCCCGTGCAGGGCGATTTCCCCTGTATCCGCTCGCTGGTGGAACACATCTTCGGCGAACAGTACGAGTTGGGCATGGACTACCTGCAATTGCTCTATTTGTACCCTGTTCAGAAGCTGCCCATCCTTTTGCTCGTGTCCGAAGAGAGGAACACGGGCAAAACCACGTTCCTGAACTTTCTGAAAGCCGTGTTCCAAAACAACGTGACGTTCAACACCAACGAGGATTTCCGCAGCCAGTTCAATTCCGACTGGGCGGGCAAGCTGCTCATCATGGTGGACGAGGTGCTGCTCAACCGCCGTGAGGACAGCGAACGGTTGAAGAACCTCAGCACCACGCTTTCCTACAAGGTGGAGGCGAAAGGCAAAGACCGTGACGAGATAGGCTTCTTCGCCAAGTTCGTGCTTTGCTCCAACAACGAGCACCTGCCCGTCATCATTGACGCAGGGGAGACACGCTATTGGGTGCGGAAGATTGTGCCGCTGCGGAGTGATGACACTGACTTCCTGCAAAAACTGAAAGCGGAGATACCCACTTTTCTCCATTTCCTGCAACACAGGCAGCTATTCACCGAAAAGGAAAGCCGCATGTGGTTCGACCCGAAGCGGCTGGAAACGGATGCCCTGCGGAAGATAATCCGAAGCAACCGCAACCGTTTGGAGATAGAGATGGCTGAACTGCTGCTCGACATCATGGCAAGCGTGGATGTCAGTTCTGTTTCTTTTTGCCTCAATGACATCATCCCGTTGCTCGTCTGCTCGCAAGTCAAGGTGGAGAAGTCGCAGGTCCGGAAAGTGGTGCAGGAGTGCTGGAAGCTGGCTCCTGCATCCAATTCGCTTTCCTACACGACCTACCAATATGACTACAACCGTGAATGCCGCTACTCACCCGTCAGGAGGATTGGACGCTACTACACGGTAAGCAAATCACAGTTGGAAATGCTCTGACATTTTGATGAAATGATGAAATCATATATAAACAGAAAGAATAACAGCGGTTTACATCCTCATCAAACACTCAACAAAAGGATTGGGCTGATGAAAAGAGAAAGCGGATACAACCTTACACATCACTTTTCTTTTGGCGAGCAGTTTGATGAAACGCTGATGAAAGGTTATTCTATTAGTTGTCAGTATATTAGGCTATCCAATCATCAATTCATCGGATTTTCACCCCTCAACAAGTCCGCAGGGAAAGCAACAGAAGTGAACACCGCCCATCCGCAGGCTGGTCGGACGGACTTCCGGTCTGCCGACCGACAAGGAAAAGCCCACATCGTGGCAAAAAGAAAAAGGCGACCGACAACAGCCGACATCACCGCCGACACTGCCGCAGGCTTTTGGAAACAAAAAGCCATAGCTCATTAGGGCGTTTTCTTCACGCACCGCTGACGCTAATGCTAAAAACACCCCAATGAGCCAGCGGGGTTGCACCCCTCTGGACATCCCCGCTTGCCCCGTGCGGCTATGACCGCAGACAGGCGGACACCGACAAACAAGTTTGTACAACCTCAAAAACAAGAAACGAACATGGGATATATCAGCATCCAAATCAACAAGGCGAAAGGGTCGGCTGACACGGGCGCATCCGACCATATCGAACGCAAGACTACGCCCAAGAACGCAGACCCCACACGCACCCACCTCAACCGTGAGCTGGTGCAGTTCCCCGACGGCGTGGCAGACCGTACCGAAGCGATAAGCCACCGCATTCGCACGGCGGGCATCAAACGGAAGATAACGCCCGACCAAGTGAGGGCAATCCGCATCGTGCTTTCGGGTACGCACGAGGACATGGCGAGGGTGCAGGACGAGGGCAGACTATCCGAATGGTGCGATGACAACCTGCAATGGCTGCACCGCACATTCGGCAGGGAGAACACCGTTTCGGCAGTGCTGCACATGGACGAGCACACGCCGCACATCCACGCAACGGTCGTGCCGATTGTGACGGGAGAGCGCAGGAAAGCAAGGAAGAAGCAGACGGAGGGCAAACGCACCTACCGCAAGAAAGCCGACGCCGTGCGCCTGTGCGCCGATGACCTCCTGACCCGAGAAAGGCTTGCCGCCTACCACGACAGCTATGCCGCAGCGATGTCGAAGTACGGCTTGCAGCGTGGCATACGGGGTTCAGAAGCACGGCACACCACCACTGCCCAATACTACCGTGACCTGAAACGGCAGACGGGAGAGTTTGAAGCCAATGTGCAACAACTACAAACCGAACAACAACAGGCGGAACGACAGCTTGACGAAGTGCGGAAGGAAATCAAGTCGGAGAAGCTGGAAGCCGCCAAGACCGAAGCGAAGACGGCACTCGTGGCAAAGGTCGGTTCTCTTTTGGGCAGCGGAAAGCTGAAAGAACTGGAAACCGACAACCGTACCCTGCAAGGCGAGGTCGCCGCCCGTGGCGAAAGCATTGAGTTGTTGCAACAACAGATGGAACGGCAGCAGGAGGAACACAGTCGCCAACTGATGGAACTGCAAGCCAAACACCGCAGGGAAATGGCGGACAAGGAAGCGGAACACCAAAAGGAAGTGTCATTTCTGAAATCCATCATCCAAAAGGCCAAGAAATGGTTTCCGCTGTTCCAAGAACTGGTGTACATGGAGAAGCTCTGCCTTAAAGTCGGCTTCAACGAAAGGCAGACTGCCACGCTCATCAGCGGCAA
>UQUV01000018.1 GCA_900544305.1 uncultured Porphyromonadaceae bacterium
ACATATATGCAAAAAGCATACAGCGATACTTTTTATTTTCGCTGTATGCTTTTTCTCTGTTTTACAAGTTTTTGACCTATTCGGCTGTGATGACGGTACCGTTGGAGTGTGACACGATTTGCGGTGCATACTGGCATTGAACGGTAGCGATGCCGCTGTTGTAGGTGCCGACATTGTTGACAAATACGTCGTAGGTCATTACGTAAGTTCCTTTTGTCAAGCGGGTGATGAAGATATTGGTAGTCGAGTTGCGTGTTTCGCGGTAGCTGCGAATACCTTCTTTCCAACTGTAGACTGGAAGTTGGTCAACGGGTTCGAAGCAGGCAGCACGGTCGTCGGTCAAGGCTACGAAGTCGAGGTCGCGGGCCGTTTTGACGGTCACTCTCACTTGTACACGGTCGCCTACTTTGAAGGTATTTGCCGGTTTTCCTATGAGCTTCCCTGCTTCGTCGTAGAGATAGAACTCCTTGTTGACCTGAATATCGGTGGCCGATTGCTGCTGCACTTCCTTCATCGGTGCGTTGTACTGGCAGTAGACGGCTCCCCATGCCGGATTGTCGCCATAGCGTTTTACGGACAGTTTGTTGCCTTTCAGTGTGCCATAATCGAATGAGCGTTTGATATAGCCGAAGTAATTGTCAGCGTTTTCTGTTTCAATTTTTGTGTTGCCGACTTTTATTTCCGGCGCCTTCCGTTCACTGTTTACCCAGGATGAGCCTGTTGCCAGAACGGCATAGATGGCATTGCAGGCATTGGCCGATGTGCCCCAGTTTTGCGTTTCTTTTTGCTGGAGCAGCCACAGACGGATGCGGTCGATGTCCTTATCCTCCGGATTCACTTTATTGAAGGCTTGGAGAGCGTTGGCGGCAATGTTCACCTTGTTTCCGTTCACATCCCAGTAAATGCCGCGGTTGTCTGTTTTTACCGTGTATTGGCGCAGTGATTCCACTATTGCGGCGGCTGACTTTTTCTTGTCGCAGTTGGCAAGCAGTATAGCTGCTTCTGCTTTCATCGGAATGGAGTAGTTTCCCCAATTCTTTTCTACGGATTCCAGTGTTTTTGTTTTTACCGGAGCCAGCTCTTTCGGCAGCGGAATGTCGTTGTGAAGCATTCTGATATAGAGGTAGTCGAAATATCCGCCATAGAGTTTTTCCGGCTCTTTAGCCTTTTTCAAGTCTTCAATGACTTGGTTGTCGAGATAGTCGACCGCCTTTTTAAGAATGTCGGCAGCAAGAACATTGTTGTCGAAATAGCCCAATTCCTTCAGCCGTCCGAAATAGTCGACCACAGTTTGTGTGATATATACAGAAGATTCGGAATTCTTGAACCAGGAGAATCCACCGTCGGCATTTTGCAGATCCTTCAGAGAGGTCAGCGCCTTTTGCTTGCGGTATTCCAGTGTGGCGGCATCCGTCAGGTCGGCGAGTTTGCTCATCATGGCCGTTTCCGATTCTGCATCGTCGAGCCACGGAGTATTTTCCAAACTGATGGTCTTCAGTTCCGCATTCTTTTGAAGGTTGGATTTCTGTTCCTTTGTTTCATTCCACTTTTTGATGGCTTCGGCGATTTGTGTATTGCTGCGTACAATGTTGTCGGCCATCACTGTTGCATAGTAGTTAGTGATGTAGGCTGAGGCCGTTTCTGATGAAGATATGACCGAAGGCAGGGCCGTTACACAGTACCATACCGGGTTGTCGCAATATTCAAAAGTGATTTTTCCTTCTTGTCCGAATTTCGGAAGTCCCCATTTCGCTGACTTTTGTTCGGCTGTCATGTAGAACGGTTCGGCTTCCACGACATCAGTAGTGGAGGGGAGTACGGCTATGATATTCTGCTCGCCGTCGCTGTTTGTTCCGTTGTCCGCTTTGATGCGATAGCCGAGGTAGTCATATTTTTCATCGATATTCATGTCGAACGCAATGATGTCCGAACCTTTGGCAGGCAGTGTGAGTGTGACATCTGTTTTAGAAATCACCTTGTTGTCTTTGGGCGTGAAAAATTCGACACGCACTTTCGCTGTCGTTTCCTTGTCTGTATTGTTCATCACCGTGGCTTTAACGGTCAGCGTGTCGCCAATGCGGACAAACCGTGGCATGTTTGGTTGAACCATCAGCGGTTTGTTGGCGGTGATAAGGCGGTTGATAACGTCATATTTCATATCTTCCGTATAGGCGATAGCCGAGAATTGCCATTGCGTGTTACGGTTTGGCACGTCGAACGAGATGACAACCTCGCCGTTTTCGTTGGATACAAGTGCCGGCAGGAAGAACGCCGTCTTGATGTCCGGGTCGCGGAAATCCATTGTTGTGCTTGCTGCTTCTGGCGCAGCTGCATCGCTTTCTAATTTAGCCATTTGGATACTTGAATCTTCTCTAACTACGGATAATTCTTCTAATACCATATCGGCCGAAGCGGCAGAACGCATAATCATGTTTGTTGTGCCAAATGCAATGCTATTATTAAAAAGAGATTGGCCGTAGAAATTCAGCTTGGGTTCAATAATATTGGGCGAATCCAAGTGTGGAAAAGCTGAGGCTAATATAATTGAAAAAAAGTTATAATAGGTTCGTGGAGCTGCTTTCCTAGTTGAAAATGCAGTGTAACTTCTGGGTAAATTGAAGTTCCATGTGTTATCGGCTATTTTATTCAGTGCCGCATCATACATATTGGCCAAAACTGCCCCTTTGTAGTTTTTCCCCTTGTTGTCGGCAATGCGGAGTTTCCATGTTTCGCGTGAGCCAGGGGTAATATTGTCGCGGAATGTTTCCAGCTTTATGCTAACCGTGTCGCGTGGAGCGGAAGGGCGCAGTTCGATGAGTACGGTTGCTTCCTCACAATTGTGGACGGCTGTCAGTTGCAGGTAGGTTTTGGAATCATTGCTGAATTCAGCTTTTTCATTGAAGTTTGTGAAGCCTTTTTCTTTGAACTGCCAGCTGTCAACGATTACTTTTTCGTCGTTATATATGGTGTAGAAGAAATAATTGTCAGCCGTGCTTCCCAACTCAAGGCTAAAGCTGTTGTCCTCGTTACAGGTCACAGCCTCCTTGGTAGTCCAAAGTATGGTTTCGACCGGAGGCAGGGTGTCCGAGTTGCGGTATAGGATAATGTCGCGGACAATGTCATTGTCTTGTACTTTTTCTCCGGCAATGCGAAGTGACAGCTTGTATTTGCCCGATTTCAAAGATGTCAGGTTAATGACTGGATTTTTTGTGTTGATAGTGCCTGTTGCTACCGTATCTTTTTCTGCGATGACGCGGTAGATGCAGTCCACATCCATCGGTTCCTGATTCAGGTTATGGGCGCGGATTGGGAACAATATCGGTTGTTCGTTCAGATATTTTTCCTTGGTTTCCATTGAGAGTATGGTTTTGCTTCCGATACGGATGGTTTCGCTGGCAGTTTGCGTTTCTCCGTTTTCCGAAGTTGCAGTCAGTTCCAATTGGAAGACTCCCCAGTTGGAGCCATTGAAGATGCTTGCCGGAAGCAGAATGGACCAGTTGCCTTGTGCATCGGTCGTTGTTGTACCTGATGTGCTATCCAAATTATTGTTTTCAATCCAGTAAAAGTTCTGAGGGTTGAGTGAGTAGGAAATTGTGGCATTGACAATCGGAAATTGCGAGAATGTCATGACTGTGCCTTTCAGGCATACGGAGTCGGTTGTGGCAAGGTTCGAACGCTCTTTGTCATAACTGATATAGAATGTTGGGGCCTTGTATTCGCTCACTTGTACGCTTGAAGCAGTGATATATTTGTTGTTGCTGTTTTTGATGGAAATATTGTAATATCCGGAAATTCCGTCTTTGGAAGTTATGAATGTGGAGTCAACGCGTCCGAACGCATCTGTCAGCATTGTCATTTCAGCCACCTTTTTGCCGTTAGGATTTGTCACGGTAATGTTGACCGTTTCTTCCTTTGCAGGTACGTTCTTTTTCCCAGAATGGAACATTATGGCAGAAAATTTAACAGTTTCCCCCGGACGGTACACTTTCAGGTCTGTAAATATTTTGCCGGAAATATATTCCTCTCGGGTAGGTGATGTATAGAAATAGAATGGTACAGTGTCGTTGCCCAATGTCGCATAACCATTACATTGGCCTGCTTTTCTGTCAATGACGGCATATCCGTAGCGGTTGGTACGTTGTTTTTGTACCACATTTTTATTTTCCACAAAAGACAATAGGGCGTTGGCCATAGGCTGCCCGTTGTCAGCGCGGACAACGTACAGACGTTGTTCATCGTTGACTTCATGGAACAATGTTGTCAGGTTCGAAACGGTGAAGGCCTGACGAGAGTCGGATGTTTGCGTTTTGCCTTTTTTGTCCGTGAATTTCACAATTACTAAATAGTATCCGAAATCCAATGGTGGTAACTGTATTTTCTTATCTGTAGTGTATATACCGTTTGATTCGATGTCGAAAGTTTGGGAATAAAAAGGATTGCCCAATTCAGATAGCTTGTCATATTGGGGCTGCTGGGAAGTCACGCGGTAGATATTTACCTTGAATTTATTCAGGTTGCGTGCAGTCACGTCCAAGCGGATGGAATCCGACGGAAGCCACCAGTCTTTTGTTGTAAGGTCGACCGACTGTTCTTCGCATTTGTTAATATAGTTTTTGACATCGTTGATGCGAGGATAGTCTGCATAGCGCTTGGCGTGCTCTTGGGCCGTCTTGTACCATTGTTCGCTGATATCTTTATCGTTAAGCAAGCGGATAAGAATTTCGGTAGAATATTTATTGTCGGCGAATTGTTGATAAAGTTTTTCCAGTTGAGGCTCGATGATTTTTTCGTCCGTTATATCGTATGCTATCCAGTACAATTCATCAAGCCGCTTAAGTTCTGCGTAAATGTATGCAGGAATGTCGTTACTGTGCAGTGTCAGCAATGCTTTGAAATAGGCATGTTGCAGATTGATGATTTTTTCATCGGAGATTTTAGGTACCTGTATATAAAAATTACTGTCAGCTAACCGTTGTGTCGGATAAATGTAACTTTTCATGTATTTAAATCCGTTCAGGTATTCCAATGTTTCATACGCCAGTGCATCGAAGAGGGTAGGGGCAAACTCTTTTCCTTCTTTGGGAACGTTGATGATTGTCTTGAAATTGTCTACTTTTTCTTTTGCCAGGATATCCTTCTCGGCAAGAATGTTTTCAGCCAAAACCACGGCCCGGTCGATGAAGTTGCGGTTCGTCCACTCTCTGATGTCATCGGGTACGGTATCGGTCATTTCGGTGCGGCTGGAGTAGACGTATGGCTTCTCATTGTAAAAGGCTTCCAACATTTTTAGTTCCAAGCAGTAGAGTACTGCTTGAAAGCGTTTGTCGTCCATTGTTGCAGCAAGGCTGTCAGTGGTGTGTATGATTTGCGGAACGTAGTCCTGTGATATGTGGCTTTTCGCGATGGAGTATCGGATGAAGCCGTCAATAAAGTTCTGGTAGTCCTTTTTCTTGTCGGCTTTTTTCATCTGTTCAGCCGCCTGTTTCATCACTGTTTCCGGATAGCGGAAATCGGGTTCAGATTGTTTTGCTCCGGCTGCCGGCATTGCAGCCAGGAGGATACATAGAAAGAAAAATAGTTTTTTCATAATGCAGGTTTATAAAAAACACCGGATTTCGGCAAGCATCTGAAATCCGGTGTTATGGGTTCTTGAAAAAGTAGTTTATTCTTTGTTTATTTAGCTGCTTTCTTGTGATAGTTCAGAATGCTTTGTGTGAACTTGTTTTCAGCCCGTTTAAGCAGGAACAGCTGTTTTTTAGAAAGGATTTTTTCAAATTTGGTGAAATACTCCATTTCTATTTCGCCTTCCTTTTGCTTGATTTTGGTTAAAGCCAAAGCCGCTGCTTCGTATTCTGTGTCCGAAACAGCATCTTTCGAGTTGGTAATCTTCGATTCCATTTCCCGGGCTTCCTTGTTAACCATGAAGATGGCTTTTTCCATTGCTTCATATTCGGGGAAAAAGGCATTCTGCTGTTCTTTTGTCAGTTCCATTTCCTTGGCGAAGAAGTCGTATTTGTAGTTTCTTACTTCCTGGAACCATTTTTTCCTGGTTTGAACATCGGAATCCTGTGCGTAGGATACCGCCGGCAATGCAAAAAATAAAAGAACAAGAGTGAAAAGAAAATATGTTTTTTTCATTGTATAAATCAGTTAATAGTGTCAGAATCAAAGACGCTTGCATCGACGCCTTCGTTATACATTTCCATTAGCAGGTCGTAGTCGGAAATGTTGCCGGTCATCATGAATTCGTTGACAAACTGCTCGTCGTTCATTGCATCGGCAATTTCCGGGTTGAAACCTAAGTTCTTGGAGCTGGCGCTCTTGATATCAGAAAAGATGTACATCATGCACCAGATTCCGGCAAACATTGCTGCCATATAAACCCATGGACGGATGCTCAGCCATAAAGTGGATTTCTTTTCAATAGTGAAATTCTTTTCCGGAAGCTGGGCAGCCATCTTCTTCGTAAAGTCCTCAAAATAGCCGTCGGGCACTTTGAAGCCTGGGTCTCTTCCTATTTTATCGAATATGTCGTTTTCTTGTTTCATAGTACTCTTTTGACTAAAACAATAAAAAAAGGTTTAACCGTTATTGAAAATATTGTTCAATTTTTTTTACTGCATGATGGAATGAAGATTTCAGAGCGCCGACGGATGTTCCCAGTATTTCGGACATGTCTTCATATTTCATTTCATCGAAGTACCTCATATTGAAAATCAGACGCTGTTTTTCCGGCAGTTTGCTGATGGCTTTCTGCAATTCGAGCTTCAGTTCGTCGCCGTCAAACCATTCATCACTTTCCAGCGTGTCGATAAGAAACGTATCGTCGTCGTCAATCGAAATGTTCTGTCGCTGGCGTTCCTTGTTGAGGAACGTGATAGACTCGTTGATGGCTATCTTGTAGAGCCAAGTCGACAGTTTCGCTTCGCCGCGGAAATTCTCCACGTTAGCCCACGCCTTTAAGAATGTATTTTGCAGCAGGTCGTTGGCATCTTCGTGGCTGATGACCATTTTTCTGATTTGCCAATAGAGGGGTTCGCTGTAGAGGGCTATTACTTCCGTGAAAGCTTGGCGGCAGTCCTCGGGAGTACGGAGCCTTTTGACTATATCGTCTTCCTCTATTTGTTGCATTTCTGTTTTTGGTTGTATAGTTAGATTATTTGGTAAAAGTAGGAAAAAGTTTTTAAATGGGCGAATGATTGCCTTTTAAATATGATTTTTTAACCCAAAGTCAACTACCTGATTTAGGTTTAAGAAACCTTGTGTATAGAAAAGCTTGCGCCGGAATTGTCGGTTGTCGACAATATTCCGGCGCAAGTTGTCTGTTCTTTAAATATGGATTATTGCTGGCTGTCTTGTTTCAGGTAGCTGTATCCGTGAGCCGTTACTTTGAAGTTGGCATTCATTACGTTACAGTTGAACTTGAGGTCCATTTCTGTGCCTTGCGACATGACTTGCAGGAGGAAGTCTGTCATTTTGTAGTCTTCAAATGGAACGTCGTTGATTTTTGGAACAACGCTTTCGGCTTTCACTTCATAACCGTTTGACGTAATTACTACCGGCACTTTTTCCAGAGTCATTGTCAATTGCGGCATCTGGCTGTTGAACTGGGCATTGTAGATGGTAACTTCAGCTTCTGTAGTGCTGGTCAGTTTCACGCTGTAGGTAGTTGTTGTAGTCGTAAACGCTGGCATCGGCGCATTTGTGCAGTTTGTAGTCGTTTCGTTGCTTACGAATGACGGTTGGTTGTCGACTGTGAAAATACGGTATTTGCCGTTTACTGTGTAAGAAAGAGAAAGAACAATCACTTCACGTGTCATTGAACTGCCGTCAGTTGTGTAGTAAGCCCACATTTTACCCTGCAGGTTTGTGATTGTGTAGTTAGGGTCAGGTGAACCGCCTTTTTTCGGAACGATTTCAGAAGCTGAGAATTCATAGAGAGCTTCTTTGCCGTATGTCATCTTGATGTTTTCGAGGAAAAGTTCCACCTGGTCGTTTCCGTCACCAAGGTTGACTTTCATTCCGATATTCATTGTCAGGTTGGCAAGGTCCATTGCCAGGTCATAGCTGGATGCTGTTAGTTTTGTCGTGTTATCCTCCATAGAAGTGACGTGGTTGTAGCCTACGGAAGAAAGCGAAATAGTGTAGCTCGGATCTTCGCTGTTCAGACACGATGAAAGCAGAAATACTACTGCCAATAGGGATAGAATTTTTTTCATCATAATTTTATAGTTTTATTAAATATTGATTCTTAGGGTCGCTCCAATTTGCAATGGTTTTCCTCTCTGTAGAAACTCATGCTCTATAGAAACGAAATAAAACGTATTATACTGCGTGCCGGTCAGATTTTTTGTCCAAAAATCGAGGGAATATTTTCCCCCGATGAATTTGACGTTGGCGTTGAGCAGTGCGTAGAATGGCTGTTCGGCGGTGTTTGCCTCGTTCCAATATATTTTGCCGATTCCGTTTACGTTTGCTCCGACAGTGATATAGCGTAGAAAATCGTGGCCGATTTTGAACGAATAGGTTGCACCTGCAAAGATAGTGTTTTGCGGGGCATAAGGAATTACTTTTCCGGCATAATTGTTCTTTCCGTTGTTGAATTCCACGAATTTTGCATTGGTATATCCATAGCTTGCGCGGAGTTCCAGGCGGTTGACGGGGCGTGCTGTCAGCGCCACTTCCGCTCCAAAGCTGCGGGTTTTTCCGGCGTTGGTCATGATGCGTCCGGTGGTTGTGCCGTCGGGGAATACCGTGAGTTGCTGGTCGCGGCAGTCAATATAGAAAGCGGCAACGTCGGCAAGCAGGCGGCTGTCGAAAAATTCAAGATTGCTGCCCACTTCGTAGTTCCAGCTGGTTTCAGGCTTATAGCCGACAACGTCGTTGATGTCATACTTTTTCCCGATGCCCATTTTCCCCATCAGCTCCTGCTGGAGCACGTCGGAAAACATTTGGGTGTTGAAGCCTCCTGCCTTGTAGCCCTTTTTGACGGAAGCATAGAGCTTTCCATGAGCCGGAAGTTCGTAGACAACCGAAATTTTTGGAAGCAGCTGGAGGAAAGAGCGTTTGAGGTCGCCTGAAGAGTGGATTTCAATCGGCTCTTTTTTATAGACTTCATTGTTGTGATAGATGGTGTAGCTGGTGCTACAGTCGCTCCGGTAGTGAAGTCTGCTTTGTTCGTAGTCGAGACGCAGGCCTCCGATTACAGTAAAGTTGTTCCATTCGGCAGAAACTTCTCCGTATGCTGCCAGTCCGTAGTTGGGCATGGTGAACCGCGAGCCGAGGATGAATTCGTCGCTGTCCCATTTCATCGGGTAGTTGGTGTTGATGCCGTTCCAGTTGCCGACAATCAGGCTCTCGATACCGTAATCCTTGAACGTGACCGGTGCATTGATATCCGCATGCTTATAGAATCCGAATGCCCCAGCCAGCCAGTTTATCGTTTTGTCGCCGTTCCCTTTGACAACGATGTCCTCCGTAATGGCATGTTCCTTACGGATTTGCGACATGGTGAAGTAGGAGAGCGGGAGGAAGTCCTGGTCGAGCGTCATGTTGTCGTCAATATACTGGTAGCTGGTCACTCCGGTCATCGTTATATTGTCGTTTTTCCAACCTATGGTCAGTCCGTCCATTACCGAGTTCCGGCGGTAGAAGCAGGTGTCGTTGTAGTTGATTTCACGTGTGTCGGCCGATTCGTAAGCATATCCCCCCTGACGGACGAGCGAAAAGCTTGCCACGTTTTCCAATGTCAGACGTTCATCCGGTTTCCAACCCAGTTTGAGCGAGGCCCGAAGGTTGTTTTCCTTGTCGCATTTTTCGCCGTCGTTCATGTTGGTGAAGAATCCGTCGGTATGATAGCCATAGATGTTGCCTCCGATGCCGAACTTGTCGGAAATACGTGCATAATGGGCTACTCCGGCTTTTATTGAATTGGTGTTGCCATATTCGGCGAGAATACGTGTGCCTTGAAACGAAAGCGGCGACAGGGTGCGGATATTGATGACACCTCCCATCGTGTTGCGTCCGTAGAGTGTGCTCTGCGGACCGCGCATCACTTCCACCTGCTCGATGTCGAGGATGTCGAAGTCGTAGTTATCCTTGTTCATCACCGGAATGTTGTCGATATTCAGTCCGACAACCGGCTGGTCGATACGTGCTCCGATGCCTCTGACATATATGGAAGAGGTTACTCTCGAACCGTAGTCGGGTATATACATGTTGGGGACGACGCTGCTTATATTTTTTGAAGAAACCATGTTCAGCCGTTCAATCAAAGGACGTGAGATTTCGGTGGTGGCACCAGCTCCCTTTTCCTTGTCGGTTATCGTTTTTACGGCAGTGATGGAAACTTCGTGTAGATTCAATGTTGTGTCGCGGCGTGCGGTTGCAAGTTCGCTTCCCGACAAATACATGCTGTTTGATAAGATTGTAGTTGCTATAAATATTCTGTAAAACTTAAAATTCATTCCGCATCGAAATTTTGTTTGCAAAATAAGCGGGATTTTCGTCATAAAACAATCACTAAATTTAGTGATTTTCATAAGTCGCCGGATGGAATTTCGTCGGAAAACATCTCTGCCGAAGGTCAGGGTGGGGTGGAACAAATGTTGAATAATCGTTAAAAAAAGACCATTTTTTTACAGGTTTTTTCAGTTGCGTGTGTGAAAGAATTGCTATATTTGCAGTGCATAAAATGTGTCAAATGTACTGATAATAATGGAATTAGGATGTAAGTGTTTGAATATGAAACATTTGCGTTCTGTTTCTATTGTGTATTTGTAATAACTTTTAAGTATTATAATAATGGATTTATCAATTTTTGGTCTTGAGAGCACGTCAACTGCTTTGGTGGCAGCCCTGTCAGGTTTGGCATTGGTTGTTATCGGTTTGTCGTTGGCTGCAGCAATCGGTCCTCGATCTTACGCTCCGCAGAAAGGAGAGACTTATGAGTGTGGTATTCCGACACGAGGTGACAGCATGGTTCAGTTTAAAGTGGGTTACTACTTGTTCGCCATCCTGTTCCTTATGTTCGATGTGGAAACTGTTTTGTTGTTCCCGTGGGCAGTAATTGCCGGTAGCCTTGGAACAGGCAGCATTATGGCTGTGGCAGTATTCTTGTTTGTATTGATTTTAGGCCTTGCTTATGCTTGGAGAAAAGGAGCATTGGAATGGAAGTAAAGATTAAAGGAATGAAGAAAGAGGACTTCAAGGATAATGAATACATTGATAGCCTCGTAGAAGAACTAAGACAGTCCGGCACAAACGTTGTCGTTGGCAAATTGGACGAACTTATCAACTGGGGACGTTCCAATTCGCTTTGGCCGCTTACATTTGCAACAAGCTGTTGCGGTATCGAGTTTATCTCTCTCGGTGCTGCACGTTACGATATGGCACGCTTTGGTTTCGAAGTGGCTCGTGCCAGCCCGCGTCAGGCTGACTTCATGATGGTTGCAGGAACAATCGTTCACCGTATGGCTCCTGTGTTCCGTCGTTTGTATGAACAGTTGGCTGAACCGAAATATGTCATTGCAACCGGTGGTTGCGCCATTTCTGGCGGACCGTTCCGCAATTCTTATCACGTAGTGACAGGTATCGACAAAATCGTACCGGTGGATGTATACATACCGGGATGTCCTCCGCGTCCGGAAGCCATGTTCTATGGAATGATGCAGTTGCAGAGAAAAGTGAAAGTCGAAAAATTCTTCGGCGGCGTAAACCGCAAAAAGACACGCGAAGACTTCTTCCGTGAATTTCCGGAAATAGCTAAGGAAGAACACGTAACAGAATAAACAGATTAGATTAAGAAAATTTATATGGTAAATATACAAGAATTAATCGGAAAGGTTTGCCCTGAGGCTGTTTTCGAAGAAAACGAAATAACAATGGCTGTTGTGCCCGATGCCAAGTGGCACGCCACAGCAGAAGCATTGAAAAATGCCGGATTCGACTGTCTTGCTGCAGTTGTAGGTGTTGACTGGGGAGAAGAAATGGGCTGTGTGTACTATCTGAAATCAACAGCCGACAATACAATGATTTCTGTAAAAGTAGCTACTGCTGACCGTGAAAATCCGATGTTGCACAGTGTTGCCGACCTTTGGGCAGTTGCAAATCTGGAAGAACGTGAAGTGTACGACTTTTTCGGAATCAAATTCATCAATCACCCGGACATGCGCCGTCTGTTCTTGCGTAACGACTGGGTGGGACACCCTCTCCGCAAGGATTATGACGAAAATCCGGAATTGAATCCGGTTCGTCTTTATCACGAAGAAATCGACGATACAACTACTGTATATAAGGAAAAGGACGGCAAGGTTGTGGCTGAAAAGCATAATGTGTTCAACCCTGATGAATTTGTGGTGAACATCGGTCCGCAACACCCGGCTACTCACGGTGTGCTCCGTTTCCGCACTTCGCTCGACGGTGAGCAAATCAAGAAAATCGATGTCGTTTGCGGATATATCCACCGTGGTGTGGAAAAATTGTGTGAAAAGGACACTTATCCACAGACTCTTCACTTTACTGACCGTCTCGACTATTTGGCAGCCTTGATGAACGAACACTGTCTGTGTATGTGTATCGAAAAGGCTATGGGCATTGAAGTTCCTCGTCGTGCACAGGTTATCCGTGTAATGATGGACGAGTTGATGCGTATTTCATCACACTTGCTCTTCTACGGTACATACTGTATGGACTTGGGTGCAACAACTGCCTTGTTCTATGGCTTGCGTGAACGTGAAACCATTCTCAATATCCTTGAAGAAACCTGCGGTGCACGCATGTCGTTCAACTATAATAAAATCGGTGGTGTGATGGCCGACATTCACCCGAACTTTGTTAAACGTGTGAAGGAACTTATCGCTATCATGCCGAAACGCTTGAAGGAATACCATACACTCGTTTCTGGAAACGTTATCGCTCAGAACCGTATGAAGGGTGTAGGTATCCTTAGCCGTGAAGATGCTATCAATTACTGTGCAACAGGTCCTTCTGGACGTGCGTCAGGTTGGGCTTGCGACGTTCGTAAGACTAATCCGTATTCTATCTATTCGGAACTTGATTTCGAACAAGTTGTCATGACCGGTTGCGACTCTTACGACCGCTATATGCTTCGTCTGAAAGAAATCGAGCAGTCAATTAAGATTCTCGAACAGTTGGTAGACAATATTCCGGAAGGCGACTATTGTGCTAAAGTTCCTAAAATTATTAAGTTGCCTGTTGGCCACTGGTATCAGGAAGTGGAAGCCAGCCGTGGTGCATTCGGTGTTTACATTGAAAGCAAGGGTGACAAGAGCCCGTATCGCTTGAAGCTGAACAGCCCGGGATTCCACCTAATAGGAACAATTGACCATATCACTCGTGGCGAAAAGATTGCCGACCTTATCACAATCGGCGGTTCACTCGACTACGTTGTGCCTGATATTGATAGATAGTGTTAACAGAGTAGTAATTTTGAAATATATTATAACGTTATGTTCGACTTTAGAATAGTCACAGAATGGATTGACAATTTGTTTAACAGTTTTATGCCGACATGGCTGACCGCTGTGGTTGAATGCTTGTTGATCGGAGTAGGTTTGCTGTTGGTATATGCATTGTTGGCGTTGTTCTACATTTATTTTGAACGTAAGGTCTGCGGTGCTTTCCAATGTCGTCTCGGCCCGAACCGTGTAGGTCCGTGCGGTGTGCTGCAAAGTTTCGCCGACATGTTCAAGATTTTGATCAAAGAGTTGATTCCAATCAACAACACTGATAAATTCTTGTTCAACCTTGCTCCGTATCTTGTTGTGATGGCTTCCTTCACTGCGTTTGCTGTCCTTCCTTGGGGTAAGGGATTGCAGATTATTGATTTCAACATCGGTATCTTCTTCCTGATGTCGGTAACTTCAATCGGTGTGCTTGGTATTTTGCTGGCTGGTTGGTCAAGTAACAACAAGTTTACTTTGATCGGTGCATTGCGAAGCGGTGCGCAGATGGTCAGCTACGAGCTTTCTATCGGCTTGTCTATTTTGACAATGGTACTTTTGGCCGGTACAATGTCTGTAACAGGACTTGTTGAAGGTCAGAAAGATTTGTGGTATATTTTCCAAGGTCATATTCCTGCCATTATCGCATTCATCGTTTATATGATTGCCGGTACAGCCGAAACCAACCGTGGTCCGTTCGACTTGCCGGAAGCAGAATCCGAGTTGACTGCCGGTTATCACACAGAATATTCAGGTCTTCACTTCGGTCTGTTCTATTTGGCTGAATATTTGAACCTTTTCATCGTATCCGGCGTGGCTACACTGTTGTTCTTCGGTGGCTGGATGCCATTGCATATTCCGGGATGGGACGGTTTCAACGAAATAATGGACTACATTCCATCGGTAGTGTGGTTCCTTGCTAAAGCTATTGCATTGTCATTCATCATCATTTGGTTCAAGTGGACATTCCCACGTTTGCGTATCGACCACCTGTTGGCGTTCGAGTGGAAATATCTTTTGCCGATTAATTTGGTGAACTTAGTGCTGATGCTGATTGTTGTAGCTTTCGGATTGCATTTCTAACAAATGCAGAACTTGAAATTAACCCATAAAATTGGTGTAATACTATGAGCGAAAAATTTGGAAAGATAGCGCAGGTCATCGGACCTGTTGTCGATGTATCTTTCGAAGTGGAGAAGAACGATCTGCCACCTATCTACACTGCGTTGAAGGTGGTTCGTCCTGACTCAAGCGAGTTGCTGCTCGAAGTAGAGCAGCATGTGGGGGAGCACACAGTTCGCTGTGTGGCTATGGACGCGACCGACGGTTTGCGTCGCGGTATGGCTGTCGAGAATATGGGACAACCGATTTCTGTTCCGACAGGTGATCAGGTAAAAGGTCGTCTGTTGAATGTTATCGGAGAACCTATCGATCATCTTCCCGAATTGAAATCAGATGAAAAACGACCGATTCACCAACCTGCTCCAAAATTCGACGAGTTGTCGATTGGTTCAGAAATTCTTTTCACCGGTATTAAGGTGATTGACTTGTTGGAACCGTATTCGAAAGGCGGTAAGATTGGTTTGTTTGGTGGTGCCGGTGTGGGCAAGACGGTGTTGATTATGGAAATGATCCACAACATTGCCAAAGGTCACAACGGTTTCTCGGTGTTCACCGGTGTTGGTGAGCGTACCCGTGAGGGTAATGACTTGCTTCGCGAAATGCTTGAAGGCGGTATCATCAAGTATGGCGACAAGTTTATGAAGGGTCTTGAAAAGGGCGAATGGAATTTGGATGATGTCGACATGAACGCCGTTGCACAGTCTCAAGGTACGCTGGTGTTCGGACAGATGAATGAGCCGCCGGGTGCACGTCTTCGTGTTGCCTTGTCGGGTCTGACTGTTGCCGAGCAGTTCCGTGACCAGGAAGGCGGCGGACGCGATATCCTGTTGTTCATCGACAACATTTTCCGTTTCACTCAGGCTGGTTCGGAAGTGTCTGCACTTCTCGGACGTATGCCGTCGGCTGTAGGTTATCAGCCTACGCTGGCTTCTGAAATGGGTGTGCTCCAGGAACGTATTACGTCAACTAAGCATGGTTCTATCACCTCTGTACAGGCCATCTATGTGCCTGCCGACGACTTGACTGACCCGGCTCCGGCTACGACGTTCAACTTCTTGGATGCAACTACGGTGTTGAGCCGTAAGATTTCAGAGCTCGGTATTTATCCGGCCGTTGACCCGTTGGAATCTTCTTCTCGTATCCTCGACCCGAACATCATCGGTGAAGAGCATTATAATGTTGCACAGGCTGTCAAGCAGTTGTTGCAGAAGTATAACGAACTTCAGGACATTATTGCCATCCTCGGTGTTGACGAGTTGTCGGACGAAGACAAACTGGTTGTGGCACGTGCCCGTAGAGCACAGCGTTTCTTGTCGCAGCCGTTCCACGTTGCCGAGCAGTTTACCGGTCTTCCGGGTGTGATGGTACCGTTGAGCGAAACAATCCGTGGCTTCAAGATGATTCTTAGCGGTGAAATGGATGAATATCCTGAGCAGGCATTCTTGAACGTCGGTACAATCGACGATGCTATCGAAAAAGGCAAGAAGCTTCTTGCTGAACTTGGTGATAAATAATTAAAACACAGAACAAGATGACACTAAAAGTAATTTCAGCCGAAAAAATATTGTTTGACGGTGAAGTTTCATTGGTTACATTGCCGGGTGAGGCAGGACTGTTTACGGTGCTCGCCAATCACGCGTCAATTGTATCGGTGCTTGTTCGCGGCAATATCGAGTATCAGCCGGAAGGTACGGCCGAGCGCCGTTCGATGGCAATCGAAGGCGGTATTGTCGATGTTGATAAGAATGTAGTGTCAGTATGTATTTATTAGAGAAAATGAAGAAAGTACTTGCCATATTGACGATGTTGGTTCTTGCGGTTGCCATGCCGCTGACGGCATCAGCTTCGGGCGACTCTTCGGAGGAATTCGACCCGAAGGAAGTGATATTCCACCACCTCGGTGATGGTTACGGTTGGGAAGTGCCTTTTTCACATACGCACCGCATACCGTTGCCGGTGATTGTCTTCGACAAGGAAGGCAGTCTGCATATGTTCAGCTCGTCGCGCATTACTGGCGGCGAATCGTATACCGACAATGGGGTTGAGTTTGTATTGCCTCACGAAGGTGAATACAGCGGCAAGGTGGTGCAGGTGATGTCCGACGGAAGCTATTACCGTCCGTTGGATTTCTCGATAACTAAAAATGTGTGCGCCCTGTTCATTTCTGCCTTCATTGTGATTTTGATGGCGTTCTCGATGGTTCGCTACTACAAGAAGAAAGGAATGAAGGCTCCCCGCAAAGGTGCCGGTTTCTACGAAACGATTTTCGACTTTATCTATAGCGGCGTTTTGAAAGGAACTCTTGGCGACAAAGCTCCAAAATTTGCCGGCTATCTGATGACCGTGTTCTTCTTTATCTTTACGATGAACCTTCTCGGTCTGATAGTCATTTTCCCGGGCGGTGCCAACCTTACGGGTAATGTGGCAGTCACTTTGGTGCTGGCTCTCTGCACATTCTTAATTACGAACATTAAAGGCAATAAGCATTATTGGAAGGATATCTTCTGGCCCGACGTTCCGTTGATGCTGAAGTTTCCGTTACCGATTATGCCTATCATAGAGCTGTTCGGTACCATTACAAAGCCGGCAGCCCTGTGTGTCCGTCTGTTCGCCAATATGATGGGCGGTCATATGATTGTCATCGTGTTGACGCTCCTTATTTTCATCTTCGCGAAATTCGGTGCCGCTGTTTTGTCGGTAACGACAGCCGTGTCGATGGCATTCTCGTTGTTCATGCTTCTGCTTGACGTGCTGATCAGCTTCATCCAGGCGTATGTGTTCACGATGCTGTCTACGCTGTTTATCTCGCTGGCTGTATCCGGAGGGCACGAGGAAGAAGCAAAACATTAAAATAAAAAAGTAACAAAAAAATAAATTAATAATTAACCATTAAAACTGAATTACTATGTTAGGAATGATTTTAGCGCAAGCTGCAGAGGCTGTTATGTCTCTCGGTCTTGACAAACTTGGAGCTTGTTTAGGTGCTGCAATCGCTGCAATCGGTGCAGGTATCGGTATCGGTAAGATTGGTGCAGCTGCAATGGAAGCAATCGCTCGTCAACCGGAATCAGCAGGCGACATTCGTAGTAATATGATCGTTATTGCTGCCTTGGTAGAAGGTGTGGCACTGTTCGGTGTTATCGTTTGTATTATTTCGTTGTTTATCTAAACAATTAAAAGGATAACAGATGGAATTGTTCACGCCCGAAATTGGCTTGGTATTCTGGATGTTCGTTGTCCTGGTGCTTTTGTGCCTGCTTTTGGGAAAATTTGCATGGCCTGCCATCATTAAAAGTATGGAGTCCCGTGCGGATTTGATTGACAAAGGCGTGCTCTATGCACAGGAAGCTAAAGAACAGTTGGACAATGCTAAGGCTGAGGCGAACAAGTTCATCCTTGAAGCACAAAAACAACAGTCTGAAATATTGCGCGAAGCCGCCCGCATGAAAGCGCAGATCATCGAAGACGCCAAGGTTGCAGCAACCGAGGAAGCTCAGAAGGTGATGGACGCCGCCAAACTGGCTATCGAGCAGCAGCGCAAAGAGGCAGAATTGCAGATTCGTAATGAAGTGAGCTCTTTTGCCCTTCAGATTGCTGAAAAATTGCTCCGTGATAGGATGGCTGATGACAAGGCTCAGTCACAGCTTGTGGAAAAATTGCTGAGCGAGATTGAAACTAAAAACTAAAATTTACGGATATGAATGAAGGACTGATTCCTAATCGCTATGCAAAGGCTTTGTACGATTTTGCTTCCGAGCAGAATGCTGCAGAAGGCGTTTACGCCGAAACGCAGCGTCTTGCCGCAAGCTACACTTTGCAGAACGATTTGGCGAAAGCTGTAGAAAATCCTTTCCTGTCGGTTGCCGACAAGGAAAATTTATTGCTTGCAGCATCGGGGGCAGCTCCTACTGGGTGTCTCGGTAAGTTTTTCAAACTCGTTTTCAGTCGTGGTCGTGAATCCATGTTGCCGTCAATGGCTCTGGCTTACGGAAAGATGTACCGTGAAGCCAACAACATTGCCCAGGTGGCAATCACTACGGCTTCACCGCTTCCGAAAGAAGCGATGGCAAAAATCAAGGATTCCGTACAATCTTATTTGAGCGGAAAGAAGTTGGAATACACCGAAGCGGTCGACGCTTCGCTGATTGGCGGTTTCACTGTCAAGGTCGATTCCAAACTGCTCGATGCTTCGATAAGCAATGAATTAAGAAAATTGCGTTTAAAACTCCTAAGTAATAAATAAAATGATTGACCCAAGTGAGATTTCAGACATTCTGAAACAACAGCTCGACGGGCTGAAGGAAAAGGCTGCGTTCGAGGAGGTTGGGACAGTGCTCAATGTGGGCGACGGTGTAGCCCACGTCTACGGCCTTGAGAATGTTGAGGCAAACGAACTGGTGACTTTCGAAAACGGAGCTACCGGCGTTGCCATGAACCTCGAGGAAAGCAACGTGGGTGTAATCTTGCTCGACAAGGTGAATGAGGTGACCGAAAACATGTCGGTGCGTCGTTCCGGCGAAATTGCCTCTATTCCTGTTGGCGAAGGGTTGATTGGTCGTGTCATCAATGTTCTTGGTGAACCTATCGACGGCAACGGTCCTATCGGTGGCGAACTTATTCGTCTGCCGCTCGACCGTAAGGCTCCGGGTGTTATCTTCCGTCAGCCGGTAAAACAGCCGTTGCAGACTGGTTTGAAGGCTGTCGACTCGATGATTCCAATCGGTCGCGGACAGCGTGAGCTTATCATCGGTGACCGTCAGATTGGTAAGACAGCTATTGCCATCGATACCATTATCAACCAACGCAAATCCTTTGAAGAGGGTAAACCTGTTTACTGTATATATGTAGCTATCGGACAAAAAGCTTCATCAATCGCTGCGCTTGTCAACACATTGCGCAAGCACGGTGCGATGGACTATACGGTTGTGGTTGCCGCCACAGCTTCCGATTCAGCTGCCATGCGCTACTATTCTCCGTTTGCGGGTGCCGCTATCGGTGAATATTTCCGTGATACCGGCCGCGACGCTTTGATTGTTTACGATGACTTGTCGAAGCAGGCTGTGGCTTATCGTGAAATTTCGTTGATTTTGAAGCGTCCTTCCGGACGTGAAGCATATCCGGGCGATATCTTCTATCTGCACTCCCGTCTGTTGGAGCGTGCGGCAAAAATCATCGACAACAACGATGTGGCAAAGAACATGAACGACCTTCCTGAAGTGTTGAAGCCGATGGTGAAGGGTGGCGGTTCGCTGACTGCGCTTCCTATCATTGAAACACAGGCGGGCGACGTTTCTGCCTATATCCCGACGAACGTGATTTCCATCACCGACGGTCAGATATTCTTGGAAACGGCTCTGTTCAACCGCGGTATCCGTCCGGCCATCAACGTCGGTATTTCCGTGTCGCGTGTCGGCGGTAACGCCCAAATCAAGGCAATGAAGAAGATTGCCGGTACGTTGAAGATTGACCAGGCTCAGTTCCGTGAGTTGGAATCGTTCACCAAGTTCGGTGGCGACCTCGACCCTGTGACTGCGCGTGTCATCGACAAAGGACGAAAGAACGAACGTCTTCTTATTCAGGCACAATATCAGCCAATGGCAGTAGAAGAGCAGATTGCAGTCATTTTCTGCGGTACTCGCGGACTGCTTGCCGATGTGCCGATGGACAAGGTGGCCGATTTCGAGAAATCGTTCCTTCAGCTCCTTCAGGTACGTCACCGCAAGGACGTGCTCGATGTGCTCAAGACCGACGTATTGAACGACGAGATTGAAGAGAAGTTAACGGCAGCAGCGAAAGAAGTTACTGCGAAATATGCACAGCAATAACATTTAGAATATGTCAACGTTAAGAGAACTAAAAGGAAGAATCGGCTCGGTCGCGTCGTCGGAAAAAATCACCGGCGCGATGAAGATGATTTCATCCGCCAAGATGCACAAGGCAGAACAGGCCTTGAGCCGTGTCGTACCTTTCAGGAATCAGTTGCAGACGATTATGGGCAACCTTCTCTCGACTGATGCGGAATACGATTCCGAGTTGACAGAAGTTCGAGATGTGAAAGCTACAGCACTTGTCGTGTTAGGTTCGGACGATGGTCTGTGCGGTGCCTACAACATCAACATTTTCAAGCAGCTCCTGGCGCGTGTCAACGAGCTGCGCGAAAAAGATGCGGCACTTCACATTACCATTTATCCGATTGGCAAGAAAATGGCGAAAGCCGTTTCCAAACTGAAAGTCAGCGGTGTGGATATCTGCAAGCTGGACGTTACGACCAAGAGCGACCTCGCGGCAATCCGCAGCGTAACCGAATCGTTGAAAACTGATTTCCTTGCTCACAAGGTAGATTGTGTCGAAATTGTTTCGATGCACTATCTGAGTGCCGGAAAGCAGGTTTTGCGTCGACAACAGTTGCTCCCTGTATCGCCTGAAGCCTTTGGAAATGTTAATAACAGCAATCGGCCGTATATTTTTGAGCCGGATGTTAATAAAATTTACAATACTATATTACCTTTGTACATTATTTCTGTAATGCAGGAAGTTTTTATCCAAAATTCAGCATCAGAACAGGCTGCGAGGGTAATGGCAATGCAGAGTGCAAACGACAATGCAGTGAAACTGCTCGACTCGTTGAAGTTAGAGTTCAATAAACTTCGTCAGCAGAGTATTACAACAGAGCTGTTGGATATTCTTGGCGGACAAGTTGAAAAATAAGCAGACATCAGAAAGGGGTTAACATACCGGACCCCTTTCCGGTGTTTTTTGAGTTTAAATTAAATATAAGCCGGTATTTTATTGAAAGTAGGACAGAACTTATTTTTATGAGTAGTGTAAAAGAGTACTTCTCCGGATTAGGTAAGGGCGTAGCCAGCCTTGTTAAGGGAATGCAGGTGACCGGTAAAGAGTTCCTGACCCCTAAAGTTACAGAAGAGTATCCTGACAATCGCGCGAATTTGAACATCGGCGAGCGTTTCCGCGGTACGCTTGAGTTTATTTATGACGAAGAAGGCAATCACAAATGCATAGCGTGTGGATTGTGTCAGATGAACTGCCCGAACGGCACCATCAAAGTGGTGACGAAGATGGTTGACCTTCCAGACGGAAAAAAGAAAAGAAAACTTGACAAGTATCTCTACGATCTTGGTAGCTGTACATTCTGTCAGTTGTGTGTGACATCGTGTCCTCATGATGCCATTCATTTTGTGACTGATTTTGAACATGCCGTCTTCACACGTTCAAAATTGGTAAAGCAATTGAACTATCTTCCTGAGAAGGAAGTTGTAGCGGCTCCTGCTGCTGAATCAACATCTAAACCGGAATAAAATTAAAGTAATTATATATGAATGTAGTAGGTAATTCAATCGTGTATTGCGTGGTTGCTCTTGCAATCATCGTATTCTCGGTACTTTCGGTTACTTCACGCAAAATCTTGCGGGCTGCTACCTATCTGCTGTTCACATTGTTTGCTACGGCTATTCTGTATTTCCACATGGGATTTGAATTCCTGGGTGCAGTTCAGCTGGCAGTCTATGCGGGCGGTATTCTGGTGTTGTTCGTATTCTCGATTTTGCTGACCAGCAAACCGGGGGACAAGGCCGAGATGTTGACCTCGAAGAAAAGAGGCTTGGGCCTGATAGCCGCCATCTTTGGCGTTGCAGTCTGTGGCTTTGCCTTAGTGTCTTATTTCGCTGCAAACGGCGCAACATTGTACAATACAATGATGACGCTCGACATGGAACGAATCGGACATGCGTTGCTCGGAACTGAAAAATTTCAGTACCTTCTCCCGTTCGAGGCAATCAGTGTGTTATTATTGGCATGTATAATCGGTGGCATAACCATTGCCCGTAAAAGATAGGACTAAGCTATGGAACTGTCAATTTTATATTATTTGATTCCGAGCCTGATTATGTTCGGCGCGGGAGTTTATGGTTTTATCACCAGAAAGAATTTGATTGCTATCCTGATTTCTTTGGAATTGATGTTGAACGCTGTTGACATCAACTTTGTTGTGTTCAACCGTTTCCTTTTCCCGGGTCAGTTGGAAGGAATGTTCTTCACATTGTTTGCAATTGCCATAGCCGCAGCAGAAACAGCATTAGCAATAGCCATTATCATCAATATTTTCCGTGTGACGAAGAATGTTGATGTGCAGAATTTAACTAAAATGAAATTTTAAGGCTTATGGAATTGTCATATTCAATAATAACATTACTTCTACCGTTGTTCATGTTCTTCGTACTTGGACTTCTTGGCATGAAAATGCCGAAGCAGGTTTCAGGCGTTTTGGGAACAGTTGCAATGTTGGTTACTACGGTTATTGCCTATGGCGTAGCCTTGACATACTTTTTTGATCCGCAATATACGGTCGACGGTGTCCGTCTGCCGGTTGAAGTGTTCAACGCCACTTGGTTGACACTTGGCGACAAACTTCATGTGGATATGGGTGTATTCATTGACCCGATTTCGGCTATGATGCTGATTGTCATCACAACCATTTCTTTGATGGTACACCTTTACAGCTTGGGTTACATGCACGGTGAAAAGGGTTTCCAACGCTACTATGCGTTCCTTTCACTCTTTACCTTCTCAATGTTGGGTCTGGTAGTTGCAACCAATATTTTCCAGATGTTCATCTTCTTTGAAATGGTGGGTGTTTCATCTTACTTGCTTATCGGTTTCTACTATCACAAGAACTCTGCCGTATCAGCTTCCAAGAAAGCGTTCATCGTTACTCGTTTCGCTGACCTTGGTTTCTTGATTGGTATCATGTTGCTGGCTTACTATTGCGGTACTTTCGACTTCCAGTCGTTGATGAGCAATCCGGGTGCCATCGTCAGCAACGCTGCCGGTGTGACATTCATGGGCTGTTCAGCCGCTTCTTGGGCATTGGCTCTCATCTTCATGGGTGGTGCAGGTAAATCTGCAATGTTCCCGTTGCACATCTGGTTGCCGGATGCTATGGAAGGTCCTACTCCTGTATCCGCACTTATCCACGCTGCAACAATGGTCGTTGCCGGTGTATTCTTGGTTGCAAGAATGTTCCCGATGTACGTGTTCACTCCTGAAGTGCTCGACTTGATTACAGCTACCGGTGCCATCACTGCTTTGTATGCTGCAGTAGTTGCCTGCGTACAGACCGATATCAAGCGTGTGCTTGCTTTCTCAACCATTTCTCAGATTGCATTCATGTTCACCGCTCTTGGTGTTGCCCGTCCGGAGCTTCACGAAGGTGTTGGTTACATGGCTTCCATGTTCCACTTGTTCACTCACGCAATGTTCAAGGGCTTGCTCTTCCTTTGCGCCGGTGCAATTATCCACATGGTTCACAGCAATGAAATGGACGCTATGGGTAACCTTCGCAAATATATGCCGATTACTCACATCGCATTCCTTATCGCATGTCTTGCCATCGCAGGTATTCCTCCGTTTGCAGGTTTCTTCAGTAAGGATGAAATCCTTGTTGCCACATATCTGCAAAGCCCGTTCTGGGGTGTATGGATGTCGGCTGTTGCCGGTTTGACAGCATTCTATATGTTCCGTCTTTACTACCGCATTTTCTGGTGGAACAAGCCTGACTATTCACACCACACACCGCACGACTGCGAATGGGTGATGACAGTGCCTTTGGTAATTCTTGCCGTTATTTCATGTTTGGCAGGTTTCATTCCTTTCGGACATTTCGTTACTTACAACGGCGAAAACTACGATATCCACATGAACTGGGGTGTAGCTGGTCCGAGCATCGCTATCGCTGTAGTGGGAATCGCATTGGCTACTGTGCTTTATCGTAAAGAAAACCCGATGCCTGACCGTCTCGCTAATTCGATGAAGGGTCTGTATCGCGCTGCATACCGTCGCTTTTACATGGACGAGCTCTATATGTTCGTCACTCACAAAATCATCTTCAACGTTATTTGTCGCGGAATCCAGTGGTTCGACACTCATATTATCGACAATACGTGGAACAGATTGGCAAATGCTACAAACAGCATTTCTTTTGCAATCCGCAAGCTTCAATCAGGTTCTATCCAGATGTACGTATGGATTTATTTGGTGGGAGCGTTGCTACTTGCAGCAGTTTCTTGTTTGTTCTTAATCTAAAAGTTGACGGATAAAAAAATTAAGTTATGTTTAATATATTATTTCTTTTCGTAATCATTCCTGTCCTGACATTGGGGGCGTTGTTCTTGACGCGCAATGTCAATCAGGTGCGCGCCGTTGTGGCGAGTGGAGCGTCACTGCTCTTGATTTCGGCATTCTATCTCTGCTATGCTTTCGTGAATGAAAGAGCCTTGAATCCTGACGAGGCAATGCTCTTTACTGATTCATATATGTGGTTCGAACCGCTGAACATTCACTTGGCAGTCGGTGTAGATGGAATTTCGGTACTGATGATTTTGCTTTCAGCGATTATCGTTTTCACAGGTACTTTTGCTTCCTGGAAAGTGGCACCGCTGACAAAAGAATATTTCTTGTGGTTCACCCTGTTGTCAATCGGTGTATTCGGATTCTTTATTTCGATTGACTTGTTCACAATGTTCATGTTCTATGAAGTTGCCTTGATTCCGATGTACTTGTTGATCGGTGTTTGGGGTAGCGGTAAGAAGAACTACTCAGCCATGAAGCTGACATTGATGTTGATGGGTGGTTCCGCATTCTTGATGATTAGCATTTTGGGTATCTATTACCATGCAGGTGAAACAATGAACTTGTTGGAAGTGGCACAGAACGGTGTGGCTCTCGAATGGCAGAATGCCTTGTTTGTTTGCGCATTTGTCGGTTTTGGTGTCCTCGGTGCTATGTTCCCGTTCCACACATGGTCTCCTGACGGTCACGCTTCAGCGCCTACTGCCGTATCAATGCTCCACGCCGGTGTATTGATGAAGCTTGGTGGTTACGGCTGTTTCCGCGTTGCCATCTATCTGATGCCTCATGCAGCTCACGAATTGGGTTGGATTTTCATGATTCTCACAGGTATTAGCGTCGTTTATGGTGCCTTTACAGCTTGTGTGAAGACTGACTTGAAATACATCAACGCATACTCTTCAGTTAGCCACTGCGGTCTTGTGTTGTTCGCTATCCTTATGATGAACCAGACTGCCATGAGCGGTGCCGTACTTCAAATGTTGTCTCACGGTTTGATGACAGCCTTGTTCTTTGCCTTGATTGGTATGATTTACGGCCGTACTCACACTCGTGACGTTCGCGAGATGGGTGGTTTGATGCAAATCATGCCGTTCTTGTCGGTAGGTTATATCATCGCCGGTTTGGCATCACTCGGATTGCCGGGCTTGAGCGGTTTCATTGCTGAAATGACAATCTTCCTCGGTTCATTTGAGAATACTACAATTTATGATGCAGTGCTTGGCGACGGTAACTTGTTCCGTCACTCATTCGCTATCGTAACTACTACTTCAATCGTAATCACCGCTGTTTACATCCTTCGCGTTGTGGGCAAGCTTCTTTTCGGTCCTGTTCAGAACGAACACCACCGTGAATTGGACGACGCTCACTGGTACGAACGTTTCAGCACGATTACATTGATGCTTGCGATTGCAGTGCTTGGCTGTTTCCCGGATTTGGCAAACCTTATCCTTCGCGACAGCTTCGCTCCGATTGTTGACCACATTATGGCATTCGCACAATAATAAAGTAACGAACTCTTAAATTGAATTTGAAGATTATGGATTATTCACAGTTTATGATAATGCACCACGAAATAGGATTGTTAATCGTATTTCTATTGGTATTTTTGTTCGATACTTTCTTGCCGAAAAACGCTCAGTCCAAACTTTCGGTAACTGCGTGTGTCCTTTTCGGAGCTTATACTCTCTACGGATTCTTTGCTCCGATGACATTCGGTTCTGCATTTGCAGGCATGTATGAAACCACTCCGATTGTTGCTTCCATCAAGAACATTCTCAATGTGGGTATGTTCATCGTGTTGCTTCAGTCAATCAAGTGGAACAACAGCGAATCGCAGATCGTGCGTCGCGGTGAATTTATCGAATTGATGTTGCTCACATTGTTTGGTATGTACCTGATGGTTTCAGCTCGTCACTTCCTGCTGTTCCTCATCGGTCTCGAAACAGCTTCTCTGCCTTTGGCTGCGTTGGTTGCTTTCGACAAAAAACAATACGAATCACACGAAGCTGCTGTCAAGTATATCTTTACAGCCGTGTTCTCTTCGGCAATCTATATGATGGGTCTGTCATTCGTTTACGGTTTGACCGGTTCACTCTACTTCAACGATATTGCCGGCCGTGTGTTGGCTTATGAAAACAGCGCGTTGCTCATCGTAGCATTGGCATTCGTCATTTCAGGTATCGGTTTCAAGATTTCTCTTGTTCCGTTCCACTTGTGGACTGCCGATGTTTACCAAGGTGCACCGACTTCCGTTACTTCATACCTTTCAGTGATTTCAAAGGGTGCCGCTACTTTTGCCGCTCTTGTTATCCTTACTCAGGTATTCGGAACTGTTTACAGCCAGGTATGGGAATGGATGCTTTACGCATTGATTATCCTTACTATCACAATCGGTAACTTGTTCGCTATCCGTCAGAACAACATGAAGCGCTTCCTCGCGTTCTCTTCTATCTCACAAGCCGGTTACATCATGCTCGGTGTGATTGCCAACGCTGCTGTGGGTGCTGCTTCATTGTCTTACTATGTTCTCATCTACATTTTCTCTAACCTTGCAGCTTTTGGTGTTATCCAAGCTATCGAAAACAAGACAGAGAAGGTGAACATGAGCGACTACAACGGATTGTACAAGACAAACCCGAAACTTGCTTTTGCTATGATGCTTGCCATGTTCTCTCTCGGTGGTATTCCTCCGTTTGCAGGATTCTTCAGCAAATTCTTCATTTTCTCTGCAGCTTTGCAGGAAGGAAGCGTGGCAATGTATGTATTGGTGTTGATTGCGTTGATTAACACAATCGTTTCACTTTACTACTATTTGTTGGTTGTAAAGGCTATGTTCATCAACGAAAACGACAATCCTATTCCAGCGTTCAAGTCACATTGGAGCGAGCGTGCAGGCTTGGTAGTCTGTGTTGCCGGTGTAATTCTGATTGGCTTGATCAGTTCTATCTACACATTCCTGTTCAACGCAGCTGAAGCGAGCGGAATGTTCTAAACAGTAAATACAGTATATTTGACACATAATGCAGGTCGTTTCTCTGTGACGGAGAAACGACCTGTTTTTTTATACTTGGAGTGCCTCTCCAATTGGTTATCCTATCATTGGGAAACATCGCTATGGCTGTGTTGTAGAACATGTAGGACAGTTGCGCTTATATGAAAATATAATGTTATTTTTATAAAATAAATACAAGAAGCTTTGACCAATGAAGAAATTAATTCTGTTGTTTTTTATTCTTTTGGAGAGCGTATTTGCAAATTCCTTCCAAACGGCTGCGATAGAAAACCAACCGGCAACCCAAACGGTGCGTGATTCATTAAAGGTGGAGATGGTAGGTAAAGACTTTCTGTACTATTCAACAGGCCATCATGGGGTAGTCTGGTCATTAGTATATCGTGAAGCGGGTTCTTATCGTATGCGAATTGGTACGACAAGGGGGAACAATCAGGTTATGAATGCAGAATTCGACACGGTTGCATTTCTTAATGCCAATGGGAAGTTACTTGCTTGGGGACTTGACACATTGCCTGTAATTGCAAAAAAGATGACACCGCAACATAGAACTGTATATTGGCCGATATACGAGTCTTTGTATGGTTTGAATGCGAAAACCGGTGACGAGTTTTTTTCCGATAATGCAATCGGTTGTTCTGGACCTGACAGTGTGGCCTTTAATGAAAAATTTACTAAATTGAATATGTTGATGTATTGGCTTGCAGCTCCTGATGTTTGGCAAGTTATTCCTGAGTCAATGATATTTTGAACGGTTTAGAATTGTGGTAGGGTTTAAATATGAAAGCAGCAAAAGCATATCAATTATCAATATGGGCACACTGCCGTATGGTATAACAATACCAGACATAAGTCCTATATTGTTGGGTTTAGCTTATGTCAATCGGAAAGTTAAATTCAGAGAGTATATTTATTAGACGGTAATATGGAGCTAGATTCAAAAAATAGCTCTCGACTATTCAGGGTTTGGAAAAAAAATCTTGCCAACGGTTGGGCTTTGCGATAAAGTAGCAGCTTTATGTAGCCTTGATTTTTTCGTTTGATTCTTTCGGTGGAAATATCTACATTTGTAAAAGTGTAATTCAAAATTAATGTCGAATCGATGAAATTTTTAATGTCAATTGTTGCGTTTAGTATTGCCATGTGCGGAAGCCTGTTTGCCCAGCAGCGGGTGTCATCCGGAAAGCTCGTGGAATTCAAGAATTTTAATTCAAAGTATGTCAAGCCGCGTGATGTGAACGTGTGGGTGCCGTCGGATTACAGCAGTGACAAAAAGTATTCTGTGTTGTATATGCACGACGGACAGATGCTTTTTGATGCGGCAACGACGTGGAACAAACAGGAATGGAAGGTTGATGAAGAAATGGGCAAATTGCTCAGCGACCATAAACTTTCCAATTGTATTGTGGTTGCCATTTCCAATGTGGAGAAGGACCGTTATTATGATTATTTCCCACAGAAGTCGCTGAACTATCTGCCTGCCGACAGTCTGGCAAAGTTGGATGTCAGCCGTTTCAGCGCAGACAATTACCTGCATTTTATAGTAGAGGAGTTGAAACCTTACGTCGACAAGAACTTTTCAACCTATACCGACCCGTCGCATACTTACGTTATGGGGTCCAGCATGGGCGGTTTGATTTCGCTCTATGCCTTGTGTGAATATCCTAATGTGTTTGGAGGTGCTGCATGCCTCTCTATTCATACGCCGATGGTGCTCGACGGTTCTGCATCGAAGGCTAACGTATGGGCGAAGGCTTTCCGTGACTATTTGGCAGCGTCTTTGCCAGAAGCCAACAGCCGCCTGATATATATCGACCGTGGTGACCATACGCTCGATGCTTCTTACACAGTTTTCCATCAGCAGTTGGATTCTGTGTTGACAAGCAAGGGCTGGCAGTTCCCTCAAAAAATGTCGAAGATTTATCCGGGAGCTGCACATACAGAGACCGACTGGTCGAAGCGTCTGCGTTCACCGCTGTTGTTCTTGTTGGCAAACAAGGATACGGAACAGGTGGAACGTATCGACCCTCCGTTCTGGTGGTGTGGAATGAACGACAGCGAACTTCAGCTGATGGTTTATGGCACCAATATCGGTACCTACACTCCGGAAATCGCTTATAGCGGTGTGCAGATTAAGCGGGTAGAACGTGTGGAAAGTCCGGACTATCTGTTTATCTATCTGGATGTGAAAAATGCTCTGCCGGGTAAATTCCCGATTGAATTTACGAAAGGAAAACAAAAAATCAGCTATAAGTATGAGTTGAAAGGCCGTCAGGCCCGTGCTTCGGAAAAGGAAGGCTTCAACTCGTCGGATGTCATATACCTGATGATGCCCGACCGTTTTGCCAATGGCGACATGGGTAATGACAAAGTGGAGATGAAGTATCCGTACACGGTCGACCGTTCGAATGTTTCCGCCCGTCATGGTGGCGACCTTGCCGGTGTGAAACGTCATATTGATTATTTGACCGAGTTGGGTGTTACGGCTCTTTGGATGACACCGGTGCTCGAAAATGATATGGGTGAAGGTTCTTACCATGGTTATGCTGCGACGGACTATTACAAGATTGACCCGCGTTTCGGAACAAATGAGGAATATGTTGACCTGGTAAAGAGTCTGCATGACAAAGGTATCAAGGTTATAATGGATATGGTGTTCAACCATTGTGGCAGCCGTCATCCTTGGATGAACGATCAGCCGACAGCCGACTGGTTCAACAACCCTGACAGCTATGTGCAGACAAATCATAACAAGACCGTATTCTTCGACCCTTATGCATCCGATATCGACCGGAAGGAAATGACTGACGGATGGTTTGTACCGACGATGCCCGACTTGAATCAGCGTAATCCGCATTTGGCAAAATATCTGATACAGAATTCTATCTGGTGGGTAGAATATGCCGATTTGAACGGTATTCGCCAGGATACCTATCCTTATCCGGATTCCGATATGATGAAACGCTGGTGTAATGCGCTGTATGCCGAATATCCCGACATCAATATTGTGGGTGAGGCCATGATTACGAATCCTTTCGGGGCAGCTTTCTGGCAGAAGAACAGCCGTTTGAACTTTAACGGCAATACGGATTTGAAGTCGGTGATGGACTTCCATCTGTCGTCGGTGGCTTCAAAAGCTTTCCATGAGGAAACCTATTGGGCCGGTGGTTTGCAGACGATATTCGAACACTTTGTATGTGATTTTGCTTATCCTGACATCAAGAACGTGATGCGCCTTTTGGACAATCACGACATGGACCGTTTCCTTGTTGAAGAACCGAAAGATTTGAATGCGTTCAAACAGGCCACTACATTGCTGCTGACGGTACCGGGTATTCCACAACTGTATTACGGACATGAACTCGCTTTCTACGGTTCGTCAAAAGTTGACTATGGTTACATTCGTCCCGATATGCCGGGCGGATGGATGGGCGACAGCCTGAATGTGTTTGAAGAGCAGGGAAGAACGGCTATCCAGCGTGAGGCTTTCAAGTTTACGAAAAACCTGTTGAACTGGAGAAAAGGAAACAAGGTGATTTCTGAAGGTACGATGAAGCATTTTGTTCCGCGTAACGGCGTCTATGTCTATGCCCGTTCTTATGAAGGAAAGACGGTAGTGGTTGTCATGAACGGTATGAAGTCGGAAGTCGAACTTCCGCTCGCTCCTTATGCAGAAGTGCTGGGTAAGGCCGAGAAGGCATACGATGTGCTGACCGGACGTCACATTGCTCTTCAGAACAAACTGATGCTGGCACCGAAGGCAGTTTTGCTGCTGGAACTTTAGAATATATTGTTAGCTTGTGTTGAGTCAGGCCGGGTTCTTTTGTATGAAAAGGGACCCGGCTTGATTTTCTTTATGAATGTGAAAAAATACAAATATTTGAACAAGATGATTAAATAATCGCTTTCGGATGAATAAAGAATCATTTGAAATTGTAACTTTGTCATATACAAACACACAACCTAACATTTTGCTTATGAAACATTTTTTACTGTCTCTCCTTCTTTCTGTCGGAGCGATTTCGGCAACAGCCGATTCATTTCTCATTGATGAGACTGAATACAATTATGATGTTCTTTGTAAAAAAGAAGTAGGTCCGGGCGTGACATATGTTCGTCTTCGGATTCCTGATTTTCCGTTGAATATCAACTATATGCAAGTTGATTTAAATAATCCCTACAATCAGATAGAAACTTTCCAGGGTCAGGATATGGTTGGTCGGACCGAGGCGCTTGCCAATGTCTATGACCGTATGAAGGCTGCTGGCCGTAAGCCTCTGGGTGGACAGAATTCCAATTTCTGGGTTGTATCTACGCAGGCTCCGTATGAGGACTACTGTATGGGTGCTCCGTTTGGCGGAAGCCTAAAGGACGGGCAGATTGTTACGGAAACCAATTGCCATTCAAATTGGTGGAACGGTGGTCCGACTCGTACCGGTTCTGTCGGAATTGATACCGACAAGAAGTTGTGGATTGGTGAAATGTCATGGAAAGGAACGGTGAAATCCGACAAGTGGACATCGCCGAGCGAGTTTTTCCAGGTCAATAAATATTGCAATTATGGCAACGAGATGGCTTTGTTTAATTCTTACTATAACAAAACGAAGCCTTTCCAAACAGTGGAGACCTATCAGGAAGACGGGCAGACGCGCTATCGCTTGGTTGAAGGACAGAACACTGAAGTGTATTTGGATTTGACCGAAGGTTCCGAATGGGCAACTAACAAGGATTTCACGGCTGTCGTTAAGGACGTGAAAAAGAATGCCAGCGGAGGTGTATTGGGCGATTATGACTTGTGTCTGACAGGTACAGGCGACTATAAGGCTCTGCTCGAACAGCTTGAAGTGGGGGATGTCGTGACATTGAACTACGGATGGACGCTGTATGACGGCAATATTACTCCAAATCTCACAAATCTTGTAAGCGGTAATGCCGTTGTGATGAAAAATGGAGAACTGACTGGCCGTAACTATGATGAAAGCTATAATTCAATGGTTTATTCGCGTTCTGCCTATGGTATGAGCGAGGACGGCAAGACTTTGTTCATGTTTGTGATTGACAAGTCTGTTGATGCTACTTATGGTAGTTCTGCCGGTTGTACAACCAGTGTGATGTGTCAGATTATGAAACAGCTTGGAGCTTGGAATGTTGTCAATGTTGATGCCGGCGGCTCTGCCCAATTGATGGTACAGGGTTCGGTGGTAAACCGTACGACGGAAAGTTATCCGCGTGCCGTTGCCAACGGATGGATGGTTTATTCAACAGCTCCGGAAAGCAGCACCATTTCACGTTTGGAATTTTTGGATGCAGAATTGTCAATTCCGGTTTACAGCACTTATCAGCCTGTCATTCTGGGTTATAGCGAATACGGCGATTTGATTAATGAAAATGTGGAAAATTTTGTTCTCTCTTGTGACCCGAAAATCGGAACGGTAGAAAATGGTGTGTTTTATGCCGGAGGCGAGCCGGGTTCAGGAGAATTGAAAGTGGAATGCGACGGTGTTGTAACGACTACAACTGTGAATGTCGTTGAGTCGGAAGTTGCGTTGCGTATTTCTAATATTCTGAACGACGGAAGAAGCTATCCGTTGGAAGTGCTTGCAAAAACATCGGCACATGATTTTGAATGCGATCCTTCCCGTTTGACATGGACGGTTGAAGACCCGTCGGTGGCAGTTATCGAAAACGGTGTACTTCGTGGTTTGAAGAACGGAACGACATCCATTACCGGAACTATCGGTGATTTTAATACAACGGCTACAGTCAACGTGGAATTGCCTGCAGGAGCAACTGAACCGGTTTATCGTACGTTCCCGGCAGAATGGGATTTGAAGCAAGTCGGTGGTACAGATTTGGCTGTTAATCAGTTGGAAAACGGATTCTCGGTTTCTTATGTTGGTAATGGCTCAAGCCGTGGTGCCTATATTCAGTTGCAGAGTCCGGTTCAGGTATGGAGTATGCCGAAGGCTTTGCGTGTGAAAATCAATCCGGGTAATGCAACGGTGAAAAAAATAGCCGTTTCAGGTGTTAATGCTTTAGGTGAAGTTTTGAGCTCAATGGCATTTACAACCGAAGAGTTGCCAAAGAATGTTGAGCAGACGTTTGATGTGGATTTGTCAGAGTGGTTCGATGTTGAAGATGTGGCAGTATATCCGATTACATTGAATACTTTCCGTATGGATATGGGAACATCGGCTAAGGGTGAAAACTTTACCATTGATGTGCCGGCATTGTTGGCCGTTTATGGTGGTGACAGCCATGTGGAACAGTTAGGTGTTGCGAATAAAGGTCTGTCCGTTTACCCGAATCCAGTTACCGGTGGCTTGGCGAGAGTGCGTTGCAATGACGAAAATGTAGCCGAAGGTATGGCTGTAGTTGCTACTCTTTCCGGTTCGGTTGTACTTCAGCAGCCGCTGACATTCGATAATGGTGACGCCACTTTGAATGTGAGTGATTTGCTTCCGGGCATGTATATTGTTCGGTTGACATCTGAAAATGGAACATATACAGGGAAAATTATCATAAATCAATAACTTAAAACCTAAAACTATGAGAGTCAAATTCTTAACGCTTGCGTTGGCATTTGCAACCCTTGCCAGCGCACAGGAAGTGACCATCACCAGCCACCGGCAAATTCTCAAGGGCACGGAAAGCAGTGCCTACAATCCGGTGCTGAGTGCCGACGGACAGCAGCTGCTGTTTTCCGGCGACAATTATACAGGCCTGAAGCTGTATGATTTCAACGATAACGTCACTACCAAAATTTCGGAAGCCGACATGGCTGGTTATCATCCCGAATTCTCAATGGACGGCAAGTCGGTTTACTACATGTCGCAGACACGTGAGAACATGCGCCTCTACCGGGCGATGAACAACTATTCCGTATCGTCGAAATCCACCAAAGTGATAGCCGACGGCATGCGCCGAATGAATGCCCCTATCGTATTGAAGAATGGGGTAGCCGTACAGTCGGAACGCGGGGTAGAGTACAGCGGCGCCAAGAGTACCGAAACATTCGTCTATGCTGTAGGCTCAGAACTTGCCGTGGTGAAAAATGGTGTAGAAAAGCGTTTCAGTCCGGTAGCCACCAATAACCACTATCTGTGGGAATCCTTGTCCCCGAACAAGGACAAGGTGTTGTTCTATGCGGGCGGAAAAGGCTTGTATGTAGTCGACCTAAACGGCAAAGTGCTTGCGGACCTTGGCAAATATACAGAGCCGGTATGGTACGGCAACGACTATATTGTCGCACAGAAGACCACCGACGACGGCCACCAGTTCGAATCGTCGAAACTTGTGTTACTGAAGGCAGACGGAAGCTTCGTAAAGGACCTGACGAAGCCGGAAAGCATGGCGATGAACCCGACTGCATCAGCAAAGGCCGGCCGAATTGTGTATAATACGATTGACGGTCGTATGTTTGTAATGGAAATCAACATCAAATAAAATCTGCTGAAATATGAAAAAACTGAATCTCTTATTAATGGCTGCTGCGACAGCTGTAAGTGCAAATGCGGCAGATTTAAACGGTTTGAAAATCTATGTTAATCCGGGGCACGGAGGTTATGATTCTGATGACCGTAACGTGGCTATCCCTCCGTTTGCACAACACGATGAAAACGGTTTTTGGGAATCGAAGAGTAACCTGGTGAAAGGATTGGCATTGCGTGATTTGTTGGAAAGCTTCGGCACGCATGTGGACATGTCGCGTACAACGAACACGACAGACGATGACCGAAACTTGGAGGAAATTGGAGAAGAAGCGAATAAATGTCAAGCCGACTTTTTCTTCTCCATTCACAGTAATGCTACAGGTACGTCAAACCGCACTAACCAGCCTTTGATGCTGTATCGTGGCTATACGGACGATCCTGTTTTCCCTGAAGCAAAGGAAATGTCGGGAATTCTTAACAAATGGCTTTTGGAGAACCAAATAGCCTCCTGGTCAAGCAAGAATCCGTGGCTTGCCGGTGACTGGACGTTTTATGATTGGGGTACTTCCGGATTGGGCGTTTTGCGCAAACTGACTATTCCGGGTATGCTTTCTGAAGGTTCCTATCATGACTATATCCCTGAAACCTATCGTTTGATGAGCAATGACTACTGTTGGTTGGAAGCCTATCATTTCGTACAGGCGATTATGGAATATTTCGGAGCTTCCGAGAAATTTACGACAGGTGTCATTGGCGGTTCTCTGATGGACAGCCGTCTGATTCGCACTGATCCTGTTTATGGAACCACCTTTTTCGAACATGACCAGGCCTTGCCAATCATGAATGCGACTGTATCGCTTGTCAACGACAAGGGCGAAACAGTAGAGACTTACACTACTCAGGATCTGCCAAACGGAGTCTATATGTTCAAGAGCGTAGCTCCGGGCAATTATAAGGTTAAATTCACTCATCCGGAATATCGCGACAAGGAAATCGATGTGGTTGTAGAAGCCAACAAGGTTACCTACGAAAACGTGTATCTGGACCGTGTCCGCAACACTCCTCCGGAAGTTGTAGAATACTCGCCGGTATGGAACGAGGGTGACGAAGCCGTGCTGTGTAACACACCGGTAATCCTCAAGTTCAACTGGGATATGGATCCGGAATCAGTGGAAGAAAACTTCTCCATCACGCCGGCTGTAGAAGGCGACCTGACTTGGGAAGACTCCTATGCAACGCTGGTATTCAAGCCGAAACGCGCATACGATGTCAACACGCTTTACACCGTCGTTTTGAAGAAAGAGGCGAAACATCCGGAAAACATTTCCATGAGAGAAGACTTCGTGTTGAAATTCAAGACAACGGACTATAACGAAATGCACATATTGGCCGCATGTCCGGGCAAGGACGAGAAGGTGCATTACGACGGGGCTAAGATTCATTTCCGTTTTGACAAACACCCGTACACTTTGTCAATCGACGATGAAATCATCGTCACCGACGCACAGGGCACAGAACTGGCAAGAAACTCCCGTACCCGCAAGGTAAGCAAGCCGACGGACGAGTTCGGTTTCTATCAGGTCGACCTGACAAAAGACCTGGTACCGGGGGCAACATACACCGTGAACGTATCGGGTGAATTGAAAGACCAGTACGGAATCAAGATAGCCGGTCCACAAACGTATCAGTTTGTAGCAGTAGATGCCGCAGAGGAATATGCTGATTTTGCACAAGTGAACAGTCTGGACGACAACAACGTGCTGACGGCCGATACCGAGGCAAGTGCCGGTACGACAGCTGTTGCCGCCGCCCGCAATACTGCGACGAAACTTGAAGGCACAGCGTCCTGCAAACTTACCTACACTTTCTCTGCTACCGAAGGCGGCATTGCCGTTTACGGTTTCGCAACGGCACCGGAACGCAAGTTCACCAATATCGACGCTTTGGGTGTGAAAGTCTACGGTGACGTGAGCAACAATGTCCTCTATGCAAACTTTGCAACGGAAGGAGCCGAAGTCAAGGTGAAGGTATGTGACCTGAGCTATATCGGCTGGCATAGCTGTGCCGTGGCTCTGTCTGAATTGGAAGCCGGTAAGGAATACATGCTGAAGGGCTTCGAAATCGCACAGGCCGGCGGTCAGATCAGCAAGACGGGAACTGTTTATGTGGACAATATCGCAGTGGGCGATGCCGGTTCAAGCGTGAACGACATAGAAATCTCAGGTCTCCGGATGTATCCGAACCCTGCAAGCGAACTTCTTGTAGTGAATGCTGATTCGTTCATAGCCGGAATCGAATTGTACTCACTTGACGGCAAGCTGATGGCCAAGACAAGTGGAAATGTTGTGAATGTCAGTGAATTGGCATCAGGCAGCTACGTGGCAAAGATTTACACCAATGCCGGTTTTGCAACGAAGAAAGTGGTAGTACGTCACTGATGTATTTTCCCGAATATATGCAAATGCAGCTCAGTTAGGGCTGCATTTGTTGTTTTTAGTGCTATAAAACATAAGTAGCAACTTCTGTAAATTATGTGGTTGTGTCTAAATTTTTATTACTTTTGTGGAAAGTATACTCAATTTTAATATTCTATGAAAATTATTGCAGACAGCAGTGCTTCACGTACAGAATGGATTTTAGTTGACGGTACCAATATAGTGGAACATGCTTTTACGAAAGGATTGAATCCGTTTTTTTTGACTCGCCGTGATATTAGCCATACAATTCGTTTGGAACTTTCTGAAGCTTTCTTCAAAAAGCGCTGGGAGCACATCCATTTCTATGGTGCTGGCTGCTCTAATGCAGAAAAGAAAAAAATTGTAGAAGCATCGTTGGTTGCCCAGTTCAAGACTCCGGTAACGGTTGAAAGTGACTTGCTTGGTGCGGCCCGCGGTCTGCTGATTCATGACAAGGGAATTGCCTGTATTCTCGGTAGCGGTTCCAATTCTTGCTATTATGATGGAAAAGGCGTTGTGAAAAATGTGAAGTCTTTGGGCTTTATTCTTGGTGACGAGGGTAGTGGAGCATATATCGGCAAATTGTTTGTCAGCGACTGCCTGAAGAACCTTGCACCTGCTCATCTTCGCAATTCTTTCTACGAATATTTGCAGCTTACGCCGGATGAAATCATGTCGTCGATTTACGATGCCCCGATTCCAAATACGGCGCTCAGCACTTATTCCCGTTTCTTGATGGACAAGCTGGACATGGACTATGTCTACAATTTGGTATACTCAAGTATTGATGCATTTTTTGTCCGTAATGTGTTGCAATATGACTACGCTGGTCAGAACGTGTCGTTTGTAGGCTCAAATGCGTGTGCTTATTCCGGAGTGTTGGCTGAGGTGGCTAAAAAGTACGATATCACAATTCAGAAAATTTTGCCAAGTTCAGTTCCCGGACTGGTGAAGTATCACGCGACAAGCCCGCAAAAGCAAAACTAAAATTATGTAGTCAAATATTAAATAATGTTGGTTTTAAGGAAATCCTTAATCTAAATTTTCATGAACTAATCAGTTTGTAGTAAATTTGCGCATATATACTCAAAATAATTAAAAACGACCTTAAAAATCATAATCGTGCGCAGGGCTTTTATTTTCGCAATGATAGCGGCAAGTTCCGCATTATGTGAAGCAAGTGTGACTCCGTTAGACTCATTAACAAATGAGTCGATTAATGTAGTGTTAAATCAGTCGTTGCCTAAGACTTTGAAAATTGGCAAAGTGAAGGTGGCGAATGCTACTGTAGACCAAAAGAAAAAAACTGTCAGCTTGGACTTTAACGAAGTCTTTGGCTATGTTCCCATGTCCGACAGCTACTTGGCCGAGGTAGAAGCGGCGGTGCGTGAAAAACTTCCTGCCGAATATGCCGGCTATAAACTGAAGCTGACTATTGGCGGACGGGATGTGGCCGACTATTTGCCGGAAGCTGAATTCAACTATAAGAAGACAAAGAAACGTCAGCCGTTTGTTTATGCTGTTGACGATACACGCCATCCGAAAAAAGGTCTTGACGGAAAAATCATTGCCATGTGGCAGAGCCACGGCTGGTATTTTGAACAAAAAGAAAACCGTTGGGAATGGCAACGTGCACGTATTTTCCAGACTGTAGAGGACCTCTATACTCAAAGCTATGTGATGCCTTATTTGATGCCGATGCTGGAAAATGCCGGAGCGTATGTCATGAGCCCACGCGAACGCGACACGAAAAACATTGAAATAATCATTGACAATAACGGCGGATTGGCTGCTAAGGACGGATATTCTGAGCAAGGAGGTGAGTATCCTTGGGAAGAAAGCACTGATGCAGGTTTCGCCTATTTGAAAAAATCATACGAAGGTTTCGACAACCCGTTCAAACACGGAACTTATCGCACAATCCCTACAGCAAAAGGAAAACGCCCGTCTGTAGCCGAATGGTCGGCTTCTATTCCGGAAGATGGTGAATATGCCGTATATGTTTCTTATGCGACATTGCCAAACAGCACGGAAGATGCCCGCTATACGGTACATACAGCCGGTGGCGACCGTCAGTTTGTCATCAATCAGAAAATGGGAGGCGGCACATGGATTTATCTGGGACATTTCTATTTCAAGAAAGGTCAGCAGAAGTTGGTTTCTCTCAGCAATGAGTCGGACAAACGCGGCAGAGTCGTGACTGCTGATGCTGTGAAAATCGGTGGCGGCTATGGCAATATTGCACGCAAAGTGTCGGATGTCGTTACCGAAAATGTGAAAAGTGCTGAAGCCGATAAGGTTCAGGCAAAAGAAGTGAAATCACGGATAAAGAGCGAGTATAAAGTAAGTGGTTATCCACGTTTTACGGAGGGTGCACGCTATTGGTTGCAATGGGCCGGTATTCCGGATTCCGTTTATTCACCTTCTAACGGAACGAACGATTATACAGACGATTACCGTTGTCGCGGTACATGGGTCAACTATCTTGCTGGTGGTTCCAGCGTTCTGCCTGATAACAAGGGTTTGAATATACCTGTTGACCTTGCATTTGCATTCCACTCTGATGCCGGAACGACAATGGACGATACAATTATCGGTACACTCGGTATCTATTTTACAAATAAGGGTGACAAATATGTTAATGGTACGGACCGCATGGTTTCACACCAGTTGACTAATTATGTAATGACAAATATTGTCAACGACGTTCGTGCGCAGTTCGATTCGCAGTGGGTACGCCGTGGCATGTGGGACGCTTCTTATTTTGAAGCGCGAGTTCCGGAAGTGCCGACAATGTTGCTTGAACTTCTGTCACACCAGAACTTTGCAGACATGCGTTATGGTCTTGACCCGAAATTCCGTTTCACTGTCAGCCGTGCGATTTATAAAGGAATGGTTCAGTTCTTCGCGAAGATGGAAGGCAAGGACGACTACATGATTCAGCCGCTTCCGGTCAACAGCTTTGCCATTGACAAGAAAAATTCCAACAAGTTTGTCCTTTCTTGGAAAGAAACAGTCGATACGTTGTGCGACCGTGCTCAGCCGTCTGCTTATGTAATTTACGAACGTGTGGCCGACGGAGGTTTCCGCCAGTTGGCTGTAACTTCTTCTACAAGCTATGAAGTGACTGTCAATGACAATCTTATCCATAGCTATAAAGTGGTTGCAATGAATGACGGAGGATTGAGTTTCCCGTCGGAAATCCTTGCTTTGGGTGTAGCAAAAGAATCGAAAGGTGACGTGCTCGTTGTCAACGGCTTCACCCGAGTTTCAGCTCCTGATTCCTTCGATTTGGGTAATGGTATAGCCGGTTTCTATAATTCCCGCGACGGTGGAGTTCCTTATATGTCAGATATTTGCTTTATTGGTGATATGTTTGAATTCCGTCGTGAAGTGCCTTGGACAAGCGACGATTCGTCAGGTTTCGGTGCAAGCCGTGCCAACTATGAAGATAAAGTCATTGCCGGAAATACGTTTGACTATCCTTACATGCATGGTGAAGCCATCATGAATGCCGGATACTCTTTCGTATCAACATCTTTGAAATCTGTTGAATCGGGATACGACATGAAGAAATATGGCATGACTGACCTGATTTTGGGCAAGCAGAAACAAACACAGTCGGGTAGAGGTGAAAAACCAGACTTGTATCATATCTATTCCCCGGAATTGCAGGCTGCTGTCAAAGCATATTGTGAAAACGGTGGCGATATTCTGGTAACCGGTTCTTATGTGGCAACCGACGTTTGGGACAACAAGAAGGCTACTGATGAAACACGCAAGTTCGCATCCGATGTGTTGGGCTACAAATGGCGTGTCGGGCAGGCAAGCATCACCGGTGAGGCTTATATGGTTCCGACTTATTTCGATTCTTTCGGAGAATTGGATTTGGACTACTATACGACGCTGAACTCAGAGTTCTATGCCGTAGAATCGCCCGATGCCATGTATCCGACTTTCGAAGACAAGGGCTGCACTCTGCTCCGCTATACAGAGAACAATATTCCTGCGGCAGTAGTCAATGACTTTGATACTTATAAGACTTGCATTGTCGGTTTCCCGTTTGAAACCATCAAGAGTGAAAGCGCACGCAACACATTTATGAAGCAAGTGCTTGAATTCTTCAAGAAATAAACATCAGTTATAGTAACAAATAGAAACATTATATAAATATGAGAACAATTAATTGCTTTATCCCATTTCTTAACGCAGAGCAAGTTAAGGCTACGATTGCAGGTTTGAAGGCTTGCGAGTTGGTAAATAAAATTTATCTTTTGGCTGGTGCCGATGCAGAAGGCGAAGTAGAAGGTTGCGAAAAAATCGCAATCAAAGGCTTGAACAGCAGCGACACAATGAAGAAAATCGCAGCTAAGGCCGACGCTGACTATGTGATGCTTTACATAAAGCACAACACGTTGGAATTCGGTATGTTTGCCATCGAACGTATGCTCCACATTGCTGACGATTCAGCTGCCGGTATGGTATATGCCGACCATTATAATGTAGTGGGCGAAACTCGCAATAATGCACCGGTTATCGACTATCAGAAGGGTAGCCTTCGCGACGACTTCAATTTTGGTTCTGTCCTTCTTTTCAACGCTTGCGTTTTCAAAAATGCTGTTGCCAAGATTGACAAGGAATATGAATTTGCAGGTTTGTACGATGTACGTTTGAAAGTTTCACAAGAAGCTGAACTCGTTCATATCAACGAATACCTCTATTCTGACGTAGAACTTGACACTCGCAAGAGCGGTGAAAAGATTTTCGACTATGTTGACCCGAAAAACCGTGGCGTGCAAATCGAAATGGAAGAAGCATGTACAGCTCACTTGAAGGCTATTGGCGGTTACCTTGTTCCTGAATTCAAGAAAATCGAATTCAGCGCAGGCAACTTCGAATATGAAGCATCTGTGATTATTCCGGTTCGTAACCGTATTCGTACAATCCGCGACGCCATCAAGTCTGTATTGTCTCAAAAAACAAACTTCAAGTTCAACCTTATCGTAATCGATAACCATTCAACTGACGGTACAACTGAAGCTATCGACGAATTCAAGGATGACGAACGCGTTATTCACTTGATTCCGGAACGTCAGGATTTGGGTATCGGCGGTTGCTGGAACTTGGGTGTTCACCACGAAAAATGCGGTAAGTTTGCCGTTCAGTTGGACAGCGACGACGTATATAAAGATGAAAACACATTGACTACTATGGTTAATGCGTTCTACGAACAGAACTGTGCAATGGTAGTCGGAACATATATGATGACTGACTTCAACATGAACATGATAGCACCGGGTATCATCGACCACAAGGAATGGACTCCGGAAAACGGCCGCAACAACGCATTGCGTATCAACGGTCTCGGCGCTCCTCGTGCATTCTATACTCCGGTTCTCCGCGAAGTGAAAGTGCCTAACACAAGCTACGGTGAAGACTATGCACTCGGTTTGAACTTCTCTCGCGAATATCAGATTGGTCGTGTTTATGATGTAGTTTACTTGTGCCGTCGTTGGGACGACAACTCTGACGCATCTCTCGATGTAGTGAAGATGAATGCCCACAACTTGTATAAGGATCGTATCCGTACATGGGAACTTCAGGCACGTATTGCTTTCAATAAAAAGAAATAAAGTCAAAAATCCGATTATTCTTAATGACAGTAAATAAAGAAAATGTCCGTTCATTCATTGAAAGCCAATTGAATGTATGGGACACTGCAAAAAATAACTTTGAAGCGCTTAAAGGCGTTAAGGTGAAAGATTTCACCATCGGTAACTCCACAGTAAAAGTGCAGTTTAATCCGGCCCGCATCGTATCTTCTGCGGCTAAGGTGGATGCTAAATCTTTGAAGGAACGCAAGTGCTTCTTGTGTGAGACTAATCGCCCGGCAGTCCAGGAAGGACTGCCGTGGGGCGGTTATACGGTATTGATTAATCCGTTCCCTATCTTTCCGAAACACCTGACAATTCCTGACAACAGCCATACGGACCAGAAAATTCAAGGCCGTATTGCCGATATGATGAAATTGACAAAGGATTTGGAAGAGTATACATTGTTCTACAATGGACCGAAGTGTGGTGCATCAGCTCCTGACCACATGCACTTCCAGGCCGGTAACCGCGGTTTTATGCCTATCGAAGAGGATATCCACAATGCAAAGACGGAAGTGGTTGTCAATGCAGGTAAAGGTGAGTTGTGTCTTGTGAAAGGATTGGCACAGAGTTGTTTCCTTATCCGTACGACAGACGTTGAAGCCGGAGCCGTATTGTTCGGACAACTTTATGCTGCACTCAACATTCCGGAAGGTGAAATCGAACCGATGTTGAATGTTTTGTGTTGGTTTGAAAAGGAAACCTGGTACCTTGTAGTGTTCCCGCGCAAACAACACCGTCCGACCTGCTATTTTGCAGAAGGCGATGCCAATATCCTTATCAGTCCGGCATCAGTTGATATGGGTGGCGTTTTCATCACTCCGCTTGAAAAGGACTTTGAAAAGATTTCAGCCGACGATATCAAGACCATCCTCGATGAGGTGTGCCTGAGTGAAGCCGAAGCTGAAGAAATTGCAAACAAACTTAAATAAAAAATACTCCTACTGCTATGTCACAACCGCAAGTGAAAGTCGGCATAATGAATGAGCCGTCAATTAAATTTATATTTCCGTCAGAATATTTTGTTGACGGAAAACCCGTGAAAGGCGAACAGTTGGCTGAAGTCAAAGACGGCAAAGTGCTTTGGAACGGCGAACTTTTTGAAACATTGGAATTTACACCAGGCAACGAAACCGATTATTTTGAATTGTGCGACGTTACAATCGGCGTTAATTTCCATTGGGAACGCAAGGAAAACCAGTCTTTCCGCGGCTCATTGCGACTCATTGTCGAAAACAATCAGGTAACAGCCATCAACGTCCTTCCGATTGAAGAATATCTGTTGAGCGTAATTTCTTCGGAAATGAGCGCTACGGCTTCATTGGAACTGTTGAAGGCACATGCTGTCATTTCACGTAGCTGGCTTTTGGCACAGATTGAGAAAAACAAGCAACTTGCTGGCGATAGTGAGGAATATTGCTCTTGCACGCTTACCGATACAGAACTCGTAAAATGGTATGACCGTGAAGACCATGTGAACTTCGACGTTTGTGCCGACGACCACTGTCAGCGTTATCAGGGCATTACGCGCGAGTCAACTGAAAAGGTACGCGATGCCATCAAGGCAACTTGGGGACAGGTGCTTACTCACAACGGTGTGCTTTGTGATGCGCGTTTCTCTAAATCTTGCGGCGGTGTGTTTGAGGAATTCGAGAACTGCTGGGAACCGAAACACTACGATTATCTCGTAGCACGTCACGATGGTGAACAGCCGATGAATTTCCCGGATTTGACAGTTGAGGAAAATGCCCGTGAGTGGATTTTGAATGCACCTCCTGCATTTTGCAATACTCACGACAAGCAGATTCTTTCACAGGTTCTCAATAGCTACGACCAGGAAACTACCGACTTCTACCGTTGGAAAGTGGAATATACACAGGAAGAACTTTCTGAACTCATCAAGAACCGTTCGGGCGTTGACTATGGTGAAATTCTGGATTTGATTCCTGTTGCACGCGGTACTTCCGGCCGTCTCTATCGTTTGAAAATTGTCGGAACGAAAAAGACGTTGATTATCGGTAAGGAACTTGAAATTCGCCGTACATTGTCGCCTTCACACCTTTACAGTTCTGCATTCGTGGTAGAAAAAGAAGGAGAAGAAAGCAAAGTGCCGACGAAGTTCAAACTTACAGGTGCCGGTTGGGGCCATGGTGTTGGCTTGTGTCAGATAGGTGCTGCCGTAATGGGCGAAAAGGGGTATAACTATAAGGAAATTTTATTGCACTATTTCATTGGTGCTGACATCACAACTTTATATTAAGACTATGAACGAAACAAAAAAGAATACTTCCCCTTGGTGGTGGGTACCGACCTTATATTTTGCTGAAGGTGTGCCTTATTTTGTTGTAAACAACATTTCCGTGATGATGTTTACCAAGATGGGTGTGCCTAACGGCGATATGTCGTTCTTTACGACATTGCTTTACTTCCCTTGGTTCCTGAAAGGAGTTTGGGGTCCTATTGTCGACGTTGTCAAGACAAAACGCTGGTGGATTATATCTATGCAGGTGTTGATGACTGCGTTGATGGTGCTTCTTACATTGACATTGCCGAAGCCGGATGTTGATGTGATTGCCAGCGGACATACACCGATTAGCATGTTTACGCTGACTTTGATTCTGTTCATTATTGCAGCGTTTGCTTCTGCAACCCACGATATTGCTGCTGACGGTTACTATATGCTGGCTCACAGTCCGAGCAGTCAGGCTGCTTTTATCGGTATCCGCAGTACTTTCTATCGTATCGCATCTGTTTTCGGACAAGGAGTGCTTGTCTACATTGCCGGTGTGATTGAAAAGAGCAGCAACGATATTCCGTATTCATGGCAGGTAACTCTCGGTGTCAGTGCCGTGGTGTTCTTCCTGATTACGTTGTACCATATATTCGTTTTGCCTCATTCTGCTGAGGACCGTCCTCGCAATGCTGGTAGCGAAGGCGGTGCTAAGTCAAATCTTTCGGAATTGGCAAATTCATTCGTTTCGTTTGTCAAGAAACCGGGTTTCCTTCTTGCCGTTGCATTCATGTTGCTTTATCGTTTGCCGGAAGGATTCTTGATTAAACTGTGCCAGCCGTTCCTGGTTCACTCTGTTAAGGACGGTGGTTTGGGTTTGACAACTGATATGGTTGGTCTTGTTTACGGAACATTCGGTGTCATTGCGCTTCTTGCCGGTGGTATTGCCGGAGGTGTGTTTGCCTCTAAGGTAGGTTTGAAGAAGTCATTGTGGTGGATGGCAGCTTGTATGACATTGCCATGCTTGACATTCGTTTATCTTGCCATCGCTCAGCCGTCTGATCCTATCATTATCAGTATTGCGGTTTGTATCGAACAGTTCGGTTATGGCTTCGGCTTCACTGCCTATATGCTTTACATGATGTATTTCTCGGAAGGCGAATTCAAGACTTCCCACTATGCAATCTGTACGGCGTTCATGGCATTGAGTATGATGTTGCCGGGCTTCGTTGCCGGTTACATTCAGGAAGCAATCGGTTACGTCAATTTCTTCTGGATGGTGATGGCCTGCTGTATTGCTACGTTGATTGTAACTTATCTTGTAGACAAAAAGATTGATCCGGATTACGGTAGAAAAGAAAACAAAAAGTAGAAACATGAAAAAATTTATATTATCCATATTCGTTATGGCAACGGCTCTCACTGCCGCTGCCATAACAAAACCGGGAGTAGAAGTGCTTCGCGACCACGGTTTTAAGGAATTGGCAGGCAAGCGTGTCGGTTTGATTACCAACCCGACAGGTGTTGACAACAATCTGAAATCGACAGTCGACATCCTTCACGAAGCAGGAAACGTGGAACTGGTAGCTTTGTTCGGTCCAGAACACGGTGTGCGCGGTGACGTTCATGCCGGCGACGAGTTCGACAACACGGTAGATCCTGCAACCGGAGTTAAGGTTTATTCCATCTATGGAAAAACAAAAAAACCGACCGCTGAAATGCTGAAGGGCATTGATGCCTTGGTTTACGATATTCAGGACATCGGTTGCCGTTCGTTCACGTTTGTCAGCACACTGGGTCTTGCATTGGAGGCTTGCGCTGAAAATGACATTGAGTTTGTTGTGCTCGACCGTCCGAATCCGATAGGCGGTAACCGCGTGGAAGGTAATTTGGTGGAAGACGGATTCTATTCGTTTGTCAGCCAATTCAAGGTTCCGTATCTTTATGGTCTGACTCCGGGTGAAATGGCCCGTTTCCTGAATGGTGAAAGAATGGTTGCCGGCGGAAAGCAGGCAAAACTGACGGTAGTGCCGATGGAAGGCTGGACTCGTGACATGACTTTCGACAAGACCGGCATGCCTTGGATTCTTCCTTCTCCGCACATTCCGCAGCCTGTGACTTCTTATTACTATCCGGCTACAGGTATTTTGGGTGAACTTTATTATGTGTCAATCGGTGTAGGCTATACATTGCCGTTCCAGTTGATTTGTGCCGATTGGATTAACGCAGAAGAGTTCTCGGCTCGCATGAATGCCCTTAATCTTCCGGGCGTAAAATGCCGTGCCATCCATATCAAGCCGTTCTATTCAACAGGCAAGGGCGAGAACCTTCAGGGTATACAGTTCTATATCGACGACATTCCGGAATCAAGCATCACGTTGCTGCAATTCTATGCAATGGAAGTGTTGGCAGACATGTATCCCGACAAGAAAATCTTTGAAACGACTACCGACAAGAGCCGCTTCAATATGTTTGACAAAGTGTGCGGAACAGACCAAATCCGTCTACGCTTTTCAAAGAACTACAAAGTGAGCGACATCATTGATTATTGGACAAAAGATGCCGAAGCTTTCAAAGCCAAGTCAAGTAAATATTATTTATATAAGTAACAAAATTGCACACAGCCGTCGCCTATGGTTGGCGGCTGTGTGATAAATTTCTATAAAGGAAATGAAGGAAACGTATCAGTCATATCTCAACGAGATTCAGAAATTTATACCTAAGGACAGAGTATATACCGACGATTTGCGCTTGCTGGCATGGGGAACCGATGCCGGATTCTATCGCATGATTCCGCAAATTGTGGTGCGTTCGAAGGACGAAGAGGAAGTGTCGAAACTATTGAAGATTGCCCACAGCATGAATTTGCCGGTGACTTTTCGCGCAGCGGGTACCAGTTTGTCGGGGCAGGCTATCAGTGATTCCATTCTCATTGTCGCAGGTAAAAACTGGGAGGACTATTCCGTTTCCGCAGATGCATCGACCATCACTGTTCAGCCGGGTATTATCGGCGAACGTGTCAACCAGATTTTGCTGAAGTACGGCAAAATCTTCAGCCCTGACCCCGCATCCAAGAAAGCGGCAATGGTTGGTGGCATTATCATGAACAATGCTTCGGGAATGAACTGCGGAACTCATGCAAACAGCGACCGGATTTTGAAGTCGGTGCGCATAGTGCTTGCCGATGGAACGGTGCTCGACACCGGCAATGAGGAAAGCAAGGCCGCATTCCGTCGCTCTCATCCTGATTTTATCCGTAAAATCGAGGAACTGCGTGATATGATAGCAGCCGACAAGGAACTGTCGGACCGTATCCGCTATAAATATTCCATTAAAAATGTAACGGGTTTGAACATCTATCCTTTCGTGCTCTATACCGACCCGTTTGAAATCATCACCCACTTGATGGTGGGTTCGGAAGGAACGCTGGCATTCCTCTCGGAGGCTACAATGGCAACCGGCCATCTGTATCCGTATTCTGCCAGCGCCATGCTTTATTTCTCTGACATAAAAGAGGCTTGCCGTGCCGTAGTGGCGATGAAGAAAGGACCGGTTCACGGTGCTGAACTTCTTGACAAAAAATCGCTCTCGTCAGTTAACGACACGACCGGTGAAGGCTTGACAGCCGTCCTTACGGAAACAAAGGCTGACTCGAAAGAGGAACTTGAAGCCAACATCGCTGAAATCAAGAAAATTCTGGAACCATTCCAACTCTATAAACCGGCATATTTCACCGATAAGCCGGAAGAATATTCACAGTACTGGGCTATCCGTTCGGGTATCTTCCCGTCGGTAGGCGGTACGCGCCGCTTGGGCACCACCGTTTTGATTGAAGACGTGGCTTTCCATATCGAAAACTTGCCGGAAGCAACACTCGATTTGCAGGAAATGCTTGAAAAGTTCGGCTACGACGATGCCTGCATTTATGGTCATGCCCTTGAAGGCAACTATCACTTTATCATTTCCCAGTCGTTCGACACGCAAGAACAGGTGGACAAGTATAAGAACCTGATGCTTGAAGTGGAAAAACTGGTGGTAGACAAGTACGACGGCTCATTGAAGGCAGAACACGGAACCGGTAGAAACATGGCTCCGTTTGTCAAGAACGAGTGGGGCGAAAAGGCCTTTGAAATCATGAAGGCTGTAAAACAACTGTTCGACCCGAATGGTATACTTAATCCGGGTGTCATTTTCAACGACGATCCGGAATGCTACATCAAGGGCATGAAACCGATGCCTTTGACCAATCCGCACGTTGACCGCTGTATCGAATGCGGTTTCTGTGAAGTCAACTGTCTGACTTGCGGTTTCTCCATTTCCTCTCGTCAGCGTATTATTATCCAACGTGAAATATCCCGTCTGAAGAATACAGGTGAAGATCCTGAACGCTTGAAACGTCTGGAAGACGGATTCAAATATCTCGGTAATCAGACTTGTGCCGGTGACGGACTTTGCAGTACATCCTGTCCGATGAAAATCAATACGGGAGAAATGATTCACGACATCCGCGGTGCCGCTCTTCCGAAGGGCAGTATCGGTTACAAAACGGGTGATTTCGTGGCAAACAATTTCTCTACGGTGAAAGCCGCACTTCGTCCGGTGCTCTCAGTGGCATCTGTGGCACAGAGCGTGTTGGGCGACAAGGGAGTTGAAGCTGTAGGTAGCGCGTTGCATAAGGCAGGCGTTCCATTGTGGACTCCTTATATGCCGAAAGCCTACTATCCGCATCAGATTTCTCAGGCAGCATCTCCGCGGAAAGTGGTTTATTTCCCGAGCTGTATCAACCAAACTATGGGACATACGGCTAAAGGCGGTGTGAAAACTCCGTTGCTCGACAAAACGGTAGAGCTGATTCAAAAGGCCGGCTTCGAGGTGATTTTCCCGAAGAATATGAAAAATCTGTGCTGCGGTACAATTTGGGAAAGCAAGGGTATGCTTGACATTGCCGACCGCAAGTCGAAAGAACTGGAAGATGCGCTCTACGAAGCATCGGAAAAAGGAAAATATCCGATTTTGTGCGACCAGAGCCCGTGTCTGCACCGCATGCGCAACGTGATGAAGCGTTTGAAACTCTATGAACCTGTTGAGTTTATCTACGATTTCCTTGCGGAACATCTCGACTTCAAGCAGACCGACGAACCGATAGCACTGCACATTACCTGTTCGTCACGCCATATGGGCATTGAAAAGAAATTCCTTGCCTTGGCACGTCTCTGCTCGTCGAACGTGATGATTCCTGAAGAAGTGGGCTGTTGCGGATTTGCCGGTGACCGTGGTTTCACGCATCCGGAAGTGAACCGCTATGCTTTGCGCAAATTGCGTCCGCAACTTGAAAAGGCTCACATCAAGCGCGGTTTCTCCAATAGCCGTACTTGTGAAATAGGATTGAGCACGAACGCAGGTATTCCATACCAGTCAATAGTATATCTTGTAGATGAATGTACAACCAAAAAGAATAAATAATTAATGACAACAACCGAACCTATCAAGAAACCTCGTCAGCGTATTCTGGCGCTTGACATTCTCCGTGGTATTACGATTGCCGGTATGATTATGGTGAATAATCCCGGCTCATGGGGGGCTATTTATGCGCCCTTGAAACATGCCAGTTGGCATGGCCTGACACCGACTGATTTGGTGTTCCCGTTCTTCATGTTTATAATGGGTATTTCCACTTACATTTCGTTGCGGAAATATAATTTCACCTATTCCCACGACACATTGGTGAAGATTGTGAAACGTACCATTGTAATCTTTTTAATTGGTCTTGCCATAGGTTGGTTCAGCAGGTTCTGTTATGGACTGGCTCGTGCCGATGAGGCGTTGTCGTTAGGGGAGCGCATCCTCAATGCCGCCAACAGTTTCGGTACGTTGCGAATTCTCGGTGTGATGCAGCGTCTGGCATTGTGCTACTGTGCCGCTTCCATTATCGCCATTACCGTAAAGCATGTGCGCATACCGTATATTATCGCCGGTATTCTTGTCGTTTACAGTGCATTGCTGCTGCTTTTCAACGGTCTTGAATTTTCTTTGAACAATATTATCTATACAATCGACCATGCACTGTTCGGTGATGCCCACTTGTATAAGGACACTGTTTCTTCGATGATCGGCACCGTACAGAGCTCATCGGAATATTCTTTGCAGATTTTCCAGCGTCATACCTATCCAATCGACCCTGAAGGTTTGTTGAGCACATTGCCTTCCATTGCGCATGTTTTGATTGGATTCTGCTGTGGACAAATCATTGTGAATGTTAAGGATAACAATTTGAGGGTAATGAATTTCTTTATTATTGGAACTATTCTTACCTTTGTTGGCTTTTTGTTTAGTTACGGAATGCCAATCAACAAAAAACTGTGGACTCCGACTTTTGCCTTGACTACTTGTGGTTTGGCTGCCAGTCTGCTTGCTTTGTTGATTTGGATTATTGACATTAAGGGCTACAAGAAATGGACGAAATTTTTTGAAGCTTTTGGTGTCAACCCATTGTTCATGTATGTGCTGGGTGGAGTTCTTGGCATTCTGTTCAACACGGTCTCAATCGGCGGCAAGTCGATTCATACTTGGCTGTATTCCGAAGCGTTTGTAACCTGGTTTGGCGACAAGACGTTTGCCTCTTTGGTTTATGCGCTTGTGTTTATAGCAATAAATTGGTCTATTGGTTACATTTTGTATAAAAAGAAAATTTACATAAAGATATGATTTTAATTGCAGATTGTGGTTCCACCAAAATAGATTGGTGTGTAGTAAATGATGGGAAAGTAGTTGAACAAATTTTCACATCGGGTATTAACGCTCTTTTGATGACAGAGGAGCAGATTCGTGAAACGCTTGCGGCAGAGTTGGCGGAAAAGGTGAAAGGCTATGCCATTGAAAGTGTGTATTACTATGGTGCCGGCTGTCTGTTTGACGACATTTGCGCGAACGTACGCCGTGCAATTGCCCACAATGTGCCTACTGCGAAGACAATTGAGGTTCACAGCGACCTGTTGGCAGCAGCCCGTGCCTTGTGCGGTCAGAACGAAGGTATAGCTTGTATTTTGGGAACAGGTTCCAACTCATGCTACTACAACGGTAAGGAAATCGTTGACAATGTATCTCCGCTGGGTTATATTCTCGGTGACGAAGGTAGCGGTGCCGTTCTTGGAAAGCTCCTTGTAGGTGATGTTCTCAAGAACCAGTTGCCGAAAGAACTTTGTGAGAAGTTCCTTGCTGAATACGACCTTGACCGTCAGAAAATCATTGAAGGCGTTTACAAGAAGCCGGCAGCCAACCGCTTCCTTGCTTCGTTGTCACCGTTCTTGATTAAGAACATTGAAGAACCGGCCATTCACCGTCTCGTGTTGAATGCCTTCAAGTCATTCTTTGTTCGCAATATTGAAAACTACAGCAATTATAAGTCAATGCCGGTTAGCTTCGTAGGTTCTGTTGCATTCTACTACAAGGATGTTTTGGCTGAAGCTGCTAAGGCTCTCGACATTACTATCGGCACCATTATCAAGAGTCCGATGGAAGGTTTGGTAAAATATCATTCAAATTAAATTTATAAGAAACTATGGCATTTGTAAAGATTAGTGAGCAATCTTCACTTTACAACGATTTGGAGAAAAAGTCCGTACGCGAGATTCTGGAAGACATCAACACGGAAGACCACAAGGTAGCCGATGCAGTGGCTAAGGCTATCCCGCAGATTGAAAAGCTCGTTACCGGAATTGTAGAACGCATGAAAAAAGGCGGTAGAATTTTCTACATCGGTGCAGGTACTTCCGGCCGTCTGGGTGTTTTGGATGCATCTGAAATTCCGCCGACATTCGGTATGGACCCTTCTTGGGTAATCGGTTTGATTGCAGGCGGGGATGTAGCTTTGCGTAATCCGGTTGAAAATGCTGAGGACGACACTGCACAAGGCTGGAAAGATTTGGAAGCCTACAACATAAACGAAAAGGATACGGTAATCGGTATCGCTGCTTCCGGTACTACTCCTTATGTGATTGGCGCTTTGAAGGAAGCTCGTTCTCACGGTTTGCTTACTGCTGCTATCACAAGTAACCCTGACGCTCCGGTTTCTGAAGTGGCTGAAATTGCTATCGAAATGATTGTCGGTCCGGAATATGTTACAGGTAGCTCTCGTATGAAATCAGGTACAGGTCAAAAGATGATCTGCAACATGATTACAACTTCCGTTATGATTAAGATGGGCCGTGTGAAAGGCAACAAGATGGTGAACATGCAGCTTACCAACGCTAAATTGGTTGACCGCGGTTCACGCATGGTGGCTGAAGAGCTTGGCTTGCCTTACGATGAGGCAAAACGTTTGCTTCTTTTCCACGGTTCTGTAAAAGTGGCTGTTGACGCTTATCGTTCAGAACACTAAAAAGAAAGGTAATTCTTATGAAAAAATGGATTCTTGCAACGGCTATGGCTGTATTGGGATTGACGGCAACTGAAGCACAGAAAAAATACGAGTACAACGAGTTTTATTATCAGCGTACAACCTTGTTTCAGCAACTTCCGATTCATTCTACGGATATCGTTTTTCTTGGCGATAGCCAGACAAACGGTTGCGAATGGAGCGAGTTGTTGGGCAATCCTAATGTCAAGAACCGTGGCATATCTTCAGATGTCATCCAAGGTTTCTCCGACCGTCTCGACCCGATATTGAAAGGCAAGCCTGCCAAGATTTTTGTGCTGGGCGGTGTCAACGACGTGTCACATAATCTGAGTGCCGACAGCATCGCTACTGCGATGAGAAATCTGCTTGTCAAGATTCAAAAGGGAAGTCCGAAGACTAAGATTTATTTGCAAAGTCTTCTTCCCATCGACAACAGTTTCAAACGCTACAAGGCAATGATTGGCAAGGAGCAGACAATTCTGGATGTGAACGTCCGTTTGAAGGCCGTGGCTGAAGAGTTGGGTGTCACTTGGATTGACTTGTTTTCGCTGATGGTGGACGAGAAGACCGGTGCCATGAAGAAGGGACTGACCAATGACGGTCTGCACTTGTTGGGCGACGGCTATATGGTGTGGAAATCGGCGGTTGAGCCTTATGTCAACGAATAGTTGCCGGAATAGCATTTTTTAGAATGAATAGGTGAATTCCTGTCGGAGAAATCCTGCAGGAATTCGTTGTTTTAAAAAGGTTGGTAATCCGTATTTTCTATTATTACTGTCCGCTAAAAGTTCATACATCATTATAATGATAGGGCCGTCCTCCG
>UQUV01000019.1 GCA_900544305.1 uncultured Porphyromonadaceae bacterium
TTGGAATAATTTTCATATTATGGATTTTTTATTCCAACTTTTTGGGTGCAGTTCATCTTAGGGGAGCACATCCCCCCATGTTTCCCCTCCCAAAAAACAGTAAACTCTTAAAAAACTTCCGACAAAGGACATAAGTGGGGTTCTGTAAACTGTAAACCGTAAACACCCTTAAATACTGTCATACTCAACCATAATATTTACGGCTATCAGCCGTTCGTCCGGCTCCCCGAAGCAGCGGATATTGGCGGAATCTTCCCGCAGCAGTATCGGGTCAACCCCCTCGCCCGTCAGATAACCCAGCAGTTCCTGAGGGATACCATGGCTCAGCGCATCTTCCTTCCAATCTTTTTCATAGTCAAAACCCTGTGCTGTAAACAAAAAGCTGTGCATCGTGCATCCCGACGATTTCCATCTCATCCGCACGTATGGCCTTCCGTCCGAAAAGCTGCCTTTTTCGGAGAAAAGGATTTCCATCTTGCGATCCTTCTGAAATCTTTTTAAATTAAGTTCTTTAAATTCCATCATTCAATTACTTTTTACCACCAATCATTTAAATTATTTTGCAATATTCACAAAAATAATTGACATTTCCAACTTTTTGTCAACAAATAGCAACATAAACCTTTTTTAAAACTGCAACGAGGCATAATTCGGAAAACAAGCGGACACATTCCAAGATTTATGGTTAAATTTGCAGAGATTAAAACTCGAAATTATGAAAGTTGGCGATATAGTACGCTACCTCAACGCCGTTGGCGGAGGAAAGGTAGTCAGAATGGAAGGCAATCTTGCCTATGTGGAAGAAGAGGACGGCTTTGAAACGCCGGTATTGGTGCGCGAATGTGTGGTTGTTGACCCCGACGGCGGAATGATGCCCAAAAAACGCTACGGTTCCGACGAGCCGAGCAAATATGAAGCTCCGGCGGTAGCCAAGGACAAGCCGGCGCCGAAAGTGTCGGAAAACAACGTGGAAATCGTGGAAACCGAAGAAGGCGACGTCATCAACGTGGTGCTCGGCTACGAACCGGCTGAAATCAAGCACCTGAACACTACTACGTTCGACGCCTATCTGGTGAACGACAGCAACTATTTCCTCTACGTAGTCTACGCCGTACGCGACCAGCACGGAAAATGGAAATGCCGCTACAACGGCATCGTTGAGCCTAACATTCAGGTACACCTGGAAGAACTGCGCCACGAGGATCTTCCCGACCTCGAACGCGTATGCATCCAGTATGTGGCGTTCAAGGAAGGCAAGGAATTCAAGTTGAAGAATCCGGTGGCAGTGGAATGCCGTGTCGACGCCACCAAATTCTACAAGATGCACTGCTTCCACGAAAACATGTACTTCGACACGCCGGTAATTGCCTTCGACATCGTGAAAAACGACGTGCCCCAACGCTCCATGGTCATCGACAGCAGCATGATCGAACAGGCCATGAAGGAAAAGAAGGCTGCCGACAAGCCGGAACGTCGCCCCGTGACGAAAAACCAGACAAAGGCGAAAAAAGGCGAAATCCTCGAAGTCGACCTCCACATCGACGAACTGCTCGACTCCACTGCCGGACTATCCAACAGCGACATGCTCGACGTGCAGTTGGCTGAATTCCGTCGCGTGATGGACGCTAATCTCCGCAACAAGGGACAGAAAATCGTGTTCATCCACGGCAAGGGCGAAGGCGTGCTCCGCAAGGCACTGCTCGACGACCTGAAATACCGCTACAAGCACTGCGAGGCGCAGGACGCTTCGTTCCGTGAATACGGCTTCGGTGCTACGTTGATAACCATTCATTAAACAGACTATGATACTCTATCTGTCAGCAACGGGCAACAGCCGGCACATAGCGCGACTGCTTTCAAAGGCACTCGGCGACAGCCGGCTTGTCGACCTGAGCGAATACATGGGACGCCACACCGGAAAAACGCTTTCGGTGGAGCCGGAGGCCGGTGAACGTATCGGCTTCGTCTTTCCCGTCCATTCGTGGGGGCTGCCGAAAGGATTGGAAAGCGTCATTTCCTCCATCAGGGCCGAAGGTTGCCGACAGAACTACTGCTATATGGCATGCACCTGTGGCGACGATGCCGGACTCACTGCCCGCCAATGGAGCAAGGCGGTAACGAAGGCAGGGTTCACCCCAAGTGCTGCGTTCTCGGTGTTCATGCCAAATACCTATGTGATATTTCCGGGATTCGATGTCGACAGCGACAGCGTGCGCGACGAAAAGCTGCGCAACGCCCCACAGGCGGTCCAGACCATTGTCGACAGGATTCTCCACAACGACACCGGCGACTTTACTCACCACGGCTCGTTCGCCACCCTGAAATCGCGCCTCGTCTACCCCCTGTTCGTACGGTTCCAGATTTCCGACAGACCATTCTCTGTCAGCGCCGACACCTGCATCAGCTGCGGACTTTGCGCAAAGGTTTGTCCCACACGCAACATCACGCTCGAAACCTCCAAGGGAAAAGCATTGCCACGCTGGCACGGCGATTGCCTCAACTGCCTCGCCTGCTATCACCACTGCCCCACACGCAGCATTGCCTACGGAAAAATTTCAAAAGGCAAAGGACACTACATTTGCAACGACTAAGAAAAAAATAAAACCATGAACCACCTGATTTATCAATACTCGCTTTGCGCCTCACTGTCACTGATGATTTTCTTCGGCTTGTACTTCATGATTGCCAAGACACCGGAAAAAGCCATTTTCTACAACTACCTCCGTTCGCGGCGGATAATGGGCATAGCGCTGCTGTTGCTTGCAGCCAACTATTCGGTACATTTCTTCTGCGATATACGGTTCATAAATGTCAATGCGGCCATCACAATGAACCTGTCCACCTATTTCTTGTCCTACTACCTGTTCAGTTCGGCAATGATAACGCTGCTCGACCGTTTCTACATCACCAGGAAAAGAACACGGATACACATCATTCTCTGGCTCATCTTCTCCTCCCTTTCCGCTGTAGCTCTATTGCTGTTGCCTGACGGTCCTCTGCAGAAAGTAGCATTGTTGGCACTGGCTGCATGGCTGGTGGTTTACGGACTCATACTGGCCCGCAGAGTCATTGTGGCTTACCACAGAGCCATCCGGATTTTCGACAACACCCACGCCGACAACATCGGATTATACATCGAATGGATGTCAACCTTTACCTATTGGGCTCTTATCTTCGGTGTCGGATGCGGATTGCTGACATTTTTGCCCGACAAATACGTTTTCATCTGGATTCTGTCGTCCATACCGTTCTACTGTTATCTTTTCTACAGCTACCAGAACTACCTGCTGTTCTACGAACAGGTGGAAGATGCCTTTGAGCAGGACATACAGTCGGAAGATGACCTTCTGACAGATACGGAAACTGAACCTGAAATCGTTTCAGAGGAAGAAGTTCCAGTGTTCTATGAAAAAATCATAGAGAAGGTGGACAACTGGATAAAGACAGACGGTTATGTCCGGCAGGGACTTACCATAAAAGAACTCTCCGAAATACTTCATACAAACCGCACCTATCTTTCCGCCTATATCAAGACTACGTATAAAATGTCATTCCGCGAATGGATAACCGGTCTCCGGTTGGAGTATGCGAAAAACATACTGAAAGAGCATCCGGAAATCAATATACAGAAGCTGGCTGAGTCTTCCGGTTTCCTTTCCCGCAGTAACTTTATCAAATCCTTTACCGAGAAGGAAGGATGTACGCCTGCCAAGTGGAAAAAAGCAAATCAGGAATAATTTGTGTGGTAAAAAGCCATTGAAAAAAGTCACGGAAGCCCATTTTTCAAAAGTGCTCAAACGACAAAAAAGTGCTAATTCGACAAAAAAGTGCTCAAACGACAATTTGAAAAGTGCTCAAACGACAATTCTTATAAAACACTGTATTTCAACAGAAAAAGTTTTTGTAATATTTGGTATGATGAATGGCATTTATTACCTTTGAGGGAAGACAAAGATAATAAATTCAAGTTTATATGAGCAGAAAAATCACTTTTCTTACCCTGTTTATGTGGCTGATGACGGTAACTTTTCCTGTCTTTGCGCAGCAGAAAGCAGACACGACCTACACCTTCCGCTTCGTCCCGCAGAAGGACATGTTCTACGTGCCTTGGAATGGCAATGACACGGAACTTGCCCGCCTGTTGGAGTGTATCGAAAAAAACAAAACCACAATTCTTAACGGCAGGCTGCCGCTGCTGGTTGACGGCTACTGCAACTCGCTGGGCAGCGAAGCCGAGAACCTTGCCACGGCGAAGATCCGTGCCAACCGTGTGAAATCCGAACTGATTACACGCGCGGAAATCAAGGAAGAAAACTTTATCACCCGCAACCATGCGACAGAGGGAGACTTTGTCACTGTGCGCCTAACGATACCGGTCAAGGAAACAGCCGCAACGGATGCGGAAGCGGAAGCACGACGCAAGGCGGAAGCCGAACGACTGGCAGCCGAGAAGCGTGCCGAACAGGAACGACTTGCCGAAGAGCAGCGCAAGGCGGAAGAAGCCCGACTTGCCGCTGAAAAGGCAGAGGCAGAGAAAGCCGCTCAACAAAATACACTTGCCGACATGCCGTCGGAAACCAAAACACCAACTGATTATCATCTCTCCCTGCGTGCCAACCTGCTGCGCTGGGCTACCCTGACACCCGATTTAGGACTTGAATGGCGCATCTGCCCGTCGTGGGGCATTGCCGTAAACGGCTCGTGGACTTCTTGGACATGGAGCGACAAGGACCGCCGCTACGCTCTGTGGGAAGTGGCTCCGGAAGTGCGTTACTACATGGGCGAGAAGAAAGCCTGGTATCTGGGTGCGATGTTCAAGGCCGGACAGTTCAACTACAAGCTCTCCGAAACGGGCAAGCAGGGCGACCTGATGGGTGGCGGCATCACCGCCGGCTACCAGCTGCGGCTGAACAAGGCATTAGTTCTTGATTTCAACCTCGGTCTGGGCTACCTGAATGCCGACTATGAGAAATATGAAGTCATCGACGGTGTGCGCGTGCGCCGTGGCAACGAGACAAAGGACTGGTGGGGCCCCATCAATGCCGGTGTGACATTGGTATGGAAAATTGGTGCAAGCCGAGCGCATTAAAGTTTACTTTAGAATGCCGAGGCGCAGCCCAATTTATGTAAGTTGTTCTAAAAACGGAGAATAATCGAATATGAAAGCAAGACAATATATAAATATGATGGGAATGGCAGCCGCCGTGCTGCTCTCTTCCTGCGTGAAGGACACGCTTTATGACACGCCGCATCCCGACTACGGGAAGATTGCGGTGACAGCCGACTGGTCGGCCCGCGGTGAGGGCATCGACATACCTGCCACATGGACGGTCACCATGGGCGACTATACGGGTACGGAGACTTCCGCCACCCATACACCCGACCATCTGTTTGCTCCGGGCAACTACACCCTTGCGGTGTGGAACCCAGCTGAAGGAATCACGGTAAGCGGCACCACCGCCACCGTTGCCGCAGCCACGGGAAACCGGGCAGGCACGGATGCCTTTGTAAACAATACTCCGGGATGGTTCTTCACCTATACGGAACAGTTGAGCATCGAGAAAGACAAGGACTATCCGCTGACCGCCGCAATGAAGCAGCAGGTACGCGAGCTGACGCTTGTCGTCGAACCGACGGGTGATGCCGCCGGACGCATCACGGAGATTATTGCCCATCTGACGGGTGCAGCCGGAACACTCGACTTCGCAACCGATACCTACGGAGCCGCTTCGAGCGTCGTACTGCCCTTCACCAAGATAACCGAAGGTGATGATGCCGGCAAGTGGAAAGCCACGGTGCGGCTGCTGGGTGTGACCGGCACGGAACAGTTGCTGACGGGCGAAATCCGCTATGCTGACGGCAACCCGACCCCCACCACGTTGAAAAGCGACCTTACGGAAGCTCTCAAGGAGTTCAACACCGGAAAGGGCGAATCGCTGACCCTCGGCGGAACGCTGGTTGAGACTCCCGAAGGCATGGAAGTGGACGGAGCCGGAATTACCGGCTGGGAAGAAGTGAAAGGTGATGATGTAAATGCCGATTTGTAACTAATAAAATGACAGATATAATGAAGACAAGATTTTTTGCACTTGCGGCACTCGCCCTCGCACTGGCAGCCTGCAATAACGACAACGAGATTCTGAACAATGACGGTCCCGTGGCCGCCCGGTTTATCGCCGACATCGCCCCCGCCACCCGCGCCAGCGGAACCACATGGGATAACGGAGACCGCATCGGCGTCACCGACATCGGCAACGACACCCAGTACGGTAACGTGCCTTTCATCCTGAAGAACGGGAAATTTGAGGCAGAAGAAAAGGTCATCTATATCGAAGATGTAAAGACCCATACTTTCCGCGCCTACTATCCGTACAACGCAGCGGGAGGCACCCTCGCAGCCACGACCGATGCCACGGCACAGCAGAACCAGCCTGCCATCGACTTCCTCTTTGCTTCAGGAGCCACGGGAGACAAAAACAGCCCGGTGGTGAGCTTCACCGACAAAACCGACAAAGGCGGTGCAGACAACTCCTTCCACCACCGCATGAGCCGGATAACCCTTACCTTCGAGGTGGGCGACGGCGTGGATTTCAGTGTGGTCAAGCCTGAACGTTACACGCTGGGCGGATTGATACTCACCGGTACGTTCAATACTGCCGACGGTATTGCCACCGCAGACGACGGGGCACAGACCGGAGAACTGACCATGGAGCTGGCAGACGGCAACCTCACGTCATCGGTCATCCTCTTCCCGCAGACAGCTGCATCCCTGCCGTTGACTGTGAATTACAGAAGTCAGAATTATCATGCCACGCTCACCGTGCCCGAAGGCGCACTGCAGGCGGGCAACAACTATACCTATACCGTCAAGGTACGCAACAAAGGCATTGAAGTCAGCGAAGCCACCATTGCAAAGTGGAACGACATAGACGGCGGAGAAGTGGGTGCTGACCTGTAAGACATTACTAATTAAGAATGAAGAATTATGAGACATAGATTATTTATCCCCGCAGCCACCGCGCTGCTGCTCGGCCTTGCCGCCTGCACACAGGACGAACTGGCCGACGACAACCGTCTGCCCGAAGGCGAATATCCCGTAGTCATCCGTGCCACCGGATTGTCCGTAGAGGCAACTCCGCAGGCAGCCCCATCCACCCGTGCCACCGTGGACGGCGACTGGCAAGGTGTACAGACCGTGGCTCTCAAGATGGGCGACGCGGTAAAGGAATACACCGTAACGGCTACGGATGCCGACGGATACAAGAGCGCCACGCTCTCACGCACGGACGACCCGCACTACTGGACCAGCCGCGACCCGATTACCGTATCGGCATGGTGGCCCCTCGATGATACAGACATCACACGGATGCCTGCCGTGAAGGTGGCCGAAGACCAAAGCACGCTGGCCGCGTTCCAAGGCAGCGACTTTATCTCTGCTGAGAACCAGACGGTGGAATTTGACGACCCGAAACTCACCTTTACCCACCGCACGGCACGCGTGGCCATCGAACTGAAACCCGGTACGGGATTCACGAATGTGGACGGTGCCACGGTGAGCCTCGTGAGCCTGTCCGCCGATAACGAAAATCCGACCGCCATCAAGACTTACAACGCAAGCGGCAACAGCTACGAGGCACTGACCGCCCCGCAGACCGTTGCGAAAGGCGAGCCGTTCATCCGTGTGGAACTCGGCGGCGGCAACTTCTACTTCCGCCCGCAGAACGATGTTGTATTAGAGGCGGGCAACCGCTATAAATATACCGTCAACGTGAACGCCACCGGCTTGACGCTGGCAGGCTGTGAAATCGGCAAATGGGACGACGGCGGCGGCGAGAGCGGCGCAGCCGAGGATTTGGGCTATAACTACGACACCACCACCAAGACCTACACGGTCTATAACGCAGACGGCCTGATGGCATGGAACGAAGCTACACGAAAAGACCTCAGCATCAACTGCACCCTGACTGCCGACATCGACCTCACGGGCAAGGAATGGACACGGATAGGGGGATGGTCAGGTTACTCCGGCGTCTTTAATGGGCAGGGACACCGCATTACCGGATTAAACTTTTCAGCAGCGAGTACTGAGCTTTTTGGTGTGTTAAGTGAACGTGGAGTGATAAAGAACCTACAACTCATAGATGTGAATCTGTATGGCAATAGTGGAGGAACTGCAGGAATAGTGTCTCAAAATAATGGTCAAATTATTGCCTGCTCTGTTACGGGAAAGATTGACGCTTACAGTGGTGTCGGCGGTATAGCCCTCATAAATTTAGGTAGCATCACCGCCTGCTGGTTCGACGGAACATTAAAAGAGAATGTAAGTGGAGGTATAGTATATTCTAATTATAGCAATGGTTCTATATCAGCTTGCTACTGGCGTGCTAATATCGACAATGGAGTATACATTAATCAAGACGGAATGGTAGATGCCACGAAGGTCAACGACGGTGAATCGTGGCAGACCGCCGTCGACGGCATGAACCCCGCCCTCACCGGCAACGATTACCAGTGGGCACTCGGCACCGACGGCCTGCCCGTACTGCAAAAGAAACAATAACAACCCCTAAACAACACGCATCATGAAACGAACAACCATCCATATATCCGCAGCCCTCGCCCTGCTGCTCGGCCTTGCCGCCTGCACGCAGGACGAAGCGGGCTTCCTGCCAGAAGGGGCGGAAGGCACACCCATCGTCTTCACCGCCACGGGACTGAACCCCGCGGCGACAGCCACCGCCGGTACCCGTGCCCCGGTGGACGGCGACTGGGAGGGCGTGCAGAGCGTGGCAGTCCTGATGGACGGCACGGTGAAGGCATACGACGTGACGCCCACCACCGCCGACAACACCAGCGCCACGCTGACCTCCGATGAGCCGTACTACTGGACTAACCACGATGACATCACCGTCACGGCGTGGTGGCCCTACACCGCTGGCGAGACAACCCCGCCTGCCGTGAAGGTAGCTGCCGACCAAAGTGCCCGGAAGGACTTCGAGGGCAGCGACCTCATCGTAGCCGAGGAACAGACGGTGAGCTACGGCAACCCCACACTCCGCTTCACCCACTGCACGGCACGGGTCACCGTCATCCTGACGGACTACACCGAGGGGATGGCGTCCGTCAAGTTGACCGGCCTCTCCACCGAGAACGGCAACCCCGCCCAAATCATCCCGTATGACAAGGGTAACGACACCTACACCGCCCTCGTCGCCCCGCAAAGTGTGGCAGCGGGCACGACATTCATTACCTGCAAATTCACCAACGGCAAGGTCTTCGTCTATAAGATGAAGGAGGCTACCGACTGGCAGGCGGGCGAGGAATATACCTACACCGTCTCCCTCGCCGCGGCAGAAGACCCGGGATACACCATAGAGGGCGACGGCAGCTACACCGTCACCACCGCCGATGGGCTGAAAAATGTAGCCAAGCTGGTGAACGAAGAGGGCAAGACCGACATCAACATCACCCTTGACACAGACCTCACCCTGACGGGAGAGTGGACGCCGATAGGCACTGAAAGCCAACCGTACACCGGCACCTTCGACGGCGGCAACCATACCATCACGGGGCTGAAGATTGACCAATCGGGAACGGACAATGTAGGACTGATTGGCCGTCTCGGCAGCGGAGGCAAGGTGCAGGACGTAACGCTGACAGAAGTGAACGTAACAGGTGGCACGTACGTCGGCGGCATTGCGGGACAGACCGATGGCACTGTAGAGAATTGCTCGGTCAATGGCACGGTGACAGGACAAAACCAGACCGGCGGTATCGTAGGACGAAATTTTAGCACCATCTTCGGCTGCTCAGCGGAAGGGACTGTGACGGGTAATACCAATGTCGGTGGAATATCCGGACTCTGTGTTCCTAATTATGACACAGGAACCGGCAGCTTAATCGGGTCAACCATCGAGGGCTGCCATTCCACTGCGGCTGTATCGGGCATTAGCTCTGTCGGCGGCGTGGTGGGCAACTTGGGAAATGGCTGCTCGCTCATGGCCTGCTACTCCACGGGCAACGTTACTGCCACGATAACGTATGGTCACGCTAATGTCGGCGGCGTGGTGGGTATAAACGGCCAAGGTACCGTAACCGCCTGCTATCACGCCACGGGCGAAATCACCAGTTCAGTAGGAGATAGAATCGGCGGCATCGCTGGCTGCAATGACCAAGGTACTTTCACCGCCTGCTACTGGGAGAACAATCAGGAACAAGGCACCGGCAGCGGAAGCACCGGCGGAACCACACAGGTGACGGACGGCGACTGGTTAGACGCCGTTGCACAGATGAACGCCGCCTTGAGCGGTAAAGGCTGGCAGTACGAACTCAAAGACGGCAACAGCCTGCCTACCTTGAAGAAAGAACAGTAAACCGTCGGGCGGGAAAAGTTCCGCCCGAAACGGAATATAACCGAAGTATAACCCAAATAAAGAAAGGAACTCCCATTCCGGGCGGAGTATTGTGCCCGGTAACATCATACAGACACCGCAGCCCGCTACCGTAAGGTCAGTGGGCTGCGTTTTAACCCAAATCGTACATTAGACTTTATGGTGGATTTCGCTCTGCTGTCAGGCAGATTGATTTCAGCCTTTATCGAAGATGTAGCGGGCTACATCGAGAAAAAGCAGGAAGCAAGATGCCGACAGCAGTACGGAAGACAACGAAAGAGCCAACAGAAGCACACTGTCAACAGCCATACCTTGTTTGGCGGTCTAATGACCGTTTTGGGTTTAATAAGGAGAAAAGAATAATATAAAAAATGAGGTATACCGCATGAAACAGAAAACAATAGCAACCAGACACCTGCGCACCAAGATAGCGGCAGGATATGTGCTGATACTATTCGTCATTTTCGGCATCGTCTATATTTGGCTCAATGAACAGAACAGACAACAGGAATTGGAAGCTACTACCTACAAAATAAGAAAACAAAAAGCTGACAATACCGCCCTCAAATTTATGTTCTTGTTTCTGATTTTTTCGACAGAACAAAAATTTGAGGTTGGAACCTTCAAAAAATATGTTCTTTTGTTCTTCTGTCGAAGTTTTATAAGTTGGGTAGTGTCAATATCTTAAACCGAAGGAGATGTAGGCATTCCCGTAATTGTCAAAGCCATGAGTGTGAGAATCCAGAAATCTGTAGCCAAGTTCGACGACAGGGGAGAATTTGGCAGACTTGATATACCAGGCCAGGGAAGCATCGTAAGTTGTACGTTTCCAATCTGATTTTCCAAGAGTCTCCAAGGCTTTTACGCGTAAGTCGAGGGCATGACTGCTTTTTGTACTATTTAGTAATTTTGCACCTAAACCTCCGCCCAGACTGGTACCATTGACATACGTCTTGATTTCATTGTTTTTGTATAGGCTTAGATTGTCTTCTATGGCAATGAATATGTATAATGCAGGAATAAGATCAACATGGTATTTGAATGAAAAATCAATAGGAGTTATTCCGTTATTTCTCATTCCTGTTGCTGTAGAGGCTTCGAAATGCATTTGTTCGACAAACGATTGTGCGTGCATACTGACTGTTGAAAACGCAAGTAAAAGCAGGGCTGTAAATGTAAGTCTTTTCATAATATTGTTATTTAGAGTTAATTGGAATGCAAGTCGTTATCTGAATACAAATATAGCATCCTATATTCTGCAAATATAGCGAAATATTTTTACCCCCCCCCATTTTATAAAAATTAACACATTGACTTTCTTTGGACAGAAGAACAGAAGGACAAAAATTTGAGGTTGAAGCCTTCAAAAAATATGTTCTTTTGTTCTTCTGTCAATGTGTGTTGGCATGTTGGGCTGCACTTCGGAATAAAAAATTGAGCAAGCTCTTTTTTCTTCGCTCAGCTTGCACTGTCTTTTAATAAGACAGGCAGCGCCTTGGAAATACAAAATTGAATGAATTCATTTTGTAATTCTCTCGGCTTGCACTATCTTTATAGAAGATAGGCTGCGCTTCGGAAAAACTCCCTGAAACAAAATTTGAATTACATTCATTTTGTTTCATTTTGTTTTTTGATAAAGCCAGCTGCGGTTCGGAAAAAACGGACAAGTCCTTTTTTTCTCTCACCTTGCTTGTCTTTTCGCTCAGCTTGCACTATCTTTGCAAAAGAAAATATTAAAACAAAAATAGTTGTGGAAACTAAGTACATATTCGTGACTGGTGGTGTTGTATCCTCATTGGGCAAGGGTATCATATCATCATCTTTGGCGCGTTTGCTTTTATCACGCGGCTTTAGAGTGACTATCCAAAAGTTTGACCCGTACATCAATATTGACCCGGGTACGCTAAATCCTTATGAGCATGGCGAATGCTATGTGACAGTTGACGGTCACGAGGCAGACTTGGACCTCGGACACTATGAACGTTTTACGAATGTTCATACAACCCGTGCCAACAACATTACGACCGGTCGTATCTACCAGAGCGTTATCGACAAGGAACGCCGCGGCGACTATCTTGGCAAGACTGTGCAAATCATTCCGCACATCACCGATGAAATCAAGCGTAATGTGAAATTGCTCGGCAATACCGGCAAATACGATTTCGTAATCACTGAAATTGGTGGTACAGTGGGTGATATCGAATCGTTGCCGTTCCTTGAAAGTATGCGTCAGCTGAAATGGGAACTGGGTTCAAACTGTATCTGCATCCACTTGACTTATGTACCGTTCCTGAACGCTGCGAAGGAATTGAAGACGAAACCGACACAGCACTCTGTAAAACAGTTGCAGGAAGTGGGTATCCAGCCGGATGTGCTTATTCTCCGCACTGAAAAAGATATTCCAGCCGCAATGCGCCGCAAGGTGGCTCTGTTCTGTAATGTGTCGCCTGAAGCCGTTATCCAGTCAATCGACGTGCCGACTATCTACGAAGTGCCATTGACAATGCATGCACAGCACCTTGACGAAATTGTGCTCCGCAAGACTAACACTCCGTTCGAAGGCGAACCTGATTTGACTCAGTGGTACCGCTTCCTCGACATGATGAAGAATGCACAGGAATCTGTCACTATCGGTCTTGTCGGAAAATACGTAGAGTTGCAGGATGCCTACAAGTCAATCAACGAATCTTTGTTCCAGGCTGCTACATACAACGGTTTCAAACTGAATCTGAAATATATCCACTCTGAAAAGCTGAACGACGGAAACGTTGAAGAAACGTTGAAGGATATGGACGGTGTGATTATCGCTCCGGGCTTTGGCCAGCGTGGTATCGAAGGCAAGTTCGTTGCCTTGAAATGGTGTCGCGAGCATGATGTGCCGACATTGGGTATCTGTTTGGGTATGCAGTGTATGGTGATTGAATTTGCCCGCAACGTGCTCGGCATGAAGGATGCCAACAGTACGGAAATGAATCCGCAGACTCAGCACAATGTCATCGACCTTATGGAAGAGCAGAAGAGCGTATCGAACATGGGCGGAACAATGCGTCTTGGCGAATACGAATGTGTGCTTCGCGAAGGTTCGAAGGTGGCTCAGGCTTATGGTACGACAAACATCAGCGAACGTCACCGCCACCGCTTCGAGTTCAACGAAGAATATCGTGCACAGTTTGAGGCTGCCGGTATGCAGTGCGTAGGTGAAAACCCGTCCACTCATTTGGTGGAAGTGGTTGAAATTCCTGACAAGAAATGGTTTATCGGAACACAGTACCATCCGGAATACAGCAGTACGGTATTGTCGCCGAACCCATTGTTCTTGAGCTTCGTTAAAGCTGCAATCGATAACCGCAAGAAATAAGAAACTATATAACCTATTTAAATTTTTTATTGACTACAATCGATGGATAAGAACACGATTCTCGGGCTGCTCCTGATGGGGCTGGTTATCTTCGGTTTCATGTGGCTGAATGCCCCCGACGAGAGCCAGATGCAGCAGGCGGCAACCGAAAATGTCGCGAAAGATGAAAACGTCGGCAGCGTGTTGGCCGACAGTTTGAGCGCAGCGGAAATCAATACGATTAAGGAGGCTGTAAAGCTCTACGGAAAAGTTGAGGAAAAAGAGGGAAAACAGGTGTATAGCATCCAAAACGGTGCTGTAGCTTTTTCGATGAATGACAACGAAGTGGCCGGTACGGTTGCTTTGTCCGATACGGTACTGCCTTTGAGCAGTCTGACTAAAATGCCGGAACCTTCTTCCCGTCTGCTTCACAATGCAGCCGTGAAGGAAGTGCGTGAGGCTGTTGCCAAGATGACGAAGTATTCCAGCTTCGTTAAGTTTGTCAGCGGCGACAGCACAACGGTGCAGCTTCAGAACAATCTGATGGCTATTGACCTTTCAACGAAGGGCGGTGTGATTTCGTCGGTAACGCTGAAGGAATACACGGCATATTCGAAAGGCAATACAGTGCCTTGCGAAATTTATCGCAACGACAACAATTCCTACGGTTTTGTGCTGAACACTCACACACAGCGTTTCGATACGAAGGATTTCTATTTCAAGCCTGTTCAGGAAAACGATTCAACGGTGTTGATGCTGTTGGAATTCGGTACAGGTGTTGAGTTCGGTATCCGCTACACGTTGCCGCAGAACAGCTATCTGGTGAAGATGGAAGTCGTTCAGAAGAACATGAACACCATCATTCCTGCCAACATTGCTACGATGGACTTCCACTGGTATCAGAAACTGGCACGCCACGAAATGGGTGAAATGTTCGAAGAACGCAACAGCGGTCTGTACTATAAGCAATTGGGTAGCGGCGGTGATGTCGACAACCTTAGCGAAACAAGCAACGACCGTGAGGAAGTGGAAGACAAGTTGAAATGGATTGGCTTCAAGGATCAGTTCTTCTCTTCTGTCTTTATTGCCGATACCTATTTCTTGGGCACAAACCACTTGACAAGCAAGGTTATCGAGAAAGATGCTCCCGACCACAAGGGCTTCATGAAGGAACTTTGGGCAGAATCGCAGCTCGAATACAGCTCGACAAACCCGAATCCGGCTTCTTTCCACCTGTTCTTCGGTCCGAACGAATACAAACTCCTTGCTTCATACGACGATATCATTTCGCCGGACGAAGACTTGAAACTGACTAAGATGATTCCGCTCGGCTGGTCATTGTTCCGTTGGATTAATACGGGTGTCATTATCCCGATTTTCAACTTCCTTGGCACGCTTGACCTTAACTACGGTATCATTATCCTGTTGCTCACTATCTTCATCAAGATTGTGCTCTTCCCGTTGACTTACAAGAGCTACTCTTCTCAGGCGAAGATGCGTGTACTTGCTCCGGATATCAAGGAAATCAACGATAAATATCCGGGTCAGGAAAATGCACTGAAGCGCAACCAGAAGATGATGGAACTTTATAGCCGTGCCGGTGCGAACCCGATGAGCGGCTGTCTGCCGATGCTGTTGCAGATGCCTATCCTCATTGCGATGTTCTCCTTCTTCCCGTCGGCTATTGAACTTCGCGGTGAATCCTTCCTTTGGGCGAAGGACTTGTCGGCTCCGGATGTGATTTTCTCATGGGATGCACATATTCCTTTGATTTCTACATTCTTCGGCAATCACCTCAGCTTGTTCTGTTTGTTGATGACGGCAGTGAACATTCTCTATACTTATATTAACATGCAGTCCAACCCGTCAAGCAACCAGATGCCGGGTATGAAGTGGATGATGTATCTGATGCCGGTAATGTTCCTTGTATTCTTCAACAACTATGCAGCAGGTTTGAGCTACTACTACTTCCTGTCGCTGATTATCACTATCGGTCAGACTTACGCTTTCCGTTTGATTATCAAGGAAGACAAGGTACGTGCGAAAATGGCTGAAAACGCCAAGAAGCCGAAAAAGAAGAGCGGCTTTATGGCCCGTCTGGAAGAGGCACAACGCCAGCAGCAGGCTATGCTCCGCGAACAACAGAAACGCAAAGGCGGAAAATAAGCATTCCTCCTTTTAATCATAAGATAAAAGCACTGTCCTGACTGGGGCAGTGCTTTTGTGTTTTTCATGGTAGGGGAATCTCAAACGTCGTCATGCAGAAGCCTGCTGCTTCCGGCTGCAGAAGCGTACGCACTGCTGGCAGATGTCGTAGCCGAGCATCGCTCCAAGGATAAAATCCTCCTCGGCCGACAATTGGTTCAGCGGACGGATGACAATTTTCCGTATTACCTCCATGCACTCCTCCCGTCCGAAAAACAGATTCATTTTTTCCGGCGAAACAGTTTGAATTTCATAGCTGATGCCGTTGCTTTCCAGCCGTCGTGTGGCAAATTCGCGGTGACGGCTGCTCATTGTGAGCAATACCATCGAACGGATGCCCTTTTTGTATTCATAGATGCAGTTCATAAACAGCTGCAATTCCGCAGGCACGCTGTCGGGGTGGGGTTGGAGGATTTCGGTTTTCATTGTCGTTTCCTTTATGATGTCAGTCCATGTGTTTTTTTACATTCTCTGCCCAAGCGGCAATGCGCTCGTCGGTCATGTCCGGCTGGTTGACTTCGTCGAGTGCCAGTCCGAGGAATTTTCCGTCAACAACAGCCGTAGAGCTGTCGAAGTTGTAGCCCTCCGTACCGATACCTTCGGCGAAGGTGCATCCGGTCGGTTGCAGTTCGTTGTAAAGTGTTCCGATGGCATCGCAGAAAGTGTCGCTGAACGATTCCGAATCGCCGCAGCCGAAAAGTGCCACCGTTTTGCCCGCGAGGTTCATGGATTTCAGAACGTTTACGGCATCGTACCAGTCGTCCTGCAAGTCGCCTGCGCCCCAGGTCGACGAGCCCAGCACCAGAACGTCGTAGCTTTCAGCCAGTTCTTTTGTCAAATCGGCCGCGCAGTGGATGTTTTCCTTACCGCAGCCCAACACTTCCGCAATCTTTGCGGCAATTCCTTCAGTTGTTCCCGTAGTGGAACCGAAAATGATACCTGTTTTCTTCATCTTGTTCTGTGTTTAAAATGTCGTATGCAAATGTAGTGACGGCAGCTATGCTTGTAAATCGCTATTTTATGCGATATTTTCCGGCATGTATACCGACAAAATGCGATAGCTTCCCGATGTGTTTTAAGTTAAATTAAGAGGCCTTTTGTGTTGCCTGGCAGTAGCGTTTCATGCCGGTTGCAGTTGTCAGTACCAGGATATTTTGGCTTAAATGTGGTGTAGAGGTTTGGATTATGATACTTTTCACTAATATTCTTAAAATAATTCATAGAAATGTAATATGAGTATGGATTATATTCTTTAATTTTGCACAAAGAAACATTAATTAATGTTTTATTAACGCAATTTATTAACTAAACAAGAATTATGAGAAGAAATCTAATTCATTTCCTGTTAGTTGCACTTATGGCAGTATGTAGCATGTCTGCATATGCCCAGACTACTACAGTTACTGGTCAGCTTGTTGATGCAAAAACAGGCGAATCATTGGTTGGTGCTACCGTTTTGGTTGAGGGTACCACACAGGCTATGGTAACCGATATTGACGGTGGTTTTAAACTGAATGTTGCACCCAATGCTACATTGGTATTTAAGTTTGTGGGCTACGTTGAACACAAGCAAAAGGTTGACAAGAAGGGTCCTTCTGTTGATTTTGGTGTTATTAAGATGCAGCAGAGCGCTGTGATGTTGAACGACGTTGTGATTACGTCGTCGGTGGCTGTTGCCCGCAAGACTCCGGTTGCTGCTTCCACACTTGAACCGATGTTCATTGAACAGAAATTGGGAACAAAAGAGTTTCCTGAAATTTTGAAATCAACACCGGGTGTTTATGCAACTAAACAAGGCGGCGGTTTTGGTGATTCACGTATCAACATGCGCGGCTTCGAGTCGGAAAACATTGCCGTTATGATTAACGGTGTGCCGATGAACGATATGGAATGGGGCGGTGTATATTGGTCAAACTGGGCAGGTTTGTCGGATGTGACTCGCAGCATGCAGACTCAAAGAGGTTTGGGTGCATCGAAGGTTTCAGCTCCTTCTGTGGGTGGTTCTATCAACATCGTGACAAACTCTGTTGAAGCAAAGAAAGGCGGTTCCGTTTCCTTTACAATGGGTAATGACGGTTACAATAAAATCATGTTCAATGTATCAAGCGGTATGACAAAATCTGGTTGGGCATTGACTTTGTTAGGTGCTAAATCATGGTCAGACGGTTATATTCAGGGTACTGAATATGAAGCCTACAACTGGTTTATCAACGTTGCAAAACGTATCAACGATGCTCATCAGTTGTCATTCACGGCATTCGGTGCTCCGCAATGGCACAACCAGCGTAACAACAACGACGGTCTTACAATCGAAGGCTGGCAGACAGTTGCTAAAAAATATATGAACGGCGACAGCCCATACAGATATAACCCTACTTACGGTTATGGTATCAACGGTGAAAGAAAAACTTCTGCCCGCAATGCTTACCACAAACCGCAACTTTCGTTGAACCACTTGTGGCAGATTGACAATAAGTCATCATTGAGTACTGCTCTTTATGCTTCTATCGGTAACGGTTACGGTTATTCCGGCCAAGGTTTGGAATCATCTGACAGAAGCCAGTGGTACGGTGCTTCTTACGGTATGTTGAACACTACTTTCCGTCACGAAGACGGTACTTTTGCTTACGATGAAATTTACAAATTGAACCAGGAAAGCGAAAACGGTTCAAGAATGGCAATGTCCAAGTCATATAACAAGCACACTTGGATTGGTTTGCTTTCTACATATACAACCAAGTTCGGTGAATATGTTGATTTTTATGGTGGTGTAGACTTCCGTTACTATAAAGGCGTTCACACAAATGAACTTTGCGACCTTTACGGCGGTGACTACTTTGTGGATTCTTCATCACGTGAAAATGTGTTGGTGGCAAACAATGCCGCAGCTGCTGCCGGAAGCGCTTTCGTTAACCAGAAGTTGCAGATCGGTGACGTTGTATATCGCGACTATGACGGATATACAGTTCAAGAAGGCGTATTTGCTCAGGCTGAATACAACAGAGACAAACTCAGCGCTTTCGTAGCCGGTTCTATTTCAAACACAGGTTACTGGAGATATGACCGCTTCTACTATGATGCCGACCATGCAAGATCGGAAACAGTTAACTTCTTGGGCTATACTGCTAAGGGTGGTTTGAACTACAACTTGACAGACAATCACAACGTATTTGCCAATGTAGGTTATATCAGCCGTGCTCCTTTCTTCTCAGGCGGTGCATTCCTTCAGTCAACAACCAGCAACCTTACTAACCCGGATGCTGTGAATGAAAATGTATTCTCTGCTGAATTGGGCTATGGTTTCCGTTCTCGTTTCTTCACTGCTAACTTGAACTTGTACCACACTAAGTGGATGAACAAGACAATGAGCCGTGGTATCGACTTGAAGAATGGTGACGGCGAATTTGTTGACCGCATCAGCATCAACATGAGCGGTGTTAACGCTATTCACCAGGGTGTTGAATTGGACTTCGTTGCAAAACCGTTCAGCTGGTTGGATATTCGTGGTATGTTCTCTATGGGACACTGGCGTTGGAATTGCGATGCCAAGGGTTATTTCTATGATTCAACAGGACAACCGGTAAAGAGCTGGACTAACCAAGGTGAAATCACTCACGCATCAGGAATTCAGGCTGAAGACCACGCTTCAATGACTATCCATTTGAATAATACGAAGGTAGGCAACTCTGCTCAGACAACTTCTGCTTTGGGCTTCGATGCCAAGATTACTAAATCTTTGAGTGTAGGTCTTGACTGGAACTACTATGGCCGCAACTATGCTGACTGGTCATTCAGCTCAAGCGATTTGGTTGCCAACGGCGAAAAATCATACGACGATCCTTGGAAGATGCCGGATGCAAACGTGTTTGATGTAAGCGCAAGCTATCGTTTCAATATAGGTAAGGTGAAAGCTACTCTTTACGGAAACATCGATAACGTGTTTGACCAGGAATACATCACAGATGCTATTGACGGTTCTTCACATACATGGAAAGACGCACGTGTGTTCTACGCATGGGGTCGTACGTACAGCGTGAGACTGAAACTGAATTTTTAATTTCTAAAGTAGGTAGAATTTATGAAAAAAATATATTTTATCCCTGCAGTAGCAGCGCTGCTTACGCTGGGAGCGTGCGATTACAACGAGCATAATTTTGAGGGCCTGGAAGATTTGACTCGCCCGACAAATGTCCTCAAGAAAGATTACACATTGACGGACGTCGATTATGCTACAATTGCCAATGACAAAACCAACAAGTCTTTGGCTGCTTCAGCCGGACTGTCTGGCGAACTGTCTGCTTTGAAGACATCTTTGACCTTTACCGACGAGCTGCCGGGTACGGAATACATTCCTGCATTTTTGGCTTCTACCTGGTATTCTGCCGATGAGGGTTCAGCCATTAAGGTGACTTACAAGCAGCGCAGAGCTTCCACAGCGGTGGAAAAAGCGTTGAATGCAGCGTCTGTCTATAGCGTAAAGAATGATGATTACATTGCTGTTTGGGACGGTGCAAAGAATACATATTTCACACCGAAGGAAAGTGCTTCCAAGCATGTTCCGGGTATTTTGAAAACTGCATTCCCTGAGGCAGCCGAAGGAAATATCGTATTGGTTGACTATAACTATTCGGAAGAAGAACCTCAAGGTGCACAGCCGGTATTGGAAGAAGGTTTTGAAAGTCAGGTTGCCAATGAATCAGTGGCAATCGACGGCTGGCATAATGTGACAACTGTCGGTTCATACACTTGGCAGGCCAAATCGTTCAGCGGAAATCTGTATATGCAGCAGAGTGCCTACAAGCACAGCGACGGTGAATTGGAATCTTATATGATTACTCCGCAAATAGCTGTTGAGGCTGGCATGAAGCTGACATTTGATGCTTGCTACGGTAATTATAGAGAAGAAGGCGGACGCCTCTCTTTGATTTACAGCGAGAATTTGTCAGATTTTACAAAAGAAGCAGTAGCAGCAGCAACTTGGGTCGACATTACGGATGCTGTTGAAATCCCTATTCCGTCTGGAACTTACGGCACATTGAGCAACGTATGTGATTACGATCTTTCTTCATTGGCTGGTAAGAAGATTTACTTGGCATTCCGCTATACAGGTAACTCCGATAAAGCTACAACAACTGTTCAAGTTGACAATATTGTGGTTAAGGCATCTGCCGGAACAAGCGAATCTAAATCTGTTAAAGTAAGCGATCTTTTCCAATTTGACGGTTCTGCCTGGAACTTGTTTACAGGTGCCCTTTCATTGGACGAAGCCGATTATCAGGCAATGGGCAGCTCTTACGGTAACTTGGACGATTCAATGTCTCCTGATTTGTATTTGCCGACTTATCTGTCACAAAAGTATCCTTATGCACAGGAAGAGGATCAGTATACGGTTGCATACAAATATTACTCAAACAAGGTGACAAGCGTAAGCTGCGCTACTTATACAAAAACAAACGGACAATGGACTCCGGCTGCTGTCGAAGTTCTGACAAATCAGTTCGTTCTGTCTAATGGTAAATGGAACTATGACCCAAGTACAGTGATTGACTTGCCGGTAGAAAAAGGCAATGCTGAAGTGTCTGCCTTCTATCAGGCCATTACAGATTGGGTGAAAGAAAATTACCCGGAATATGTAACCGGCTACGGCAACAATGACTACTATTATGGTGGTTCTGCTTATCAGAACAACTTCGACTTCCGCGTAAGCGCATGGAAGGGTCAGGGTACATACAACGACATGAGCGATGCCGATATCGAGAAATTGATGTGGGAACGCCTGCCGGAATCTTTCCCTCACGCTCTGGAAGCTCTTTATAGCACAGTTGCTCCTGTGGATGGCATTGATGTGATTTACACTATCAATTTCGGAATTTATGACGGCAGCGCTACTACTTCTTGGACAATCCAATATAAGGTTGTAGGTGTCGGTAAATTCGAATACATCGCAGAATCTTTGAAGAAAGTAGAATAAACTCCTTTCAGTAGTCTGAAAGACTGAAAATAAAATTACCCAAGATTACCAATGTGTAGTCTTGGGTAATTTGTTTTACGGATTAAAGTTGCTGTCCGTATCGTTTTGCTGATATATCAGTATGTCAGAATCTGGACGCCGTTTTCGGTCATGAGGAAAGTGTGTTCCCATTGTGCTGACGGCAGTTCGTCGTCGGTCACTACGGTCCAGTCGTCATCCTCGTCGACAAACACCTTCCAGGTACCCATGTTGATCATCGGTTCGATGGTGAACACCATTCCCGGAACAAGAAGCATGCCTGTTCCCTGGCGGCCGAAGTGGAACACGTCGGGTTCTTCGTGGAATTCCAGACCGACACCGTGACCGCAAAGGTCGCGTACCACTGAAAATCCGTTTTTCTTGGCGTGGCGTTCGATGGCATGGCCTATGTCACCTACAAAGCAGTAAGGTTTCGCCACTTTCATACCGATTTCCAGACATTCTTTAGCCACACGCACCAGCTTTTCCTTTTGCGGTGTGGTTTTGCCGATGATGAACATACGCGACGCGTCGGAATAGTAGCCGTCGAGAATCGTCGATACGTCAACATTGATAATGTCGCCCTCTTCCAGAATCTCGTCTTCCGAAGGAATACCGTGGCACACTACCTCATTGATGGATGTGCAGACGCTTTTCGGAAAGCCTTCATAGTTGAGCGGAGCCGGAATAGCTCCGTGGGCGGTTGTGTATTCGTAAACAAGCCGGTCAATGTCGGCTGTGCTCATGCCGGCTTTTATTTCTTTTTGCACAAGGTCGAGCACTCCCGTGTTGATTTTTCCGCTTCGGCGAATGCCCTCGATTTGTTCCGGAGTCTTAATCAGCTTCGGTGAAGGGACCAGATGGCCGCGTTCCTGATAGTAAAGAATCTTGCGGTCCATTTCCGTAAGTTCGTGTCCCTTAGGAATAATCCAGTTTCGTTTGTAAGCTCCCATTTTCAATTACATTTATTTCCGGTTGCAAACTTACGGAAAATCGCCGGAAAATGTTCCTGAAAAGTTCGTGGAAATGCAGTTTGAGGGCGGAAGTTTCCATCGGTGCCGTTGGTTTAGTCAGATGGAAGAACCGGTGATTGGAGCGGCAGACGGCATTTTGCTGCGTCTGTCCGACGATGTGCAGGGAGAGGAGGCTTACCGCCTTTCGGTGACGGCCGACGGAGGTGTGGCTATTACGGCATCAGCTTCGGCCGGTGTGTTCTATGGTGTGCAGACTTTGATACAGCTACTGCCGTCGCGTCCGGGTATCCGTGCTATTCTCAAGGCGGTGGAAATTAACGACCGTCCGCGTTTTGCCTACCGTGGTCTGCTTCTCGATGTGGTGCGCCATTACTTCCCGGTTGCCTATATCAAGAAATATCTCGACTTTATGGCGTTTCATAAGCTAAACCATTTTCATTTGCATCTTTCCGACGACCAGGGATGGAGACTTGAAGTGAAGTGCCGTCCGGAGCTTACGTCGTTCGGCTCTCTTCGCGAGGGGGAGATTGAAGGCCTTTATCCGGGCAAATACAAGGAACTTCCCTATGGCGGCTACTATACACGCGAGGATGTGCGGGAGATTGTGGAATATGCCGCTGCGCGCAACATTACGGTCATTCCCGAAATCGACATACCCGGCCACTGCATGGCGGTGCTTGCCACTTATCCCGAACTGGGAACTAATCCGGAAGAAGAAAAGAAATGTGCCTTGACATGGGGCATCTACAATAAGTTTAACAACGTGCTGGCTCCGAAACCGGAAACTTTCGATTTCCTGAACGACGTATTTACGGAAATTTGCGAAATGTTTCCGGGGCCGTATGTGCATCTGGGTGGTGACGAGTGTACACCGCGCTGGTGGAAAGAGTCGGAAGAAACCCAACAGTTCATGCGTGAGAAAGGACTGAAGGACGAGGCGGCTCTCCATTGCTATTTTGTCCATTATGTGCAGGACGTGATTGAACGCAACGGAAAGACGGCTTTCGGATGGGATGAAGTGCTCGAAGGCGGTGCATCGGAAAACTGCGTTGTGGTCAACTGGCAGAAGCCTGAATTCGGTGTGGAATCGGTCAAGACCGGACACCGCACGGTGATGGCAAGCATGCTTTGGAATTATTTGAATCTCGTAGAGTCGGCCCGTCAGCCGGAAGTGGGGCATACGTGGGCGTTGCCGATGAAGAAGGTCTACGGTTATGACATTGTGCCCGATTCTCTCAGTGCAGAAGAGGCTTCGCTGGTGATGGGTGTGGAAGGCTGTATGTGGACAGAATATGAGCCGACGACATGGAAAGTGGAATATTTTTTGTTCCCGCGCCTGGCGGCTGTAGCTGAAAACGGCTGGTCGGCTGTTGAGCGTAAGAATTGGGACGACTTTGTGGACCGTATGCTCCGTCAGCTTGACCGCTACGATTTGTGGGGTATCCGCTATTCAGAACGTTTTCTCGAAACTGAAGACATCAACCGTAAGAAATAAATCCGTTAGAGATGAAAAATAATCTTCGCTATATACTGGCATTCGCCATTCTGCTTGTCGCTCCGCTGTTGGCTGCCGCCAAGAACTATGATATTGTTCCCGCTCCTGTGGAAATAACGGAGGGGGAGGGTACATTCGAAATTGCCCGTGGGGCAGTTGTCGGTGTTGTCGACAAGACGTTGCTGCCGACTGCCGAATATCTGGCCGACTATATGGAAACCTATCTCGGCATTCCTTTGGCTGAGCCGCAGTTGGTGAAAAAGACGAAAAATCCGGCTGTCCGTCTTCTGTGGAATAAGGATGCCGGTATGGGAGAGGAAGAATACCGGCTTTGCATCACGGCTCGCGATGGTGTCGTTGTCGAAGCTGCTTCGCCGGCAGGCATGTTCTACGGTGTGCAGACGCTGATACAGCTGTTGCCATCCCGCCCCGGAATCCGTGCCATATTGCCGGCAGTTGCCGTGCGCGACTATCCGCGGTTTGCTTTCCGTGCGCAGCATCTCGATGTGTCGCGGCATTATTTCCCCGTTGCCTATATTAAGAAGGTGCTTGACTATATGGCATTCCACAAGATGAACTATTTCCATTGGCACTTGACCGACGATCAGGGATGGAGAATCGAAATGAAGTGCCGGACGGAGCTGACGGCTAAAGGTGCCTGGCGCGAAGGTGAAATAGAAGGACTTTATCCGGGAAAATACAAGGAACTTCCCTATGGCGGCTACTATACGCATGAGGAAGTGAAAGAGATGGTGGAGTATGCCGCTGCACGCCATATTACGGTCATTCCCGAAATCGACATACCCGGCCACTGCATGGCTGTGCTTGCCACTTATCCCGAACTGGGAACAAAGCCTGACGAGGAAAAGAAATGTGCCCTGACTTGGGGAATCTTCAACAAGTTTAATAATGTGCTGGCTCCGAAGCCAGCGACATTCGATTTTCTCCGTGACGTGTTTACGGAACTGTGCAGCCTGTTTCCGGGGCCGTATATTCATCTTGGGGGCGACGAGTGTGCTCCGCGTTGGTGGGAAGAATGCGAGGAAACGCAGCAGTATATGCGTGACCACGGAATTCCGACAACATCCGCTCTCCAGAGTCATATCGTAAACCATGTGGTGGACATTGTGGAGCAGAATGGCAAGACGGCTCTCGGTTGGGACGAAGTGCTTCAGGAAGGCGTATCTCCGAAATGTGTCATTGTCAACTGGCGTGCTCCTGAAAACGGTGTCCGTGCCGTCAAATCCGGTCATCGCACGGTTATGGCAAGTGCACGCTGGAGCTACTTGAACGTACGGGAATCGGCCCGACAGGATGAAGAGGGACCGGTAAGAGTCCTTCCGATGAAAAAAGTATATGGGTATGACGTCGTGCCCGATTCGCTCAGCGCAGAAGAAGCCTCGCTGGTGATGGGTGTGGAAAGCTGTCTGTGGACCGAGTATGAGCCGACGACATGGAAGGTGGAATACTTCCTGTTTCCGCGGCTGGCGGCTGTGGCCGAAAACGGCTGGTCGGCTGTCGAACGTAAGAATTGGGACGATTTTGTCGGACGTATGCTCCGTCAGCTTGACCGTTACGACTTGTGGGGAATACGTTATTCCGAGCGCTTTCTTGAAACAGAAGACATTAAGCGGATACGGTAGTCCGTATTCTGCAATATAATGGGTGGGGCAGGCTGATTAACAGTTGTTAAAAGTGCTGCTCCCCCAATATTTTTGCCAATAAAAATGTGAATAGTATTAAAAATAGTTGTAGTTTTGCAACGTAACTATTGTTGTTGTATGAAAATATATGCTTATGATTCGAAGATTCCCTCTTTTCGTTTGTGGGGGAGTTGCTTGAACCTATGTTTGTATATGTGTATAACGACTAACAATTAGCGAAGAAAAACAATTAGTGATTATTAATACCAATGTAAAACTAAATCAATTCTTGAATGAAGAGCTTTTGTTTACAGTTGAATCGTAGGTCATTGCTTACAGTGCTTATGGCATTGTTTGTTATCATTCCTGCGTTTTCACAGAAGATAACTGTACAAGGTACGGTTATTGATGAAACCGGTGTTCCAGTCATCGGTGCGAACGTGATTGCTGTTGGAGCCAGTGCCGGTGCTGCAACTGACTTTGACGGTAATTTTACATTGTCTGTATCTCCGGACGCAGTGCTGTCTGTATCGTACATCGGTTACGAAACCCAACAGGTGGCAGTCAACGGTCAGACTCAATTGAAGATTACATTAAAAGAAAACAGCGTTGTTCTTGACGAAGTTGTTGCTATCGGTTACGGTACAGTCAAGAAAGAAGATGCTACCGGTTCTGTGTCAGTAATGAAACCTGACGAAATCGAAGCCGGTTTGGCTACATCAGCCCAGGATTTGTTGGTAGGTAAGTCTCCGGGTGTTGTTGTAACATCAGGCGGTGGTGACCCGCAAGCAGGTGCTACAATCCGTATCCGTGGTGGTGCTTCCTTGAACGCCAACAATGACCCGCTTATCGTTATCGACGGTGTGCCCATCGACAACTCCAGCGTACAGGGTATGTCAAACCCGTTGGCTATGGTCAGCCCGGACAACGTAGAATCAATGACAGTGTTGAAGGATGCATCTGCAACAGCTATCTACGGTTCTCGTGCATCTAACGGTGTCATCATCATTACTACAAAGAAAGGTCAGGCCGGTAAACCACAGGTTAACTTCACAGCCAACATGTATGTCAACCACGCCCGCAATACTTGGGAAGTGCTCGATGCTGATGCTTATCGTGCATTGATGACTCAATACTGGGGTGAAGGTTCAGAAGCCGTTCTTGCTATGGGCAATGCCAATACAAACTGGCAGGACGAAGTGCTTCGTACTACTATTTCTCACGACTATAGCTTGAGCGTAGGTGGTACTGCAGGTTTCTTGCCTTACCGTGTGTCAGCCAACTATACCAAGTCAAACGGTATCATCAAGACTTCAAGCATGGACCGTGTGACAGCAGGTATCAACTTGACTCCGAAATTCTTTGACGACCATTTGAGCGTACAGTTGAACGCTAAGGGTTACTACTTCAAGAACAACTTCGGTGACTCCGGTTCAGTAGGTGCTGCCGTTGCTATGGACCCGACTCATCCGGTTTATACCGACTATGCTATGGCTGAAGGTTCTGCCGGCAAGCTGTTCAACGGTTACACTACTTGGGAATCAGGTGGTTTGGCAAACATCAATGCTACACAAAACCCGGTTTCTATCTTGATGGACCGCAACAACTATGCTGACGTTCTCCGTTCAAACGGTAACTTGCAGTTGGATTACTCAGTTCACTTCCTTCCGGAACTTCACTTGAACTTGAACTTGGGTTACGACTGGTCACAGACTAACGAATACAACACTATCGCTCAAAACTCACCGACAGCTTGGCGTTCATACAAGAAGAACGGTGCGAGCGTAGAAACTTACAAATACGAACGTAAGATCAATACATTGTTGGACTTCTATGCCAACTATAAGAAAGACATCGACGCTATCGATTCTAACATTGATGTGACTGTCGGTTATTCTTGGCAGAACTTCGACAACTACGGATGGAACGACAATGGCGTATTCATGAGCGCCGGTTACCAAAATCCGGTAAATAACAATGGTGTTTACTCATTGGTTATCGATGAAGCTTCTAAAGACGCTATCGGAAGCGTGTTTGAAAACAAACCTCGCTATCAATGGATGTCAGAACTTCAGTTGGTTTCATTCTTCGGTCGTATCAACTACTCTTTGATGGACACTTACTTGTTGACATTCACTCTTCGTGACGATGCAACTTCTCGTTTCCACAAGGATTGCCGTTGGGGTCTGTTCCCATCAGCAGCTTTGGCTTGGAAGATCAGCAACATGGACTTCTTTAAGGATGCAACTGACGTGATGAACGAATTCAAGTTGCGTTTGGGTTGGGGTGTAACAGGTCAGCAGGATATCGGTTCTTTGTTCCCATACATGGCCGTTTACCAGAGCTCAATCCAAGGTTCTTACTATCCGGGCATCATCAACCCTGTTGGTTCGAACGGCGAATATGTTTACTATCCTACACTTTATCCGGGCGGATATGACCCGAATATTAAGTGGGAGGAAACAACTACTTACAATGCTGGTATCGACGTTGCATTCCTTGGCAACCGCATCACTGCATCTTTGGACTGGTACTTGCGCGACACTAAAGACTTGTTGAGCTATGTTACGGTGCCTATCGGTAGTGCAACAACCAACGAAATGAACAAGAACATCGGTACATTGCGCAACCTCGGTGTTGAATTCGCTATCAACGCCCGTCCGATTGTAACTAAGGACTTTACTTGGACCGTTGACTACAACGTTGCTTGGAACAAGAATGAAATTACTAAGTTGAACTCTACTGACGACCCGAACTACTTCATCAATACAGGTGGTATCTCAGGTACAGGTAATACAGTTCAAGCACACAAGGTGGGTTATCCTGCTTATTCATTCTACCTCTACGAACAGGTTTACGATGCTAACGGCAAACCAATCGAAGGTGAATACGTAGACCAGAACGGTGACGGACAGATTACAGGTGAAGACCGCGTATTGCGTCATCAGAAAGACCCGAAAGTAACAATGAGCTTGAGCAACACATTCAGCTACAAGAACTGGGATTTCGGTTTCGTTCTCCGCTCTAACATCGGTAACTACGTTTACAACAACGTATTGTCAGACCGCACAGTGTTGGGTGACACTTGGAAGAACAGTAACTTGAGCAACTTGGTTGTAAATGACTTCTATTTCGACGGTACTCTTGAAGAAAGTAAGGAATTGAAGTTGAGCGACTACTACTTGCGTAACGCAAGCTTCCTCCGTTGCGACAACATCACACTTGGCTACACTTGGCAGAACCTTTTGAACAACAACTTGCGTCTGCGCTTGTTCGGTGCCGTTCAAAATCCGTTCGTAATCACCAAGTACAACGGTTTGGATCCGGAAGTGTTCAGCGGTATTGACGGTGGTGTTTACCCGCGTCCTACAACTTACTCTTTGGGATTGGTAGCAACATTCTAACCTTTAATTTGATTCTCATATGAAATATATCAATAAAATATTAACAGCAGGTTGCCTTGCATTGGGTATGGGGTTTGCAATGACTTCATGCGTTAACGACCTTAATGTTACCCCAAAAGACCCGAATTCATTTACTTGGGCAAACGTAGAAGCTGACCCTGACACATATCTTCCGCAGGTGTTTGCTAAATGTTATTCTGTTCTTGCCGTTTCCGGCCAGAGCGGTGAAGGTTCTTCGGATATGTCCGGTCTCGATATGGGTGCCGGCTGCTATCCGCGTGCCATCTATATGTTGAACGAGTTCCCGACTGACGAAACATTGTGGATTTGGCCGGATGCCGGTGTGGTTGATATCGTAACCGGTACTTGGGCTAACAACAACGTGAACATCTACGGTACTTATTCACGTCTTTACATTGCCATTGCTCTTTGCAACGACTTTATCCGTCAGACTTTGGAATCAGGCATCGATTTGACTCCGGCTGTACGTACAGACTATAACAATGTTGAACAATATCGTTTGGAAGCCCGCGCTCTCCGCGCTCTTTCTTACTGGTATGTGCTCGACTTGTTCGGTAACGGCGGTTGGGTAGACGAAACTATGGATTATGGCGACAGCCCGCTGCCTATCACTCGTAAAGATCTTTACAACCGTTTGACAACAGAATTGGAAGCCATCATCGCTGCATGGCCAGCTGCCAATGCAAAACCGTCATACGGACGTGTTGGTCTTGACGGTGTGAAAGCACTTCTTGCCAAAGTTTATTTGAACGCTAAGGTTTATACTAACGGTGAAGTTGACGGTTATGAAAAGTGCTTGAACCTTTGTAACCAGATTATCGATGCTCACAAGGGCAGCGGTTTCAAGAGCTCAGGTTTGGCCAACAACTATCATGCATTGTTTGCAGCCAACAACGACCAATACATGCCGGGCGGTTCAAACTCTGCTGAAAACGAAATCCTTTGGGGTATTCCTTACGATGCAACTAACATTCAGGCTTACGGCGGTACTCGCTTCCTGATGGCTGCTGCTTTCGTAAATGCTACAATGGCTGACCAGAAATATTATATGAGCTGTCTTGACTACGGTTTGAATGACCAATGGGGCTGTTTGCACGCTCGTGCTGAATTCTCCGACAAGTTCAACTCAACAGACGTTCGCGATGACCTTTGGAGCAAGGAAGCTCAAGGTTTCACAAAGGAAAATACTGAATTCTCGAAGTTCAACAACGGTTATGCTGCTGTTAAGTTCACTAACCTTATCATGAACGCTGACGGTTCTTTCCCGAAAGCCGACAATTCTAAGCCTATCGCAGTTGACAACATCGCAGAATCTGCAAAAGTTCTGAATGTAAATGCTCACCCGGATACAGACCTTCCGGTGTTCCGTTTGGCTGATATCTATTTGATGAAGGCTGAATGCTACGTTATGGGCGGCAAGGGTAATGCTGACGAAGCAATTGCTGCAGTGAACGTGGTTCGTGAACGTGCCGGTGCTTCTACTTGGACAAATGTAACGGCTAACGACCTTCTTGACGAACGTGCCCGCGAATTGTACTGGGAAAATCACCGTCGTACCGACCTTGTTCGTTTCAACAAGTTTACAAGCGGCTATACATGGTCATGGAAGGGCTATGTTGCCGGCGGTACAGACATGGGCTCACACATGAACGTTTATCCTATTCCGGCTAACGTGATTGCAGCTCAACCTGAATTTGGTGCATATCAGAATGCAGGCTATTAATCCATTTAAAAAGTGAATACTATGAAATTGAAATATTTATTATTGGCGATAGCCGGTCTGTCGATGTTCACTTCCTGTGAAACCGATGAGCCGTCACTGATAGTGGCACAATATCAGAAACCGACAACTTTTGTGCTCAACACACCGCAATTTGCCAACGGTGTATATGATTTGCAGAATGCAGGTGCTCTCAACCTGACTTTCTCTCAGCCGGACTACGGTTATTCAGCTGTCTGCAAATATACGATTGAACTGTCAAAGACAGAGGATTTTGCCACTCCTGTAGCTATGTCGACTACTTACAGCGTATGTGACATCGATATCGATGCTAACGATTTCGCAATGAGTGTCTGCACAACTTACGGTTGGGAAAGCCAGGCAGATATTGATGCAGCTTTGGCTGAAGCAGGAGGTACAGTACCTGTTTACGTTCGCGTTAAGTCTCAGCTCAGCAATACACAGGTGAAGGATTCTGAAATCACTTCCAACTCTGTGAAGCTGAATGTAATTCCTTACTTTGCATTGCCGGCAGTTGAATTGCCAACTACAATGTACATGATTGGTAACTTCTGCGGTTGGGAATGGTCGGACGCTGCCGAAATGGTTCCGGTTCACTCTAATCCTGACAAGTTCTGGTGCATCCGCTACGTTGCAGAAGGCGAAGGCTTCAAGTTCAACACGAAAGCTGAATGGGGCGGTGACTTCGGATATGAAGGAACTACTTTGGTATCTAATGTTGAAGGTCTTGAATTTGCTGCCGACAACGACAAGAACATTACAGTAAACAAGTCCGGATGGTATATCTTCGGTGTTTCTGTTGCTTTGTCAGGTCGTGACCTTCTTTATACAGTGACAGTCTTCCCGGCTAATGTATATGTTTATGGTGCTTGTACAGGTTTGGGTGACAACGGTTGGAGCGATATGCCGGAATGGACATTCGTTGCTCCTGAAACTGCTGACGGTGATTTCGTTTCTCCGGCATTGGCAGCAACTGGCGAACTTCGCTTGTGTATCCACCCGTTGGATCTTGAAGGTAACCCATGGGCAGGTGACTGGTGGCACACTGAGTTCATCTTCTTCGACGGCAAGATTGCTTACCGTGGAACAGGCGGTGACCAGGAACGTGTAACAGCAAATCAAGGCTTGAAAGTTTATTTGAACTTTGTAACAGGTAAAGCAAGCGTAAAATAATAACCTTAAACGGCTGACTCCGGCGGACATTTTTATAGTCCGCCGGGCGGAAGCCACAAATGAAAACGATTGATATGAAAAAATTAGGAATATTTTTAATGTCTGCTCTCGCTCTCGGTTTTACTGCTTGCGACGAGTACGAAGAAGCAATTCCGCAAAGCAACCCGCAGGCTCCGGTCATGTCGGTTGAAGGTGTGGAAGTGGCATCTGGCAATGAATTGGCAGCTTCCATCAATTTGAACACATTTGAAGGCGATTCTCTTGAATTGATCAAGACTGTCAAGAGCCCGGAACTGAACGAAGGTACTACTATCGTTTACAATGTTGAGGTTGCTTCTGCTGCCGATTTCAGTGACAAACTTTTGGTTGCCACAACTGATAGCAAAGTGGCTAAAACAGATTTGGACAATGCTTTCCGCACATTGTTCGGAAAGACTCCGAATGCCCGTACCGTACATTTCCGTTTTGCTCCATATTTCTCTGACGGAGCGACTCGCGTGAAAATCGGTGGCGCTGATGTTTATTTGAACGCTACAGAACAATCAGTAACTCCGGTTGACTTGGGTATCTTTGTTGATGAAGCCTACTATATCGTAACTGACGCTTGGTTCGGACCGGGTTGGGACGAATCACTCATTAAGTTGGAACACAGCGATGCTGATGTTTATGACGATGCAGTATTCTCATTGACAACTGTGCTTCAACAAGGCAATATCCAATTTATGGGTGCTAAGGACGTTGAAGCAGCCAAGAACGATCCGGGTAATGAATTCCTTTATGCATGGGGTCCGGGTGCTGAAAATGGCAAATTGTATCAGGGTGAAGAAGCTTCAGCTTACACTATCAATACAACAGGCCAATACAAAGTTCGTATCGACATGCTCGAACGCACATATATGATTCAGGCCTACACTCCGGTATTGTATGTTGTAGGTGCATTCAACGGTTGGAATGCAAGTGCCGGAACATCTTACGTATGTGAGGAAGAGTCAAACGTGCTGACTGGTTTCGTTGACATGACTTTTGACGGTACTAACGAATTCAAGTTCACTGCTCAGTTGGATTGGGAACCGGTTCAATACGGTGCCGGTGCAGAAGCCGGAACTTTGGCTGATCACGGAGGTAACATCACGCTGGAAGAAACAGGTGTCATGTACTTCAAACTCGACCTTAACGAAATGACTTACGTTGCTACTAAGATCAATTCGTTCGGAGTTATCGGTAACGCAACTCCTGGCGGTTGGGACAACGAAACAGCCCTTACTTACAATGGCGGACTCGTTTGGGAAGGTACTGTAGAGTTGGAACCCGGTGAATTGAAATTCCTCGCTAACAACGCTTGGGATGTAAGCCTTGGTGGTAGCTTTGACGACCTCGGTACGCTCAATGCTCCTAACTGCACAATTTCCGATAAAGGAACTTACAAGATAACGCTTGACTTGAGTGACGCTAACCAGCTCAAGGCAACTCTTGTTAAACAATAAGATTTTTTCACTTGTAGAAATCCCCGTCAGCTCTCTGGCGGGGATTTCTCGTTTTTATGCAGTTGGGATGCATGATTTGTTGTTTTAAATTCGTATATTCGCAAACGAAGAATGTGTGCCTGATTAGGTAAATAATATGTTTAAAAATCGTAGATTGTAGTACTTAAATCTTTTTACGGATGAAAGCTTTTCGTTTTATGTTGTTGGCTGCCGTTGTTCTGATGGTTGCTGGATGTCAGTCTGAAAATATTGATGGCTATGTTCCTGTGGAGGCGGTAGCAATTAATCGCACAGCCGCAACGCTTTCTTTTGAAAAGGAATACGAAACTGTGTCGCTTTCAGCACAAGTATTTCCTGAAAATGCTTCGAATAAAAATGTCGTTTGGAGTTCCGAAAATGAGTCTGTTGCCAAGGTTGACCAAAACGGAGCGGTGACAGCCGTCGGTACCGGTACGACTGAAATCTCCATTCTGTCGGAAGATGGTTCCCTTTCGGCCACATGCTCGGTTACTGTCGTTGACGACATGGAACAGTTTACCAAAGAAATTCTCTATTCTGTTTTCAGTAAGTTGACTTCGGAAAGTACCCTTGCTGAATGGAATTGGAGAATGGATAGAAAATTGAGTGACTGGGAAGGTATCAATGTCAATAAAACGGGAGGAAAGAAGACATTTCAAATCAGACTCTTTGACCAAGGTCTGACGGGTCCTCTTAGTGGAGCGCTTTTCTGCATACCGGGGCTTGAGGCACTGGATTTGAGTAGAAATAATCTTAGCGGTGAAATACCGGTCGAAGTTGGCAATGCAGCTGATTTGACGGGACTTTACCTTGATGGCAACAATCTGACAGGCGAAATTCCGGCCGAGTTGGCAAATTTGTCGAATCTTGGGACCTTGATGCTTAGCGTCAATAGGCTTAGTGGCAAAATACCTTCAGCATTAGGCAAACTTTCCGAAACAATTTCAATGCTTGACTTGAGATTCAATCAGTTGACGGGACAGGTGCCTAAATCTTTGAAACGTAGTCAGATGTATTCTAATTTCTGGTTTAATCCCCAGCGGGAAGGTTTCGAGCTTATTGATACCGAAATCGGAGAGTTTGACAAAGTGGCTCTTTTGCTGTTGAGACAGAAATGGGGGGAGAATGCTCCTTTTTCGGTGAAGAATACGTGGAAAGAGGAGAATTCTATTGTTGAGTTTGAAGGAGTAGGTGTTAATGGAATGGGACAGGTTGTGGCTCTTTCTTTAAGTCTAATGACGGAAGAGGCTGTCAGGACAATGCCCGATTTTTCTGTATTTCCTGAACTCAGAGAAATAATTTTCGGGACATCTCCAATATCCACATTACCCGAGTGGGTTAAGAATGTTAAAAAATTGCGCAACTTGAGAATTGTAGTGTGTCCGTTTAGTGATATTCGTTCAGTAACGGAACTAAAGACGTTGGAATATCTCGAAATTTCCTTTTCTACCGTATCAGCGGAATTGCCGGCAGAACTTGGAAATCTCGAACAACTTGAATATCTGATATGCATCGATAGTTCACTTTTTGGCGAAATCCCGGCGGAATTGGGTAATTTGAAGAAATTGAGGTACCTCGATATTTCCGGCAATTGTTTGTCGGGAGAAGTTCCGGAATCGTTGCTCAATAATCCGTATTTTTCAGATTGGAGCCTGTTGCCGCAGCAAAATGGATACGGATTCTCGAATTTGAGTGAGGAATAGGATTTTGATATTTATTTTAGGTTAAGAGAAAAAAACAATAGCCGTTGTACTTTCAAGGGTATAACGGCTATTATCATCCAAGATGGTCAACAAAGGTTTTGTTGTTAATAGCGTGTTTGGGTGGCTTTTTAGTCGTCTTACGCACTGCTGGCAGCATTTTGCATTCTGTCTTTTCTCAATGCCAACTGCATTTTCGATAAAGGCAGAATGCAATCAGTCTGAGAACTGCGCAAAAGTCTATCATAAAGTCTAATGTTCGATTTGGTCATAGAGCATGGGTATCAATATCCCAGTTGCTTTACCCATTTCCGGATGTCATTGTCGCTTGCATGATTGAGTAGCTTCCCTTCTTTCCACTGAAGGTGGGGATATGTTTCTTTCAGCACTTTTATGCTGTTGGAAATGCCGCTACTGCCTGAGGTGGCAAACGGTATGATTGTTTTACCCTCGAGGTTGTGGCTTTCAATGAAGGTGTTGATGATTCTTGGTGCCATGTCCCACCAGATTGGATAGCCCAAAAACACGACATCAAAACGGTCCGTGCTGAATGCCTTTCCTCCGATGGCAGGTCGTACGGATGGATTGTGGGTTTCCTTGGAACTGCGGGAACTGCTGTCGTTCCAGTCGAGGTCGGAGGCGGTATAAGGTTGTGCCGGAACTATTGCATGAAGTTCTCCGGCTGTTGCGTCGGCCAGTTTTTCTGCCACTTTGGCTGTGGTGCCTGTGGCGGAAAAATAGGCGACGAGAATTCGTGCGTTTGCTTGAGTCTTGTCCATATTCGTTTTTTGTTGTGAACACAGGGAAAATGGTATCCCTATCATTGTCAGTATTGCTAAAATAGTCTTGAACATAAAGGTGGTGTTTAATGTTTCAAACGGTTGTATTCTTCATCGGTCACGGGTTCGAGCCATTCGTTTGACATGTTTTCCCCGTCGATTTCAATTGCAAGGTGGGCAAACCAACTGTCGGCGGCCGCACCGTGCCAATGTTTGACTCCGGCAGGAATGTGAATGACGGTGCCCGGAAGGATTTCTTGTGCTTCCTTGCCTTCCTCCTGATACCAGCCGCGTCCGGCGATGCCTATCAACATTTGTCCTCCGCCTTTAGTGGCCTTGTGGATATGCCAGTTGTTGCGGCATCCCGGTTCAAACGTGACATTGGAAATATTTGCCTGTTGGTTTGATACGGGGTAGAGGTAGCTGTTGCCGACGAAATATTTTGCATAGGCTGTGTTGGGTTCTCCAATTGGGAAAATCATCTCTTTTTGGAAGGCAGCTTTGCTGTCGCTGTCTGTTGTTTCGTCAGCCCACACATTTTTTGCGAGATTGAATGCTGCCCAGGCTTTCGGCCATCCGGCGTAGAAGCCGATATGGGTGATTATTTCGGCTATTTCCGTGCGCGTGATGCCGTTGTTCTTTGCCGACTGGAGGTGAAATGTCAAAGAGTTGTCTGTTATGCCCTGGCTGATAAGTGCGGTAATGGTAACCAGGCTGCGGTCGCGCAGGCCAAGTTTGTCAGTGCGGCTCCACACTTCACCGAAAAGAACATCGTCGTTTAGTTCCGCGAATTTGGGCGCAAATTCTCCCAACTGGTCGCGTCCGGCTGTCTGTACTATCTTTTTCTGTGCCATAATGAAATTGGTTGTTATTGCTGAAAGTATCAGCATGATGAATATTTTCTTCATTTTGATAAAGGTTTTATAGGTGTTTTCAGTTGTTGCATGGAATTTGATACAGCCTTTCGACTTCGAAAGGCGCATGAAGGTCGAGAATCAGGCTGTGTCCGGTATCCATTGCGGCAATTGTCTGCATTTCTTCTTCGGACAGACGAAAGTCCATGACTTCGAAATTCTCTGTCATGCGTTCCTTGTGGACCGATTTCGGAATTGCGACAACTCCGCGCTGCAGATGCCAGCGCAGCACGACTTGTGCCGCCGTTTTTCTGTATTTCTGTCCGATGGCCGACAAGACAGGGTTGGAAAACAGACCGTTTCTTCCTTCTGCCAGCGGTCCCCATGCTTCCATTTGTATGCCAAGCGACTGCATGATGTGCATGGCTTCTGTCTGCTGGGTATAAGGATGGGTTTCTATCTGATTGACTGCCGGTATAATATCCGTGTTTTGACACAAATCGAGCAGGCGGTCAGGTTCGAAATTGCAGACTCCGATAGCACGGACCCGTTTTTCATCGTATAGTTTTTCCATCGCACGCCAGGTTCCATAGTAGTCGGCAAAAGGCATGTGAATCAGATACAGGTCGAGATAATCAAGGCCTAATCTTGCCAGCGACGAGTCGAACGCTCGGAGAGTGTTGGCGTATCCCATTTCGGAAATCCATGCTTTGGTGGTGATGAACAGCTCCTCACGAGGAATGCCGCTTTTGCCGAGCGCAGCACCTACGGCCCGTTCGTTACCATAGACAGATGCCGTGTCGATAAGGCGGTAACCGATTGCGAGGGCATCGCTGACTGCTTTTTCACAAGTGCCGTTGTCGGTCACCTGGAAGACGCCGAAGCCAAGCATCGGCATCTTTATGCCATTGTTGAGTGTAACAAAGTCCATAAGTCTGAATATTATTTGTCGATTTGACTTTCTGTAAACGGGTCGGCACGATGTCCCATCAGGTCGATTTTTGCATATTCCTTGTCGAATTCCTCCATTTCCCACGCTGAAAGTCGGACAGTGGCGGCACCGAGGAAATCGTCAAGATGTAGGGGATTCGTTGTGCCGGGTATCGGTGCAATCCATGATTTGCGCGACAGCATCCAAGTGAGCGCAAATTGGGCGGGAGTGATGCCTTTGCGTTCGGCCCAACGGCGGACAAGTGCGACGAGTGGCATATTGTGTTTCAGCGCTTCCGGGGTAAATTGAGGCAGGTTCCATCGGCGGTCGCCACGCTTGAACCGGCTGTTCTCGTTGATAACGCCGGTGAGAAATGCCCGGCCTAACGGGCAATAGGGTACGAAGCCGATTCCCAGTTCTTCAAGAGTTGGGAATATTTTCGTTTCCGGCTCGCGCCACCAGATGGCATACTCGCTCTGTACGGCTGAAAGAGGACATACGGCATGAGCACGGCGGATGGACCGGGCACTGGCTTCCGACAATCCCCAATGCAGCACTTTGCCTTCCTCCATCAGTTCTTTCACAGTACCGGCCACGTCCTCCATCGGAATCTGTGGGTCGACACGATGTTGATACAGCAGGTCGATGTGGTCGGTATGCAGTCGTTTCAAAGAGCCTTCGACGGCGCGGCGTATGTGGTCGGGGCGGCTGTTTAGGGCGGTCGGCTTGCCTTCTTCAACGCCGAAACCGAATTTTGTGCCGATTTTCACTTCATTGCGGAACGGTGCAAGAGCTTCGCCCACCCATTCCTCGCTGGTGTAGGGGCCGTAGACTTCGGCTGTGTCGAAAAAGGTCACGCCTTTTTCATATGCTCTGCGGATGAGGGCAATCATTTCCTTTTTCTCATACTTTCCGCCATAGTAACCCACCATCGGAAGGCATCCCAGACCGATAGCCGACACGTCCAGCCTGCCGAGCTTGCGGTGTTCCATGTCTTGAGGCGTATTCGATTGGCCGGGCGTACGGGGCTCTGCTGTTGGTGAGGTTTGTGGAAGAACATTCGATAAGCCTGTCCATGTGCCTATGGCCGATAATGTAGCCAATGATGACACTCTTAAAAAATCTCTTCTGTCCATAATTCTCTTCGTTTTAAATGAATGTAATCCGTCAGCCCCCTCAGTATCTCCATTTCGTTTTCTTCCAGGACGATGGGTTTTTGTCGGTCGGTTTTTGCATTTACTCCGTCCTGGATTAGGAAGCTGGCTATTATGTGCTGTGTCGTCGTGTGATAGCGGTCGGCAATGAAGCTGACCGTTTCATCATGATACAGCTCGGCGGGTATATCTTTAAGCATTTCCTTTTTATTTACAATGCAAAATTATTTGCCACGGCGGAAACGTTTGTAACGATATGTGGGGAGTTTGTACCATTTTTACGGATTTTCCGTATCTTTACATGTGATAGGATACGTTGTGGGATAGATGTGCTTGAAAAACAAGTTGTCGTTTGTCTCTCTGCTCTCTTTTCGCTATCTTTACAACGAAGATGGAATTTGATTTTCGGATAAAAAATGTTTGGGACTGAAATGGGCAGGATTAGGAAAATTCGGAATGTCGGTGACTACAGCAGTTGGCTTGGGCATGTTGATACCCATCCTTTGGTCAGTGTCATAAGTTATGAGGCTGTGTCACCCGTGCGTCACAGTCTGAACAATTATGATGTCTACGGAATCTTTTTCCATGATGAGGCGGATATTGATTTGGCCTACGGATGTGGAAAGTATGACTATAAAAAGGGAACCGTCATTTGTGTTGCTCCCGGGCAGATTGGAGGTAAGGAAGACAATGGTGAACAGGTGATGCTGACGGGTTGGGCGTTGCTTTTCCATCCCGATTTGCTGCACAACACTCCTTTGGAGAAGAAAATCAAGGAATATTCCTTTTTTGACTATCGGGTGAACGAGGCTCTGCATATGACAGACGAGGAACACGATATTTTTGTGTCGCTCATGCGGCAGTTGCAGGAAGAACTTCAGAAAAAGCACGACGAACTTCAGGATGCCATTATCGTAGGATATATAGAACTTGTTCTGAACTTTTGCCAACGGTTCTATAATCGGCAGTTTCTGACCCGGAAATTGGCGAATTCGGATATTCTGATGAACTTCAATGCTCTGTTGCGCGACTATTACGACAAAAATTTGCAGATGGAATTGGGGCTGCCCTCTGTGCAGTATTGTGCGGACAAATTGTGCCTGTCGTCGAATTATTTCGGTGACGTTGTAAAGCGGATGACTGGCGACACTGCCAGCAACTATATCCGTCAGTTTATTGTCCAATGTGCGAAGAACAAACTGGCGGACGGAATGACTGTTGCTCAGGCGGCTTATGACTTGGGGTTTGACTATCCCCAACATTTGAGCAGAATGTTTCGGATGCAGACCGGAATGACTCCGTCGCAGTATTGCGACAAATTCCGCCGGAAATAATCATATCATTGTGTCTCCATTAATATTCTTCCTCGTTGAAGAAAGTTGTTTAGTCGTTATGTTCAACAAGTTGTCTAAATTACATGTTATTTTGACAAACAAAAGTAGAATGGAGTAAGCTTCATTGTTTCTTTTAATGATTAAAGTAACTTCTCCAATTCTTCAATTGGTGGAAGTAGCTTTTTGAGTCGTTCATCCATATCTGCAGAGGTCTTATAGGTTGCAACACCCATAGGCTTATCGTAATCTTGGATAACATACTCAACAAATCTTTTATTTGCGCTTTTACAAAGAATAATGCCAATGGAAGGATTTTCATTTGGTTTACGGACCTCATCGTCAAGAATACGAAGATATGCAGCCAACTGACCAAGATATCCGGGCTTAAATGGACCATCCTTCAATTCTACACAAACTAGAGATGCAAGTTCTCTGTTGAAAAACAGCAAATCAGGAAATTCTTCAACTCCATATTTCTCTAAATGATATTGATTTCCCACAAATGTGAAGTCTTTGCCGAATGTCATAATAAATTCTTTTACATTCTGCACAATACTTTGCTCGATCAATCGCTCATCTCTGTCTTTATCACGTACAAATAATTCTTCCACATTAATAAAGTCGAGTAAATATTCATCCTTAAACATTGAGATGGCTCGATATGCTTGAAGCTTATCTGGAATATTTTTTTTGAAATTATTCGGTATTTGGCCCTGATGATTATATAAATCATCATTTATCATTTTCTCTAATTCATCAACCTTGGCTTTGGTTTCAAACGCAAACTGAATATAAAACTTTCTCTGTTCCCCATTCTTCGTAAAAAGTTCGCATTTTTCGTAGACTAGGGGCAGAAAATCCTCTCAATCCAGGTAGTTCTTTACGCAACTGTTCACTAAGTGCCTCTATAAATCCTTTACCCCAATTCTTATTTCTGGTATTAACTGATATAAATCTTCCAATGCCATAGTATAATGCCAATTGCTCCTGATTTATTAGACCTAAAGCACGTTCCTGACTATTAAGAATCGCATTCTTTATGATATGAACTGCATTATGAAGCTCACCCAATTGATTTAAACCATTATTTTCACCCATAATAATTTCTTTATTTAAGAATTACATAATGACCAATAACATAATCTGGAACGGTCAGAAACAAAGATAACAATAATAAATGCATCTATATCAAATTCTATAATTCTTTATTCTTCAATAATGCTATTTTCTCAATAGAGGAACAGGGGCCGTAAAACAATCAGCGCGGCAGGCAAATGGATTGTCTGTCGCGCTGAGATTTTTGTTTAGCCTATGCGTTGCTATTAGTATTCTTCCTCGTTGAATAAATTATCTATATTGATTATCAGTGTGTTATGTAATAATCAATGAATTTGCACAAATAAACCACGCCGTCTGGGGCGATATAATTAATAGTGGTGACAGGTAGAATACTATTCCATGATTCTACCGATACGCTCAACAATCAGCTCTGTATATTTGTCTTTAAACTCATCATTTAGGAACGAATTGCCGATAAGCATTTTCATTTCAGGCAAAAGTTTTGCATACTTGTCTATAAGACGTTCAATTGTTTTCTGTTCAACACCCATTGTCATACCTGATGTTATGAAATCCGACCGTTTCAGCTTTTTCTTTTTCCCATTCAAAGTCAAGGCCAATTCCTCCTCATCTTTTGGGCTTAAAATTACGGCATTCAGCATATCGTAAGCTGGAGTCAGGCGTATATTGCCATCATTCGGTTCAAACAATGAAAAATTCTTCAGATGCATGTCATTATTGCCTGTAATCCATGAAAATAACACAACTTCAAAGAAATTTGTCACATCCATTTTGGGCATTGAAGAATATTGTACTATCGCTTTGGCGATATGTTCATAACTGCTTCTATATTTATGTTCAGTCAGTCTTTCTGTCAACTGACACATGTCTTCCATCGCCACCTTTTCACCGGTACTTGAGCGGTCAATCCTCTTTGTCAGGTAACACAGACTATTGTCAGCCATACGCATCAATGTATGTGGCACTATGTCGATTTTAGCCAATTCTGCCAAATGCATGGTCAGGTCTTCTGTTTCCGGCATCTGGTCAAATTGTATTGTTTGAGGCTTACATATAAAGCCTCCCCATAATCCCACAATAGTCAACCGTTGACTTCCTTCATGTTCATTAAGATGCAAGGACAATTTTGGCTGGACTCCAGTAAGGGACGTCTGGTCTTTGATGACCTGCAAGGCCAGATTTTCCAATTCTTCACAACTGTAATCCAGAGCCGGAGCTTTTTCAGTGCCAAAGAACTTCCTTGCACACTTGGCATGAAAATCCTTCTCCCCCTTTTCAAGCGGACGGTAACAATACAAGCATTTACTCATTTCCACTTTCCACCTCTACTACAGGTTCAACACTTACGGCTCCTATACAGTCTTGGCAGCAAAGCAGCAGCAGAGACATTCTGTCAAGCAGACTTATATCTGTATTACGCAATGCTACATCCAAGAGCCATCCCTCAGGAATAAGTCCGTCAAAGAAGGGGAAGAGCACATTACTTCTGTAAACCTCTTTCCGCAAAGGCATGGTCAGGCTGATTGGTTTCGCTTCATTCGATGTCAGATATTCCGGAAGATAATGGAATTCATAACCGTCATCCCCTTCCGTAAGGACTCCTGCCAATACATCCTTATAATATATATTTGCCCGTTTCATCGCTGTTTATATTGTTTTGGTTGTGGAACCATCTCATAATTGAAGAAATCAAGCAATTGATTTACCTTGTCAAGACGCAAGGTAGGTTTCCCCTGTTCCAGATCACGGACAAACCTTAGTCCGACACCTGACTTGATGGAAAGCTCCTCCTGTGTCATATTGAATTGCTTGCGCAACGATTTGACTGTGGCTGATAGCATATTCATATCGTAAATTATATCAGTTTGGGTACAAATATACAGAATTGTTTTGAATTATACCATATTGGGTATAAACAATGCATCGCAACCATACATTATACCTTTAAGGGTATAATGTATGGTTCTTGTTTTCTTTTACGAACCGTTATACGAACTGTTTACAAGTATTGTGAACACACCTTTTGATTAGATTGGTGCAACAGTATTTGCCTGGCAGCAGCGCTAAATCTATCATAAAGTCTAACGACCGATTTGGGTTAAAAGGCCTTAAAACAATCAGCGCGGCAGGCAAATGGATTGTCTGTCGCGCTGAGATTTTTGTTTAGCCTATGCGTTGCTATTAATATTCTTCCTCGTTGAAGAAGAAGTCTTCTTTGCTTGGGTAGTCAGGCCATATATCTTCGATGCATTCATACACGTCGCCTTCATCTTCCATTTCCTGAAGGTTTTCAATTACTTCAAGAGGTGCACCCGAACGCATAGCGTAGTCGATAAGTTCCTCCTTGGTTGCTGGCCAAGGTGCATCTTCAAGTTTTGATGCAAGTTCAAGAGTCCAATACATAATTTTTGTCGATTAAAAAACGTCGCAAAAATACAATATAAAACATTATTTGCAATCTTTATCCCAGAAAATTTCTTCGATTTGATTGTGAATATTGTTAAATCTTGCTAAAACGAAGAAGAAGTCGCTCAAACGGTTGATATAGACTATCACATTCGGGTCGATTGTGGCTTCTTCGGCGAGTGCTACAATGGCGCGTTCGCAGCGGCGGGTTACGGTGCGGCATACGTGTGCCATTGATGAAATTCGGGTACCGCCCGGAAGAACAAAGTTGCGCAACGGCGGGAGCTCTGCGTCAAGACGGTCGATTTCTGATTCAATGCGCTCGATGTCCTCCGTGTCGAGTCCGTCCACTTTTGTCTGCTTGTCGTTGGCCAGGTAGCCTCCGATGTTGAAAAGCTTGTTTTGCACTACGCGCAAAAATATCTTGGTTTCGCTTGGAATGTTGTGCAGGTTGTCAAGGAGACCGATAAAAGAGTTCAGCTCGTCTACCGTGCCGTAGGCTTCAATGCGGATGTCGCATTTGGAAACTCTTTTGCCGCCGACCAATGAGGTTGTTCCTTTGTCGCCGGTTGCTGTGTAAACATTACTTTTTTTTGTCATCGTCTCAAGAATTTATGGTTTTTATCAGATTTATACATTCGTCAGCCGTGTTGACTATTTTTATTACATTAACAGCTTCGGGGTCAGCAAGGTTCAGTTCGGTGAACTTTTTCAGCTGCTCGACAAAGGGGTTGAACAGGCCTTTCACGTTGATGAGGATGATGGGTTTCGAGTATTTTCTGGCCACGGTCATTTCTGCCAGTGTTGCCATCACCTCGTCGAGCGTACCGATGCCGCCCGGCAGCGCCACATATATCTGTCCCAATGCAATGAGCTTGTTTTTCCTTTCGTTCAGGTCGAGCGTGTAAATCATTTCGTCGACCACCGGGTCGGCAATCTGGCGGAAGGTTTCCGGGATTATGCCCGTGACGGTTGCTCCTGCCGTTTTTGCCGTTGTGGCGAGCAGGTGCATCTGTCCGGCGTTCGAGCCGCCATAAATCAGGCGTGCCTTCATTGCTCCGATGCCTTTTCCCAAGTCCTCTACGGCTTTGCTGAAATCAGGGTCGATGTTCGTTTTCGATGATAAATAAACGGTGATATTCATTCTTTGTCGTTTTTGCTGATTTGAAAACCGGAAGCGACCGTTGCTGCCGCCTCCTTTCTTTTTCAAAGGTAAGGAAATTGCTCCAAATTTCCAACAGTACGCCAGGAATGATTATACGGCCGCGAGTTTTTCGTTGCGCTGGGCGCGGAAAGCCTTGAAGGTTTCGAATATGTCGTTGAGGGCGATGGTGGCATTTTCGATTTCCTTTTCATAGAGCTGGATGCCGGCGCCGGGTTGTGACGTTTGTCCTTTCAGCACGCCCGATACACCGGAAATCTGTTCAAAAAGCTTCATTTGCAGGTCAAGCATTTCGTAGGCGCCGATATTCGTTGCGTTGGCCGACACCTGCTGTGGCTTGTCGCCGGCACCGCGAGGATGATAGGGAATAATTGAATCGGGCTTCGACCATGCGTAGCGAAGGTCCTCCCAAGTGTAGCCTTCCGGCAGGATATTGTCGGGGTAGAGCAGTGCGCCTTTCGCGCTTGCGCCCATAATGTGGTCGACAAGGGTTATGAGCCGGTTCACGTATTTCTGCTGGTCGATTACGTCCTCCACCATCGAATGAACTTCGCCGTCGGTCAGTGGGTACAGCTTGAACACGAAAGGGTGGGAGCGGTGGCGGTAGGACGAATCATATTGGCTGATGATGTCGCCGTCGGGTGTCAGCCAGTAACACCGCCAATGGCGTTGCAGCGTCCAGCGTGTGGCTGTGGTCGGCTCACCGTTCTGCTGCCGTTGTCTGTTTTCTTCCTCTATGGCAGCTTTGTCGTGCAGGCCGACAGTGAAAATTTCGCCGGTTTTCCGGTCGTGGCATTCATAGGCTTCGCGGCTTTCCCGTTTCCAAAGTTCGATGATACGGATTTTTCCGGGCACGGTGCATTGGCTGAAACTGCCCGCTGTCGGTGTGTCGGCAAGCTGGTGTGTAGCCGTTGTGTGGCCGACATGGTCAAACAGTTGCAACAGTTGGACGGCTCTGCTGCGGCTTCCTTCGGCAAAGCGTTCCAGCAGGTCGGAAGGGGAGAAGTCGTGCAACTGGCCTATCAGTTCGCAGTCCCAGCCCCTGACATCGGCCGTAGGGTTGAGGAACATCCGTTCCGGGTTGACGTTGTCGATGCGGGCAAACGGTTGGCCATTAGTGGCCGATTGCCATACTTTCTGGAAGCAGCAGCCGGAAATGAGGAATTCCTCGAAAGCGCGGCTGTCGAGTTCCGTGGCGGCGTTGGCTGCCAATGCCGTGCTTGCCTCGCCGTCGTCGGTATTCATGGCCTGAAACCGGCCGATTACGCTTTTCACCAACTGGCGGATGAGATTGTTCGACAGCGGGTCCTTGCCGTTCTCTTTCAAGTGGCGGTATTCCGTCGTCCGATTGCCGTATTCGTCGGTCATGATGTCGCACCACTGGTTGCCGTAGGTGTAGTTCTTGTTGCGTTGTCGTTTGGCGCGCATGGATTCCAGCGTTTCCCATGCTTCGCGGGCGGCATCGGCCAGTGCCTTGCCGTAGTTCTGTTTTTCCTGTGTGTTCATGGTCTGTTTTTTCGGCAAAAGTAGTGTCGTTGCTGGAAAAATATTGCGAAAAGGGAAAAAACAGTGGTCTGATAGTCGGCATGAACAAATTCGGCCTTTTGTTGTTTTCTCAATATAAATCCCTTTAAAATAAATGTTTTAACTATATTTTTAAAAATTATAGTACAAAAAAGGGGAAAAGCCGCTTATCTTTGCATTTGATAACGGCAAAAAGTCAAAAAAAAGTGCAATGTTATCTTAATATATGATGGATTGCATTATCTTTGCATAAAGAAAGAATTTTAATTTCAATACTAATAACTATGAACAAAAAATTAGGTATGTATCTAATGGTCGGTGCAGCTGTAGCATTGACCGGTTGTAACAAGAAGATGAGCCCTTTCGCTTCTGACTATTTTACAACTAACCCGACTCCGCTTACAGTTGTAGGCGACCAGGTTCCTGCCACTATTACAGCAAATGTTCCTCAAAAATTCTTCAAGAAGAATGCTGAAGTAACAGTTACTCCGTATCTCGTTTACGGAACAGACTCTACTGCCGTAGCTTCTAAGGCTTACACTTTCCAAGGTGAAAAGGTAGAAGGCAACAATCCGGTTATCAGCTACAAAGAAGGTGGAACAGTTTCTATCCCTGCTACTTTCGCTTACAATCCGGGCATGATGGACAGCGAACTTTATCTTGACTTCAACGTAGTTCAAGGTAAGAAGTCTTATGTTCTTCCTCGTGTAAAGGTTGGCGAAGGTGTTCTTGCTACTGCAACTTTGGCTGACGCTTCTACAGTTGACCCTGCAACTGCAGCTGACAAATACCAACGCATCATCAACGAAAAATATGATGCTGACATCATGTTCCTTATCAACCAGGCTAACATCCGTTCTAAGGAATTGAAGAAAGAAGAAGTTACTGGCTTCAACGAAACTGTTAAGGCAGCAAGCTCTGCTGATAACAAGGAAATCGAAGGCATCCACGTTTCTTCATTCGCTTCTCCTGATGGTGGTGTGAAGTTCAACGAAAAACTTTCTGCTAATCGTGAAAAGACTACATTGAAATATGTAGAAAAGAACTTGAAGGACGAAGAAATCGCTAACTACGGTGACTTGACTTCTGAATATACTGCACAAGACTGGGAAGGCTTCCAGAAACTCGTTTCTCAAAGCAACATCCAGGATAAGGACCTTATCTTGAGCGTACTTTCAATGTACAAAGATCCGGAACAACGCGAAAAGGAAATCCGTAACCTTTCTTCAGTATTCGATCAGCTTGCTGACGAAATCCTTCCGCAATTGCGTTACTCTCGCATCACTGCTTCTATCAACACAATCGGCCGCAGCGATGACGAAATCAAGGCTCAATACAAAGAAGACGCTTCTAAACTTTCTGTAGACGAACTTCTTTATTGCGCAACTTTGACTAACGACAACAAGCAAAAGGTAGAAATCTACGCTACAGCTGCTAAGTTGTATCCGAACGATTTCCGTTGCTTCAACAACCTTGGTAAAGCTCAATTCGTAGAAGGTAACTACGACGAAGCTAAGGCTAACTTCGAAAAGGCTGCTAAACTGGCTCCGGAAAGCAACGAAGTGAAGATGAACCTTGGTCTTATCAAGATGTTGAACAAGGACTATGCTGGTGCTCGCGAAAGCTTCGGTAGCGCTGCTGGTGTTGAAGGTTTGAACGACGCTATGGGTGTTTACTACATCAAACAAGGCGACTATCAGACAGCTGTTAAGGCATTCGGTGACACTAAGTCAAACAACGCTGCTCTTGCTCAGATCCTCGTTAACGACTATAGCGCTGCACAGGCTACTTTGAACGCCGTTAAGAATCCTAACGCTACTACTTACTACATGATGGCTGTTATAGCTGCTCGCACAAGCAACGAACAAGGCGTTTACGCTAACCTTCGCAAGGCTGTTGCTATGGACAGCTCTTTGAAAGCTAAAGCTGCTGTTGATAAAGAATTTGCAAAATACAATGTTGCAAACTTGTAATCAACTCTAAATAGCATAAACCAACAGAAAGGCATCCGCAAGGGTGCCTTTTTTTATTTCGGGGGGATGGTGTAGGGGGTAGAGGTATATGGATTAGAGTGTATGGATTAGGGTATATGGGTTATAGGTTAGGGTGTATAGGTTCGAGTGGGTAGTTTAATGTTGGAATTTATGGGCCATTGGTGGAGGAGTGTGTTTTTCCGGAAATTTGTAAACCCTAACCTCTAATCCCTAATTCATATACTCAAACCTATAACCTCTAACTCATATACTATAACTCCTAATTTATATACAATAACCTATAACCGCTAACCCATAACCTCTAACTGAAAACATTCTTTTACAAAAAGTCGGGAAAAACCGTCAGATTTTCGTATCTTCGCAGAGATAACCTCGAAATGAAATTTAATTAATAAATAAAGACCAATGCAAGACGAAAAGAAGAAAGAGGGATTGAATATCCCTGAAAATGCCTTTCGCGAGCTGAAGCCGGGCGAACAGTATGTTCCGGTGATGCGTCCCGACAAGGTGTATCCGGAGGTGACTCCTTATTCTGTGACTATGGGTCTGCTGATGGCCGTGATTTTCAGTGCAGCCGCTGCTTATCTGGGCTTGAAAGTGGGACAAGTGTTTGAAGCTGCCATACCTATTGCCATCATTGCCGTAGGTTTGTCGGGTGCGATGCGTAGAAAGAATGCTCTGGGCGAGAATGTCATCATCCAGTCCATCGGTGCTTCTTCGGGTATCGTAGTGGCAGGTGCCATTTTCACGCTTCCTGCGCTCTACATTCTTCAGGCCACTTATGGCGACGCCATTACAGTGAGCTTCCTTGAAATCTTCCTTAGCTCTCTGCTGGGCGGTGTGCTGGGTATCCTGCTGTTCATTCCGTTCCGCAAGTATTTCTGCTCTGACATGCACGGAAAATTCCCCTTCCCTGAAGCTACGGCTACCACTCAGGTACTTATCTCAGGCGAAAAGGCCGGCAATCAGGCCAAACCGCTTATCGTTGCCGGTTTGGTGGGCGGTATCTACGACTTCCTTCTGTCAACATTCGGATGGTGGAGCGAAACGCTTTCTACGAAAGCCACAGCCCTCGGTGCAGAAATTGCCGAACAGACAAAAATGCTTTTCAAAATCAATACGGGTGCAGCCGTGCTCGGTTTGGGCTTTATCGTCGGACTGAAATATTCGTTTATCATCTTTGCCGGTAGTGCGTTCATCTGGTATGTGATTGTTCCGCTTTTGGGTATGAGCCAGCCCGACGTTGCTGCCGAGACATTGTTCTCCGGACAGGCTCGCTACATCGGTATTGGCGGTATTGCCATGTCGGGTATCATCGGTATCATCAAGTCGTGGGGCATTATCCGCGGTGCTGTAGGCTTGGCTGGCCGTGAACTAAAAGGCAAAGGCGGCGCTGCTACTAACGTGGTGCGCACTCAGAAAGATATTTCCATGAAGGTGCTTACGTTTGCGCTTATTGCCGCTCTCGTAGTTACATTCGTGTTCTTCTATTTTGGAGTAATCCACAACCTGTTCCAGACTATCGTGGCCTTTATCGTGGTGACTGTGATTGCCTTCCTGTTTACAACCGTAGCGGCCAACGCTATTGCGATTGTAGGTACTAACCCGGTTTCAGGTATGACATTGATGACACTGATCATCGCTTCTGCCATTTTCGTGGCTATCGGTTTGAACGGTGCTTCCGGCATTGTAGCTTCCATGATTATCGGTGGTGTGGTTTGTACCGCGCTGTCAATGGCCGGCGGTATGGTGACAGATATGAAAATCGGTTACTGGTTGGGTAGCACTCCGCAAAAGCAGCAGTCTTGGAAACTGGTCGGAACATTTGTTTCGGCTGCTACCGTAGGCGGTGTTATCCTTATCCTTGCCAAGGTTTACGGCTTCTCTGGTCCTGATGCCCTTGCCGCTCCGCAGGCTAACGCCATGGCAGCTGTTATCGAGCCGTTGATGATGGGTGGCAACACTCCATGGATGCTCTACGGTGTCGGCGCTATTCTCGCCGTGCTGCTGAACTGGCTGGGTGTTCCGGCATTGGCATTCTCATTGGGTATGTTCATTCCGTTGGAACTCAATGCTCCGCTGTTGGTGGGCGGTCTTATCAGCTGGTTTGTCAGCAACCGTTCCAAGGACAAGGAACTCAACAGCGCACGTCAGGAACGCGGTACGCTGCTTGCTTCCGGATTTATTGCCGGCGGTGCATTGATGGGTGTTGTCAGCGCAGGTATGCGTTTTGCAGGATTTGAATATTCTCACTCTATCGACGAAACAACGCTCCAAATCACAGGCGTTGTGATGTACTTGCTGCTTATCGGCTATCTTACTTGGGACAGCCTCCGTGCAAAGAAACAAGGCTAATCGTTGAAATTCAACCATACTGACCTCTGGGCAGTCGCACACAGCGGCTGCCCAGAGTCGTTTTCTGAGGGATTGATACGACTGCGTTATGATTTAAAAAACTTTGAATTTTCATATATTAAGAGTATATTTGAGAAGTGCTGAATGTAGGTGTAAGGTAAAAAAATACACGCAGTTGGCAGCTATAATCGAAATATCATGTATCACTTAATCTAACAAGTCACTTTATGAAAAGCCTCGCTTTGACCGATAAGAATCAGCAGCCAGATGACGGGCTTCTTGAGCAAGTTTTGCAACAGACGTTTACTTTATATCTACAGCTGCGGCAGCAACTTCGGGAGTCCGAAATAGAAATAATGTGGAATTACTATAACGACGGAAAAGCCTGGTTGGGTAAATTGATGTGGCGGAAAAAGAATCTTGGCTGGGTGCATGTCTATGACCAAGCATTTCGGATAGTTGTATTCTTTACCGAAAAATACAAGCAAGGAGTATTGGAACTGGATATACCGCAGGATATCAAGGAATGTTTTCAGCAGACTCCTCCATCTGGAAAACTTATCCCATTGCCAATCAGTGTAGAATGTGATAAGGATTTGGCTATTGTACGGCGACTGATGGAGTATAAAAAGAAATGTCGTTGAGATTAAAAGAAAAAAGGTGCAAATCGTACTGATTTACACCTTGTATTTTGCGGAGGGAGGGGGATTCGAACCCCCGATACGCTTTTGACGTATACACGCTTTCCAGGCGTGCCTCTTCAACCACTCGAGCATCACTCCATAGATTGAATTGTTTCGCTGATTTTCAGCGAGTGCAAAGATAGGAATGTTATTTTATTTTTCAAACTATTTGCAGGAAAAGTTTTTTGTTCGGATTTTTTATAAATGATTTTTCGACCGGTCATGTTCGGGAATTTTTAAATTGAATGTGTTAAAATGGTAGTGATTGTTTGTTTAAAAGATAACATTGTTTACATTTGTCATAGGGGATAACCAATTGATTTTATAGGGAAGTAAAAGCCTGTTTCAATTCAAAAATGAAGTTGTACAATAAAAAATAGTATTATGAAAAGAAAAACTACACTAATGTCTGTGCTGTTTGCATTGATTGCTTTTGTCGCAAATGCAGGTAGCGGTATCTATTTGAGAGGAGACGTAAATGGTTGGCTTAATGATGCCACGGACGAAACCAAAGCTGAATGGGAGTTTCAGGAAACTGCCGATCCGAATGTTTTTATTCTTACCGACAAATTATTGCCAGCAGGAGATTTTAAGATTGGTGATGCTGAGTGGACCGATGTGGATTTTGGCGGTGCGAGTTCTGCAATCGTTCCGGGTGTAGCGTATGGATTGATTGAAAGGTCGAGTTCTAATTTACATTTGCTTGGCGATGCTACTTGTTCGGAAATTCGCTTTGATAAAGCTAACCGAGAATTGCTTTTAACCCTTGCCGGTGAGGATAAGAATTACAGGATTGATTTTGTAGATGAAGCAGTTACAGATTTGAGCTTTACTCGTATGGGTGATGCCGTATTTGTATTGGGAGAGACTACACTGAGTGGAGAGTTCTGCATAAAATCCTTGGATGGTGCGGTTGTTTATGGCTCAAATGGAGAAAATTTGGATTATGGTGAATATTCCATGGCTAAGGGCGGAGAAAATTTTAATTTGGCTTCTGCAATGGCATGCAGTAGCATTACTCTGACTGAAACGGTAGATGGCGCAACATTGAAGATTTTTGGTAATGACTTGTTCAAAGAGCTTTATTTTCGTGGAGAGGTGAATGGATGGGAAGCTGTTGATGATTGGAAATTCGAATATGTGGGAAATGGCGTATACCGATTGAAGGATAAAGTTTTGCCGGCAGGAACGTTTAAAATTGCTGATGCTGATTGGTCCGTCGGATGTAATTATGGTGGGCCAACTAATGGCTCTTGTGATGTCGTGCCCGGTGAATCCCTGATACTTCAAAATAAAACAGCTAATTCGGAACCTTCGAATGTAACTTTGTTATCAGATGTTTCCTGCTCACAGATTCTCTTTGATATCAAGACACGGGCGCTTCTGATTAATTTCCCGAAGTGTGTCTATGTTTACGGTGATAATACAGATTGGGAATGGAGTGATGTGAATTCCAAATTGGAATCGACAGAAAATGAAGGAGAATATAGCGGTACGATAAATTTGAAAAAATCAGGAGGTATAGCTGCATATAGCTCATGGCAAATCTATGAGAAACCGGAATACAATTCGGCTTATGTCTGGGGCTTGGTTGAAAATGCAGGACCTGGTAGTTTATTTAAGGGGTGTACCGGATTTGTCTTCACCGATGCCGGTTGGTATATTGTAATGGTTAATCTTAAAACCGGTGAGTTTGTTTTGGTGCCGACAAGCGATCCCTCTTCTGTTGCTGATGTTGAGGCTGCCGATGTGAAAGTGATTGGCGGTGCGGGTGAAATTCGCGTTGAGGGTGCTGCCGAAGGTGTGAAGGTGTTTGCATTGAGCGGCGCGCTTTTGAGCGAAGGTGAAACAATTGTTAAAGTTCCGGCCGGTATCTATCTTGTAAGCGTAGGCAGCAAGGTGGTGAAAGTGGCTGTGAAATAACCTATATGGTTAAACGGTAATCAAATTTGGAATGGGAATCCGCCGAAAAGGAAGGGTTCCCGTTTTCTATTGATGCGTTGCCAGACATTTTAGTAATAGGATATTTGGGCTTTATTGCGAGTTATTTGTGTTAAAAATGCAGATATTGTTTGCTTGGGTGATAATAATGGTTACATTTGCGTTTGAAAAACAATTGTTGTTGAGATAACCTATGAATTTCCACCGTGAAGTGAATACCTTATTTCAATTTTTATAATGTAAATGACAATTCTATTATAAACTTAAAATTAGTATTATGACAAGAAAAACTACACTTATGTCAGTGCTTTTCGCACTGGTTGCTTTTGTTGCAAATGCCGGAAGCGGTATTTATTTGACTGGAACAATGACCAATTGGGCTTCAACTGCAGAAGAATTGGCTCAATGGGAATTCCAAAACATGAATGACGGACATTATTACCTGATTGTTGATGAGGTATTGCCTGCTGACGTTGAATTTAAGGTTTTGGATAAAAGTGATGGAGAACGTTGGTTGAGTATAAATCCCGATTACAAGAAATTTGGTTTGGGTGACAAGCATCAAATTTATACTGACAACGGTAACAATCAATTAAGTTTCACTCCCAATGGCCCTCTGATGTTTGTTTTTAGTAAGATAAATGGGGACTTTCTTAAAATTTAATAGTCCGTTAAAAATTCAACATATCGGCTAAGCGGCTTCCGCCACAAAGC
>UQUV01000020.1 GCA_900544305.1 uncultured Porphyromonadaceae bacterium
TCCTCGAACTGTTCTCCAACACATACCTCATGAATGAGCGAAAGCAATTTCATGCAGAAATACTCTTGTTGTTCATCCGCCGTTTCCTGCTGACTGATTGGCTTGCCCGGCTCGTCCTGTCGTTTCCCGTCAGGAATGTATTTCTTCAATATATCCAGAAAAAGGCAGCTTTGACGGTACATGTCCGCACAACGGTTCTTCATATATTGGAATGCCTCTTTCCTTGCTGCCTTTTGCTGGTCATAGAGTTCATTCAGTTTGGCTCTTTCCTTGTCATATTCAGCCTTGCAGCGTTCATATTCTTTTTCAGCCTGTTTTTCCTCTTCGGCAGTATGTTCCCTGTAGCCAATGGAATCATACCTGTTGTTGGCTTCATTCAGCGGCTTGCTTAGGCTCCTTGTTACATCCTGTTGGGCTTCAATTTCAAGGGAATACCTTTCCATGTGTCGATAGCAAGCACGCTCTACGGCACTATCACTCAACGGGCACACCTCATAAGCCTGTATGCTCTTTTCTATTTCGGTTTTCAGGCTGTTGAGTATCAAGGTGTATTGTTCTTTTTGCCTGTCAAGCACCAGTTCAAGGATAGCAGCCTCAAAAGACTTCATGTCATTGTATTCCTGACAGAAATCGGAAATGAATTTTTGTCTGTCAAAAGAGAAAACGCGATTGTCTATATAGTCCCTGTATATTCTATTGAGTTCCCCGTATCGGGGAATCATCGTCTGTATCTTGTCTGCCATAGGTGTCCTACTTTTGTCTGTTCTTTTCATTGTCAAGAAGCATAGTCAGTTCTTCTTCCACCTGTTCTATGCTTGGCAACGCCGATTTCAGGCTTTCCGGCACAGCCTTGCTGAGCTGGTAATCGCTGATGCCGATAGGCTGGTCATAGCCTGTCAGTGCATATTGCGCGACAATCTCATCCTTGCCCTTGCACAACAGCAGCCCGATGGTCTTGTTGTCATTCTCTCCCCTCAGTTTATCATCCACCACATTGATGTAGAAGTTCAACTGTCCGGCGTATTCCGGTTTGAACGGGGTCGCTTTCAGTTCCACAACTACGTATGCATGGAGCTTTATGTTGTACAGAATCAGGTCGGCATAGAAATCGCTGTCGCCAATCTGGAAATGTTTCTGCCTTGCGACAAAGGCGAATCCGTTGCCCATCTCCAGCAGATAACGGGTAATGTGCTTTACCAGTTGTTCTTCTATGTCCCTTTCGTCCGCACGTTCTTTGGCTCCTGCCAAGTCGAAGATATACGGGTCTTTTAACAGGTAGTTGGCAAGATCGCTTTGGGGCGCAGGAAGCGTGGCGGTAAAATTATTGACCTTGCGGCTGTTAATTTGCCTTTCGTACAATTTGCTTTCAATCTGCATTTTAAGGACATTGCTGCTCCAGCCCATTTCCACGGATTGCTTCATATACCAGTAATCGACACCTAACGGAAGGGAACTGTTCAGCAGAATCACATGGCTTGCCCAATTGATTCTTGCGACAGGTGATGCCAGGAACAGTTTTTCCATGTCCTCAATCGGTACTTGATAAACGGCGGCTACTGTTTGGACTACATCCTGAATTTGTGCAAGAGGTTCTTGCACAATTACAATTTCCTTATTGTCTGAGGATTGAATTTGCGCAAGAGGCTCTTGCGTAAATGTCATATTGTTCAGGCTTTGAAGTTCATCCGTGATTTTCTGCACACTTGGAGTAAGTAATTTCGCATCGGTTTCTATAAAACTCCGTAATGCGCCCAATGGATAGGAGCGTGCGAACTGGCACATATAAGCCAAGTTCCTGACCGAATACCCTTTCTTTTCGGGATAATTGAACCGTATCGCCTGCGCCAGTTTCTTGATGACCTTACCGCCCCAGCCTTGTCGGTTCTGGTGGTACAATATGTAATTGCCCATCTTCCAATAGTGGAACAGCATCTGCGCATTGGCTGCACTGATGAGCCGGACTTGCGCCTGCTCTATTTCTGACCCGATGGCATTGACAAAAGCCTCGAAACTTCTTTTCTCTATATTGTTATCGTTGTTGCTCATTGTTGTATGTATTGAAAGTTACAAAGGTAAGCCCAATTACAGGTTTTCCATGAAACTTGCTGATTGTTTTTACAGTTGGTTGAATTTGTTCATTGCATTTGCCTTGATGTCATCTGCGATGTCAATGTAAGGTTTCATGGCTTTATAATCGCTGTGTCCCGTCCATTTCATGACCACTTGTGCCGGGATACCGAGTGCCAAGGCGTTACAAATGAATGTCCTTCGTCCGGCGTGAGTGCTTAACAGTGCGTATTTAGGTGTCACCTCATCTATACGCTCATTTCCTTTATAATATGTTTCCCTTACAGGCTCGTTGATTTCGGCAAGCTCGCCCAACTCTTTCAGATAATCATTCATTTTCTGATTGCTGATGACTGGCAGTGCCATGTTGTTCTCAAAGTGAATGTCCTTGTATTTTTCAAGTATGGCTTTGCTGTATTTGTTCAGTTCAATGTTTAGGCTGTCTGCCGTTTTGACGGTAGTAACTTCTATGTGGTCGGATTTGACGTCACTTCGCTTTAAGTTACGGACATCTGAATACCTTAGACTTGTGAAACAACAGAACAGGAAAACATCCCGGACACGTTCCAGATATTGTTTGTCTTTGGGTATCTGATAGTCTTTCAGTCTATTCAATTCGTCCCATGTCAGAAAGATTACTTTCTTTGAAGTAGTTTTCAATTTCGGTTTGAATGTATCGTATGCAATGTTTTGGTTATATCCCTTTTTGAAGCTCCATCGTAGAAACCATTTGAGGAATCCCATCTGTTTGCCGATGGTACTGTTTCTCATGTCTTTTTTGTCACGCAAGAAGTTTACATACTCGTTTAGTCCGAACTCATCGAAATACTCAAAAGTTACATCTTCTTTGAACTCTTTGAGGTGATTTTTTACGGCTGCAAATTTTTCGTATGTGGATTCTGTCCAGTTGTTCTGCTTGCCACATTCCTTGACAAACTCATCAAATACCTCCCAAAAACTTATTTTAGTATCTTCCTGCTGCTCCTCGCTGCTATTTTTCATTCGCAAATTGAACGCATCTTTCAACTGTTGGGTGGTCGGCATGGTTTCCTGTACCTCAAATTCTTTAAACACGTTTTGAATTTCGGCATAGTATCTTAGCAAATCAGCATTGATTTCGGATGCACTTTGCTTTAATTTATTGGTACATCCGTTCTTTACACGCTGCTTGTTAGCGTCCCATTTAGTCACATCAATCCTATATCCAGTTGTAAACTCGATGCGGTGGCTTGCGTATATGACACGCATACGGATGGGAACGTTCTCCACGATTGGAACGCCGTTCTTTTTGCGGCTTTCAGGTGCAAAAATGATGTTTCGTTTGATGTTCATGACTGGGTGTATTTGAAATTCTGCACCCAAATATACACCCAAAAATTGAAATAGCGAGCGATATTCAATAATATTTAGATTTAATTATGATTGTAATAAGCTGGTTATTAATAGACATTTGCGATTGCATGATATTTTGAGATAATACAGGTTCAAGAGCCTCTCTCTCCGCAAAAAAAGCGCGAAAGTCGAAAGATTTTCGCGCTTTTCTTTTTTGTTTCCCTTCAGGGATTTGCCTGACGAATATCCCAAAAGTTGAACGCAAAACTTTTGGAATACTTTTTATTTCGTGGCGGTTAGTTTTGCGAGGTAGTCGTAGTGTTCGCCTTGGGTGATGAGTTCGGCTTTGAATCCGTTTTGTGAGGCGTAGTAGGCGAGGGTGTCGAAGTCGACGTAGAGCCATTTGAATTCCGGACCTGTGATGTTGCGGTATTTCATGCTGTAGACGAGTTCGCCGTAATAGTCGCCGTTGAGGTCGATGAGCATGCTGCCGTCTTCGTCCTCAAATACGTAGTGAATGTCGCTCGAGTCCATGAAAATTGCGCCGCCTTCGTTGAGCAGTTGTTTCATTCGGGCGAAAAAGGTTTCCATGTTCTTCAAACTGCCGATAATTCCGGCTCCGTTCATCAGCATGAGTATCGTGTCGTATTTGCCTTGAAACGACGGTGAAAAGAGGTCGGCTGTCCGTGCGTTCACTCCCCGGGCTTTCATCACTTCGACCGACAGTTCGGAAATGTCGATGGCTTCAACGTCTTTCCCCATGTTGGCAAGTGCCAGCGCGTGGCATCCGCTTCCGGCTCCCACGTCGAGAATTTTGCCTGTGGCCATCCGCAGTGCATCCTGCTCGACGGCGGGCATTTTGTCAAATGAACGGAAAAGAGTGGATACGGGTATTTCGTCTTCGTCGAAATCGGGCGAGAACACGCGCAGTTTTGCTGCTTTTCCTGTTTTGTAATAGTCCGTAATGGCTGCTCCCATCGGGTCGTGGGCGGTTGTCAATAGTTTGCTCATGCTTGTGATGTTTGTATAGACAAAATTAGTGAAATGTGGGCGCATGGGCAAATGAAAACAAAGTTTTCCAATCCGGGTAATGCTGCGGCATGTGGTGGCAGCCTGCGTCGGGCAGCGGAAACGGAGAATGTGCAATAAATGTGATATTGGGTAAAATTTTGTAAAAACATATACGACGAAAGCGAAAAACATTACCTTTGCAGGCGAAAATAAGGAAAGATGCCGGAGTGGCCGATCGGGACGGTCTCGAAAACCGTTGTACGGGTAACCGTACCGAGGGTTCGAATCCCTCTCTTTCCGCAGAATGCATTGGACGTCGCATCTTCGGATTGCGGCGTTTTTTTATGTCGCTCCGTACTGTTGCCCGTTGCAGATTCTGCAATTATCATTAATTTTGCGGTGCGATAACGAGTGGAGTGGCAGGTGCTGCCGTTGCGTGTCGCACGTAATTAACCTTTTAAAACTGATATGAAAAAATACATTTTTCTTGCAATGATGGCTGTGTCTATGGTGTTCTGCGCTGCGGGTGCAGAGAAAACCGGAAAACTTTCCGATGAAACCTTGCGGCGTTATGCCGCCCAGATGCTGATGGTGGGCTTCAAGGGCGACAGTATTGATGAAAACAGCGATGCCGTGCGCTATGTGCGCGACCTGCACGTTGGCGGCATCATTCTTTTTGATGTGGACTTGACAGGCTCGGCCACTATCGGTTCCCGAAACATTACTTCTAAAGAACAACTTGCGAAACTCACTTCCGACCTTCGACGTTATGCCGATTACGAATTGCTGATTGCCGTCGACCAGGAAGGCGGACGCGTATGCCGCTTGAAGGAACAGTATGGTTTTCAGCCGACGGTCAGCGCCGAATATCTGGGCGAAGTGAACAATCGCGACACTACCTATATGTATGGCGAACGCATGGCCCGTGAAATGGCCGAGGTGGGATTGAATGTCAATCTCGCTCCGCTGCTTGATGTGAATGTCAACAAGGATTGCCCGGTTATCGGCAAGCTCCACCGCAGTTTCTCGTCGGATGCGCAGGTGGTGGCCGACAATGCCGGATGGTTTATCGATGCGCACCATGCACATGGGGTGCTTTGTTCCGTGAAGCATTTCCCCGGACACGGCAGTGCCGCTTCTGATTCCCATTACGGTTTGACTGATGTGACCGACACCTGGAAAAGAGAGGAACTTGAACCTTTCCGCCAAATGGTGGAGGCCGACAAGGTGGACATGATAATGACGGCGCATATTTTCAACCGTCAGCTTGACAAAAAACTGCCGGCTACACTGTCGAAGGTCATTATCCAAGGCGTGCTCCGCGATGAACTGGGCTTTGACGGGGTAGTGGTGACCGACGATATGTATATGCAGGGCATTATCGACCATTATTCCATCAAGGACGCCGTGGTACTTGCCATCAATGCCGGAGCCGACATGCTTGTGATGGGCAACAACATTTCCACAGGTTTCGAACCTGACCGCCCGTTCCATATCGTGGACATGATTGTGAAGGCGGTGAAGGACGGTGAAATCAGTGAACAGCGTCTGATAGAATCGCACAACCGTATTGAAAAACTGCTGAAGCGGTTGAAATGAGGAAAGGAATACTACCGAATATATACGACTTTTTAGCTGAATGAAGCGTTGAAAAAGTATGGAAATTTCTGCTGCTATAGTTCTAGAGCATTGTCTTTCAATAAAAAGTCGTATATACTAATGGTCGTAATTCCATATTCGTCTCTGGTCACTGGGATTTCCTCCCCGAGGATAATCATCTTCTTAAAAGAATCATCCACTTTGAGCAATGAAGCACGTTCTTGTTTGATTTTCTCGTCCGATTCCATGCGATAAGCCGATTGAATATAGTAACGTTTGCTTCCAAGGTTGCAGATGAAGTCCACTTCCAATTGAGAGCGTTGCTGCTTGCCTTCCTTGTTTATTGTTATGACCGGTACAACTCCAACGTCAACATTAAAGCCTCGTATCCTCAATTCATTATAGATCAGATTCTCCATTAGATGTGTTTTTTCCATTTGACGGAAGTTGATACGTGCATTTCGTAACCCTAAATCCATGAAATAATACTTAAATGGCGTATTGATATACCGTTTGCCTTTGATGTCATAGCGGGTTGACTGCTCAATTAGAAAAGAATCACACAGGTGGTCAATGTAGTCTTTAATTGTGTCTTGTGTTATGGCTGATTTCTTTTCACTTTTGAACGTATTGGCCAGTTTGTTCGGATTGGTCAGTGCTCCAATCCCCGAAGCCAAAATGTTGATAAGCTCCTCCAGATCTTGGTCTTTACGAATGTTATACCTGTCTTTGATGTCTTTGATGTATGTTTCTTCAAACAGGTTTTTCAGAAAACGAACTTTCAGATCTTCTGTTTCATACGACAGTATTTGAGGTAGTCCGCCATATAGCATATATTCATTAAGACCGGCTTGAGGTGTACCGGTATATGCTGACATGTATTCGTTGAAACTCAAGGGATACATCTTTACTTCGAAACCTCTTCCTCGAAATTCCGTTGCGATATCCTTCGACAGGAATTTAGCATTGCTTCCAGTTACATATACATCTGTATTCCGCATTTTCAGGAAGCCGTTAAGAACATCTTTGAAGTCGTCAAGCATCTGTACCTCGTCTATCAAGATGTAGTACAAGTTGTTGTCAACAATTCTGCTTTCTACGTATGTGTATAAGTTTTCGGGGTTTCTCATTGCCCTATTCTTATAGTCTTCCAGGTCTATCTTTATTATGTGATCAGAAGATACTCCACTGTTTTCGAGGTATGATGTGAACAGTTCAAACAGCAAAAACGATTTTCCGCATCTTCGCATTCCTGTTATCACCTTTATCATCCCATTATTCTGGAGGGAAATGAGTTCGTTCAGATACCTTTTTCGTTCAATGTTTTTCATCGTTAGTCGAAAGTTGTGTCACTAAATGACATGTTTGTCGATTGCAAAGATAGGATTTTTTTTCTATATCCAATTTATGTTATTCGAAAAATATGTCATTTAGTGATGTGTTTTTCGATTATTTCAACAGGTGAATATATTCGCCGTAGCCTTCTTCCTGCATGCTTTCTTTGGGAATGAAACGCAGCGAAGCGCTGTTGATGCAGTAGCGCAGGCCGCCGAGCGATTCCGGTCCGTCGTCGAATACGTGGCCGAGGTGGGCGTCGCCTGTCGTGCTTCTCACTTCGGTGCGTACCATGCCGTGCGATGTGTCGGTCAGTTCCGTCACGAGCGTATCGCTGATAGGTTTCGAGAAGGATGGCCATCCGCAACCCGAATCAAACTTGTCGGTGGAGAGGAACAACGGCTCGCCGGTGGTGATGTCCACATAGATTCCCTCTTCGTGGTTGTCCCAGTATTCGTTGGCAAACGGGCGTTCCGTAGCGTTGCGCTGCGTCACGTTGTACTGCAGCTCCGTCAGTTGCGAGCGCAAGGTCGCTTCATCGGGACGCGAGTAGGTGCGTTTCTTGTTCGCATTGCGTGCCATGTCGAACAGTTTCAGGCTAATGTGGCAATAGCCGGTAGGATTGTTGTCGAGGTAATCCTGGTGGTAGTCCTCCGCCTCATAGAAATTTTGCAGTGGCAGGTTTTCCACTTCAAGCGGTTGGCTGTAGCTTCGCTGCAATTTTCCGAGCTTTTCTGCAATGAGAGCACTGTCCGCTGCTTCCGTGTAGTAGATGCCCGTGCGGTATTGCGTTCCCACATCATTTCCTTGTCGGTTGAGGCTAGTCGGGTCGATGGTCTGGAAATAAAGGTCAATAAGCAGAGCGAGGTCCACCTCCTTCGGGTCGTATTCCACGCGTACCGTTTCCGCCGCATCCGTAGTACCCGTACATACCTCCTTATAAGTCGGATTTGCCACACGGCTGTTGGCGTAGCCTACGGCCGTCGACTTTACGCCGCGGATTTGCTTCATGAAGTGTTCCGTACCCCAGAAGCATCCTCCGGCGAAATAGATTTCTTTTGTGTTCATATTGTTGTCGTTTTTTGTTGTCAATTTTTGGGCGATAACTGCGCCGCTCACGGCAAGCAACGTCGTCGCAAGCAGGATTTTTTTCTTCATTGTCGTCATATATAGAGATTTTTCAAGTTGGATAAATCCGGTTTTCCGATGAATTTTAATATAAAAACAACGTATGTAAATTCGATTATGTTCATTGAAAATAAAAGTTTGCTTGTTTTATATTTTTTTGTAGTTTTGTATCTGTAATACCAAAAAAAATCCGTGTCAAGAGTCAATGGAAGAGCTGCAGCACATAGAAATTTTCAATGACGTATTTGCCCATCGTGAGCGGTTTGTTCGCTTTGCGTTCAGCTACTTGCAGGATTTGTCGGCTGCTGAAGATTTGGTGATGGATTCGTTTGTTTATTATTGGGAAAACCGTCAAAGACTGGATTGCAAGGGAAACGTTCCGGCTTACATTCTAACCGTTGTCAAACACAAATGTCTGGATTATCTGCAATTGCAAAAAATACATCAGGATGTTTATTCGCAGTTGCAGGACGATGCCCGTTGGGAACTGGACATGAATATCGCTTCGCTTGAAGCATTCGAACCCTATCGTGTAATGGCCGCCGATATTCAGTCGGAAGTGCGCAAGGCTTACGGCAAGTTGCCGGAGCAAACTCGAAAGATTTTTGAAATGAGCCGTGTGCGCCACATGAGCTATGGCGAAATTGCCGAAGAAACGCAATTGTCGGTAAAGGCTGTGGAATATCACATGTCGAAAGCGCTCCATCATTTGCGCAGGGAATTGAAAGATTTGTTGCCGTTTGTTGTATTGTTTCTGAATTAATATATTTTAAGAATTAAATTTATTTTTTTGTTTAGGGTGCAGGCCATGTTATTCGCTATATAAAAAAACAAAAAGCGAAAATACATGGATAAAGATACTTTATATAAATATTTTTCACACCAGGCCACCGACGAAGAACGCCGGCAAGTCAGGGCGTGGGTGGAATCTTCGCCCGAAAATATGCAAAAGTATATGTCGGAGCGGGCTTTCTACGATTCTGTGACGCTGTTGGCCGAGCCGGAAGCGCCGGCAGTGCGCCGTTTCTCCCTCAAACGTGTGATGACCGTAACGTCGAAGATTGCCGCTGTGGCCGTTGTGACGCTGCTGTTGTCCTATGTTGTCCGCACCTATTTGTTCCCGCCGCAGATTCCGATGCAGGAATTGTATGTACCGGTAGGAAAGCAGGTGAACCTTACACTTGCCGACGGAACCAATGTATGGCTCAATTCCGGAACACGTCTGAAATATCCGGCCATTTTCTCCGGAAAAGAGCGTAGGGTGGAAATTGACGGTGAAGGATATTTTAAAGTGCAGAAAGATGCCGACTGTCCGTTCCGGGTGCAGACCGACGGCGGCGTGGTGGAAGTGCTCGGTACGACGTTCAACGTGGAGGCTTATTCTTCTGAACACAATTTCCGTACATCGTTGCTCGAAGGTTCTGTGAAAATTACCGACAACCGAAACGGCGAATATCTGCTGTCGCCCGACCAGATGGCCGAAATGCAGGCTGACGGCTCGATGAAGATTTCTGCCATTTCCGACTACGATGCGTTTCGTTGGACTGAAGGTATCATCAGCCTGAAAAATGACAGTTTTGAGTCAATCATGAAGAAGTTCGAGAAATATTATGGCGTGACTATCAAGATTGAATGCGACAATTTTGCCGGAGTGAGCTATTCCGGTAAATTCTATCATTCGGATGGTCTGCAATATGCTCTAAAGGTGCTTCAGCGTGACATTGACTTTACTTATGTAAGTGAGCAAGAAAACCATATTATTTACATTAAATAACCCCATTTGCCTATGAAACAAACCTGACAGTAGAGAACCAAGAAAAATTTAAGAAAAACAGGGGCCGACTCGTTTGGCCACAAATCGGTCCCTTTGATTTAACACCTTGAACTAATTCGTATTAAATCTAAAACTTACACAAAGATATGAATAAAACTATTGAGGAAAATTTAATACCTCCATTAAAATCTATTAACCATCTATTAAAGATTATGAATTGTTTGCTATTAATGGTGATATGCAGTGTCTTCAGTGTGTATGCCGATAATAGCAAAGTGAAATCCGAAAACGTGACATTGTCCGTTCGCTCGGAGTCCGTACAGACAGTTTTGAATGAAATTGAACGTCAGACCGGCTATTTGTTCATGGTAAACTCAAATGTTGACACAAAACGCGTTGTCAGTCTGAATGTGACAAAGAAACCTGTACGCGAAGTGTTGAACCAACTTTTCAATAAGACAGGCGTTCATTACGCTTTCGAAGGCCGCCACATTATTTTGTCGGCCAATGCGTCAATGAAAGACGAAAAACCGTCGGCAGCGCCTTCCTCGCAAACCCGCAGCGTGAAAGGACGGATTCTTGACGAAGACGGTCAGCCGCTGATCGGTGCAAACGTACGTATACAGGGTACGGATGTCGGTGTGATGACTGACATTGACGGTAACTATACATTGTCCGGACGCAACCTCAGCAATAATTCTGTGATTGAGGTTTCCTACGTAGGTATGAAAACGGCTACAGCCAAAGTGGGCGAGCGTTCCAAAGTGGATTTGGTTCTGGCTTCCGACTCTGAAGTGCTGGATGAAGTCGTAGTTGTAGGTTATGGCACACAGAAGAAAATCAACCTTACAGGTGCTGTAAGTTCGGTTGATGTTGCAAAGCAGTTGGAAGCACGTCCTATTACAGATATCGCCCGCGGTTTGCAGGGTTCTGCTCCGGGTTTGACAGTACGTACCTCGACCGGTGAAATGGGAACAGACCCGAGCCTCAAGATTCGTGGTGTAATCGGTTCTACTAACGGTTCGTCGGCACCGCTTATTCTTGTGGACAACGTAGAGTGTAACAGCTTGCAGAACATCAATCCGGAAGATGTTGAAAGCATTTCCGTATTGAAGGATGCCGCTTCGGCTTCCATCTATGGTGTAAAGGCCGCATTCGGTGTTGTTCTTGTGACTACCAAGAAAGCTAAAAAAGGCGAAAAATTTTCTGTAAACTATTCAAACAACTTCTCTTGGAAACGTGCTACGGTAAATCCTGAAATCGTGGAAACTTGGGAAGGTGCTGAAATGTCGTGGGCTGCCGGTTTGCGTTCCAACCCGAACTTGTCGGAACAGACCAACTCCTGCTACTTGAGCTGGAATCTTGAATCCATCGAACGCATGAAGGAATGGGAACGTGTTTACGGCGGAATGAATCTGAGCCCGGAAATGGTGCTTGGTCGTGACTTCGACATTATCGACGGCAAGATGTATTTCTACCGCAGCTTCGATGCTCCGGGTGAATTCATCAAGAAAAACTCGTTCCAACAGACACACAACCTTTCGCTTTCCGGTTCATTGGGCAATACTGCCTACAATTTGAGCATGGGTTATCTTGGTTCGGAAGGTATCATTAAGGTCAACACTGACCAATACGACCGTTTTAACGTGTCATTCGGTACCAACACGACATTGAACAAATATGTAGACGTGCGTTCAAAATTGTTGTACACACGTTATGAATACGACACACCTTATAACTTCGGTCCGTCGTCAAGCTACGACGAATGGTATTACCTCTATCGTTGGCCGAAGATGATGCCTTACGGTACATATCAGGGAATTCCTTTCCACAATGTGGTGACTGAAATCCAACAGGCTAACATGAACAAGAAGACCAACAACTATATGCGTGTATCGCTGGGTTCTACTGTTCATATCCTTCCGGGCTTTGATTTCGAAGCCGACTATACGTTTACACATGTCAGCCGCTATACACAGACAAATGGTGGTAAGGTTAGCGGTTGGAACTTCTGGGGTGGTTCCGGTCTGAAGAATGAAGTGTGGACAGCAGCTACACACGACAAGACAGTGAAAGCTTCCGACAACAGTGATTTTCACGTATTGAATGCCTTGTTCCGCTATAACAAGGAGTTCGGAAAACATACGCTCGGTGCAATTGCCGGTACTAACGTTGAGGTTTATCAGAACTATGGCAATACATCAGAACGCCGCGAACTGATTTTGAACGACCATCCGGAACTTCCGTTGGCAAACGGCGACCAGTTTGCATCTTCTTACCATTCACATGAAGCTCGTTTGGGATATTTTGCACGTATCAACTATACGTTCATGGACCGTTATCTGTTGGAAGTAAACGGACGTCTTGACGGTTCTTCCAGCTTCCCGAGTGATCAGCTTTGGGGTTTCTTCCCTTCAGCATCTGCCGGTTGGATTATGTCGGAAGAAAACTTCATGCAAGGTTTGAAACCTTATCTCAGCACATTGAAATTCCGCGGTTCTTGGGGACAGATCGGTAACCAGGATGTGGGTACCAACATGTTCCGCCCGATTCTTTCTCCGACTACCACTACATGGATTGTCGGCACTACCGGTGAACGTTCGTTCGGTCTTCCGCGTGCCATCGCCGACGGATTTACATGGGAAACCATCACAACTTCCGACTTTGGTGTTGATACTCGTTTCTTCGACGGCCGTTTGGGCGTTTCGTTTGATTGGTTCCAACGTCGTAATACAGATATGATTACCAGCGGAGAAAAACTTCCGGCTACATTTGGTCAGGATCCTCCAATGCGCAACTTCGGTGAATTGACAACTAAGGGTTGGGAACTTTCTGTTGATTTCCGCCACCGTTTCCACAACGGACTTGGAATGTCGGTAACTGCATACGTATCCGATGCCAAGACAAAATATACGAAAATCAATTCCAATTCCCGTGCCATCAGCGGTATTTATGAAGGTAAGGAATATGGTGAAATCTGGGGTTTTGAAACAGACCGCTTCTTCACTGCCGATGACTTTGAAACAGCTCCCGACGGTAAGCTCGTGCTGAAAGAAGGCATTCCTTCCCAGAGCTATTACGAAACAAACGGCTGGTTCTTCTATGGCCCTGGCGATATCAAGTACAAGGACCTTGACGGAGACGGCAAGATTACTCCGGGTGACAACACAGTGGAAAATCCGGGTGACCAGAAACGCATCGGTAACTCTACTCCGCGTTATGAATACGGTGCACGTCTTGATATGGACTGGCAAGGTTTCGACTTGGGTATCTTTATTCAAGGTGTCGGCAAACGCGAACTTTGGGGTAACGGTTCTATCGTAATTCCGGGCTTCAACTACATGGAAGCATGGTATACTCACCAGCTCGACTACTGGACTCCGGAAAATCAGGATGCCTTCTATCCTGCTATCAGTAATACAGGACAATCAAACAAGACACAGAACTTCCTCCCGCAGACAAAATATTTGCTCAACATGGCATATTGCCGCGTGAAGAACATCACATTGGGTTATTCATTCCCGGAAAAATGGATGCGCAAGGCAAAACTCAGCAAATTGCGTCTGTATGTTTCATTGGAAAACCTGTTTGAATTTGACCACCTGGGAGATATTCCTATCGACCCGGAAACTCAGACAACAACCGGTGACGGTGGATATATCGGCCGTTCGTATCCTTATTCCCGCAGTACTTCTTTTGGTATGCAGCTAACCTTCTAAATTTGAATGTTATGAAAAAATATAGTTTATATATCTCTCTTTTGATGCTATTGTTTGCCGTGTCTTCCTGTCAGGATTTTCTGGACCGTCCTCCTTATGACTCGATTCCTGATACGGAGTACTGGCAGAATGAAGAACATATCCGCACTTATGCTTACGGATTTTATCCGACTTTCTTTGTTGGTTATGGTACATCCGGCTTGATTAGTGGAAGTCTTTTTGGAAACGGGGATACATTCAACGATGACATTGCATGGAATGTGCAGGGTGAATTTACTCCTATCCGGATTCCGGACTCAGACGGTGGATGGAGTTTTGCGACTGTTCGTAAAGCTAATTACATGTTGGAAATGACGGCACAGGTGCCGGGCTTGACTGAAGAGGCCATGAACCACTGGATTGGTATCGGACGTTTCTTCCGTGGTATGGAATATGCCAACCTTGTGTTTGCCTATGGCGATGTGCCCTGGTATGACAAACGTCTGGAAACCAGCAACCGCGACGAAATGTTTAAGGATCGTGATCCTCGTTCAACTGTCGTAGGCCACATCATCGAAGATTTCGAATTTGCGTTGAAGAATGTCCGCAAGGAAGACGGCGAATTGAACATTAACCGCTACGTTGTAGCTGCTATGGTGTCACGGTTGATGCTTCGTGAAGGAACGTTCCAGAAATACCATAATCTGGATCAGGACCTCGCAGTGCGTTGCTTGAAGCTGTCGCGTGATGCGTCTTTGGAAGTAATGAATTCTCACAAGTTTTCAGTTTCCGACAACTACAATGCGTTGTTCTCTTCTGATGATTTGATGTCGAATCCGGAGGTGATTTTCTATCGCAAATATCTGGGAGGTATTCTTACTCACTGTACGTTGACCTATAACAATGCAGAGGCTCAAACGGGTGCAAGCCGTGCACTGTTGGAGACATATTTGACAGCAGATGGGCTGCCTGTACATATGGATGATTCATGGGCTCCGAAAACTGCAGATGAATTTTTTGCAGATCGTGATCCGCGTCTTACTGCTACATTCCGTAAGAAGTTCTATATCCGTGGTGAGGACTGCACTCCGTTCAACTATTCTACATCAGGCTACTCGATGTGTAAGTTCATGGATGACTCTCAAGCCAATAGCGAAGACCTGAAGTACAGAGGTCAGAACAACGAAACCGACTGTCCGTTGCTTCGTTTGGGTGAAGTGCTTGTCAATTATGCTGAAGCCCGTTATGAATTGGGAGAGTTGACTCAGGACGATTTGAACAATTCCATCAACCTGCTGCGCAGCCGTAAGGGCATGAGCATTCCAAAGTTAGAAATCATTGGAAACGAACCGGCAGTCAACGGTGTTGTCTACGACGACCCGAAACGTGACAAGGAAGTACCGAGCCTGTTGTGGGAAATCCGTCGCGAACGCCGCGTGGAAATGTGTTTCGAAGGTTTGCGCTACAGCGACTTGAAGCGTTGGAAGAAACTGGACTACATGTGCAACGAAACAAACCCGGACATCCGTTACGGCGCATATATCCGCTATTCGGATTATCCGAAGGCCAACAAGACGGAAGTCTACATTGACGGCGGCGCTGACGAAGGCTTTATCCTCTGTAACCGTGGAACAGCCCGTAAGGCTCCGACTGACAAGAACTATGTAAAGCCGATTCCTAAGGACCAGATTCAGCTCTACAAGGACAATGGCTATACATTGACGCAGACAAAAGAATGGCAGAATGAAGAATAGTTTTGACTTTAAAGAAAATAGCAATGAAGAATTATATAATGATGAGCTTGTGCCTGCTTTGCGCAGTGCTCTTTACCACTTCCTGTAAGGAAGAACCTTATGTGGAGAATCCTTCGGGTGAAGTGTTCATCTATCGACTGAATGTGACAAACGGCGGATTGACCGGTGCTGAAACTTATGAAGGAACGGTGGACGAAGCCACCAAGACCGTAGCATTCACCATTCCTGCCGAATCTGACATTGAAGCCCTCAAGTTCAGCGGAAAGCTGTCGTTGGGCGCCAAATTGGACAAGGAGTCTTACGACGTGTCGTCGGGCTCTGCCGAAGTTCGTGTGCTGAATGGCGAAAATGTAGGTGTCTATAACGTGACAGTTACTTTGAATGCACCGACACAGACTCCTATCTTGCAGAAACTGTTGGTGAAGAATGCCAGCGGTCAGGTGAAGGAAGCCTATATCAGTGAACTCGACAAAACTGTTTATTTGGGTTGTGAAGGAAGTGCTTCTGCCGAAATTGCGGAAATTTCCTGTTTGCCGAAACGCACTACGGTTACATTCTCGGAAGGCAGTAACAATGTTGTCAGCGCCGAGAATCCGGGCAAGGTGCTGATGGACTTTATGGGACTTACCAATGAATACCGTCTGTCGTTTGAAGGTGAACCGGTGTTCGGTGCCGACTTCAAGTTGGGACAAACTTACGATTTCACCAAGAATCCGATGGGTGCCGACTGCTATCCGGACTTTGCTGCTGAAAACACTCGTAGTGCTGACTTCGACGGCGAAACCATGCTTATCGTTTCACGCGAAGGCGGAACATTCCCGAAAGTGCTGAAGTTTGCTGACCTTAAGGCTGGCAGTCCGAATGAAAAGGTTCTGAACATCACCGGTATTGCTGGCGGAACATATGTAATCAGTGCAGGCCGCTTGAGCCAGAAACATATTTATATCTGTAACCTTACAACAGGTGTGAATGCCGGTGACGCTGCACTTAAGGTTTATCACTGGGCAAATGAAGACGCAGCTCCGGAAGTAGTGCTTGAATTTACAGGCGAGGCTACCAATGCTTCAGTAACCGGAGGACGTTTCGGTGACAATATGTCGGTAAATCTTGACGAAAATGGTAATGGTACGATGTTCTTCCTCACTCAGGACGGAACACAGATGCTTCGTTTCGACGTTCAGGCATTTACCACTATCAGCAATCCTACATTCATAACTCCGGGAACATCTGCTCCTTACTATGCTTCTGTAAATCAGGTATACGGAAGTGACAATGAATTTGTCTATACAAGTACACAGGCACAGCTGATGTTGATTGACCGTGACGGTAATGAATTGTTCAAACTGGATGTGGATGCAATTCCAAAGCAGGGAACAGACGCTCGTATTATCACTTATGATGCCGAACGCTATTTGATTATGACTACTGGTCGCAATGGCTCATGGTCAGGTGATCCTGCTCAGGTATTCTATGTATATGACCTGTCGGCTGGTGCTAATACAGTTTTGGCTTTGTCTAACTTTGCTGCAAGTGAACGAATTCCGTTGTTCTCCTTCTCGCTTGACGGTGCGAACTGCTCTGCTCCGGCTGCCAACACAGGCTGGGGTATCGGCGACGACGGCATGCTGAGATTGATGACATCTGCTGCCCGTTCAGGCTTTGCTGTGTTTGAATTCCCTGAAAAACAGTAATATAACTCTATTTGTAGGTTTAACCATCGGTAGGGAGCGGTTGCAGAAAACCGCTCCCCACCTTAAAATCCATTTACTATGAGAAAAATAATATTGACCTTAGTGTCTGTTTTTATGGCCTTCCCGGCAATCTGCCAGAATGTGGAAGTTGGAACAATGAAGAAAATCGAAACGGGTAGTCCGGCCTATTATCCGGTATTGTTGGAGGACGGCAAAGTGCTGACAACTTCTTCCGATTATACAGGATTGGTGCTGACTGATTTGCAGAACGGGAAAAGCCGTGTGCTGTCGTCGGCTTCCGGAGCCGGTTACAATGTGCGCGTTTCGGCTGATAAAAAGAATGTGATTTATCAGGAATGTTCCTACGCTACTGGCAAGCGAATGGTGGGCTATGCTTCTTATACGCTCGATAATGGCGTATCCCGGCGGTTGCAGGCTCCGCAGCGTAGCCGTTCGGTAGACTTGGGCGGTGTGTATGCCGTTTCCGAGGATTTGAAGATTTCCGTTTATCGGAATGGACAAAAGACGGTGCTCGCTCCGAATGGGGAACATCGCCGCTATATATGGCCGTCAGTGTCACCCGACGGTAAGAAACTTCTTTATACGGTTTCGGGGGTAGGCACATATGTTTGCAATATTGATGGTACCTCGCCTGTTTCCTTAGGCATTTTGCGTGCACCCAAATGGGTGAACAACAGCTGGGTGGTAGGTATGGAAAACACGACAACTGAAGAAACTTCGATTTCTGCGGTGGTAATGTCGAAAATCGACGGTTCCTGCCGTCAGACATTGACTCCGTCGTCGGTTGTTGCCATGTATCCGTCGGCTACGGAACATTGTGTGGCTTTCTCTACCGACAAGGGCGAAGTCTATTGCATGGAAATCAATATTAACGAATAAATCTGACGACTATGAAGAATTTTATATTACCGTTTGTAGGATTGGCAATGTTTGCCGGTTCTGTTTCTGCTTCTGATTTGACAGGAGTGAAAATTTATATAAACCCCGGACACGGAGGGTATAACATGACGGCTGAGAAAAACGACCGTAATGTTCCGACAATACCGTTTGAACCTCTTGACCAGAACGGATTCTGGGAATCATCGTGCAACTTGGTGAAAGGTTTGGAACTGGAACGTCTGCTGAAAGAGTCGGGTGCGTCTGTAATGATGTCGCGTACTCAGAACCGTGATGAGGACGACAAGGACCTGAGTGAAATTGCTGAAGAGGCCAATGCCTACGGTAGTGACGTGTTCATCTCTGTTCACAGCAACGCTTTGGGTTCCAACAACGGAACGAACTATCTGTTGTGTCTGTATAAGGGTATCGAAGGTGGTGCGCTGAATGAACCTGCCAAACCGATTGACAAGCAATTGGCAGCAGAAGCGTGGCCTTATCTGTACGACAACAATCTGACGGTGTGGACGGGCAACTATACGCCGGAAAATCCGCTGATTCGCGACGATTTCCATTTCCTTGGCTATTATTTGGGTGTGATGCGTCCGTTGACAGTGCCCGGATTCCTTGTGGAAGGTTCGTTCCACGACTATGAACCGGAAACTCACCGTCTGCTGAACGATGACTATGCCAAGTTGACGGCTGTGGCTCTTCACCGTTTCTTCTGCGATCATTTCAAGGCCGACAAACCGGGAACAGGTGTGATTGCGGGTTCTGTAAAGGACAGTCAACGCGTGATGACTCATCAGCGTTTCAATAACTATGTAAAGAAGTCACACGATCAATACCAGCCTATCAATGGAGCGAAAGTGACATTGAAGGATGCTATGGGTACTGAATTGAAGACTTATATAACGGATAATTTCTACAATGGCGTATATGTGTTCCGTGACCTTGTACCGGGCAAATATAAAGTGCTGATGGAGGCAGAAGGCTATATTTCACAGGAAAAGGAAGTGGAAGTGAAGGCTGACCAGACGACCAGTTTCTATACGTTGTTGGAAGATCCCAATTATATTCCGCCGGCAAAAATTCCTGGAAAGGCAAATGTCTATGCTTCAGGTTTGAAGGCTGAAAAGATTGCAGACGGCAAATACAAACTTTCTTACACGTTGAACGCTGATGCTGAAAATGTGGAAATTAAGGTTTTCAAGGGCGACAATGTGCTGAAGAATATGCCGTTGGGCGCGCAGATGAAAGGTGTCAATGAACAGGAAATTGACTTGACAGATATCTCTGAACAGGATTTGTCATGGAGTGTGACAGCCGGTGCAGCTCCAACGACAGCGGAAGCTCCGTTGAAATTTACTGACGACGATGTTGACCAGATGCAGTTTAAGGAAGCACGCGGTCTTGTAGTCGACAACAATATGGAAAGCCCGTATTTCGGACGTGTTTATGTGACGGAATCAGCCGGTGGTGCCATTCAGGGATACCGTACTACAACAGACGGTGTTTTCATTCTGGATGCTGCATTGAGCGATGTGACAGAACAAGGTAACGACGGTTATAAGGGCAATATTGACTGGTCGAATACGTCAAGCCCGATGAGAATTTCCGTTGCTTCCGACGGTACACTGTTTATCACGGACTGGAGCGACGCTCATTCCGGCGTATGGATGATGGACCCGGCAAATCCGACTGCTGAATTTGAATCTGTTTTTGCAGAAGGCAGTCGCGCTGCTTCCGGATTGCTGACCGTAAACGGAGTGGATGTTCACGGTTCAATTTCATCTTGTTGGGTAGAGGGTGAAGGCGACAGCCGCAAGCTCTATACTTTCGACGAAGACTATTCGAATGATGTCGCTGTCAATAAGTTCGCTTTGTTGCGCTATGATATCGGCAAACTGGAAAATCCTTGGGGCAATGCACCGTCAGCCGTTGTATTCGACAATGCTGCCAGCTTGCAGCAGAACGGTAACTCTGTGATTTGGCCGGACGGAAGAAACGGATGGTGGATTTCTCAATACCGCTATACGGACAATGCGACAATTCCTTCGCTGATTCACGTGAACGCTGAAGGTAAAGTCGATTTCAATTCCGGTAACACAGGTTTGATAGGAACTTCACAGCGTGGTGCTATGGCGCTTAATTGCGACGGTTCGCTCCTTGCAATGGGTTGTGGTGACGAGGTGAAAATCTTTACTGTCGAATATGGTGAAAATGCGCCTTCACTGACCTTCAAGTATTCGATTGCTCCGGCTTTGGGTGACTATGCTTCTGCATTGGCATTCGACCGTGCCGACAATGTGTATCTGGCTTCCGGCACAAGCCGCGGAATCGCTGCCTGGGCATTGCCGAAGGATAACAATGAGTTTGAAACCACAGCTCCTGCTGCCATGATGCTCAATTCTTCAGGCAGTTCTGTTGCCGATGTGACAGCCGACGCACTGACGGTAAGCATGAGGGACGGAATCCTGACATTGTCGGGAACAGCCGACTTGCAGAATGTTGTCATCTACAATCTTTCAGGTATGGCAGTTTTTGAAGCCGGCAATGTGATGCAGACAGAGCTGACAGTTGATATGTCTTCCTATGCCAAGGGTGTATATCTCGTTAAAGTAAAGAACAAAACAGTCAAAGTAGTTAAATAAATTGTGTTTTAAAAATCTGCCGGTTGCTTAGGCGACCGGCAGAAAAATTTTAAGAATGATGGTAAGATTAGTTAATTTATTAGTTGCGTTATTTCTTTTTAGCAGTTGTGCAAAAGCAGAGCCAGGTCCCGCTCCGGAACCCAATCCCGGAGGAATTGAAATGCCTCGCAAAGAGGTGAGGGGCGTATGGGTTGCTACGGTAGGCCGGATGGATTGGCCGCGAAACACATCCAGTGCAGAAGCCCAAAAGCAGGAATTTATAGAATATCTTGAACTGTTCAAGAAATACAATGTGAACATGGTTGTCATGCAGATTCGTCCGATGGCAGATGCTTTCTATGAATCGTCGCTTGAACCGTGGAGCGAGTACATTACTGGCACACAGGGCAAAAATCCGGGTTACGACGTGCTCCGTTTCATGATTGACGAAACTCACAAGCGCGGAATGGAATTCCATGCATGGTTGAATCCGTACCGCATCAGCAACAATTACAAGACGTTCAAGCCGGCCGCCAACCATATCTACAACAAGCATCCGGAATGGACTATGACCTATGGCAATCTGTTGCTGTTCCGTCCGGCTCTTCCGGAAGTTCGTAAGTTTATGGTGGATGTCATCGACGACCTGATTACAAAATACGATGTCGACGGTATCCATTTCGACGACTATTTCTATCCGTATCCTTCGAAAGGTGTTGAACTTCAGGACGAAGGCGATTTTCTGGAATATGGAAAGGAATACGACAATATCGAAGATTTCCGTCGCGGCAATGTCAACAAGGTGATTGAAGAAATCCACAATCTGATTGTGGCAAAGCGCCCGGATGTGATTTTCAGCATCAGCCCTTATGGCGTATGGCGGAATAAGGAAGATGACCCCAACGGCTCGGATTCGCACGGCATCACAAACTACGATGACCTGTATGCCGACATTCGTCTCTGGTGTGAAAAAGGCTGGATTGACATGGTGGTTCCCCAATTGTACGCAAGTACGGAAAATATCAATATGAACTTTATCAAGATGAGCGAATGGTGGGCTAACAATTCGTTCGATTGTCCGGTAGTGATTGGTCATGGACTGTATCGTTTCGGCAATCCTGCAGAAGGCGAAATTTACATGAATCCTCTTCAGCTCGAAACCCAGTTCTATTATGCCCGCCGTCAGGACAAGGTGCAGGGCAGCTTTTTGTTCAATGCCTCTTCCTTTACTGCCAATAAGTTGAACATCTTGTCGAATCTTGAAAAAATATATGGTGAGAAAACGGTCATTCCGTTTATGGGACGTGAAACTTGCTCAAAGCCTGACGTAGTGAAAGGTTTGAAAGCTGCCGGTTCAAAGGAGCTGAAATGGGACGCTCAAGGCGAGGATATGCGCTATGTGGTTTATCGCATTGCCGACAATAAAGCGAAAATTGTCGATATCGTCTCTTCGGCAGCATATAAATGTGCAGAGAGCGGAGTGTATGCTGTTTCTGCTCTCAATAAGGACAATGTGGAAAGCAGCTTGTCTGAAATGGTAAATATCCAATAGTGGAAGATGTAAATGTTTTCTCAGTGTTTTAGGTTTTTGTTAATTTGAAAACCATGTCCACTTTTTATGTTTCCCAACATAAAAAGTGGACTTTTTTTGTAGTAGTGAAATAGTATTTATTTATATCGTTGATTTACAATGCTGTATAAATTATAAACGTAGTAAAAACGTAGTGGTGGGAAATGTGTTATACAACATAACGTACCTATGATGTGTATATTTTATTGTGTTTTATTTGTTTTGTCCGTTGTTTTGCAGTCACAAAACCTGACTGAAAATGAATTTGAGATTTTACTATTTGCTGTTTTTTGTGTTAGTAGTGAGTTTGCCCCGGACAGTGTGGGCGAAGAGTAGTAGTGTGCGTATTTCCGAAAAAGAGGTTAGCGAAAAGACGATGGATGAATTCGTCGACGGACTGATGTCGCGAATGACTGTCGCTGAAAAAATCGGACAACTTAATCTTCCCGGATACGGTGACGTTTCGAAGGATGCGAAAAAGAGTGAAATCGCAGGCCGCATCCGCCAGGGTGAGGTTGGCGGTATCTTTAATATCTTCGGTGTCGACAAAATCCGTGAATTGCAGGAAGTGGCAGTGGAAGAAAGCCGTTTGGGAATTCCTATTTTAATAGGTGCCGACATTTGCAACGGTTACCGTACCATTTTCCCTATTCCGTTAGGACTTTCCTGCGCTTGGAAGCCTGAAAATGTGGAAGAAGTGGCACGTATTTCTGCGCGCGAGGTAAGTACAGAGGGTGTATGCTGGACTTACAGTCCGATGGTCGACATTTCGTTCGATGCTCGTTGGGGACGTGTGAAGGAAGGTTCGGGCGAAGATTCCTACCTTGTCGGTGAAATGGCTAAAGGTTGGGTGCGCGGCTATCAGGGAAATGATTTGACCGACGAACAGACTATCATGGCGTGCGTGAAGCATTTTGCCCTTTATGGAGCGGCAGAAGCCGGACGTGATTATAATACGGTGGACATGAGCCGTGTGACGGCACTGAACTATTATATGCGTCCTTATCAGGCTGCCGTTGAAGCCGGAGTGGGCAGTGTCATGACTTCGTTCAATGAATTTGAAAATATACCGGCAACCGGTCACAGCTGGTTGCTTGACGATATATTGCGCAAGCGTTGGGGATTCTCGGGATTCGTTGTGTCCGACTATACGGCGATTGCCGAAATGGTGAACCACGGTGTGGGTAATGCAGAGGACGTTTCGGTGCGTGCCTTGAAGGCTCATGTCGATATGGACATGATTGCAGATTTCTATTACAACAATCTGCAGAAAGCGTTGGATGCCGGACGGATTTCGATGGCTGATATTGACGCTGCCTGCCGCCGGATGCTCGTGGCAAAATACAAATTAGGACTGTTCCATGACCCTTATAGGTATCTTAATGAAAAAAGAAGTAAAAAAGAATTGTTGTCGGCAGAAAACCGCGCTGCTGCACGCCGTATCGCTGCCGAATCGTTTGTGCTGTTGAAAAATGAAGGCAATGTTTTGCCGCTTTCCGGTTGCCGGAAAATTGCCGTTGTCGGTCCGTTGGCCGACAGTAAGGCGAATATGTCAGGCTCATGGGCGTATGATGAAAAGAAGGGAACTTATCATGGTCTGGTTGAAGAACTTCAGCAACGTTTGGGCGCCGGTGTGGAAGTGGCCTATGCCAAAGGAAGCAACCTGGTGGACGATGCCACTTATGAGGGGCATTTTACTGACAGAAGCCGTTCCACCCGCGACAATCGAAGCAATGAAGAGCTGGTAGCAGAAGCCTTGAAGGCAACAGAAGGAGCCGATGTTATCGTCGCTGCAATGGGTGAGTCGGTAAGTATGACCGGTGAAGGTGCCAGCCGTGCTGTTCTGGAATTTCCGGAAACGCAGCGCTGTCTGCTCGAAGCCCTGAAAAAGACGGGCAAGCCGGTTGTGATGTTGCTGTTCACAGGCCGTCCGTTGGCAATGCAGTGGGAGGAACAGCAGGTGGATGCTATTCTTAACGTATGGTTTGGCGGAACGGAAGCCGCAGCCGCTATTGTCGACGTGCTGACCGGTGAGGTAAATCCGTCGGGTAAACTCACGATGACTTTCCCGCTCGTGACCGGACAATGTCCGATCCATTACAATCACAAGATGACAGGCCGTCCGATGAAGCCGGAGCAATGGTATGTGAGATACCTGACCAACTACATCGATGTGCCTAACGAACCGCTTTATCCGTTCGGCTATGGATTGAGCTATACCACTTATGAATACGGCGATGTGGTGCTGAACCGTGACGAACTGACTGCTGACGGAACAATCGAGGCAAGCGTGACAGTACGTAATGCCGGAAAGGTTGACGGCGAAGAAATCGTGCAGTTGTATTTGCGCGACGTGGTGCGTAGCGTGACTCCGCCGGTGAAGGAACTGAAAGGCTTCCAGCGTGTGGCGTTGAAGGCCGGTGAAAGCAAGACCGTCAAATTCACCATCGATGCAGAGATGCTGAAATTCTATAACAGCAATCTGGATTATGTGGCCGAACCGGGTGAGTTTATTGTGATGATTGGCGGCAACAGCCGTGATTTGAAAGAAAAGAAATTTACTTTAAAATAAAATTCCGATGAAGAAATTGTTACTTGCTGTCAGTTGTGTAGCGGCAACAACGCTTCTGCCCGTAGCGCAAAACTTGCGTATGGACACCTATTGCAATCCACTGAATGTGGATTATACCTACATGATTTATAATGCCGGAAAGGATATTTCCTACCGTTCGGGTGCTGACCCTGCCGTTGTGGAATTCCGAGGCGAATACTATATGTTTGTTACCCGTTCCAACGGCTATTGGCATTCAACCGACTTGCAGAACTGGAACTTTATCACTCCGAAAGGCTATTGGTATCCGCAAGGCTGCAATGCTCCGGCGGCACACAACTATAAAGATTCTGTGCTCTATGTTTGCGGTGACCCTTCCGGCGTAATGAGCGTCATGTCGAGCGATGACCCAAAATCGGGCGTATGGACTCCGGGTGTGGGCATTATTGCCAATCTTCAGGACCCGGACCTGTTTATCGACGATGACGGCAGTGCCTATATGTTCTATGGTTCGTCGAATGTCTATCCGATTCGCGCCATTGAGCTTGACCGTACTCGCCATTTCCTGCCGAAAACCGACGAGCGTGTTCCTTTGTTCGGCCTTGACCTTGACAAGCACGGTTGGGAACGCTTTGGCGAAAATCACACGACCGACACCGATTTGGGCGGTTTCATTGAAGGTCCGTGGATGACGAAACATAACGGAAAATACTATCTCCAATATGGCTCACCGGGTACGGAGTTCAATGTATATGGCGACGGCGTGTATGTAGCCGACCATCCGATGGGTCCGTATACTTATCAGAAACACAATCCGGTATCCTATAAACCGGGCGGCTATATGAACGGTGCCGGACACGGAAGCTCAGTGAAAGGTCCGGGCGGAATGTGGTGGCATTTTGCTTCCATGTCGTTGTCAATCAACGTAAACTGGGAGCGTCGTCTTTGTATGTTCCCGATGGGATTTGATGAAGACGGTATCATGTATTGCGATACACGTTTCGGCGACTATCCCCGTTATGCACCGTCGGTGTCACAGAAGCGCGGACAGTTCCGCGGCTGGATGCTTCTTTCCTATAAGAAGCCGGTTACCGTTTCATCACAGGTGGGCGACTATGCAGCTGCCGGACTGACCGACGAACTGACCAAGACTTTCTGGCTTGCTGAAAAGAACGACGACAGCCAGTGGGTGGTAATCGATTTGCAGAATCCGGCTTCGGTTTGTGCTGTTCAGGTGAACTATCACGACTATAAGACAGGCATGTACGGCCGCTACCCGAATCTCCGCCACCGTTACCAGATTGAAGGCTCGGTTGACGGTAAAGAGTGGAAAGTGCTGATTGACAAGAGCAACAGCTATAAAGACACTCCGAACGACTATACGGAACTGGAATTCCCGGAAAAAGTGCGCTATGTGCGTTATAAAAACATTGAAGTGCCGACTCCGTCGTTGGCAATCTCGGAGATCCGTGTGTTCGGTTTGGGTGAAGGCAAGGCTCCGCAAAAGGTGAAGAAACTCAACCTGGAACGCCAGGCCGACCGACGCGACATTGCTATCAGCTGGACACCGGTGAAGGGTGCGCAAGGCTATAACGTGCTTTGGGGAATCGCTCCCGACAAACTTTACAGCTCATGGATGGTTTATGATGCCAACGAACTGTTCATGAAGTCATTGACAATAGACCAAGATTACTATTTTTCGATAGAAGCATTTAATGAAAACGGCGTTTCCGAAAGAACGGAAGTGCAACATGTTAAGTAGGTACACAAAACATTTATGTTCAGATTTTTAGAGTATTCCTTTTATTTAGTAGTGTTGATGATGACAGGCGTTTTCTGCTCGGCGAGAGCAGAAAACCGCACTGTCCAATCATTTAATGACAACTGGTTTTTTCAATTGAAAAACACGACCGAGACTGAACAAGTCCAAATGCCTCATACCTGGAACACAGATGCTTATCAAACCAACGAATATGCCCGTCAGTCGGCGTTCTACAAGAAAAAATTTCGTTTGTCTTCCGAACAGTTTGCAGGAAAACGTCTGTATCTGAAATTTGATGCAGTCAATTCGCTTGCCGAAGTCACTGTCAACGGACAGCTTCTGGCAACACACAAAGGCGGCTATACGGCATTCGTGGTCGATATAACAGAATACGTGAATCTTGACCAATGGAACGAAGTGAAGGTTCATGTCAACAATGAAAATGTCAACATTCCCCCTCTGTCGGGCGACTTTACGATTTTCGGCGGCATTTACCGTGATGTGTGGCTGATAGCTACCGATGAGGTGCATATTTCTACAACCGACTATGCTTCGTCGGGCGTATATGTCAGCACTCAGCAGGCATCCCGAGAAAAAGCCGATGTGCAGGTGCGCTATTCCGTGGACAACGACAGCAGCCGTGATGCGGCAATAGCCGTGGAGGTTTGCATTGCCGACAAAAAGGGAAATGTAGTGGCAAAAGAAACACAAAACTACAAGCTGAAACCGGGAAAATCGGTGTCGGCTTCCGAAATGCTGTCAATTCTGCATCCGCAACTGTGGACTCCCGACACGCCGAATCTGTATTCCGTAACGGTAAAAGTCACTGACCGTTCGCGGAAACAAGTGGTGGACTGTGTGGAAGTACCGTTGGGTGTGCGCTGGTTTGCGCTGGATGCAGAGCGTGGCTTTCTGCTGAACGGCGAACCGTTGAAACTGATGGGCGTAAGCCGTCATCAGGACCAGTATCCGTTGGGCATTGCCCTGACGGACGAAATGCACCGACGCGATGTGAAAATGATAAAGGAAATGGGAGCCAATTTCCTGCGTCTGGCACATTATCCGCAGGATGAAGCCGTGCTGCGAGCCTGTGACGAACTCGGACTGCTTGTCTGGGAGGAAGTGTCGCTTGTCGATTTGATTGCGTTGGGCGACGAGTTTGCTGCCAATTCCCAAACGGCATTGGTGGAAATGATTCGTCAGCACTATAATCATCCTTCCGTTGCAATGTGGGGATACATGAACGAAGTGCTGATTCAGTTGCAATACAGGGTAAAGAAGAACCGGTTAAACGTGTTCTATGAAAATACACTCCGTCTGGCACGCGTACTGGAAGAGACATTGAAGACGGAAGATCCGTACCGCCTCAGCACGATGGCCTTTCATGGGGATCAGATTTACAATCGTGTAGGTTTGTCCAACATTACGGATGTTGCCGGTTGGAATCTATATCAGGGCTGGTATGGAAACAATCTGAACGGTTTCGAGCGTTTCTTGGACGAGGAACACCGGAAATATCCCGCACGCAGTCTGCTGGTGAGCGAATTCGGGGCCGGAAGCGACCGCCGTTTGCAATCGCTGAATCCTGAAATATTTGATTTCTCGCTGCAGTGGCAACAAACGTTTCTCGAACATTATTTGCCTGTCATCATGGAACGCCCGTATGTAATCGGCGGTGCTGAATGGAATTTCATTGATTTCAGTTCCGCTTCGCGTCAGGAATCCATGCCGCATATCAACAATAAGGGTTTGGTCTATGCCGATCGCACGCCGAAGGACGTCTACTATTATTTTCAGGCATTCTTGCGTAAAGACATTCCTGTGCTCCATGCCGCCGTTTCCGACTGGAGCCGTCGTACGGTGGTGTCCGACGGTAGTCCGGTGGTTCATCCGTTGAAAGTATATTCCAATTTTGAGAAAGTTAGCCTCTCTGTCAACGGCCGTTCGTATGGCGAAAAGACGATGGAGAACTGCAATGCTGTGTGGAATGTAGAGCTTCAGGCGGGCAGGAACGTGGTGAAGGCTAACGGTGAATTTCAGGGAAAAGCCTCTGAGCAGGTGTCGGAAATATATGTAGATATGGTTCCGGAGCATCTGACGGAGGAAAATGTGTCGGGCGTGGAACTCGCTGTCAATGTGGGCAGCAACTGCTATTTCACGGATGACCTCAGCGGATTGTGCTGGCTGCCCGACCAGGCATATCAGCCGGGAAGCTGGGGATATGTGGGGGGTGAAGTGTTCCGCAAGTCACCGGGAAGGATTGGTACGACAGCCGAAGTGAAAGGCACGCACAACAATCCGTTGTTGCAGACCATGCGGTCAGGCATAGAAGGCTACCGCTTTGATGTTCCCGACGGGATTTATGAACTCGAACTGCAATTTGCCGACTTGACTGCGCCTTCGCGTCGGTTGGCCTATGATTTGGGCAATGGGGACGAATCGGAGCAGAAAGATGCAAACGTGTTTGACGTAACGGTCAATGGCACCGTATGGCTGTCGGAATTTTCTCCTTCCGAACTGGTGGGCGGAAACCGTGCTTTGGTAAAAAAGCAGTTGGTGACGGTGACCGGCGGCACGATTGACGTTCGCTTTGCCGTTCGGAAAGGACATACATTCTTGAATGCGATAAAATTACATAAACTGGATTGACGATGAATTTACGGAACTTATCCTTGGGACTGTGTGCGTTGCCGTTGTTGCCGGTTGCGGCACAGACGGGTGACGAACGCCCGAACATTATATTTATCATGAGCGACGACCATGCCCGCCAGGCAATGAGCATATACGGGCATCCAATCGGAAAAATCGCTCCGACTCCCAACATTGACCGCATTGGCAATGAAGGGGCCGTGTTTATGAACAACTATTGCTGCAACTCCATTTCCGGTCCGAGCCGCGCTGCCGTGCTGACAGGAAAGCACAGCCATAAAAACGGATTCATGCAGAATTCCAACAAGGGGTTCGACGGTTCGCAGCTCACTCTGCCGAAGGTGTTGCAGGCCAACGGCTATGAAACGGCCATTATCGGAAAGTGGCATTTGATTTCCAAGCCGACCGGTTTCGACCATTGGATGATTCTCAATGACCAGGGAGACTATTGCAATCCGTATTTCATCACGGAGAACGACACGACGCAGCACATGGGCTATGTCACCGACCTCATTACGCAATATTGCGAGGAATGGTTGGACAACCGTGAGGGAAAAGGCTGCAAGCCGTTTTTCCTGATGATGCACCACAAGGCCGTGCACCGCAACTGGGTGCCTGCCGAACGCCATTACCGTCTGTATGAGCATACGAAGTTCCCGTTGCCCGACAACTATTTCGATGCCTATGAGGGCCGTTATGCCGCCGAGATGCAGAAAATGAACATTTACCGCGACATGTACGAAGGCCACGACTTGAAGATGGTGGCTGGCATCGACAGCGACAAACTTCTGTTTGACCCGTGGCCGCATGCTTTTCTGGGTACAATGACTCCGGAAGAACAGCGCCGTTTTCTGGATGCCTACCGTGAACGCAACAATGAGTTCTATTCCAAGAAACGTTCGTTTAAGGAAGTGGCTGAATGGAAATACCAGCGTTATATGCAGGACTACATGGCTACCGTGGCAAGTGTGGACGAAAGCGTGGGCGAGATTCTCGACTATCTGAAGCGTACGGGGCTTGACAAAAATACGATTGTTGTCTATACTACCGACCAGGGATTTTATTTGGGCGAGCACGGATGGTTTGACAAGCGGTTCATGTACGAAGAGTCGTTCGGAATGCCGATGCTGATGCGCTGGCCGGAACATATCAAGCCGGGAACAAAAGTGACGGCATTGACACAGAACATAGACTTTGCCCCGACGTTCCTCGACATGTGCGGCATTGATGTGCCGGAAGAAATGCAGGGCGAGTCGTTCAAGGATATAGTGGAAACAGGCAAAACTCCGAAGAATTGGCGCAAGTCGTTGTACTACCACTATTATGAATTCCCGGGATTTCACAGCGTTCGTGCACACTATGGCGTGCGAATGGGGCAGTATAAGCTGATGCACTTCTACAAGGAGGATATTTGGGAACTGTATGACTTGAAAAAAGATCCGCAGGAAATGCATAACATTTACGGACAAAAAGGAACGGAAAAAGTGACCGGCGAGCTGAAAGCAGAATTGAAACGGCTTCAGAAGCAGTATGATGTTCCTGCCGAATTGTGCCGATAAACTCATTTTTCATGTAATTGATAAAGGCAAATTATTACCTTTGTATAAGTGAATGGAGCGAATGGCATCCGTGATTTCGGACAGCCTTTTTCATGGAAGAATAAAATTTATAACATATGAAAAACAAATTGATTTCTTTTGCATTTGCTTCGCTGTTTGTTTTTTCGGCAGCGGCCGAAACGGTCGTTTCGCCCAACGGTGAAGTAAAGCTGGATTTTAATGTCAAGGATGGAGTGCCTTATTATGCCTTGACTTACAAGTCAACACCTGTCGTGAAAGAAAGCCGTATGGGGTTTGTTCTCACCGAGCAGGGAAGTATGGATTCGGAATTTGAAATTGCCGCTACCGACACGACGAGCGTCAATGAAACGTGGACACCTGTATGGGGTGAGCAGAGCAAGATTGTCAATGCCTACCGGCAGTTGACGGTTAATCTGGTTCAGCCGAAAACGCAGCGCACCATGTCGATTTATTTCCGCGTGTTTGACGATGGTCTGGGTTTCCGTTATGAATGGAATGAGCAGAAGAAACTGCATAAGTTCACGCTTGCCGATGAGGTGACGGAGTTTAACCTCGGCGAAGACTATAAGGCATTCTGTATCCCCGGCGACTATGACAACAACGAGTTCCCTTATACCACGGCACCGCTTTCCAAAATTCGCGAGGAATTGCCCAAGCAGTCCAACATGGGCTATCAGAACAAGGCTAAAGGTGACCTGATTGTGCAGACACCGTTGATGCTGAAAGGTAACAACGGCCTGTATGTAAATATCCACGAGGCTTCGCTGGTCGATTTTCCGGCGATGGAACTGGCTGTCGACGACAAGAACTTCTGCCTGAAGGCTGATTTGGTTCCCGACAGAAATGGAGTGAGGGGCTATTTTCAGGCACCGGCACGTTCGCCGTGGCGTACGATTGTGGTGAGCGACGATGCCCGCGACATTCTGGCGAGCAACTTGATTCTGAACCTGAATGAGCCGTGTGCTTATGATGACACTTCCTGGATTCATCCGGTGAAGTATGTCGGTGTATGGTGGGAAATGTTTACAGGACTTCCGCGCGGTTGGAATTACAGCAATTATTTTTCAGCCAAGCCTGGTGTGACCGACTATACGAAGCTGAAACCGAACGGTCGCCATGCTGCCAATACGGAAAACGTGAAACGCTATATCGACTTTGCTTCCGAACACGGGTTTGATGCCGTGCTGGTGGAAGGCTGGAACGAAGGTTGGGAAGACTGGGCGGCATTTACGAAAAACGTGCATTTCAGCTTTACCCGTCCTTATCCGGATTTCGACATTGACGAATTGCAGCGATATGCCGCAGCGAAAGGCGTGCGCGTGATGATGCACCACGAAACGGCATCGAACGCCGCCGACTATGAACGTCACCTTGACGAGGCGCTCCAATATATGGTGGACTACGGTTATAATGCCGTAAAGACCGGATATGTGGGCGATATTATTCCTCGCAGCGAATATCACAGTTCACAATGGATGAACAATCATTATATCCATGTGGCAAAGCGTGCCGCCGATTATAAGATTATGGTGAACAGTCACGAGGCAGTGAGACCGACTGGCCTTTGCCGTACTTATCCGAACTGGTTGGCACAGGAATCCGCTCGCGGTACGGAATTCGAATCGTTCGGCGGTTTGCGTCCCGACCATACGACCATCCTGCCGTTTACCCGTCTGATGGGCGGTCCGATGGACTTTACTCCGGGGTTGTTCCAAATGGATTTCACGTATTACAATAAAGAAAAGAAGAGCCAGGTGCATTCAACGATTGCCCGTCAGTTGGCACTGTATGTGACGATGTACAGTCCGTTGCAAATGGCTGCCGACCTGCCTGAAAACTATGAACGCTTTATGGATGCCTTCCAGTTTATCAAGGATGTGGCAGTCGATTGGGACGAAAGTGTGTACTTGGAAGCAGAGCCGGGCGACTATATTACGGTGGCTCGTAAGGCAAAGGGAACAGGCAACTGGTTTGTAGGAAATACGAGCGACGAAAACGGACATGAATCGAAACTCAAACTCGATTTCCTTGATAAGGACAAAAAATATGTGGCTACTATTTATGCTGATGCGAAGGATGCAAGCTGGGAGCACAATCCGCAGGCTTACACCATTACGAAGGGTATCGTTACCAGCCGTACAGAGTTGAAACTCAAGGCGGCATCCGGTGGAGGATATGCAATCAGCATTATGGAAGCACCTGATAAGGAAAGTCTGAAAGGACTGAAGAAACTATAAGGCAGTCGGCCTGACCGAAAAAAGAACGGTGGCGGGAAGTTTTTTTATGAACTTTCCGCCACCGTGTTTATTAACCCCATAATGATGGGTATAGGATGAATATCCCGTTACTTTTTCTCTTCTTTCGGTTTACGGTCGAAATGCGGGTTTTTCGAGGATGCGCTGACAGCAATGGCAATTGTCTGGTGGCATTCAGGCAACCAGTTGAGTGTTTCCGAAGCCCAGCCGGCAGAGAACATGACGCGCGTGTCGACACGCAGGTCGGCGGCTGTTGCGCAGGCAGAACCGACGGCGATACCCACATCGATGCTGTTGATGGCGCAAGGGTTGTTGCAGGGATTTTCGGCACAAGTGGCATAACCGCAATATCCGCAGTTGAGGCCTTGTGTCTGGCGGCGCGTGCCAATCAGAACCACGGCTTCACCTTGCAGGATGTTGTCGGCATCGCGCAGAAGGAATTTCATTCCTGATTCTTCCGCTTTCCGGCGCATGGCAGTGGCGAGCATTTCCAGGTCCTGCCGTTCTGAAACTAAGGCAATCTCAATGATGTCGATGCCTTTTCCTTTCGGTGCAGTGCGTGCTGCCGTCATCATTCGGCGTGCCGCTTCCACCACAAGTTCGTGGCGTAGATTCCGTTCGTTTTCTATCATAGCTGTGAATGTTTTTTCCACTATCAAATTTATGAAAAAAAAGTCGGTTTTTGAGCAGTTGTTACAGCGGTTTTTTGATTTTTACTTGCGAATAAAATTTTACTTGAATATATTCTTGCTTTGCATTTAGTTGGATAATAGGGCGTTGCGTTTGCTTGTGGAAAGTGGAAGCACTGTCGGATTGTTACAGGAATGTAATTTTATGTTTACCGTTTTGAAATATTTGTTCGGATACGGCTGACTAATTTTGCCGCCGAAAAATTAATGGTTATGCGAAAGTTTTTAGCGTTATTATTGTTGTTGACGGCTATTGGCGCTGAGGCCAAGGTTATAAAAGGAAAAATAAAGGATGCATCAACGGGAGAAGAAATCATTGGTGCTTATGTCGCCGTAAAGGAAGCGCCGCAGGATGGCGGTATTTCGGGTTTGGACGGCAGTTATTCTTTTGAAGTGCATCGTTCGGGATGTACGCTTGTCTGTTCTTATATCGGATATAAAAAATTTGAGAAAAAAATAACCGGCAATGAGGAATCCGTGGACATTAATCTGGTAAGTGAGGCCAATCAGTTGTCGGAGGTTGTCGTTATCGGACAGAACAGCGGACGAACGGAGGCAGCGGCCCGCGGCATCGAAAAGGAATCGATGAATGTGGTGAACGTGCTGAGTTCGAAAGCCATGGAACTGTCGCCTGACCAGACGGTGGGTAATGTGATTCGCCGTATGTCGGGTGTGACGATTGAAAGAAACAATACCGGAGAGGGACAGTATGCCATTCTTCGCGGCATGGACAAACGGTACAACTATACGCTGGTCAACGGAGTGAAGATTCCGAGTCCTGACAATAAAAACCGTTTTGTGCCGCTCGATATATTCCCTTCGGAACTGCTCGACCGTCTGGAAGTGCACAAGTCGTTGACTGCCAATCTGGAAGGTGACGGTATCGGCGGTGCTGTCAATCTGGAAATGAAAGATGCTCCTCGGGAACGCCAACTGACGTTTAATGTGGCTACGGGTTACAGTGCGCTGTTTTTCGGAAATGATTTCCAGTCGTTCCGAGCTTCTGACATCAACCGCAAGTCGCCGAATGAAATCAAGGGTATGGATGCGCCTGTCAGCATGAGCGACTTTACGACTTCCAATCTTCATATGACTAACAAGACGGCATTGCCCGACATGGTGGCAGGATTCTCCTATGGTGACCGCTTTTTGGACGATCATCTGGGGGTGATGGTGGCTGCAAGTTTCAACAATAGCAGCCGCGGCAAGGACAGTGAACTCCACTATCAGCCGGGTTCGACCTACACGGGTGTGACTCATCGTTTCTACTCTGAACAGCAGATGCGTCTGGGCACTCACCTGAAACTGGACTACTATCTTTCGCGCGACCATAAATTTACGCTCTATGGCGGTTATATGGATATGCGCAACGCTCAGGTGCGTGATGCAGCCAATCCGGAATGGGAAAAAATCAGAATGCGCTGGAATCGTCAGTACATTTTCAATTCAACCATGAAGGGCGAGCACGGATTTCTCTACAATCATGCGCTGAAATTGAAATGGTCGGCAGTGGCATCGAAAGCCTACAACGAAACGCCTGACAATGCAGAAATCAATCTGACAACGGCGAGCAACGGCATGCAGACCGTTTCGAGAAGCGGCACAACCCGCCGTTGGGAGCACAACTCCGACCGCGATTTTGCCGGCTATGTGGATTTGTCCTATCTCTGGAAACTGACATCTGCTTCTTCGTTCAATTTTGCCGTGGGTGGAATGTTCCGCGACAAGCAGCGTACAAGTTTCTTTAATGAATATTTCTTCAGTCCGAGCGCTTCCAACCTGTCGCAGATGAGGGGCCGTGACTGGAATAACTTCGACGAAATTCAGTGGGATGTGCGCCGTTACGGTTCGTTGAGCGACCCTCTCAACTATGACGCTTCCGAGCAAATCGGTGCCGGCTACGGTTCTGTGAAATTCATTTCCGGAAAGATGGAGGCAGTGGCCGGACTGAGAGTGGAGCATACCGACCAGGGCTACTATCTGCATTACGCTACTGACGGTGCCCGCAACGAAGGCAGTCAGATTTATTACGACGTTCTGCCGGATGTGCATTTCAAATACGATGTCCACAAGAATGCAAAACTTCATGCTTCCTACTATCGCGGTATCAACCGTCCGAGCTTCTTTGAAATTGTTCCTTACAAAATCATCAATGAGGACTATAGCGAACGCGGTAATCCGGACTTGAAACATACGGTGGCCGACAACTTTGACTTGCGCTACGAATACTTCCCCGGTTCTTCCGAACAATTCATGGTAGGACTTTTCTACAAGTCCATTAAAAACCCGATTGAGTACGGTTTTGATTCGAGCGGTCAGGATTTGTACTTCACGCCGAACAACTACGGAACGGCAAGAAACCTGGGTGTGGAAATTGATGTGATGAAGTATTTCAGATGGTTTGGAGTAAAGGCCAACTATACGTTTACCAATTCAAGAATCACAACACAGAAGACGGCAATGGTGGAACAGACGGATGCCAACGGCGATGTGACAACCGTAACCCGCGAAGTGCAGCAGACTCGTCCGTTGGCAGGACAGGCGGCTCACATGGCCAACCTTTCGCTCCTTTTGCGCGACAGCAAATACGGTTGGGATGCGCAGATTGCCGGAGGATATACGGGTAAACGCCTTTCGGAGGTTTCGAAATACTACAACGACGATATTTGGGAAGCAGGATATTTTCAGTTGGACCTGTCGGTTGAAAAGACATTCAACAAGCGTTACTGCCTCTTCCTGAAAGCCAATAACCTGCTGGACAGTGAGTTGGTGCGCTACATTCCGTTCAACAGCCAGAATGAAAATTTCCCGGAAAAACTCAAGCGCTGTAAGAACGGCATTCTGGAACGTACGGAACGCACGGGACAGACAATCGTCATAGGTTTCCGATTTAAATTGTAATTTATAAAATATCAAATACATTTTAACCAATAGAATTATGAAAGCTAAATCATTATTGATTGCAAGTTTGGCTGTAGTGGGTATGACTTTTACAGCCTGTGATGAAGAGCCGGGCAATCCTGGCGGAACAATCGTTGAAAATGTTGCCGGAGAAGTATCCGGTGTTTGGGAAAAAAATAGCGTGGTGAAAATTAGTGGCCATATCACAGTTCCGGAAGGAAAAACTCTGGTTGTGGAAGAAGGCGTAAAAGTGATTTTCAGTTCTAACGGTGTAGGTGTAAGCCACACTCCGATTGAATTTATTGTTGACGGTAATCTGTACACTCAAGGTACAAAGGAAAACCCTGTGCTTTTCTCAGTTGACGAAAGCGAACGTACGGAAAGCAACGCCTTCGCAGGCTTGTGGGGCGGTATCGTCGCTACTGACAAATGTGCCGAAATGGTTATCGACAATACGATTATCGAATATACAGGCGGTGCTGTCCTGAAGGATTCTCCGTCAGCCGTAAGAGGTATCTATGAAGCAGGCGAGGACTTTGACCCGCAGATTACAACCAAGAACGTAAACGGTAAATATGTTGTGACGAACTCCGTATTGCGCTATGGTGCTTCTGATGCCATCTACATGATGGGAGGTAGCGGTATCATTGCCAACAATATCTTTGCCGGCAACGGCTACGACGGCGGTGAGGCTGTGAACGTGAAGGCAGGCTGTAAAGTGGATGTGGCTCAAAACATCATGTACAGCCCGAACACTAACGGCTTGAAACTTTCAAGCTCCGGCCAGAATGACGACGGCGGCCGTGCACAGGCTCTTATCCGTGCCTACAACAACACTATCATCAATGCCGGATGGCGTCGCGACGGTGTGAAAGGAGGTTGCATCTACGTAGAAAAGAATGCTTTGGTAAGCGTGTTCAACAATATGCTCGTCAACTGTAAGTTCAAGGCTATGACTCCGTCCTGGGAAATTCCTAACAACCCGGAAGAAGGTTATGCCGATGCTTCTGTAATCGACTACAACTTCTATGTTGCCGGAAGCCCGGAAAGTACTTTGGACCAGGATGTGGCCGACGGTACTACCAACTCTTACTTTGGCTATACGCTTGAAAACGAAAAGTACAGCCCGAACGTTGATTTGCACAGCTTGGTAAGCGCTTCAGCCGGCGATACAAACACAGACCCGAAATTCGTGAACTTCCCGTATAATACAAATGAACTGACCGGTTACATTTATGACGAAAACTGGGACTTCCACGTTGCTGCCGATTCTCCTGCATTGCAAGGCGCATACAGCGGAAATGACGAAAAAATGCAGCCTTACTTCGGCGGTGGCCTGACTGTCAACGGCAAGACATATTCATCTCCGGCTCCTCAGGCTTGGTTCGGTGCATTCGGTAAATAATCAACAATCAGTATAAGGTTTAAAAAGAATTTTCAATGAGAAAAGGAATTGTAGCGGTATTGTTGTTGGGCGCTGTTTCTGTCGTGGCACAGCAGCGCCTCGACAACCCCGCAATGTTTGAGGATAAGCTGAATTTTTATGTAGCCAACGATTTGGGCCGTAACGGCTATTACGACCAGAAGCCTATTGCAGAGCTGATGGGAGAGATGGCCGAAGTAGTCGACCCGGAGTTTGTGCTGGCTACAGGCGACGTTCACCATTTTGAAGGTGTGCAGAGTGTCAACGACCCGCTGTGGTTGACAAACTATGAGCTGATTTACAGTCATCCGGATTTGATGATTGACTGGTATCCGGTTTGTGGAAATCACGAATACCGCGGCAATACGCAGGCTGTCATCGACTATTCGAACGTGAGCCGTCGTTGGGTAATGCCGTCGCTGTACTATACAAAAAGTTTTGAAGAAGAAGGAGCAACGGTCCGTGTCGTTTGGGTGGATACCACTCCAATGATTGACAAGTACCGTAAAGATACGGAGGACTATCCCGACGCTTCGAAGCAGGATTATCAACGTCAGTTGCAGTGGGTCGATTCAGTGCTGACATCTGCAACGGAGGACTGGGTAATCGTTGCCGGACATCATCCGGTGTATGCCGATACCTATAAGTCGGAAAAGGAGCGTGTAGACATGCAGAATCGCTTGGATGCCATTATGCGCAAGCATCATGTTGACATGTATATTTGTGGACATATCCACAACTTCCAGCATCTCCGCGTGAAAGGCAGCGACATTGACTATGTGGTAAACTCGGCAGGTTCGCTTGCTCGCGATGTCAAGCCGGTGGAAGGCACCGTGTTCTGCAGTGGAGAACCGGGATTCTCAGTCGTGTCGGCCGACAAAAAATCGTTGAAGCTGTTCATGATAGATAAAAAGGGAAATGTGATTCATACAATTAGCCGAACAAAAAAATAGGGTCATTTGAATCAGTGTTGCGTAGAAAGCAATGTTCTTTCGGGAGCATTGCTTTTTTATTGATATATAATGAAAAAGAGGGACAAATTGCTTTGCCCCTCTTTTCTGTTATAACTGAAAAATCGGATTAATCAATTTCTTCGTCTGCTTCGTAGCCGCCCATTTCGCGGAGTGCGTTCTTCAACATAATATATTGTTGGAAGAGGTGGTTAACCGGCACTTCGTTCTGGGTTGACGTGTATCGAGTTTTTTCAAAGAAGATTAATGTGCGAGATTTCAGAAAGCCTCTTGAGCGAAAATTCTGCAAGGTTTTCCACTGGAAGGATGTTTGGTTTCAATTTCTATGAGAAGTTTCACCGTCGTAAAGCCATTGAGTGGCGACAGGTAGACATTTTCAATCACGTGGCAGCCACAGCTTTCACAAAGGCGGTCCATGCAAATGTGGTGTTCTCCCTTTTTTCCAATACCTTGAGCGTCTATGACGATGAAAGCCGGATGTTTTTCCAGTATGACTGTCAGGCTTTCGTCGGTCAGTACGTTCTCGGCTGAGAAATAATCGTCTGTACCATAGCCGAGATTATCGAGATTTCCAGTGTGTAGGAGAAGTGCTTTTCCCGTCAGTTCGGGCCAGTTGTTGCATATTGAAGGTGAAGGCATCTCTTTAGTGCAGTCGACCACAAACCCGAGGATTTCATAGCTATCGTTTTCTGGTACCCGGGTGTAGCAGTCCAGATGAGTCCCTGTATGACCTTGTGCACCAATGCTGTCGGCCTGGGTGCTGGCCCATTGCATGGCAGGGTGAGTCGTCTCTAATGTCAGATGTAGTGGTATATGCTGTTCTATCATTTGATCATAGTGTATACGAGAAAAGGGCTTCTTTTTAGGAAGCCCTTTTCTTATTGATTGAAAAATCGGATTAATCGATTTCTTCGTCTGCTTCGTAGCCGCCCATTTCGCGGAGTGCGTTCTTCAACATAACATATTGTTGGAAGAGGTGGTTAACCGGCACTTCGTTCTGAGTGTAGTCGTGCATCGGGCTCTTGAGGAAGAAGCTGAGGAAGCGTTGTGTTCCGTAGCGTCCTGCACGTGCAGCCAAGTCGCTCAACAATACGAGGTCGAGGCACAACGGAGCTGCGAGGATAGAGTCGCGGCAGAGGAAGTTGATTTTGATTTGCATCGGGTAGCCCATCCATCCGAAGATGTCGATGTTGTCCCAACCTTCCTTGTTGTCGTTGCGCGGCGGATAGTAGTTGATACGTACTTTGTGGTAGTAGTCGCTGTACAAATCCGGTTGTTGTTCCGGAACGAGAATAGATTCCAAAGTAGAAAGCTTGCTGACTTCTTTTGTGTGGAAGTTAGCCGGTTCGTCGAGTACAAGACCGTCGCGGTTTCCGAGGATGTTAGTTGAGAACCAGCCTGACAAGCCGAGGCAACGTGTTCCGATAATCGGAGCGAAACCTGATTTAACCAATGTTTGGCCTGTCTTGAAGTCCTTACCTGCGATAGGCATTTTAGCCTTTTCTGCCAATTCCCACATAGCTGGGATGTCGACAGTTGTGTTAGGTGCGCCCATGATGAACGGACAGCCTTCTACCAATGCTGCGTAAGCGTAGCACATAGAAGGAGCAACGTGTTCCTTGTCGTCAGCTTTCATGGCTGCTTCCAAAGCTGCCAATGTGCCGTGTACTTTTTCGTCAACCGGAACATAGATTTCAGTTGAAGCTGCCCAAAGTACAACAACGCGGTTAACGTTGTTTTCTTTCTTAAAGTTGCGGATGTCTTCGCGAATTTGTTCCATCATGTCCCAACGGTCCTTGCAGTTTTTAACGTTATTGCCGTCAAGACGTTTTGCATAGTTTTTGTCGAATGCCGCTTTCATCGGAACGATTTTTACCAATTCGTCCTTAACCGGCTCGATATCTTTTTCTTTAAGAACTTCGCAATTGATTGCAGATTCGTAGGCATTAGCAGGGTAAACGTCCCATGCTCCGAAAACGATATCGTTGAGCGATGCCATCGGAACGATTTCGTTGTAGTGCAAATATTTTTTGTTCTCACCACGTCCTACACGGATTTTGTCGTATTGTGTCATTGAGCCGACAGGTTTTGCCAAACCTTTGCGGGCCATCAATACTCCAGTCATGAAAGTAGATGAAACTGCTCCCAAGCCAACTACGAGAACACCTAATTTGCCCTCGGCCTTTTTAACATTACAGTTTTCCATTTGTCTTAATTAATAGTTATTGCGATTATTGTTATTATTTCGTTATTTTGGTAGGCGTAAAAGTACAGTGTTTTCCGATAAAACAAAAAATATTCTAATTAAATAAATAGTCAAAAAGGGCAAATTATTGGTGATAATTGCCCTTTTTGCGAATATTTTGTTAATATATGTATTTATGTAGTCTGAATAGTTAATTATTTTAAATGAGGCTTGGTTTTATGTCTTCCAATTTCTTTATTATGGCAGGGTGCTGTACGGCGTCTTCGTCGGCTGTCCAGCCTTTGCCTTTCAGCCATGCCACTTTGCATCCGAGACTTTCCGCCGGAACGATGTCTTTTTTATAGCTGTCGCCTACGACGAGCACTTCTTCCGGCTTCAGTCCGAGGGCTTCCACTCCGAGCGCGAAGATTTTCGGGTCGGGCTTGCGTACACCGACAACGGCACTTTCGATAATAGCCTGGAAATACTTGCGGAGGTCGAAGTCCTTCAGCACGGCTTCCACATTGCCGTAGAAGTTGCTGACAAGCACCATCGGATAGCGGGCATGAACGTACTCAAGTGTAGGGCGTGCCTCTTCGATGGATTCTTTGGCCTTGCCATAGCAGTAGTCGGCAATGGCTTTGGCGTTGGTTTCGATGTCGAAGTCGGCGGGAAGTTTGCCGTTTTCCACCAGATTTCCCAACTCGATGCGCATCTTGATGAGAAGCAGGTCGTGGAAATTGTGTTCCGGCAGGATGTGGCGCACTTTTGCCAGTTCGCGTTCTGCAAAAACGTAGCATTCACGGAACTCTTCCTTGCTGACCGGCACATGGCTGAGGCAGTAGCCGTCCCAGATAATTTCGCTCCAGTGGTCGCCACGGCTGTCGATAGTACCGCCGTAGTCGAAAATCACTCCTTTTATTATATTAGTATTTTCCATCTTTCAGTTCTTTGGTAAAGTTTTTACAGATACGTTCGTGGCGGGCAATCATGTAGACGAGCATCAGGTTGAGCACAGTCAGTTCGAATGCGAAGTACAGCCACGGCATTTGCAGGAATAGCGAAACGAAAAGGGCGATGACACGCGTGTTGAACGACAGCATGTTCGTATATTTCATCAGCGGCTTGCTCTTGGCGCGGAATGCGTCGCGGAAATTCTGTGGAATATTTTCGCCGAAACGGGCTTTCAGCTCGCCGCGCAACGTCTGCATGTGAGGGGTGCGCTTTTCCTGATTTTCTGTGTAGTTGGCATAGAAGAACAGGGTGAGCTTTTTCCAGATGTTTCCTTTCCAGGGCAGTGCGCGATAGTTGGCGCGTACCACTGAAGCCGTGTCGAGCTCGCTGCCTTCCTTTCCTTTCAGGAAGAAGAGGTGGAAGTTGCGGTAGTAGTCGGCAGCGGCTGCCTGTATGCCGTGGCAGGCACCGGCTACGACTGCCAGCGTCCAGATAAGCCATGTGTTGTTGATGAAGAATTCGCTGGTTGTTCCTACGCGGAGACAGATGGACACATAGATGGTAACAAACCAGAAGTCGCCGCTCAGTCCGTCGAGTATTCGTCCGATGCGTGAATATTGCTGAGTAAGGCGTGCAAGCTGTCCGTCGGCACTGTCGTAGGAGTTGGCCCAAATCAGTAGCAGCATGCCGATGACGTTCATCCAGATGTTGCTGAAGTAGAACATTACGCCGGCACCCACTCCAAGAAAAATGGAAGCGATGGTGACAGCGTTCGGCTTGATGCCGAGCTTGGCAAAAAGCACCGCCCAGGCGAAGCCGATGGGGCGATAGAACATCAGGTCGATGGTCTCCTCCGTGTCCATCGACTTTAAGGAGTCCTTGTAGGACACCTCTTTACCGTTTATTTTCATTTGTCGTTGTTTTTGAGTTTGTCTTTAATGATGCCCAAAACGCTTTTGGCGATGAACGGCGCTGCCTCGTTGCGGCAGGGCGCGAAGCTGGGCCAGTCGTTGAAGTCTATGATTTCGATTTTACCTTCCGGAGAAACGATGCAGTCGCCGCCGTAGATGCGTACGTCGAGTGCTTCGGCCGCACGGTGGCAGATGTCTTTCAGCTCGTCGATGTCGAAATCGATGCCTTTCGATTTACCGTTGATGGCTTCAAGGCCGTATTTGCTGTGTCCGTCGTCAAACGGGTAGAACCAGAAGAAGAACGGCGAATTGTGGATGCCGTAGAACTTGATGAGGTCGCCTACGAGGTGACGGTTGATGACGGCTCTCGAAATGCCGCGGTAGAAGTATTCTTGCAGCACTTCCTGCGCTTCTTCGGCATGGCGCACGTAGCTCACGTCTTCCTTGTGCATGGCGTGGAAGTCGCCGCGCTTGATCCAGCAATTGTTGATACCGGCTTTTTTCAGTTCGTCGATGACGGCTTCGTTGGTGTTGACAATGATGCTGTCGGGATACGGGATATTGTTGCCGATAAGAATGCGTGTCATACGCTCGCGCGTACAGTTCTCAATGCCGTATCCGGAGTTGATGACGATTCGTCCTTCATCTTCCATTTTCTGGAGCAGGCGGATGGATTCCTGTTCGCGGCACATGTTCAGAATGATGCGTTCCGACACCTTTCCGCTGATGAATTGCTCCTCGCTATAGATGTTTACCGTGCAGCCGCGCTTTCTCAGCTGGTCGGCAGTCGCGTTGAAGATGGCCGCATCGTTGCCGATGTGGTTGGGAGAGTAGGCTCCGGCTCTCATAATGCCGGCGATAACTATTTCTGCCATAACTTGTTGGTTTATCTCTTTTCGAATTCAATCTTTTCCGTTAAGAAAGGCTTCCGCCTTTTCGATGTCACCGGCGTGGTCCACATCGAGGATTTTTCCGAGCGGATAGGCTTTCAGTTTCAGTCCGCCGGCTACGAGGGCGCGCTGGAAGTTGCGCATGCGTGCGATGCCCTGTTCCATACATTGTTCAAGGATGCGGACTGCCTTTTCGTTAAGGGCATAGATTCCGCCGGAAATGTAGGTGGCACCTTCATAGGCCTCGTCGCGGAAGGCTGTGATGTTCAGGTCGCCGTCGGTTTCAACGTAGAGCGGTTTCTCGTCGTCGATGTAGGAAGTTACGGCCATCATGCCGTCGTAGTCGGTAGCGGCTTCCATTGCTTCGATGTAGCGGCGGAAGTCGTCTTCGCGGAAAATGGTGTCGACGGTGGTCAGGCAGAAGCGTCCCGGCTTCATGACGCGCGACAGCTCGTAGAAACTGTGCATCGAACTGGGGGTGGATTTCACTACCAGACGGAACGGTACGTCGAGCGTCAGACTTTCCAGATATTCGCGCACTTCATGCATCTCTTCGTTGACAATCACGCTTATGCTTTCGGCATTGCAGCGTGTAAACAGGTGGATGAGCCGTCCGATCATCGGCTCGCCGTTGATGTCGACAAGCGGTTTGGGCTTGGCAACTCCTTCTTGTGCCAGACGTGAACCTTCGCCGGCAGCGATTATTGCATAGTTCATATCGTAATTCTCGAAAAAAATTAATCGTTCAGGATTTCCGGAGTGTCGTTGTCCTCTTTCGTGAGGTCGAGCACTTCCTTGTCGCCGCTCTTGTCGAAATACTGCTTGCGGAGCGGGTTGCTGCGCATTTCGTAGTAGTTTTCGCGGCAGCGGAAAATGTCGATAGCCTTGTAGATGGCCTGGCGGAACGACTGTTCGTCGGCCATGTTCTTTCCGGCGATGTCGTATCCTGTGCCGTGGTCAGGCGATGTGCGCACGTAGGGCAGTCCGGCAGTAAAGTTGATGCCGCTTTCCATGGCAATAGTCTTGAACGGAGCCAGTCCCTGGTCGTGGTACATGGCGAGCACGCCGTCGAAATGGCTGTATTGGCCGCTTCCGAAAAATCCGTCGGCTGCATACGGACCGAAGCAAAGTATGCGGTTGGCGTAGGCTTCTTCGATGGCCGGAGTGATGATTTCGTTCTCTTCCTTGCCGAGCATGCCGTTTTCGCCTGCGTGCGGATTAAGGGAAAGCACTGCAATACGCGGCTTGATGATGCCGAAATCGCGGGCAAGCGATTCGTTGAAAATGCTTAGCTTCTCGACGATGGCTTCTTTTGTGATGGCCTGCGGAACTTCGGCGATGGGCAGGTGGGTAGTGACAAGCGCTACACGCAGATTGTCGTTGCATAGAATCATCAGCGACTTGTTGCCTTCACCGATGCGTGATTCCAGATATTCCGTATGTCCCGGGAAGTGGAATTCCTCGCTCTGTATGGTGTTCTTGTTGATAGGAGCGGTGACGAGCACGTCGATAATGCCGTTGCGGAGGTCGTCGGCGGCACGTTTCAGCGAAGCCAGTGCGGCTTTTCCTGCTATTTCTGTGGCGTTGCCCAATTCTATTTTCACTTCGCCGTCGAGCACTTCAACGAGGTTGTTGGCGTTTTCCAGCGCTTCTTCGGCACGTGGCACCATGTTGAAGTTCACGTTGGGCAGCTCCAATGCTTTGCGGTGGTAGGATAGAGCTTTCGACGAACCGTAGACAATGGGAGTGCAGAGCTCCACCATGCGAGGTTCGGAAAGTGTTTTTAAAATGACTTCATAGCCGATGCCATTGATGTCGCCGTGCGTAATACCGACACGTATTTTTCTATTTTGATCCATTTCTGTATGTTCGTGAATTAATTCCAAATTACAAAGTTACAATTATTTTTGAATAACGGCGGGTTTCGTTTCGGCTTTTCAATCCGAGGGTGGCTGTAGGGGAACAGAAAAAGAAACCAATGGAACATTTTTCCCGAAACAGTATCGGTACGAAATGAAAAAGCCGGCTTTTGAGAGGCCGGCTTTCTGTATGTTGTCTTTGCAGAATTATTGCGGAATGATGGTAATGTTAGCGCGGTTTCCTGCGGTGTCTTCCAGAACGAACGGCATCGGTTCGTCCTTTTCCCATACTTTGACTTGAAGCACATCGGCATCCATTCCTTCGGTTTTTTTCATTATCAGAATAAACGGATTCTTCTCAGCCTGAGAGACAAAAGACCAATGGCCTTCTCCAAATTTCAGCGGAAAGTGGATTTGCTCTGCTTTCTTAGCCTTGAATTCAACCGGTTCGCTGGAAGTTATGTCACGGCCGTTGCTGACTGCCACATCGAGATAAAGCACCGAGCCGCGGCTGTCGTTCAGAATCCATTTTTCGCTCGTATTGGGAAGAAGGGTTTTAATGCCTATCTTGTGTTTCTCGTCCAATGATAGCGATACGGCATGCTTTGAACCGTATTCTGTGATGCTATATTCGCCGGTGCCATATTCACAGTCCATATTGTAAGTGCATCCATATATGGCGAGAACCTGATACCAATTGCATTCGAGCGACGGATGTGTGGTTAGGATAGTAAGGTTCTTTTGTTTGCCTTCCTTGTCCGTGATGGTCAGGTACGTGTCACGGTCAACCAGTTCTACGGTTATGTGGTTGCCGTTGACAGTCGCTTTTCCCTGTGAATAGCCCGTGCTGTTTGCAACCTCGACCTGATAGTCGCCGTTGCCGGAAATGACGTCGAATTCGTAGGTGAGCTGGTCGGTTGTGACCGATTTTTCGTTGGTGGACAGCGTCAGTTCTACGGACATTTTAGGTTCATCCTCTTCGCTGCATGAAACGAAGCCCATAGTCCCCGCTATCAGACAAACAGAACCGACGATGCTAAGGAATTTTGTTTTCATTGTAGATTTCATTGTTGGGTTTGTGGTAAGTTTCAGGCAAAGATATTGATAAAAAAATTCTGTGCAAAATGGTTGGATGTAAAATATCGGTCATGTTAAATCATAATTGTTAATCTTTTCCGTGCCTGGTATCCTATAACCGTTTTGTAGAACTGGAAAGGAAGTATTTCTTTCCCCGAGAATTTTCATAAAGAAGGTCCTGCTGGGAACTTGTACTGGTATCAGTTTCATTGGCTTCTCCTCTTTGTATGTTTGTCACAGAGAAAAATCTCGATTCATGATACCTTTAAAGACTTGCGGATTGAACATCGCTTTTCAAAACGGTATTGCTAATTCATTATCTGCCATTACGGCATATTGCTTTTTGAGAAAAAGCCCGCCAATGACATAGATTTTGTCAATGACGGGCAACGGTCTATTTCCTGATTTAAATTCTAACTCAAGTTGTTTATGGTATGGCAAAGCCTGAGATTAGTTGCATTTTAGGCATTATTTTTGATTAGATATGAAGAGAGGGTGTACCAGATGTTGATACACCCTCGTCCCATATTGAGTATGAACGTGAGGTCAAAACTGTTTAAAGGTCATTGCAATATCTATAGATAAAATCTTAACCGATAAACAATGAACGCTAAAAACATATTTATTATTTCCAAATAAATTTAAGTCGCTTTATTCTTTCTCCAACACGTACTTCTGCTATATAAACACCATCTATCAGTCCTGATAAAGGAACAAATTGTGTATCATTATTAATTTCTGTGGCCAATAGGAAACGTCCATGCATGTCAGTTATCATAAGGGTTCCATTTACAGCATGTAGAACGTTTAATCCTCTTTGACTGACTTGTATAGCGATACCTTCTTCAAGAGTGTTTTCTACATTTGAATTAATTTCTACACAAAGTTTGCCGCCTTTTATTTGATGGTGCAACTCACTCATATCAGGTCCGGACATAATACAGTTTTCAGGCATCAATTCATACACCCCATCAGAAATATTTATCGGCAATGTGGTTTTTACATCAAATTGTCCACTCAACGATTTCAAATCTTCGGAATAAGCTAAAATCGTATATACATTATTCGTGGCATTTAATTTTTTACCGACCGTCAATCCTTTGGTACAAGATTCCAACTCGATGCCATCGGGAAGTAGAATGTCAAATTGTATTCCACTCACAACATCTTTATTGTTTAGCTCAAAAGTTAGATCTGCGGTACCGGTTCCTGTGGTGACAAAAGTATCTTTGACAGTGAGACTGTTTTCTGCATATTGGGTATAAGTAGAACTTTTAACATCATCATTGCCAAGAATAATTCCGGTGATACCTACCACGTCTCGAATGTCAATGTCATCATCTTCATTTATGTCCGCAGTAGTTTTATTCCATGTTGGGGAGATGTGTTCATAAATTAAATCTATTGCACATAGTATGTCCATAGCATCTACTTTTTCATCTTTGTTGACATCACCTTTCTGCAAAGAATGTTCGTTTGGCTCACGAACCTCCATGCGCTGTGTTATCATATTCTGACAACCAGATGGCGCTTCATAACAATAAGTAATCAAGTAAATGCCAGACCCACGTTCTTGTGGATCAAAATATGTTGCTTCTTCTCCATCTATATAATAAATGCCGCCTGAAGGGAATCCACCATCCAGCATAAATGCGCTTTCTGTTGTATATACAGGGAAATACGGTTCTAATGTAACCTCCGGCAGAGGTTTTACATTTATTGTAAGAATGGCCGATTCTGCAACGTCAACCTGACAACAAGGATTGGAAGAATATACCCGGACTTGTACTTGTGATTCATCTGTTAAAGTATTTGTCTGTAAAGTATCGTTTTCTCCATAAGCCACAGTCTCTCCGTTTATCAACCATTCAAACTCGGGATTGAAGCCTGCATCAAGCGCTTTCGCTACAAAGCAAATGGTATCGCCTTCACAATTTTCTTTCGATGATGCACTCAGTGATACCGACGGTGCAGAAGTCCCCAATACGACAATGGGTTTTGTGCATATGGATTCACACTCTCCAACGGTTTTAACGGATAACGTAACCATATATTCTCCTGCTTCATCGTACGTATATGTTAGGTCTTTGTCGCCAGTCATATCAATTTCACCGTCACCATCCATATCCCATTTATACTCGGTCTCTTCTGTAGCACCGGTGGTCAAGTTCGTGATGGCAACTTCTTCACCACAGCATACCGTGTCCTTGGCAAGAGTAAAGTCAGGAATGGCATTTACGCAGATATTCTGTACCAACGAAGAACTCCATGTGTTTCCTGATTTTGCTCTGATGACCAACACGTGTGAGCCATAATCTTCCGGGACTGGTATCTCTTCCTGGACAATCGCAATTTCTCCTATTCCAAAGTTTAATGGTGTAGCTTTTCCATATCCGGGATCAGTATCCCAATAATATTCCACCGCATTGATTGCTCCGCCATTTGCGGCTATACCTACAATTTTGGTATAAGTCGGTGACCAACTTACGCCATTTCCGATACGCATCCCCAATAAGTGCATACCATCTGATAGCGTATCGGTCAGAATTGACATATTTAACAATGCGGATTCTTCATCGGCTTCAATGGCATAGGGTGTGGCCTGTCCGATACCGGGATCTTTATCCCAAAAATATTCTATACGGTCAACTTTTCCGTTTTGAGGAGGTATCGCTACCAGATGAAGTACCGTAGGAGTCCATATATTGCCATATCCCAAACGGAGCCCTAGGGTATGTATGCCCGCTGGCATTTCATTTGTAACGAGCGACATATTCAGGACCGTTGTTTCGCCACTTAGTGCAATGGGATATGGAGTTGCACTGCCTATACCGGGGTCTTCGTCCCAAAAATATTCGAGCTTCGTATTATTTTCCCCATAAGGCAAGGCGTTAAATACCAATCTGAGCAATGTAGGGGAGGCATATTTCCCGTCTAAAGCACGAATACCTAAAAGATTAATTCCTATTGGCAAATAATCTGTCGGAATTTCGGCATTAAATGTCTCATTATTCCCAATCAAAATATTGCCCCGACCTATACCTGGATCTGTATTCCAAAAATATTCTACGCGGTTCTGTGCATGCAATATAGTCACGCACAGAAAACACAAACACATTATCCACCTCGGTATCTTTCGCATCGGGGATAGTAATGTATTATTCATTTTGACTCTTTATTTTAAGCGTGATATTCAATTTTCCATCGGTTGACTGGTTAGGGATAGTTGCCTCATAAATGTACGGGACAAGTCTTGGACGTCCGAAAAGTACAAAAGGATAGGGACCGCTGAAAATTCCACAATCATATCCGTTCGTTCCATAGCCCAATGCCGGACTTCCTTCTTTGAGTTCGTATATGGCATCAATACCCCCTTCCATTACAAAAACATCTTCCAAAGTGGCGCCGATAAATTTATTGTCCGGATAGTTGGGAAAAGCATGTTCCGATTCCGTGCTAAAAACATTGCGCACAATAGAATTGTTATATTCCGGAGTGGTGTCCTTTATAGTATTATTTTTATAATAGAATACTGTCTGATCCGAATTGACCGAATATTTCGTATTTGTATTTTAAGTACATGACAAAAATTTGAAGACATTGATTTTGGGGACGTAAGTCGGTCGG
>UQUV01000021.1 GCA_900544305.1 uncultured Porphyromonadaceae bacterium
GGAGGACGGCCCTATCATTATAATGATGTATGAACTTTTAGCGGACAGTAATAATTAGGAATTGTAATTTTTACATCCTGCCGCAAGTCGAAGGACACTCCGGCAAATGCTTCTATCGTAAGGGTGATGGTCAGTAACAATAAAGGTGAGGTACTGAAGAATACGCTTGTCCGGATGTATGACCCGGCATCGTTCGAAGTATTTAAGAAAGATCCGACCACGGCTGCCCTTTTGGGTGTTGCTACCAACGACAAAGGAATCGCGACGTTCGAATTGCAGCAGGCACAATGGTTCAAAACCGGCAAGACGGTGGAACTGTATTTTGTCGTGGCTGAGATTCTCGACAAAGACAATTACAGATGGTGGAGCGAAGGCGGAACAATAACCCTCGGCAAGAACCAGGCTTTCAAAATCGTTGTCGAGCAGAAAAATCCGGCTCCGTCGGAAACGGACAACCTTATAGTAAAAGACAATATTGCAATCGGACTTAAAAACAAGGACATAACCCGCCTTGTCTTCCCTGAAAACATTAAAGGTATTGCCGATGAGGCGTTTGCCGAGTCAGCGTTGGAAACTGTCGTTCTCAACGAAGGACTGCTGTCAATCGGAAAGGCTGCTTTCCGCAACAGCAAGGTGTCGGAGATTACATTCCCGTCTTCGTTGGAACAATTGGGAGAAAATGCTTTCGAGGACTGCCATTCGCTTCTTGCCGCCGATTTGTCGGCAACCAAGTTGAAAACCGTATCGGCACAGGCTTTTCGCGAAAGCGGGCTTAAATCGGTACTTCTTCCGGCATCGGTGGAGACAATTGGTTATCAGGCGTTTCTTGGCGTGAAAGACATGGCAGAATGCCGTTTCCCGGAAAAGCTACAGACCATCGAAGAGGAAGCGTTTCGCGAGAGCGGACTTGTTTGCGCCGACCTCCCTTCCGGCATAAAGGAAATAGAATATATGGCGTTTGCCTATTGTCCTGCGTTGCAGACTGTTTCGACGTTCGGCGAAGCGAAAAACAGTGACGGTATTGTGGGTGTTGGCGCGTTCAGCCAGTGCGACCGCCTAAAGGAAGTGAAATTGCCGCATAGCGTTGCCAAGCTCGAAGGATGGACTTTTGTTGAATGTCCGTCATTGGCAAGCATCACGTTGGGCGAAAATTTGCGGGAAGTGGGCGACAGCGGTTTGAAAACGAATCACGGTGTCAGCTCCTTGACATTCTTGGGAAAACAGCCGCCGGTGTTCGGCAGCAACTCTCTGCCATTGGCTAGAGGTTTGTCGATATGGGTACCGCAGGGAACCACGCAGCAGTATCAGGAGAAGCTGCCTTCGTATCTTCATTCCGTCATAAAGGAAAAGGCATAGTTCCGACAGCGAACAACATAAACTTCACCCCTCGTCGCGGTGAAGTTTTTTATTGGCAGTCAAATGGCATTGACCGACTTTTCTACCAATATTTCAGCCAATAAGGAGTTTAAAAGCTGTCATATTTCCCACATTTCGCTGTCGAGAATGCTTTTATCTGCGTTTTTTTGTCTAATTTTGCGCCCAAGTCTTAAATAATTAAAGTGTATGCCGAAAAATTTAGTTATTGTTGAGTCCCCCGCTAAAGCGAAAACCATTGAAAAGTTTTTGGGAAAGGACTACAAAGTATTGTCAAGCTACGGTCATATCCGCGACTTGCAGAAAAAGGATTTCAGTATCGACATCGACCACGGCTATCAACCTATATATGAAATTCCCTCCGACAAGAAGGAACTGGTAAAGGAACTCAAGGCAGAGGCAAAAAAGGCAGACATGGTCTGGCTCGCTTCCGATGAGGACCGCGAGGGAGAAGCCATTGCATGGCACTTGTATGAAGTGTTGGGACTGACACCCGACAAAACCAAACGAATCGTATTCCACGAAATCACGAAAGACGCCATCCTCCATGCTATCGAGAATCCGCGCGACATCGACTTGAACCGCGTGGACGCACAGCAGGCACGCCGTGTGCTCGACCGCATTGTGGGCTTTGAGCTGTCGCCTGTGCTCTGGAAAAAAATCAAACCGGCTCTTTCGGCAGGCCGTGTGCAGAGTGTGGCAGTGCGTCTGATTGTGGAACGCGAGAAGGAAATCAAGAATTTCGTTTCTGAAGAATATTATCGTGTGGTGGCAGTGTTCCACACACATCCGGCTTCGCAGCCGATCCGTGCGGAACTCAACCGCCGTCTGGCAAGCAAGGAAGAAGCGGTGGCATTCCTTGAAGAATGCAAGAACGCTTCGTTCAAAATCACCGACCTGACCGTCAAGCCGCTTACCAAGACTCCGGCTGCACCGTTCACCACTTCCACTCTCCAGCAGGAGGCTTCGCGCAAACTGGGATTCTCGGTTTCGCAGACAATGATGGTGGCACAGCGTCTGTACGAATCGGGATTCATCACCTACATGCGTACCGACTCTGTCAACCTTTCGGAACTGGCTCTCGGCACTATTGCCGCTGAAATCAAGTCGGAAATGGGCGAGAAGTATTACAAACGCCGCAACTATCACACTTCGTCGAAAGGCGCACAGGAAGCTCACGAGGCTATCCGTCCGACCTACATCTCCAATCACACTATCGACGGAACGATGCAGGAGAAACGCCTCTATGACCTGATTTGGAAACGCACCATCGCTTCGCAGATGGCCGACGCACAATTGGAAAAGACAACGGTGGAAATCTCCGTCGGCAACCGTTCGGAATCTTTCATCGCTACCGGCGAGGTTATCAAGTTCGACGGTTTCCTGAAAGTGTATATGGAATCGACCGACGACGAAAGCGACAATGACGCACAGGAATCCATGCTGCCGCCGCTCAAAGCCGGCATGCAGCTTGATTTGGCTGAAAGCAACGCCCTCCAGCGTTTCACGCAGCATCCGCCGCGCTATTCGGAAGCCATGCTCGTGCGCAAGCTGGAAGAACTGGGCATCGGCCGTCCGTCAACCTACGCCCCGACTATCTCCACTATCCAGAACCGCGACTATGTGGAAAAAGGCGAAAAGGAAGGCGAAAAGCGCGAAACATGCATATTGACACTCAAGAATGGCAACATAAAGGAAACGGTGAAAACCGAAACCGTAGGCAGCGAGAAAGGCAAGCTCATTCCTACGGATGTCGGTATGGTGGTAAACGACTTCCTTCAGGAATATTTCCCCGACATTATGGACTATAATTTCACGGCCAACGTGGAAGAGAAGTTTGACCATATTGCAGAAGGCTTGACAAAATGGAACGACGAAATTGAGCAGTTCTACAAGATATTCCATCCGGAAGTGGAAAAGATTTCCAACCTTCGTCTGGAGCACAAGGTAGGCGAACGTGTACTCGGCACTGACCCGAAAACGGGCAAGGAAGTTTCGGTGAAAATCGGCCGCTTTGGTCCGCTCGTTCAGTTGGGCAGCACGGACAGCGACGAAAAGCCGCAGTTCGCATCGTTGTTGAAAGGACAGTCGGTGAACGACATTACGTTGGAAGAAGCCCTGAAGCTTTTCGACCTTCCGCGTACATTGGGCGACTACGAAGGCAAGGATGTGACAGTGGCAATCGGCCGCTTCGGTCCTTATGTGAAGCATGACGGCAAGTTTGTTTCCATTCCGAAAGACCAAACTCCTTACAGCATCACTCTGGAAGAAGCCATCGAGCTTATCAAGAGTAAGGCGGATGCCGAAAAGAAAAAATTGGTCAAGAAGTTCGACGAAGAACCGGAACTGGAAATTCTCAACGGCCCTTACGGTGTCTACATTGCCTATAAAAAGAAGAACTACAAGATTCCGAAAGGCACTGACATCGACGGACTGACACTCGAAGCCTGCAAGGCTATCATTGAAGATGCCGCAAACGCTCCGAAAAAGCCCGCCCGCCGCACCGCCAAAAAGAAATAGAATATCATTCACAATAACGAAAGAGCATAAACGCCACACCGGTGTTTATGCTTCTTTTTTATATCGCTCTCTGACAGAATAAACTCTTCTCCTTTGATTGCCGGATTTTATTTTTTGACAGAAGAATAAAAGGACACAAAAGCTGATTAATACATCCTCAAAGTTATGTCTTTATGTTCTTCTGTCCGAAAAAAATATCCGATTGTCAGAAAGTGCTGTATATCGTGTGTTGGCCATGAGTGGAGTGAATTTTAATTTGAAAATTTTGGTTTTTACGGATAAATATGTAAATTTGAGGATGATAGCGAGTTGTCTGGTGGCAGGAGATGGAAAACGGTAGCTTGCCACTTGTGTTTAACCTTGGAATAAAAAATGAAAAACAAAATAATGGACGAACCGATGGTACGGAAGGGCATTAAAGAGAGACTGGTCAGTCGTATGATGGCACTGGTCGGACTTGCTGTGCTCTATGGTGTGTTAGGTTGCTTTATCTCATTGGGATTAGATGACCGGCCGGCTGTGTGTTGGTCGTTAATGGGGGTGTTGGGCATTTCCTTTGTTTCCGCACTTGTTGTCTTTTTGTTTGAAGGGCGGATGTCGGCTCCGACTGCTTTCCGCGCAAAGAAGGCTGTGGTAGGTTTTGTCCTGTTCATTTTGTATGTGGCTGCGGTGGTGCTGGTTTCGTGGAATGCCGTCGGTCATAATCTTCCTCAAGCGTTAATGTTGGGTGGTTTTGCATTGGTGTGCCTGTGTGTCGCATTTCTGCTGGCTCATTTTGCCTGCGACCGATACTGGGGACATGCTGCGCCGTTCCTGATGGAATTGGTGCTTGTCGTTTACGCCATGAATGCAATAGCCGGAATCGTTTTAAAATTGGTGTAAAATGGAAGATGGAACTAAAAATATAGGAAACAAGAAATTGAAGGCACTCGCGGGGATGTTGGCTCTGTTTGTGGTGATGCTTGCGGTGCTTGACGTGATGCTGTATGTGGGCGACAAAAAGCCCGTTACGGGATTTTGTGTGGCACTCGGTGTGCTGTTTTGCGCTACGGTGGTCTACGGGCATAAGGTCGCGGCGAAATACGTGGGACATGGGTGGACGGCGATGTATGAAATTGTCATGGTTGTCAGTATTGTGGTGTTTGCCTGTTGCAGTATCGGATGTGTGTAAAAAACGACGGCTATGAACGAGGGTATATATGTAGAAAAGACAGACCAATTTAAGCGGACTGCCGCTTTGGTGGGATATGCGCTGATTTTTTGTGGTATGCTGTGGGATGTGGTGATGCCGCTGATATCGAGGTTATTGTTTGAAAAATATACTTCGTTGTGGATAGATGCATTGTTAGCTGTTGACATCGGAGCATTACTGGCCATATTGGCAATTTATATCTGGTCGATGTTTGCTTTGGTCCGTCTGTTCCAACAAAAATCGGCATCACAGGAAGAAACTTTCCAGAGACAACGCCGCGAGCGGTGGTTGGCACTCAAATCACTTTATATATGCCTGGCAATATCAACTCTTTGCGGGGCAGGTAGTTTTGTCTCCCTGCTTGTCGTCATTGCTTATGCCCATATTGATGCCGCCAATTATTTGGGGCATCGTAAACTGCTGATGTATGAGATACCGCTGGTGCTGTTACAGGCACTGTTTCCTATCCTTTTAATGTTTGGGATGTCTGCATTGGCTGATAATGGTTGGATTAATTTAGGATAAACGGATTAGTAAAGTTGAATAACTGTGATAGTAATGCATTGGGGCTTTTGTTTATTGTGTAAGGAGGATAATTTAAAATAGTATATTAACATACGGTTGATGAATGGTCGGTATGTTTGTAATTTTTAGGGTAGTTTAAATAAAAATATGGTATATTATTTGAATATTTTTAAAAAATTACTATATTTGTGAGCAATAATATTAACCTTGAAGAATACTAAACTTTAGATTTAAACTATGAATATGCGACGGTTATTGTGTGCTGTTATTGCTGCTTTTTCTTTACCAGCAATGGTTTTAGCTGTGGAGGGTACTGATGTTAATTCGTATGCTCCGAGAGATTATTCCATAATTCCTCCATCTCCAGAGGTTGGTTCCCTTTTGGAGTATAAGGAGATTCCAGTGGATCACTTTAGCGGATTGCCGGATATTAGTTTTGAATTGTTTCGATTGGTAGAGGGTAATATTTCTATTCCTATCGTCTTGTCTTATCATGGTGGAGGTGTTAGATTAGGTGATAAGGAAGGCAATGCAGGACTTGGCTGGGTTGTGACTGCAGGTGCCAGTATTTCTAGAACTATATATGGAGCTCCTGATGAAACATTAGGAGGGGTGAATAAAGTTAATGGACTTTTTCGACTTCGTGATGATGAACGAGAGTTTCGTAGAAATTTAATGACAGGTTATGATTATACTGTGGATAGTGACATTCGTAAATGGATGGCACCTAGGAGTCTAAAATATGCGGCGGGATTAATAGATGTTGCCAATGATGTTTTCCAATTGTCAGGATTGGGGCTTTCAGGTACGTTCATTTATAATGATGACAAACAGTTGGTGTTGTCTTCCAGTTCTCCAGTGAATATAGAACCGAGCGTTTGTCTGTCAAGTTATCCGACAACCTTTACGGTCAAAAATAACTCTGGGTTGACGTATTCTTTTGGAAACATGGAAAGAACAAAATATACATACTTTTATGGTGCTCCGGAATTACCCCAGCAGGAAGATTCAGTAAAATATGTTTCAACATGGCACATTTCCACCGTTCAAGATGCTTGTGGGAATAAGGTGGATTTTGTTTACGACGAAGATCCTGGGTATGAGTGGAGAAATTCGGCACCATCGCAGTCTGTGTCAGATGTTGTTGAAAAGGACTTAAGTATGTTTTGCCCGTCTAATACAAGTTCAATAAATACGGTAGTATATTATCCGCGTTTACTAAGAAAAATAGAATCAGCCGGTGTTGTTGTGGAATTTGATTATGATGTTATTACAAATGGTTATTATCGAAAAACATTAATATCGTCTATTGAAATAAAAACAAAGGGTATGACTGAACCGGTTAAGAGATATGATTTTTCTTATACGGATATGGTAAATCCTTTTCAATCTTCCAATGATTTATATTTTGGCCGTTGGAAAGTTTTAGAGGGTGTCAAGGAGAATGGTGAAAAACGATATCGTTTTGATTATAATACAGATATGTCAAACGTATTCAACAGAGGATATGCAAGTTGTGATTTTGGAGGATATTACAACAATGCGAATAATGCTGGATTGGTGCCGACCTATGAATTGATTTTTGGTCATGGTTCCGACCGGAGTGTGAATCCAGATGCGGCTGTATATGGGGCATTGAAGACGATTTATTATCCTACTGGGGGCTCTACTCAAATAGAATGGGAAAGCAATGAGTTTGGTTATATTGGTGGAACTAAGTTGACGCGTAGAATTAATAATCCTGTATTGAATACAACATCTGTTGATACCATGCGGATGTGTGGGGACGCGGCTTTTAAGAAACTTAAAATTTCAAACTATCCTGTACACGATTTTCATGAAATAACATTGGATCTGTCCCGCTATTTCTTGATGAATCCGGCAAATTTGCTGACAACAGACTATGAAACGTCTCATGAATATGAAGCTGAACACTATAGTCCGATAAATCCCTCTCATTATCCTCATGTGGTAATTAAGAACTCTCAAACGGAAGAAATAGCCGGAGTCTATTTTCTTGATAAAAATACAATTGAAGTAAAAAACCACAATGAGCCGATCGTTGTACCATTAAGAGAGGGCGTATATGATTTTGAATTACTTTATCCGACTTCTGTCGATGGTGCAGAAGATTTGTTGGAGGCGGAATTTAGATATGGTGACTGTATTGCAGGGCGAATTTACATTAGACGAAACATCTATGAAGATCTTGGTGGTTCAGGTGATGATGTAACAAAGGACTATTGGTGTGGACTTCGTGTGCGTCGTATCCTGTCTCGTGCAGACGATGATGACGAGCCAATAATTAAAGATTATTTTTATGGCGAAGGTTTTGATCCGACGATGTCAGACGGTACAGTGCAAATGATGCCTACTTATCATCATGAGTATAGGAAAGTTTTTGTGAGTCCATATTTTGGAGGGTATTTAGCTTCAAAGGTCATAACTATATCTTCAGCTGCTTTTCCCAATACTCCTGTTGGCTCGTTGTCATCTATCCAATATCCGGTGGTTACGACAAGGTTGTCAAAACCGGATCGTTATGAACCGAACGGGTATCTGAATTATTGTATAGAGCAATACCGTTATTCAAGTAGCCGGAATTCTGAAAATTTAGATAAAAATTTGACGGATACTTATTATTTTCAGCCGGTTGGTGCTCGAATGTATACTTCTTTTTCTCATCGGCGTGGAAATCTTCTGTCAAAAAAAACCGGATTTTTTGGAAATGGAGAGACGATTTCTTATTCCTATAATATCTTTGAACCCGACAATTTGGATGCTTTTACGACAGAACCGTATGTTTTTTGTGATTATTCAAATGCCCCGGGTGCTGATATGGGATATGGAGCATGTGATTATCATATCGGTAAATATAATCTTATTCCCTATAACAAAACAATTGCATCAGAAACACTTGTGGATGACAAAACAGGATTTTCAATAGAAAAAACATATCAGTATTTTTACGATGAATATACATCCAAATTGGATTATAATTTAGTAAAGAGTACTAGTGTAATGAATTCGGAGGGTGAGGAAGAAAAAGTGTTTTATACATACTTGAAAATTGGCAGCAATTTTTCTCCTTTGGTTGAAACTGAAGTGAAAATTTGCGGAGAAAAGATTGTGAGTGCCATTCGTAATGAGTATGATCCAGTGACATTGTTGTTGACAAAAAAATATACGTTGAAAGAAATGCCATCGAGTATAAACCAAGTATTGTCATCCAATCAAGCTACAACGGATGACCAGAAGCGTTTTATATCCAAACCGGAATATGAATATCGCTATAATGAACGTGGAAATATTGTGCAAATATCATACAACGGAACTGTTTTGGCTTCGTATTTGTGGGGCTATTATGGACAGCATCCGATTATTGAAGCAGGAGGTGTTTGTATAGATGATTTGTTGGATGCTGTGGCTGCTACAGGGTTTAATCAGAATTCGGTATTATCTGGTGAACCGTATTCTGACTCACAGGTCAAGTCTTTGGCAAACGCGGTTAGAAATAAGTTTCCGGAAGCGGATGTTAGAAGCTTGACTTATTATTGGCTTGTCGGTGTTTTGGAGTCAACGGATTCTAGAGGAGTTTCTACTTCGTATGATTATGATGCTTTGGGAAGATTGTATAGTGTCCGGGATATGAATGACAAGCTAATTAAAAAATATGATTATCATTATGTTTGGGAGGATACAAAACTATGAAAAAAACAGTTGCAATAATGATGGTTGTCATATCGGCTTGTGGAATGTCGCAGACTTTGACAACGTTGAATAATATTCCTCGGATAGGAGATGCCTTGGATAGAATAGAAGTGATGTCTCAAACCATAAGGACAGACTCTGCCGGTATGGTTGTGGATTTGTCCAATTGTAAGGAAATGAATAATTGGAAAATATGTTATCTTCAACCTGCTTCAGATGATTCTATTTCAGATATGGTTGTTACTACAGAGGGACGAAGTGTCTGCCAACTTGTTGAAACTTCGTATGGCTTGGCTGTTATAAGTGAAGCAAAACCTGGTCAGCGAATAACGTATGATTTACCTTTACCAGAATTTGTTCTGACAGATACTTTGGCTGCCTATTCGGGGAAAGGAAGAAAAGGAAGCCTTGTCAAAATGCAGTCAGAAGGGTTATGGAGGACTTATAAAAATTATGTCGGATCAGTGATTACTCCAGAATGTGACACGTTGTCAAATGTAGCTTGTTCAGAATGTACAGTCAGTGGTGATTTAATTCTAGAAAGCAATGACTCCATTGTTGATTATCAACATAATGGTCGTAGAAAACAATGGTATGTGTTGGGATATAGGTATCCGATTTTGGAAATGATGGAACATACGTTTTATGATGGAAGCAGTGTTGTGGATTACAGTTGTCAATGGTCTTATTATCCATTGGCGTTGCAAGAGAAACAAGTTCAAAATGATCCGGAAAATGAAGAACTAAGGCAGGAATATATAATGCAAAAAAATAGAAATTCGCAACCACTAACCAGAGCAGATGGAAAGTCTGTCCTAGGAAATGGGCAAGATGAAGGTTCTGATTTTTTGGAAAAAGAGAATTCGGATAATGGATTAGCAGGAAGTGGTATTTTAACAGCTGAATTTAATTGGAAAGAATCTGAGCAGATTGCAGAGGTTATCGTAAATCATCAAAATGGAGAACGTGTTGATGTCGTTTTATATGATTCTGCGGGTCGGCAACTTGGATTCAAACAAACGGGTAATGATGTATACGATCTTGTTAAGTTTAGTATGCAAGAATATATATCCGGTATGTTTTTAATTACAGTGAAATCTGGAAATGATAAAATCACTTTTAAATTTTTCAAGCCATGAAGAAATCAATTTTAATGCTGTTGATGTTGGTTGCAGCATGTGTCAATGCACAAAACAGAAGCTCAAACTACATAACAACCACTGATTATGGTGATGAAAATGCTTCCCTTTCTAAAGCGCGGAAAACGAGCGTTTATTTTGATGGGTTGGGAAGGCAAAGGCAAAGTATTAGCCATAATGCCGGTGGCGATGGAGAAGATATTGCAATTAAAACAGATTATGACGGAAGAGGTTATAAGTCGGTAGAGTGGCTTCCCGTACCAAATACAAATGGTGGATTCATGAGTGATAATGAGTACGAAACTGCTGCAGACGGTTTCTATGGTTCAGGTGAATATCCTTTTACGTTGACACAATATGATATGTTTACTTTAAATCAAGTGTCTTCTGTTCAGTCTCCCGGGAAGCTATGGCAGACTCATGATATTTCGTATGAGTATGTAACAAATGATGATAGTGAAGAATATTCTTGTCAGATTCTGAAAGTAGAGGATGATGGAACATTAGTTGCGGGAGAGATATATGCAAATGGTTCTCTGCGCATTAAAAAGATGACAGATCCTGACAATCTTATAACATTGGAGTTCACAGACAGAAATGAAAGGGTGATTTTGAAACGTCAGTTCTCTGCGGAAGGGAGTGCTGTAGCTGATACAAGATTTGTTTATGACAGACGGGGAGATTTACGTTATGTCGTATCACCAGAAGGAATGGCATTGATTAAAGATTGCACCGGAGAGGTGGATAAGGATATTCTGCTGAATTTCGCAAATTCTTATACATATGACATATGGCACAGGATAATCGTGAAAAGAATAGCAGGCTCCGAACCCATTGAATATGTGTATGATAAGCTTAATAGACCGTTTATGAGACAGGATGGTGTTCAGCGTGGGAAAAATGAATGGACTATGGTGAAATATGACCGATGGAATCGTCCGGTGTTGGAGGGTATTGCTGTCATTTCGTCGGGAAGAGCCGCTCTTCAGGATATTTACGGTGATAGTCTTGTCATTGAGTGCTTTGAGAAAAATGAAAATTCGGTCGAAAATTTATTGTATTATACAAATAATAGCGGACCTCGTCGTTTTGAAGCTTATCGTGCTTGGTATTATGATGATTATGCATTTGCCAGTGATTATAAGTTTGATGGGATTCCTGGATTTGTTACACAAAATTCATTATCTGCAAAAGGGTTGTGTACTGGAGTAGCGATGAAGGTTGATGGAACTGTGTGGTTTACGGCAACACGTTACGACCATCGTCAACTGCCTGTTTGGACTTGTCAATATGACATATATTTACAAAATCATCGTATGACAACTTGTTTTGATTACGATTTTAGAGGAAATGTTGTTCGTCGTTTTGAGAAAGTCGAGGACATGTCAGAGCAGACGGTGATAGGTTCGCGAGAAGCTTTATGGGCATATGTTTATGATGCTGCGGATCGGGTGAAAAAGGCTACTTTAAGTGTTAATGGGGCAGAGCCTGTTACTATTCTTGAAAATGAGTACGATGCAATAGGTCGGTTGGTTTCAACCACAGCCGGTGTGCGGACTGAATACGGTTATGATGTTCAGTCAAATATCATCTCACTCAATGCGCCGCAGTTCAGTCAAAAGCTGTATTTTGCTCAAAATCCGTATAGCCCTGAACAGGTTAGTTATAAAGGTTATGTATGTGCGGCGACGGAAGCATATCGGGATGAGGAATTGATGGAAAAGTATGATTATACTTATGGATATGATTTTTTAGGCCGGTTGTCTTCTGCAGTAACTGTTGATGGGGCTGTTTCGGAAATCATTGACTATGACCTTAATGCCAATGTGATGTGGCTTGAAAGAAAATTTGGGATGGAAAAAGTTCAGGATGCGGTTATGGAGTATGATGGAAATAAAATTATCGGAATAAATGACATCTCAACTCCTTATTATACAGATGCCGTTCCGTCGTTTTCTGCCGGTAGCTACCAACGTACATATGATGCAAATGGACGATTGTTGACCGATGGAACTCGCGATATTACAGCAATAACTTATCATCCGTGGCTTAATTTGCCAAAGTCGGTTTCTTTTGGAAATGGAGACTTTGTTCAAAGTTCATATTTACCGGACGGTACTTTGATGAGGAGAATTTTTAACAGTCGAATTGTCAATTCTGTGACTCGGGTCGATCCTGTAACCGGTGATACAACGGTGCATAATATTGTGAGTTCACTTTCTGAGTCGCATGTTTTTCGTGGTTCTTTCGAGAGGATAGGTACGAAATGGAAATTGCATACCGAATCGGGCTTTTATGATATTGAGAATAAATGTCATTATTTTTATGTAAAAAACAGACTGGGCTCAACTGTTGCTGTTGTTGATCAAACTGGAAGACCAAGTCAACTAACGGCATACTATCCGAGTGGAGTCCCTTATGATTTGTTTGGTTTTGGCCGTGCTACGGACAAACTGCATATTGGAAATCGCTGGATGGATCACAATGGTTTCTATACGTACGACAATACGGCACGGTTTCATTATCCTTTGATTCCGACATTCGATACTCCGGATCCAAAAGCAGAATCCTATCCATCAATTTCGCCGTATGCTCATTGTGCAGGAAATCCATTGCTATTTGTTGATCTAGATGGAAAGAAAATAAAAATAATGAATAATACAGCTTTGGCATTAATGGGTTTTAGGAATACTGTTTCGCCGGCAGAAGCTGGATATGTTAGTATAGATGAAAATAATATGATTGTAATAAAGAATGGCTACGATAAAAATACTAGTGAGAATTTTGGCTATTTATTAGAACTGGTAGAAAATGAGAATGTTGTAGAGTTTTATACGGATTTTCAGTATATGACATCCGCAGGAATAAACGAATTGGATGCAAGTTGGTCCAATGAAGCAAGTGAAGCATATTTAGGTTCACAAGAAATGCAAAATGAGTATGGCTCTTTTGAGAATTTTGTAAAGGCTATGCCAGATTTGGAGAATGAATACAAACGGAAGGGAACTTTTGGCATCTGTATCTATCCAGATGAAGGCGCGAAGGGCCTTTCGATAACAGGTAATAATCAGATATTTGTAGCTTTACAGCTGACTGTTGGTATTAATTTGTCAGATTTTGTTAAAACAATTGCACATGAGGCTTATGGACATATGTTGAAGAAACTGAGGAATGAACATCACTCTCACACTGATTTGGATTCAGAAGAGGGTCGAAATTTTGAATCACACATAAATCGAGTGGCAGAAGCCGCTGAACAATATTATAAGATGCAAAATCCAATATATTAAATAAAAAAGAAATATGAATGGTTTGAAATTATTGAGAACAGTTGTATTTTGTGTGGTTGTCAGCTCGCTGTTTCCGAGTTGTTATAGCTATTATGCGCATAGGTGGAGGAACGATGCCAATGGTCAAACTTTATATAGAAAGGCATACGGTAAAAATAAAGATAGAATTTGGAAAGATTTGTCGGGCAAAAAATATAGGGCTGTCTTTCGCAGTGAATCCGATTTTTATTTGGACGATGACCAACTGTTGAGGCGCGAAATGTTGTATCGAATGAGTCCTGTTTATGTCGTGAATTCAATTGGTTACAGTGTACTGACAGACAATCGTGAACGACGTATCGTCGAGAAGCGTTTGGTGTCGCACCATGATAATGTTCAAATACCTCAGTCCCAATTTGATTCAGTTATGAATGTCATTGACAAAATTGAGGTGGACTATGGGCATGAAGAACGGTATAGTTTTTATACGATATGGATACCTTGTTTGGGTGAACGCTATTTTTATTAGAAAGGTTGGTCAAACATTGTAGAATCATTAAATGAAACTTGACAATGAAACGAAGTATAATTTTAGCATGCGTGATGATTGCTGCTTTGTGTTTTGGGTGCAGGAGTACTCGTATGTGGGAACGTGATGCTGCCGGTCAGCAAATTATGAATTATTGGCCTATAATTAAAACAGGGGAAGCAGGAAGATGTTGGTATATGGATACAACGGGCCGAAAATACGATGTGGAGTCATCGCATAATATAACGGGCCGGAAATATGACATTCTGTGGAGAAAAACCGGTGACTTCTTCCGGACAAGGGAGGAGGAATTGGAAGTACGCTACGGTCAGCCGTTTCTTAGTGACGGAAATGCTTGTATCGCATATTCCCTTTCGTGTTTGGTCCTGGTCGACAACCGTGGGCAACGTATTGTGGAAAAACGTATTTGGCACGCCTCCAGTGGAAAAATTCCGTCCAATCTGGTAGCGGCTGCCTGGAAATCGGCTTTGGCTTCTATTGATAAGGTAAAGCCTAATTTTCAGCATGAAGAAAGATACAGCCTGTATAATATACGTGTGCATTTTGGTAATCATCTCAATACAAAGCTCTGGGATTAAGTTATTTCATATTGGGAATCTTTTTAAGAAGTGGAGATGAACGGACATACTAAACTGAACAGCCGTTGGGAGAAGGCGGCAAAGCGTGCTGTGGTTCTGGTGGGGCTGGCGGCACTGTATGTTGTGTTGGCTTTCTTTCTGTCATTAGGATTATATGACGAACAGCCGGCGGTGTATTGGACATTGGTGGGAGTGCCGGGCATTTCCTATTTGTCCGCATTTGTGGTCTTTGTGTTCGACGGGAAGATGCCGGCGAAGGTTGCCTTGCGGGCAAAGAAATGGGTGGTCGGCTTCGCATTGCTCATCTTGTATGCGGCTACGGTGTGGCTGTGGACGGAGAATGTCGACGGTCGGAACTACGCCCTGTCATTGCTGTTGGGAATATGTGCATCCGTGTGTTTCGGCGTAGCATCGATGTCGGCCCATTTTGCGTTCGACCGATATTGGGGACATCGTGTGCCATTCGTAGTGGAACTGATGATTGTCGCTTATTTTATCATTTCGATTATTTTAGTGTTCTTAAACTTGGTCTAAAATGAAAACGGAAATATATACGGAGAAAATTGACCGTTTTAAACGGATTTTCGGATTGGTGGGATATTCATTGCTGTTCGTCTATCTGTGGGTGGCGTTGAGGTTGTCGTTACTGGGCGAAAACGGTTGGTTTGTGGCCGGTACGGTTCTGCTTGTCGTGATTTTTGTTGGGTCTGTGGCGGGCTTGCTGCGTTTCTTCCGTCAGAAATCGATGTCGGCCGAAGAAGCGTTTCAAAGAAAACGCCGCGAACGGTTGCTGGTGTTTGTGTCGCTTTACGCCGCCGTTGCGGTGGTATGTATCTCGAATTATCCGTTAAGCCTTGTTTTCCTGCCGATTTTTATCGCCTATTCGCATGTCGATGCCGGCAACTATTTGGGGCATGTCCGGCTGTTGGTCTTTGAAGTGCCTGCGGTGGTGGCATGTCTGTGGGTACTGTTTATGTTCTTGTCCCGCTTTTAGTTTTAACCCAAAATGGGGTTAAAACCGTGCAGGATATTGGGTTTTAGGGATTTTTTTGTAATTTCGCTCGTTGATATGCCGGAACAAATGGAAAAATGGAACCAACGGACGGAATTGCTGCTTGGCGCAGAGGGCGTCGACAGGCTTGCTTCCAGCCACGTGCTTGTGGTGGGAACAGGCGGTGTGGGCGCGTATGCCGTAGAAATGATTGCGCGTGCAGGAGTAGGGCGTATAACGCTCGTCGACGGTGACGAGGTGGGCGTGACGAACCTCAACCGCCAGTTGCCGGCGCTTCATTCCACGCTCGGCAAGCCGAAGGTGGACGTGATGGCGGAACGCATCCGCGACATTCATCCGGAAGCGCAGGTCGTTGCATTGCCGAAATTCATTACTGCCGACGATGTCGCTTCGCTGTTCGACGGCGCGAACTATGATTTTGTGATTGACGCCATCGATGCCGTTGCTCCGAAAGTGGCGTTGATTGAACATTGCCTTTTCAACAAAATTCCGATAATATCTTCGATGGGTGCCGGCGGACGGCTCGACCCTACGAAAGTGCGCTATGCCGACTTGTGGGAAACCTACAACGACGGTCTGGCCAAGGCGGTGCGCTCGCGGCTGAAGGCCCACGGCGTGCGCCGCAAGCTGCGTGTGGTGTGGAGCGAGGAGCCTCCCGTGCGCGAGTCGGTGATGCTTACCGACGAAATTGCCAACAAGAAGTCGAGCTACGGGACGGTGGTCTATCTGTCCGCCGTGTTCGGCTGTATGCTGGGTGCTCATGTAATTAGAAAACTGTCGCAAAAATGATAGAAATAAAAGGTATCAACAAGAGTTACGGCTCGCTGCAGGTGCTGCGCGATGTCAATGCCACTATCGGCAACGGCGAGATTGTGTCGATTGTCGGTCCGAGCGGTGCTGGAAAGACCACGCTTCTGCAAATTGCCGGCACGCTCGACACTCCCGACAGCGGACGGGTGATTTACGACGGTGTCGACGTGCTTTCGCTGTCGGAAAAGAAGTTGTCGGCATTCCGCAACAGCCATATCGGCTTCGTATTCCAGTTCCATCAGCTTCTGCCGGAGTTCACGGCATTGGAAAATGTGGCCATTCCGGCATTGATTAAGGGCGACCGTGCCGCCGATGCCTACAAGCGTGCCGCCGAACTGATTGACTATATGGGGCTCTCCGGACGTGCCGACCACAAGCCTGCGGCTCTGTCGGGCGGCGAAAAGCAGCGCATAGCCGTGGCGCGCGCGCTGATGAACCGTCCGTCGGTGATTTTTGCCGACGAGCCTTCGGGAAGTCTTGACAGCCGCAACAAGGAGGAACTGCACCGGCTGTTTTTCGATCTGCGCCGCGAGTTCAGCCAGACATTCGTCATCGTGACACACGACGAGTCGCTGGCCATGATGTGCGACCGCGTGCTGACAATGCACGACGGCGTTATCGTTTCCGACATGAAAAAGGAGAAAATTGACGAATGACGATGATTAGACGGATTCTTGGCATTATATTTGTAGCATTATTGTGGATAACGACCGGATGCAGCGACGAACCGGAGTTCGACTACGGCGACTTCTGCGAGGTGTTTGCCACTTACGAAGGGGCCGAACAGGGAAATGCCACATTCAGCTATTGCCGCTACAACGACAGCCCGCTGCTGACACTGACCGCCGAAAACGTCGCTTCGCTCGATGTGGACAAAGGCGAACGCCTGTTCATCCGCTACACGGATTTGGGAAGCAACGGCGATGAAAATCAGCGGAAAATAAGGCTTGACGGCTATTCGGAAATTATCTCCGACGTGGTGCGTTCGGCAACTGCCGACCAGATGCAGGGCTACACGTCGACGGAAATCGACGTTACAAGCCTTTGGCGCAGCGGTACTTATCTGAACCTCAATTCGTGGGTACCGTACAGCGGCAAGCGGTTTCTGATGATGCTGGTGGTCGACAATACCACGCTCGACAGCGAAACCGTTGAGGCGGAAATCATTTACGACCTGCTGGGCGAGACTCCGACATTCGAGCGCAAGGCGTATGCTTCGTTTGACATTGCCAACGTGTGGAACCGCGAAACATTCCGCAAGCTGCGTGTGAAGGTGAACGATCCGACAGGCGACACTTATTATGAATTCATCAAAAACAAATTATGAACATAAAACATATACGAAAATGGAAAATAACAACGAAAAAAGAGAGATAAAAATCGAGTTGACACCGGATGTAGCAAGCGGCAAATATGCTAACCTTGCAATTTTGTCACACTCTGTCAACGAATTTTTCATGGATTTTGTAAATGTAGTGCCGAATGCACCGCAGGCTCGCGTTCAAAGCCGTATCATCATGACTCCGGAAAACGCCAAGACCTTGTTGATGGCCCTTCAGGACAACATCAGCAAGTATGAAGCCAACTTCGGTGTTATCACTCCGAAGGGATTGGTGAACAATTCCAACAACCAGAACAATCCTCCGTTCATGCCGATGGGCGGTCAGGCATAATGTTTTGGACACAATTATAATCTTATAAACAAGGGCTATGGACAACAAACTCTATATCTACAACACACTCAGCCGCCGCAAGGAACTTTTCAAACCTGTCCATGAAGGCAGGGTAGGCATGTATGTGTGTGGTCCGACCGTATATGGTGATCCCCATCTCGGCCATACCCGTCCTGCCATTACTTTCGACGTGCTCTACCGCTATCTGATGCACCTCGGCTACAAGGTTCGCTATGTGCGTAACATTACCGATGTGGGACACCTGGAGCACGATGCCGACGACGGTGAGGACAAGATAGCAAAAAAGGCCCGCTTGGAACAGCTGGAGCCGATGGAAGTGGTGCAGTATTACCTGATCCGCTACCACAAGGCCATGGAAGCGCTCAATGTGCTCCCTCCAAGCATCGAGCCGCATGCATCCGGGCATATCATTGAACAAATCGAGTACATCAAGAAGATTCTGGAAGCCGGCTATGCCTACGAAAGCCAGGGTTCCATCTATTTTGATGTGGAGAAATACAATAAGGATCATCACTATGGAGAACTGTCGGGCAGAAACATTGACGAACTGCTCAACACTACCCGCGAACTCGACGGACAGAGCGAAAAGCACAATCCGATTGACTTTGCACTCTGGAAGAAGGCGGCTCCCGAACATATCATGCGCTGGCCTTCGCCTTGGAGCGTAGGTTTCCCGGGCTGGCACCTTGAATGCTCTACGATGGGCGAAAAATACCTCGGTGAGGTGTTCGACATCCACGGGGGCGGCATGGACCTGATGTTCCCGCACCATGAATGTGAAATTGCACAGTCGGTGGCTCACAATGGTCATGAAACTGTTCACTACTGGATGCACAACAATATGATTACCATCAACGGCCAGAAGATGGGCAAGTCGTTGGGCAACTTCATTACGCTCGACGAGTTCTTTACCGGCTCACACAAGCTGCTGACACAGGCCTATACGCCGATGACTATCCGTTTCTTTATCCTTCAGGCTCACTACCGCGGTACGGTCGACTTCTCGAACGAAGCGTTGCAGGCTGCCGAAAAGGCATACGACCGCATGGTGGACGGCTGGCGCCGCTTGCAGGACTTGAAGGCATCGGAAACATCCAGTGTCGACGTGAAGGAATTCCGTCCGCGTTGCTACGAGGCGATGAACGACGACCTGAACACGGCAATGGTGATTGCCACATTGTTTGACGCTTGCCGCGTCATCAATCAGGTGAACGACGGAAAGGCTACGCTGACACAGGCCGACATCGACGAACTGAAGGATTTGTTCCAGGTGTTCCTTGTTGATGTGCTGGGTGTACGCACTGAACTGGTGGCTTCCGAAGAAGCCGGCACGCTCGAACCGTTTGAAAAGGCTGTCGACTTGCTGCTCGAAATCCGTAAGGAGGCAAAAGCGAAGAAAGATTGGGCTACTTCCGACCTTATTCGTGACAAGATTGCCGCTCTTGGTTTCGTCGTGAAAGACACGAAGGACGGTTTCGAATGGTCGCTGAAAAAATAATATTTATATAACAATACAAATATGAGAGCCGAGAATGAATTTATATTCATTCTCGGCTTTTGTTTATACGCGAAAGAGGCATGCGGCGAAATATTTTCTGAATGAAAATAGATGCCGAATTTATGAAAAATTTGGCTAAATAGGTTCGAATTTTGTCGATATGGTGGCCGCTTGTTATTTTATGCTTTGTAGATTTAAGTTTTGAAAAAACGCAATAAAAAAGTTCTAAAAAATTTGCAGTTATAAAAATATCGCATAACTTTGCAGTGAAGAACAGAAAAAGCGAAGGCTTTGGAGGTTTTTCGAAACGAATATTGACGATTAACAAATCAAAGATATTTTACACTTCAACCTTAATCATTTAGTCTAAATTTCCCTACGTCGTTGACAGAAAAGAAGTATGTGAATATCGAATGGATGTAAAACGACAAAACGGTGGCTATGGATTAGCTACTGTCGGAGAGCAGAACCTTGGTTCTGCTCTCCCCTTTTTTAGACACTTGGGATTCAGGTATTGTGTAATTGCTATAAAAAGTTGTACCTTTGCGATATGGATTGGATAAACAGTTTCTTGCTGGAGCATTCGGCGCTTCAGGCGGTGGTGGTGATGGCCATTATCATTTCCGCCGGATTGGCGCTGGGTAGAATACGGGTGGCGGGAATTTCGTTAGGCGTTACCTTCGTATTCTTTACCGGAATTTTGGCAGGCTATCTCGGGCTTTCGATTGACCCGCAGATGCTGAACTATGCCGAAAGTTTCGGTTTGGTGCTTTTTGTTTACGCTTTGGGACTTCAGGTCGGTCCCGGTTTCTTCAGCTCTTTCCGGAAAGGCGGCATGCGCATGAACGTAGTCGGACTTGTGCTTATTCTGTTGGGCACATTGCTGACCGTGGCTATGACTGTAGGCTTCGGCTACGGCATTGATGAAATGACGGGAGTGCTTTGCGGTGCGACGACAAACACGCCTGCACTGGCAGCGGCGCAGCAGACCCTGAAGCAGATGGGCATATCGGCCGATGCGGCAGCGTTGGGATGTGCTGTGACCTATCCGCTGGGTGTGGTAGGTGTGATACTTGCCATGATTACCCTGCGCAAATTCTTTGTCCGTCCTAAAGATATGGAGAAACGTGCGGAGGACAGTTCCGAACAGACGTATATTGCCACTTTCCGAATCAAGAATCCGGGAATTTTCGGACATACTATCGATGAGGTGCAGCACGTCAGTCCGGCGCGTTTCATCATTTCCCGCCTGTGGCATGGAAAGGAACTGCTTCGTCCTACTTCCGACACGGTGCTGAAGCAGGACGACCGTATTCTGGTCATTGCTACGGAAAAGGACGTGGAGGCACTTTCTGTGTTCTTTGGAGAAAAGGAAAATATTGACTGGAACCATAATGTGAACTGGAACAAGCTCGACCGTCAGTTCGTGTCGCGCCACATCATTGTGTCGCGTCCGGAAATCAACGGTAAGAAGTTGGGTTCGCTCCGCTTGCGGAATACGTTCGGCATTACCGTTTCGCGCGTGATGCGCAGCGGCGTGAAGCTGCTGGCTACGCCTGACCTTGTCTTGCAGTTGGGCGACCGTCTGACAGCCGTGGGCAATGCTGCCGACATTGAGAATGCGGAGAAGGTGATTGGCAACCGCGTAGGTTCGCTCAACGAGCCGAATCTTGCCGTGATATTTGTCGGCATTTTCCTTGGCCTCGCCCTCGGTACGATTCCTATTTCCTTCCCCGGTAGTTCTGTTCCCGTGAAGTTGGGTCTTGCCGGCGGTCCTATTCTTGCCGGTCTTCTGATGGGCCGTTTCGGTCCGCGCCTGCACATGGTCACTTACACCACGCGCAGTGCCAACCTGATGCTTCGCGGCATCGGATTGTCGATGTATCTTGCCTGTCTGGGGCTGGATGCCGGAAAGAATTTCTTTGATACCCTCGTAGGGCCGCAAGGTTTGGCGTGGATCAGTCTGGGATTCGTCATTACCTATTTGCCGGTAGTGATTGTCGGAATACTTTCATTGCGTCTGTTCAAGTTCAATTTCGGAGAAACCTGCGGATTGCTTTGCGGAAGTATGGCCAACCCGATGGCGCTCAACTATGCCAACGATACGATGCACGATGATTCGCCGGCAGTGTCCTACGCTACGGTTTATCCGTTGGGAATGTTCCTGCGGGTAATAATCGCACAGCTGTTGATATTATTGCTGATATAGAAAATAATTGAATATAAGCATAACTGGTCCTAAATGACTGTAATGGTTGTTTAGGACCAGTCTTTTTTTAAATTGCCCGGAAAAGTTTTTTGCACATTCTTGATATTATAATTGTATGGATGTGTTAATTTTGTCTTATAAACATATATAATCGAGAAAACAATAAGCGTAGTACACAATGAACTTTATTAGAGCATTATTAGTACTTATGGGCATCTTGTTGCCTGTGAGCACGTTTGCCCGGGTCGTAAGCGGAAAATTGATTGGCGAAAACAACTTGAAATAATATGTCGTTACAAACTTATAAATGAATGTTCTTATGATTAAAAAATTTCCACAGTCTATTCTTCTCCTCTTTCTTTTGTCATGTGCATTGTCGACTATTAAAGCTCAGACAAATGTTCGGCCGTATAAAGAATGGGAAGCAACTCAATTCGTTGCAGTAAGCGGACATCAGCCCGAAGACTATGTTCTTACAGATAATAATTGGGAAATAATGTATAATTTGCGTACGCCACATACTCAAAGTGAACTTCTTGATATGGGTATAAAGTGTTCTGACAGTCAATTATTATTGCTGGAAGTAGGAGGACTGATTAGCAAAACAAAAGGAAAATGGAAATGCACAATCCCTATTCTCGATAAAGAACAGACGGCTTCTTTAAGAAATGAGAGTAAAGAGATTGCGAAATCCATGTATTCAAAAACTAAGGGTGATTTTGTTTCTCTTGTGAATGCAATCAAAGAGATGGGATTTGAAAATAATGCCCTTTCATTGGTCTTTTCATATCTTTTGGACGGTAGAATGTGGACTAAGCTGGTCTTGTTTGAAGACATAAACAACCATGCGGGTTGGAGCGGTTGTTACTGGGTTTTGTATGAACCACGTAAAGACCTTAAATTTGGAACAAACGGTTTCGGTGATATGAATTTGATATTAACCTATCTCGACAGCGAAGTCTCGCCAAGCAGTAAGACGATGGATGATAGTGCAGATGAAATTTCCAAATATGGAAAAATCAAGAATCCGCAACTTATTTCTAAATTAACCACTTATGGATTAACGGACAACAACGGAGATATTCAATTCCCTATAATAAAAAAGCAACAAGATAATTTTCATCAAATTGTTGATAAACTGGTAGATTCTATTTCTTCAGAACTCAAAAACAACTGTAGTAATGTCGCAACCCAATATGATATACATGATGAAAAAACAGCAATGGTTATTTTGTATCATGAAGTCATGTGGTATTTAATGGATAATCTGATTCAAGATAAAGTGCTGCATATTCCGGCTGTTTTTAAAGATGCTGAAAAGAATAAACAACGGTTGAATGAAGTCGTTTTCTTCATTGAGGGTGGCTTGATGCAATAATTTATGAATAGGAAAAGTATCCGTTACAAGTTCAATGCTGCAAAAAAGCAAGTACAAGGGAACTGATGCCGGATAATTTTAATAGATATAAATCTCTTTGAGATAAAAAAAGCAAGTGGGCTTTCGGCCTACTTGCTTTTTTTGTATTCGCTCGGGGTCATGCCCGTATGGTGTTTGAAATATTTCCCAAAAAATGACTGGTTGGGGAAGTTGAGGTGATAGGCAATTTCCTGCACGTTCATCGTTGAGTATTTCAGCAGGTTTTTCGCTTCCAGGATAACGTATTGGTTGATCCATTCCGCTGCCGTCTGGCCGCTGGTCTTTTTGATGAGCGTGGTGAAATATTTCGGCGACAAGTGGAGCTTTTCGGCGTAGAAGCTGACGGAGCGTTCCTGCTTGTAGTGCTCGCTCAGCATTATCATGAACTTCTTGAAATAGCCGGCGCTTTTGTCGAAGAATTCTTTGTTGACGGGACTCTCTTCCGTGTGCGAGAGGTTGTTGTTGGCGGCACGGCTTACCTTGAAGAATAGTGCCGCGAAAAGGCATCGAAGGATGTCGTCCTTCACTTCGTCCTGCTCGTTGTTGCTCAGCTCCGCTTTGATGGAGTTGGTGATGTTAATCATTTCCTGCAGGCCTTCGCTCGTGACTTCAAGACACTGGTTGTTTTTCAAATCGACAATTTTCTGCGCGATAGGCTTGATGTCGAGGTTCATTTTCTGAATGAATTCCATGTCAAGCACGATGATGTGCAGTTTGTAGCTGCCGAGCTCTTTCACATGCATGATTTGTCCCGGGAAGTTGATGAAAATGTGGTTCTTCTCGGTAACAAAACTTTTCAGGTTGGTGGAAAGAGTCACTTCTCCCTCTTCACACATGAACATGACAAACGCGTTCAGGCTGAAAGGGGAGTCGATAGGCATTTTCTTCAACTCGACATCCGATGTTCTTTCGGCTATCAGGCATCCCGGCATATAGGCATCACCCTCGATTAGCTGAAAAATGGATATTAGTTTGTCGATTGAGAAACGTGGTATGTCTTTCGATGCGATTTGGTCCATATTAACATATTAAATGTGAATCGAAAGCAAATATACTACATTATTTATAACATCAATGGTTGTCCTTGTCAAACGGAACATAATTTAACCGATTTTGCCTTTTTTAATGAATTGTAGTGCAAATTTCCTTTTTTGTTGTCAATAGGTTGTTTTTGTGGAGGTTGTTTCTGAAAGCAGGAAGTCCCACGCGGCATCGGCGAAGGCAAACCAGCCTTTTTCGGGAGGCTCGACGGCAAGTACACGCTCTGCGCGAATCTCTTCATGGTTGCCGGCTGAATACAGGTAGAGCCGTCGGTTTCCGGCCACACAGACAGGAGCGTTGATGCCTCCCCGGAGCCATTCGTTCTGCTGCCTACGTGCAGTTTCGCTGTCGGGGTTTTCCATACGGCTGACGGCATGTTTCCAGCTGGGAAGTTTCACTTCCACAACTCGATAGCAGTTGGCGGGAAGATGCATGACCGCTGTCAGGTCGTCGGCAATTTCGATAGGGCAGTTCTCGGCAATATCGTTTACCGGCAGCCATTCCGTCGGAGCTTCGCGCAGTAGTCGGTCGTAGGCGGCTTCTATTTCGCGGACGAGTACGGCGTCGAGGTCAATGCCGTCGTCGCGTTCCATCGTGCAGTCGTGCCGTCCCGGCAGCAGCATTTTGCGGGTTTTCCACTCTTCGAGCATTTCCTCGAGCGAATAGGTCTGGATGTTCAAGTTGCAGGCATTTTGTTTCATGGCATTCGTTTTTTCGCAAAAATACATTCCCGGGGATACCGGCCGCTGCGAAAAGGGGCAGAAGCAATGCGTGGTTTGTTTAGCCCGTTGACGGAGTGGCTGTTCGCTCCAATTTTTAGCAGAAGTTTGCGGACGGGCGGTGAAAATGGAAAATAAAAAGACGAAAAAACGGGCGACTATTTGCTTTTTTCGTTGGAATCGTTTATCTTTGCAATCGCTTTTTGGAACGAAAAGCTCATTTTGAAAGAAATGACGGTCCTATAGCTCAGTTGGTTAGAGCATCTGACTCATAATCAGGGGGTCCTTGGTTCAAGCCCAAGTGGGACCACATTGGAGAGAGGATAATCCCGGCAGAACCTTTATTAAGGATTCGCCGGGGTTGTTTTTGTAGGCTGTTCTGTGGTGCATTTTGGCAGTGTCAGTGTGGAAAAGCAGCAGAACGCAAGCGCAGGAATAATCTAAATCTAAATAAGAAAATGGAAAAAACAGAAACTCCGGCTTTGGACTTGATTGCCACCAATTTCGGCACGGTGAAAAAGCAGGCCTACGATTTGGCTGTGCTCCCCTGGGGAGCGACTGAACCCCACAACTATCATCTTCCCTACATGACGGACTGCATACTGTCGCACGATGTGGCTGTCGATGCCGCACGGTTGGCGTATGAGCATGCGGGTGTGCGCTGTATGGTAATGGCTCCGGTGCCTTTCGGAGCACAGAATCCCGGACAGAAGCGGCTGCCGTTTTGCGTGCATACGCGTCTGACGACACAGGAGGCTATTTTGCGCGACATCGTATCGTCGCTTTATGTGCAGGGCATCCGTCGTCTGGCCATCGTCAACGGGCACGGCGGAAACAATTTCAAGGGCATGATTCGTGATTTGGCATTCGACTATCCGGATTTTCTGATAACCTGTTCCGACTGGTTTGCCATTATTCCGACTGCCGGCTATTTTGACGAACGTATTGACGACCATGCCGGCGAACAGGAAACCTCTGTCATGATGCACTATCATCCGGAACTTGTCGACCTGTCGATGGCCGGCAGCGGCATGTCGCATCCTTTTGCGGTCGATTCGCTGAACCGCAAGGTGGCATGGACTCCGCGCCGTTGGGACAAGTCGTCGGACGACACAGGAATCGGCGATCCGCGCAAATCCACTGCTGAAAAGGGTGCACGCTATGCCGCCGCCGTTGCCGATGCGCTTGCCACGCTGTTTGTGGAACTGACTACGCAACCGCTTTACGACAGATAACAGTACGCATAATAAAAAACAGGCACCGCCCTTTTGATGGTTTCAGAAGGGCGGTGCGTTGTTTTTATGCTGATTCCGGTTAGCGTTTCAGCCGCAGTTCGTAGAGGTCGTTGCGGCGGTCTTTCAGGTTCTTGACGCTACCGTAGGTGTGAAGTTGCGTAAGCAGGTCGAGGTCGACGTCCGACACCAGAATCATTTCCGTGTTAGGCGTAGCTTCGGCTCTTGTTCCGTCAGTTGGGAACGCGAAGTCGCAAGGGGTGAACACGCCCGATTGAGCATATTGGATGTCCATATTGTGGACACGGGGCAGGTTGCCGACGCTTCCGGCGATGGCAACGAAGCACTCGTTCTCGATGGCGCGGGCATGGGCGCAGACGCGGACGCGGGAATAGGCGTTCTGCGTGTCGGTGAGGAACGGAACGAAAAGTATCTGCATACCGTCGTTGGCCATCAGGCGGGACAGTTCCGGGAATTCCACATCGTAGCAGATGAGCACGCCGATTTTTGCGCAGTCGGTGTCGAATGTCTGTATGCGGCGTCCGCCGCTGAGACCCCAACTTTTGATTTCGTCGGGAGTGACATGGATTTTTTCATACATCTCATAGGAACCGTCGCGGCGGCAGAGGAAGCCCACGTTGTAGAGGCGTCCGTCTTCCTTGACGAGCGGCATACTGCCGGTGATGATGTTGATGTTGTAGCTGATGGCAAGTTTGATGAACCGTTCGCGTATTTCGTTGGTGTATTGTGCCAGTCCGCGAATGGCGTCCGATTCGCCTTCATCGTTGAAGCGGGCCATCAGCGGAGCGTTGAAGTATTCCGGGAAAAGAATGAAGTCGCTCTGGTAGTCGGAAACGGCATCAACGAAATATTCCACCTGCTCGAACAGGTCGTCAAGAGTGCGGTAGGGGCGCATCTGCCATTGTACGAGTCCGACGCGGACAGTGGATTTCTTTGTGATGAAGTCCTGTGTAGGCGGCTGGTAGTAGATGTTGTCCCATTGCAGCAGGCAGGCGAAGTGCTTCGATTCCTCGTCGTTCGGAAGGTAGTTGCGCATCACCTTGCGTACGTGGAAGTCGTTCGACAGCTGGAACGTGAGTACCGGGTCGAAAATTTCCTTTTGCCGCACTTTGTTGATATATTCGCGTGGGCGGAGCTTGTCGGCGTATTTGTGATAGTTCGGGATGCGGCCGCCGAACATGATGGATTTCAGATTGAGTTTCTCGCAGAGGTCCTTGCGGTATTCGTACATGCGTCGTGCAAGTCGGAGACCGCGGTATTTCGGATGGATGAAAACCTCGATTCCGTAGAGAATATTGCCTTTTGGATTATGGGTGCTGAAGGTTTCGTTGCCTGTCACCTGTGCGTAGGTGTGGTCGTTTTTCACCAGGTTGTAGTCCACGATGAGCGACAGGGCGCAGCCCACAATCTGGTTGTCGACTACCGTTACAATCTGTCCTTCAGGGAAAATGTCGATAAGTTTTTTGATTTGTTCGCGTGTCCAGAACACGTCGCTGCCGTCGTTGTAGACGCGTGTAAACGATTGGGAGAGTTGCTCGTAATCCTCCATTTGGAGGTTGCGAATCATCACTTTGTTGATTTTCAATGAATCTGCCATAGTTGTATGATTCTTTATTATGTATTTCGGGCGAAATTACCTTAAATATTTGATGTGGGCAAAACTTTGTATGAAAATCTCGTTGAACGGCAAGCGGCAGGCGGAAATCGCTTCCGTCTGCCGCTTGTATGTCGGGTGAGATTGCTTTTTATCGGTTGTCGGGAACCCATACTTTCTGTACCGTACCGTCTGACATCTTGATGAGGTTCAGACCCGGAGTTTCGGCCGGAAGCAGCTTGCCGTCAATGCCGTAGCGTGCCACCTCGTACGGTTTCTCGCCTGCTGTCACACTTTCGATACCGGAAAAGTCAAACTCGTTGACGCTCTTGAAGTCTTTCCAGCAAGGGGCCGTCTTGTAGGCGTTTGCGCATCCTGTCGGGACGAACAGGTCGATATTTTCGCTCATGAACGGGTAGAAAGGCAAATAGTCGTTGGACGTGGGCGGAACGGTTGCTTTACAGTAGATTTCTTTCAGGTTGTTGCAGGAGAGTGTCAGGCTGGTCAACGTTTTGAGAGACGCAGGCAGCGTCAGTTTCTCTATTGAATTGCTGTAGACTCCAAGGCTGTATGTGCCAAGTCGTTCGGTGCCTTCCTTAACGCTGAACTCCGTCCTGCCTTCGGGAATAACCACCAAAGTAAGTCCGTCTTTGGAATAGAGGGCGCCTCCGTAGGAAGAGTAGTTCGGGTTTGCGCTGTCCATGTTGTATTCCTGAAGCGCTGTGAGGTTGAAGGTGTAAAACTGTTCGAGATTGGTGATTCCTGACCCCATATTGATGGTTTCCAACTTCAGACAGTTGGATATGGCGTATCGTTGCAGGGTTGTGACACTGTTCGGGAAGTTGACGGTGTGTATATAGTTGGAAAAGATGGCACCGGTACAAACGGTTTCTACACCATCGGGCACGTCGCATGTTTCCACGGTGTTGTCTGCTGCAAAAATGTATAGATTTTTACCGGAAGTGTCGGTCAGAAAATTTCCTGTGTTTTTGAAGTGGGGGTTGTCGGCGGCTACTGTTACGCTACTTAATTGGAAATTGCCAAAGATGGACATTTCTTCCAGTGTAGTCAGCTGATTGCCGAATGATAATTGTTGCAGGGCGGCGCAATAGGTGAATGCTGGACTTTTGATTTCCTTTACGTTCGGCATTTCAACGGATTGTACATGCTGGTTGGAGTAGAAGGCATATTTGTAAATGATTTCTGTGGCGTCCGGAGTACGGATTGTTGTTTGCGGACTTCCAGAAGGACAATAGTAGAGTGTTTTGAGGTCCTTTGAATAGAGAATATTGTCAAGAACTGTCAGATAGGGGTTCTCTTCGGGCACGGAAATCTTTTCCAGCATTTCCGGCCACTCTCTGTTGCCTTCGTAAAATGCACGGACGGGCAGTGTCAGCTCTTTAAGGGCGTCGCATTCTGTGAAAAAGAAGCCGTAGAATTTGTTGTCCTCGGCAATTAAATAGACAAAACCTTGCATCGTATCGCAGAAATATGACTGGTCCACCGATGGGGTACTTTCATCGTAGCCGATGATTTCAACATCGGTCATGTCCAGTTTTTGCAATTTGCCTTCTGTCGGTTCGCCATAATAGTCGGACCCTGCCATTTCCCGAAGGGTTCGGATGTCGATGGCGTTAATAGGGCCGGATACTTTCAGCTCCGTTGTGTTCCATTTGTCGTTTTCTGAAATGAGGCTTGCCAGAGTTCCGGGTTCTGTTGTTGTTACTTCCAGTTGGGCAGCCGTGCCGGAGAATGTGAATGCCATGATGGCAAAAGCGGCCAGTCCGGCTTTTTTAAAGAATGAGTAACCTTTTTCCATTTTAGTCTTAATTTAGAGGTTTGTTTCTCAAAAGTATATATATTTTACGATAGCGGCAAGAAATCAAGCACTTATTTGCCGTGTGCACATGGACATAGATTGAGGCTTGGATGAGTGCTCCATGTTTTCTGATTTTAAGATATTACACATCGTCGGTTATAGGATTCTGGAAAAATATTCAAACGAAATGGAGTTTTTCCATGTAGAATTCTGTACTTTTGTAAAGTACACCAATTATGTGGCATGCTTAGTTGGTAAAACGTCGGAAATCCGGTTAAATATAGTGTAATATGTCTCAAAAGCAGAATAATTCAGGAATAGTGTATGTGCTTACTAATCCGGTAATGCCGGGATTGGTAAAAATTGGTATGACTACAAGGGATAATTTGGATGCAAGGATGAAAGAACTCTATGGAACCGGAGTCCCTGTTCCTTTTGAATGTAAATATGCTTGTAAGGTAAAGTCATCTGACTGTGCTAAAATTGAGAAAGCTCTACATGCAGCTTTTGCTCCAAATCGTATTAATGCAAATCGTGAATTTTTTCAAATCAAGCCTGAACAAGCAATGGCAATTCTGGAATTGTTTAATCGCGAAGATGTTACACAGGAAATTACAGAAGAGATAGATAATGATTTAACATCAGAAGACAAGTCTGCAACAGAAAAAATCAATTCTTCTCGTCGGCCTCCTCTAAATTATTTTGATATGGGTATGAAGAAGGGGGATATCCTGACTTTTACAAAAGATCCTGAAATAGAAGTTTCTATAATTGATGAGAAAAAAATTATGTATAAAGGTGAAACATATTCGTTGACCGGTATTACAAAGAAATTATTAAATCTATCTCATGCTATTCAACCAACTGGATATTGGACGTATGAAGGAAAGAATTTAAGAGATATTTATGACGAAACTTATACATTAGAAGATTAAACATGAGTACCGAGTCACAAAACATTGAATTCAAAGAAAATTGGCGAGATGAATATCTGAAATGGATATGCGGTTTTGCAAATGCACGGGGTGGAAAACTTTATGTAGGTATAAAAGATAATGGTGAGGTATGCGGTGTGCAAGATGCAAAAAAGCTAATGGAGGATATCCCCAACAAAGTTCGTGATATGCTTGGTATTTTGGTTGATGTTAACTTAAAAGCGGAAGATAATAAACGGTATTTAGAAATTGTAACGGAGGCATATCCCTATCCGATAAATTTTCGTGGTAAGTATTATTTGCGAAGTGGTGCGACTAATCAAGAATTGAAAGGAGTCGCGCTCGACCGCTTCATGTTGCGCAAACAAGGAAAGAGCTGGGATGGGGTGCCTGTGCCATATTTGAAAGAGGAGGATTTGGATAATGCTACGTTTGATTTGTTTCGTAAATATGCTAAACGAAGTGGACGTATGGATGAGGTGGACTTGGTGGATGATAATCATGGACTTTTGGAAAAACTTCGGCTTTTTGAAGGCCATTATTTGAAGCGTGCGGCAGCTTTGTTGTTTCATCCTGATCCTGAGCGGTATGTGGCTGGAGCTTTTGTGAAAATAGGTTTCTTTCGTGATGGTATGGACTTGGTTTATCAGGACGAAGTCCATGGTAATTTGTTTCAGCAAATTGCGAAGTTGATGGATTTGTTGTGTACCAAATATATGAAAGCTATCATAACTTATGAGGGCCTTCAACGTGTAGAAACATTGCCAGTGCCAAAGGAGGCTTTACGTGAAGCGTTGTTGAATGCTTGTATCAATAAAGATTATGCCGAGCCTTCTCCTATACAAATCCGCGTATATGAAAATAAATTGGAAATTGTGAATGGAGGTGTTCTGCCAGATGGGTGGACTGTGGAAACTTTACTTTCTTCGCATCGCAGTTTCCCTTACAATCCGGATATAGCCAACGCATTCTTTCGTTCGGGGGAGATTGAAGCATGGGGACGTGGTATTGAACGTATTATAATGGCTTGCAAAAACGATGGCTTTTCAACTCCGGAATTCCGTTATGACGCTTCGGGCATTTGGACGATATTCAATTTTGAATATCCAGAGAGGGCAGCTGTTCCAAATACCATACAAAAGGCTATACAAAAGAACATACAAAAGCTTACAAAACAGCAGGGCAGTATTTTGGCATATTTGAGTGAGCATCCGAATGCTACTCGAAAAGAATTATGCGAGCGGATACCTAATGCGACATTGGGTGGTGTTATTCACAATTTGGCTCGTCTTCAGGAACTTGGACTATTGAAGCGTGTGGGCGGTAGAAAACAAGGTTATTGGCAGATTGTCGAATAGAAATTAGAATCGGAAGGTATGGGTTGGTTTTGAGAGAACTGACAAAAAATTATCTTTACTACACTTATGTTCGCCGTTGAGTGGCGGTAGATAAAAACAAAAAAAGCTTCGGAAATTTTCCGAAGCTTTTCGCGGTGCGGACGGGACTCGAACCCGCGACCCCATGCGTGACAGGCATGTATTCTAACCAGCTGAACTACCGCACCATTGATAGTTGCTTGTTTCAGTTAGCGAGTGCAAAGATAGAGCGTTTTTTTTGATTGTGCAATAGTTCTGCGAAAAAAATGTCAAAAAAGTTTTGTTTTGCCCGTTTGTTTTGTTTGGAAAGGCGGGAAATTTGTAATTTTACTACTCGAAAGACGAAACCTTGCATAAAATCATTTCCACAGATATATGAAAAGTATAGGCAGAAATTGTGTCGCGCTGTTGCTGGCGTTGGTTTCAGTGGCAGTTGCAAAGGCAAGTACGGTTGATACGCTTGCCGTTGAGAGTAAAGCAATGAACAAAAAAGTAGATGTGACGGTAGTGGTGCCCGACAATGTGGAAAAAGGGCAGAAGCTGCCGGTGGTCTATCTGTTGCATGGCTATGCCGGTGACCATTTTAACTATCTGAACCGTACGGACGTGCGGGAATATGCCGACCGTTTGGGGATGATTGTGGTGATGCCCGACGGTGATACCAGTTGGTATTTCGACAGTCCGATAGATCCTACTTACCGTTACGAAACGTTTGTTTCCAAGGAACTTGTCAGCTATGTCGACGGGCATTATCCTACACGCGCCAGTTGGTCTGGCCGTGCCATCACGGGGCTGAGCATGGGCGGACACGGTGCGCTGTATCTGGCGATGCGCCATCAGGATGTTTTCGGAGCAGCCGGTTCGATGAGCGGCGGCGTGGATTTTCGTCCGTTCCCGGAGAAGTGGGACATCAAGAAGCGGTTGGGAACCCTTGAAGAATATCCTGAAAATTGGAACAAGAATACGGTCATGGCCCAGCTCCATTTGCTGAAGGGCAACAATCTGCAACTGATTTTCGACTGCGGTACGGAAGACTTTTTCTATGAAGTGAACTGCAAGCTGCATGAAGAACTTGCAAAGTTGAAGATTCCGCACGAATTTACTTCCCGTCCCGGCAATCATAACTGGGATTACTGGAAACGTTCGCTCCGCGACCATCTCTTTTTCTTCAGCGACTATTTCAACTCGAATCCCAAACGTCTTGTTACGTTTTTTTAACCAAATAGTTTGGCGTAGCCAATAAGTGCCGTTGGGCGTGTCAATTGTAAGAATTTGGCGCGCCCGACGGTTTTTATGGGGTTGGCTGTCGGCTAATTGTGGCAAAATGACAGATTGTGTCGTTGCCTTGTCGGCGGCTGTCGCTCCTGCAGTGTCAAATTGCCAAGTTTTATTATTATCTTTGTATCGGATCTGAATCGCAGATTGTTTTTGGTTTATAAAAATAACGTCAAAAGAATGGCACGACCTAAAATACTCATCATCTATACAGGCGGCACGATAGGGATGATTCAAAATCCCACGACGGGTTCGTTGCAGCCTTTCGACTTTACACATCTTATCGACAACGTACCGAAGATTGAGAAGCTTGATTATGAAATCAACAACATACAGTTTCATCCTCCCATCGACTCTTCGAACATGATGCCCGACCGCTGGGTGGAAATTGCAACCAGCATTGAGGACAACTATGCCAACTACGACGGCTTTGTGGTGCTTCACGGTACGGACACGATGGCATATACGGCTTCGGCATTGAGCTTTATGTTGGAAAATCTCCACAAGCCGGTCATCATCACCGGTTCGCAGCTCCCGATTGGCGAAGTGCGTACCGACGGCGAAGAAAATCTTATCACGGCCTTGCAGATTGCCGCCGCTGTCGATGCCAACGGTGCGCCGATGGTGCAGGAAGTGGCTATTCTTTTTGAGGACTATCTGTGGCGTGGAAACCGCAGTACGAAGATGAGTGCCGACTATTTCAATGCTTTCAAGAGCAACAACTACCCATACCTGGCTAAAATCGGTTTGGGCATCCAGTTCCACGAAGAGGCTTTGTGGCGGGTACAGGCACGCCGGCCGCTGAAGGTGCAGTATAAGATGGACTGCAATGTGATGTGCGTACATCTTTTCCCGGGCATTACGGAAGAAACGCTCCGCCATCAGATGACGGCTCCCCATATCAAAGGCATCGTGCTGAAAACTTACGGTGCCGGCAATGCCCCGACGGAAAAATGGTTTGTCGACCTGATGCGCGAAACGGTCAAGCGGGGTGTGGTGGTGATGAACATCACACAGTGTGTCAACGGCGGTGTGCATACCGAACGCTATCTGACGGGCAATGCTCTGTCAGCGGCGGGAGTGGTCAGCGGCTACGACATGACTACCGAAGCTGCGCTGACCAAGATGATGTATCTGTTCGGCATGGGGCTTCGTTCGGAACAGGTGAAGAAATATCTCGCCTGCTCGCTTTGCGGCGAAATTACCATTTGAAGAGAGCCTGTTTCGGGTTTCCGCAGGTCGCAGTTTGACGCTCTTGTGGCATGAAATGTGCCGGGCGGCGGATGCGGTGTGGCGGCAACCGGGAAAAACGGTTGCCCGAATGAACAAAATCGGGGCCGGAGGCGTTGTTTTTCTACAGGTTTAAAATCCGTTAAGTGTGTGATTTATAACAAATCATCGTTTTCTAATCTTAAAGATTGAAAAATACGGAAAAATTTCACTAATGATATTGCCGAATTAAAAAAATGTAGTAATTTTGTGGCGGTTTTTTAGGTGGTAAAACCTGATTGGAAAATTAATATTCACTATTATAAATCAACAACAAAATGAGTACACTTGATTTAACTAAGTATGGAATTAACGGTGCTACAGAAGTAGTACACAATCCGTCCTACGAACAATTGTTCCAAGATGAAACAAATCCGGCTCTTCAAGGCTACGAAAAAGGCCAATTGACTGAGCTTGGTGCAGTAAACGTAATGACAGGTATTTACACTGGCCGTTCTCCTAAAGACAAATTCTTTGTAATGGATCAAACCAGCAAAGATACAATCTGGTGGACTTCAGACGAATATAAAAACGACAATAAGCCTGTTTCTGAAAGCGCTTGGAAAACATTGAAGGAAATTGCCGTTAAGGAACTTTCCAACAAGAAACTTTATGTGGTTGATGCTTTCTGCGGTGCAAACCCTGCAACTCGCTTGAAAGTTCGTTTCATCGTTGAAGTAGCTTGGCAGGCACACTTCGTAACTAACATGTTCATCCGCCCGACAGCTGAAGAACTTGCTAACTACGGTGAACCTGATTTCGTTGTTTACAACGCATCCAAGGCAAAAGTTGAAAACTATAAGGAACTCGGCTTGAACTCTGAAACAGCTGTTGTATTCAACTTGACTTCTCGCGAACAAGTTATCATCAATACTTGGTATGGCGGTGAAATGAAGAAGGGTATGTTCTCAATCATGAACTACTACAATCCTCTTCGTGGCATTGCTTCAATGCACTGCTCTGCTAACACAAGCAAGGATGGTTCTGACACAGCTATCTTCTTCGGTTTGTCCGGTACAGGTAAGACTACTTTGTCAACTGACCCGAAACGTCTTCTTATCGGTGATGACGAACACGGATGGGACGACGAAGGCGTGTTCAACTACGAAGGCGGTTGCTACGCTAAGGTTATCAACCTTGACAAGGAAAGCGAACCGGATATCTACAACGCTATCAGCCGTGACGCTCTTCTTGAAAACGTTACAGTTGACGCTAACGGTAAGATCGATTTCGCTGACAAGAGCGTAACAGAAAACACTCGTGTTTCTTACCCGATCTACCACATCAAGAATATCGTTAAGCCGGTTTCTAAAGGCCCGCACGCTCACCAGGTAATCTTCTTGTCTGCTGATGCATTCGGTGTTCTTCCTCCGGTATCTATCTTGAACGCTGAACAAACTAAATACTACTTCTTGTCAGGCTTTACTGCTAAGTTGGCCGGTACAGAACGTGGTATCACTGAACCGACTCCGACATTCTCAGCTTGCTTCGGTGCTGCATTCCTTTCTTTGCACCCGACTAAATATGCTGAAGAATTGGTTAAGAGAATGGAAAAGGTTGGTGCTAAGGCTTACTTGGTTAACACTGGCTGGAACGGTACTGGCAAACGTATCTCTATCAAAGATACTCGCGGTATCATCGACGCTATCCTCGACGGTTCAATCGACAAGGCTCCGACAAAGACTATTCCTTACTTCGATTTCGTAGTTCCTACTGAATTGCCGGGTGTTGATCCTCTCATCCTTGATCCGCGCGACACTTACAAGTGCGCTTGCGAATGGGAAGAAAAAGCTAAGGATTTGGCTGCTCGCTTCATCAAGAACTTCTCTAAGTTCACAGGCAACGAAGCTGGTAAGGCATTGGTTGCTGCTGGTCCGAAGCTCTAATCGGTATGTATTAAAAGAACTAACTTTTAACTACAATATCCTCATAAATGGAGGAAGTCTTTCATGGCTTCCTCCATTTTTTTATTATCTTCGTGGTGTGTTTTAGGGGCCGCCGGCAATGCGGGCGGCTATGTGGATTCTGCGGCTGCATGTCACTCGATGCCGCTTGGCCGGCATGACTGCGGAAGCCGCGTTCGAAAGGTTTAAGGTATAATTAAGGTATAATATATAATAATGTGTAACGACATGGAGATGACTGAAAAGCCGATAGTGGCACTTTCATGTGATTTGGACGAAGAATCGCGCATACGTGTGCGGCCGGAATATGTCGGTGCGCTTGTTGAGGCGGGTGCGCTTGTTGTGATTGTTCCTCCCCTTGCGTCGACCGACGAACTGGAGGAATGGCTGCGTGCCGTAAGGGTGTCGGGCGTGCTGTTTTCCGGCGGCGCCGATATCCATCCTTCTTATTATGGTGAAGAACTGCATCCGGCTATCGGACGTATTTCATTGCAGCGCGATGTCTACGAACTGGCGCTTTATGACGCTGCCGGACGTATGGGGTTGCCCGTGCTGGCAATTTGCCGCGGGCTTCAGCTGGTGAATGTGGCCTGCGGAGGCACGCTTGTGCAGGATATGCCTTCCCAGTTGGGGGAAGCCTTTGCCGTGCACGACCAGACGTTTCCCGGCGACAAACCGGCTCATCCTGTAACGTTGGAGCCGGATTCTGCCGTTGCCCGTCTGTTTGGCACGGAACATCTTTCCGCCAATTCCTTTCATCATCAGTGTGTGAAGGAGTTGGGGCAGGGGTTGAGGCTTGCCGGTGTCTCTTCCGACGGTGTGGTTGAGGCGCTTGAAAGTTTCGACGGAAGGGTGGTCGCCGTTCAGTTTCATCCCGAAAGAATGACTAAAACTTACCCCGAGATGTATCGTTTTTTTACCCGTTGGGTGGCCGGACTTCGCGAAAAACGGCTGCGGTAATAGGTTAGATTTTGGTCGAAAAGTCTTTTTTGTGCGAAAAAAGTTGCACAAAGTGTATTTTTGTGTGCAGAAAAGTGCTGATTTGTGCTCAAAAATTTTAAAATTATGAGATTAATTGTTTACTTTGCAGGTCAAAAGAAGAATCAAACTATTTATTAATCTAAAATTTTAAAGTTATGTCTGAAATTTCAGAAAGAGTAAAGGCTATAATTGTTGAGAAACTTGGTGTTGACGAAACAGAAGTAACTCCGGAAGCTACATTCGCACAGGACCTCGGTGCAGACTCTCTTGACACTGTAGAATTGATCATGGAATTCGAAAAAGAATTCGGTATCACAATTCCAGATGACAAAGCAGAAGGTATCAAGACTGTAGGTGACGCTATCGCTTATATCGAAGCTAACAAGTAATAATAATTTACTCTAAATGGAACTAAAGAGAGTTGTAGTAACAGGTTTGGGAGCCCTGACTCCAATCGGTAACGATGCTCCGACAACATGGAACAACGCGCTGAACGGTGTTAGTGGTGCCGGTCCTATTACTCGTTTTGACGCTTCACTCTTCAAAACTCAATTTGCGTGTGAAGTTAAGGGCTACAACTCTGCTGATCATTTCGACCGTAAGGAACTGCGCAAATACGACCTCTACGCACAGTTCGGTGTGGTTGCTGCCAGAGAAGCTGTGAAGGACTCAGGTCTGGAAGAGTATGCAGCATTGAACCGCGACCGTGTGGGTGTGCTCGTAACAGCAGGTATCGGTGGATTGCATACATTTGAAGAAGAAGCAGGCTACTATGCCATGAATGCTGCAAGCGGACCGAAATACAATCCGTTCTTCATCCCAAAGATGATTGCAGACATGGCTGCCGGTCATATTTCAATGCTTTACGGCTATCGTGGTCCTAACTACGCTACTGTATCAGCATGTGCTTCATCTACTCACGCCTTGATCGACGCATTCAACTTGATTCGTCTTGGCAAGGCTGACGCAATCATCACCGGTGGTGCTGAAGCAGCTATCTATCCGGCAGGTGTAGGCGGTTTCAATTCTATGCACGCTCTTTCTACTCGCAACGACGATCCACAACACGCTTCTCGTCCGTTCAGCGGCTCGCGCGATGGTTTCGTAATGGGTGAAGGTGCTGCATGTCTCGTTTTCGAAGAATTGGAACATGCATTGGCTCGTGGAGCTCACATCTATGCTGAAGTAGGTGGCGGCGGAATGTCGGCTGACGCTTACCACTTGACTGCTTCTCATCCGGAAGGATTGGGCGCAAAACTGGTAATGAACAATGCCCTTGAAGATGCAGGAATGAAACCTGAAGACATCGATTATATCAATGTTCATGGTACTTCAACTCCTGTTGGTGATATATCGGAAGTAAAGGCAATAAAGGAAGTGTTCGGCGAACAGGCATACAAGTTGAACATCAGTTCAACGAAGTCTATGACTGGTCACTTGTTGGGTGCAACAGGTGCGTTGGAAGCTCTCTTCTGCGTGAAATCAGTTGTTGAGGATATCGTTCCTCCGACAATCAACCACGAAGAAGGTGATGACGATCCGGAAATCGACTACACGCTGAACTTTACCTTTAACAAGGCCCAGAAACGTACAGTAAATGCAGCTCTGTCGAACACATTCGGTTTCGGTGGACATAACGCCTGCATCATTCTGAAGAAATATAAAGGCTAAAAATTGTTACGCTGTGGCGTTTTACGATAAAATTCGAATCGGAATAAAGCTCCTTTTTTCAAAAGAGAGGGAGCTTTATTCTTTTTTTTACGGTATCCTCGGCTATTGTCCGCATGACCTGTCGCTCTACAAGCAGGCATGCCGCCACCGCTCGCAGACACAGCGGTCGAAGAACGGTGAGTTTATCAATAACGAGCGTCTGGAATTTCTTGGCGATGCCGTTCTCAACACTGTTGTTGCGGATATGCTCTATCGCCGTTATCGTCGGGGCCGCGAAGGTTTCCTGACAAATACGCGCTCCAAAATCGTGCAGCGCGAAACGCTGAACGTGCTTGCCGACAAAATCGGCCTGACGAAAATGCTGATGTATTCCCATCCTGTTCATTCCCACAACTGCTGTATGGGAGGAAACGCGCTGGAAGCACTGATTGGAGCCATCTATCTTGACCGTGGCTATGAAGCGTGCCGCAAATACGTGATTAAACGTTTGATTAAGCCTCACCTTGATGTGAAGGAGCTTGTGAAGAAAGAAGTCAACTACAAGTCAAAGCTCATTGAATGGAGCCAGAAGTTCCGCGTTGAGATTGTGTTCGACCTGGTTGAAACGACTTATGACGAGGACAAGAATCCCCGTTTTTATTCCGTGGTCCGTCTTGCCGGCATTGAATCGGGCTGCGGTATGGGATACACGAAGAAAGAATCGCACCAGGAAGCCGCCAAGATGGCTTACATGCGACTGAACAATACCGACGAATTCCGCGATTCCGTTCTGGAGAAAGCGGCGGAAATGCAGAAGGAAAATAATTCTGCAAAAGAAGAGGAAAATTCCTGAAAAGTTTTTATTTTTGCGATGTAGTATCGCTTTTCTGCTGAATATCCGACACTTCTGCTGTGCGGTTAAGGCAGGGTTATCGGACACCTTAAAATTGAAAGCACTTAAAAACCAATTTATACCTATGAAAAAGAAGCTTATGTTGTGGACAAGACTTTTGTCCGTTTTCGGGGTTTTGCTGGCCATGGCTGCCCCTGTTGCGGCTGCATCGTTCGTGGGCGACCGCACTGATTTCAGAGACGAATCCATTTACTTTGTGATGACGACGCGCTTTTATGACGGCGACGGAACCAACAATACGCAGTGTTGGGACGGACAGGCGTACAATCAGGGCGACCCTGCATGGCGCGGCGATTTCAAAGGGCTTATTGAAAAGCTCGACTATATCAAGGCGTTGGGATTTACGGCCATTTGGATTACACCGGTGGTGGAAAACGCTTCCGGCTATGACTATCACGGCTATCATGCGTCCAATATGAGCAAGGTTGACAAGCGCTATGAATCGGAAGATGTCAGCTTTCAGACACTTATCGATGAAGCGCACAATCGGGGCATGAAAGTCATTCTTGACATCGTGCTGAACCATACGGGCAATTTCGGTGAGGAGAACCTGTGCAAGCTCTTTACGCGCGATTGGGATGCCGACCAAAGTGTCATTGACGACTGTATGGTGCCTTATACGCAAAAAGACGGCGGAAAACTTCCCGACAACTATTTGTTGCTGCCTTCCGGCGAACAGTATGGAGCGCGGCTTCGGGAAATGAAAAACACCGACGGACAGAACCATGATGTGAACAACCTGTGGCACCATTTCGGAAACTTCAACTGGGACAACGAAACGCGTTGGTGGGCGCAGATTGCCGGCGACTGCGTGGACCTCAATACGGAAAATCCGGCGACTTACAATTATCTGATTGACTGTTACACCAACTTTATAAAAATGGGAGTGGACGGCTTCCGTATCGATACCGGCGGACATATCAGCCGTCTGGTATTCAACAAAGTGTTCAACCCTGCTTTCAATGCCGCTGCCGAGAAATACAAAGATGCCCGCAACGGTGGTGCTTTCTTTATGTTCACCGAGGTGTGCGCCCGCTATACGCAGATTTGGTATCGTGAGATTCCGGCGTTGTCCGTACCGTTCTATACATGGAAGGAGTCGAAGGACTATGCCTGGGACGATGACCCTGCTTCTTGGGAAGGACTGGAGATTTTTGAAGGAACTCCGTTTACGCATACCAACCAGTTGTCGTGCCTGCAACAGTATGCCGACAATGGAAACGGCACACAGGCGCAGCAGCCCGTGTCCGACAATGTGTTTCTCGATGGCAATACCTATCATCAGCCGGACTACAGCCGTTATTCCGGACTGAGTGTCATCGACTTTCCAATGCACCATAATTTCAAGGATATAGGCGGTGCATGGGGGATTGCCATGAGCGGCGACCGCTACTACAACGACGCATCTTTCAATGTGGTTTATGTCGATTCCCACGACTATGCTCCGAACGGTGCGCCCGAAGACCAGCGTTTCGCGCAGGGAACGGATGCCTGGGCGGAAAACCTTTCGCTCATGTTCACCTTCCGCGGTATTCCGTGTCTGTATTACGGCAGTGAGATTGAATTCAAGAAAGGCTGTCCGATTGACAAGGGACCGAACATTGCACTGAAAGAATCGGGACGTGCCTATTTCGGCGGATATATCAAAGGCGATGTGGACGTGAACGACTTTGCCGACTGGAGCAACGCTACCGGAAATATGGAAGCTACGCTGAAATACAAGCTGGCTCTCCACATTCAGCGGCTTAACCGCATCCGCATGGCGGTACCTGCATTGCGTAAAGGCCAGTACAGCACCGAAGGCTGTGCCGGAAGCTATGCCTTCAAGCGCCGCTATACCGACGACAAGGTGGACAGCTACGCACTGGTGACGATTTCCGGCAACGCTACTTTTACCGGCGTTGAAAACGGAACGTATGTCGATGCCGTTACCGGCGATGTGAAGACCGTAACCGACGGCAAACTTACCGCTACTTGTTCCGGACGAGGCAATATGCGTGTCTATGTGCTCAATACCGACAAGACTCCGGCTCCCGGCAAAGTGGGTGACGACGGTGCATATCTTTATACGACCTCTCCTGTTGTGGCCGACCGTCCGGAATACGACGGAACGCAGGAGGAAACTACGGAGGAAGGCGGAACGGGCGGTTCGGGCACAGACCCCGGCGACGAGCTGGATGTCTATACGCCAGAATTTGCGGAAGGCGAAATGGTGGCATTTTTTGAAGCTCCGTCCGACGGCAGCTATTCCAACGTATCCGTATGGTGTTGGAACGACGCTACGAATTTTACCGGCGGCACATGGCCCGGTCAGCGTGCACAACTGATGGGCGTGACTGCTGAAGGCGGTAATAAGATTTGGAAATGGACTTACAGCGGATCGATGGATCCTGACAATATGCCGACAGGCATCATTTTCAACAACACGTCCAGCCCGCAGACTGCCGATTTGGAATTTAAGAACGGAGGCTATTATACCGTCGGCGGTTTGCAGCGGGTAATCGCTCCCGGCACTTCGGGTGTCGACGCTTTGTCGTCCGACGCATTCCGCGTTTATGCGCAAGGCGGAGTCATTTATGCCGTTAGCGACTGTCCGTGTATCGTGCAGGTCGTTTCTGTCGACGGCCGCAATTTCAGTCGGACAGTGTCGGCAGGCGTTACTTGTCTGGGCAGCTTCAGCCGCGGAATCTATATTGTCAATGGTAAGAAAGTTGCCGTGATGTAAACGGAAAAATAAGGAAATGGAAAGAGGCATACCGTGACGGAATGTTCCGTCGGGTATGCCTCTTTTCTATTGTGGCCCGTTTTCAGGGTGTTATTCGCCTACTTCATCCCAGGAGATGCCCAAAGCCTTGGCTACGCCTTTGCCGTATTCGATGTCGGCTTTCGCGCAGTTGCGGATGTGGCGGAGTTTGATTTCCATTGGGATGTCGCCCATGGCACGGGCTGTGTTTTCAAACAGCACCTGCTGTTGATCCGGCTTCATCAGGCGGAACAGAGCCCGCGGCTGTGAATAGTAGTCCGTGTCGTCTTCGCGGTAGTCCCATTGATAGGCTGCACCGTCGAGTTCCAACGGCGGTTCTTTGTATTCCGTCTGGTTCTGCCATTCGCCGTAGCTGTTCGGCTCATATCCGATGGTAGAACCGTGGTTACCGTCAACGCGCATCTGTCCGTCGCGGTGGTACATGTTGAGGAACGGACAGCGGCTGCGGTTCACCGGTATCTGATAGTGGTTCACGCCCAAACGATAACGTTGTGCGTCGCCGTAGGAGAACAAGCGTCCCTGCAACATGCGGTCGGGCGAGAAGCTGATGCCCGGCACTACGTTGGCAGGATTGAATGCAGCCTGTTCTACATCGGCAAAATAGTTTTCCGGATTGCGGTTGAGCTCCATGACGCCCACCTCGATAAGCGGATATTCTTTCTGCGACCATACTTTTGTCAGGTCAAACGGGTTGAACGGACATTGTGCGGCCTGTTCTTCGGTCATTACCTGGATGAACATTGTCCATTTCGGGAAATCGCCCTTTTCGATGCTTTCGTAAAGGTCGCGCTGGTGGCTTTCGCGGTCCTTGCCGATGATGGCTTCCGCTTCCTCGTCAGTCAGGTTCTTGATTCCCTGCTGGGTGTGGAGGTGAAATTTCACCCATGTGCGCTTGCCTTCGGCGTTGATGAGCGAGAACGTGTGGCTGCCGTATCCGTGCATGTGGCGATAGGAGTAGGGGATGCCTCGGTCACTCATGGTGATGGTAACCTGGTGCAAGGCTTCCGGCAGCAGGGTCCAGAAATCCCAATTGTTGCGCGCACTTCTCATGTTGGTGCGCGGGTCACGCTTCACGGCATGGTTGAGGTCGGGGAATTTCAGCGGGTCGCGCAGGAAGAACACCGGAGTGTTGTTGCCCACGAGGTCCCAGTTGCCCTCTTCGGTGTAGAACTTGATGGCAAAGCCGCGGATGTCGCGTTCGGCATCAGCCGCACCGCGTTCGCCTGCAACGGTGGAAAAGCGTACGAAGAGTTCCGTCTTTTTACCGATTTCGGAGAAGATGGCAGCTTTGGTGTATTTTGTAATGTCGTGTGTCACCGTAAACGTGCCGAATGCACCCGAACCTTTGGCGTGCATGCGGCGTTCAGGGATGACTTCTCTGTCGAAGTGTGCCAGTTTTTCAAGAAACCATACGTCTTGTAACAGCATCGGGCCTCTGCGGCCGGCAGTAGCCACATTCTGATTGTCGGCTACGGGTGCTCCTGAAGCACTTGTCAGTTTTTTTGTTTCCATACATAAAAATATTTGAGGGTTAAAAATCTTATCGTCCGATGAAACGGTCTAGCGCTGCACGGTCGTCGTCCGTCAGTCTGCCTGTTTTGGATTTCAGGCAGGAAACCTTCGACGAGGCGGGAATCGACATCGCCCGTTTCATTCTGCGGAACAGCAGACCGGTGCGTATCTTGTAGGTGGTGAAAAACATTGTCTTTTCCGGGGGAAGGCAACGCGACAAGGCTTTGCTTGCCTCTGCCCACTTTTTGTGAGGATGCTGGCCTACGACAAACCATCCGCATGTCCAGCAGCCTGAAATCAGCAAGTCGGTTTGTTCGAGCTTCTTTGTGTCGAAGTCGGTGATTGCACTCAAACTGACATCCAGACCCTTTGACCATAAATACATGGCTATTTCGCGTGCGTAAAAAGCAGTTTTCCCTTTATGGCTGTAATATAGAACAGTAGCTTTCATTTTTTGTCAGTGGTAATTCGAGGTAAATTTATACAATACAAATATATGTAGAACTGAAACAAATTTATATATTTGTATTTCCTGAAATTTCGATAATATATATTGGTAAAACCGATAAGCTATGGAACTACGGCAACTAAAATACTTTAAAGAGGCATGCGAGCTGCAAAATTTTTCGGAAGCGGCAAGGGCATTGCATATTTCCCAAAGTACCCTTTCCCAGCAAATCAAGCAATTGGAAGACGAATTGGACGTGCTGCTGTTCGACCGGATTGGCAAGCGCGTCGTGCCGACAGAGGCGGGAATCGCTTTCCTTCCCTATGCCGTCAAGGCCATACAGGATGCTGACAGCGGCAAGCAGATTATACGCGATTTGAAGGGGATAGAAACCGGAACACTGCATATCGGTGCCACTTACAGCCTCAGCCCGTTGCTGATAGCCGCATTAACTTCCTTTTCGCAGGCATATCCGAAAATAAAGGTGGACATCACGTTTGCCACTTCCGAGGAACTGATGGAACAGTTGGACGGCAGCCAGCTGGATTTCGTGCTTTCGTTCCGTCCTCATGGCATGTATGAAAGTTTCGACACTGTTCCGCTCTTCACTTCGCGGCTCTGTTTTGTGGTCCATCGGTCGCATCCTTTGGCGGGGCTGCCGTCGGTTTCATTGAAACGGATTGCCCAGACTCCATTGATTTTGCCCGACAAAGGTTTCGCTACCCGAAAGAAAATAGAGGAGATATGCGAGAAGCACCAGTTGAGGTTGAACATTGGAGTGGAAGTGAACGATGTGCATACGATAGTCCATGCGTTGCGAAGCGGACTGTGGGCTACGATTCTGACCGAAGCTGCCATCCGTGATGAGGCGGAACTGGTGCCGATTCCGATTCTCTATGCCGACCGTCTGACATCTCCGGCGTTCCTGTTCTGGCCACAAGGAAGCTATCGCAAGAATTCGGCCCGTGCCTTTGTGCGGCATCTTCTGTCGGCGGCAGGCTTGGAAAAATCAGGCAACGAGGTATAATATAAAAAAGAAACACGCAAGGTTCCGTCAGACGGAGCCTTGCGTGCTTCTTATGTTGTTGGGTCGGTTAGTATTCCAATGCTACGTTGTCAACCCAGAGAGTTTGTCCGATGGTACCTTCGTAGGCTGTTCCGCAACCTGCCGAGAACATCATAATCATGTGTGTCGGCACTGCATTTGGAGAATCCCATCCCACTTCCTGTACCGGAACCATCTTGCCCTTGCTGTTGCGTGCATAGTAGGGGCGGTCTTTCGGAATCAGTCCCATATATGATTTGTAGAACGATTGCTTGGTGATGTCGCCGTAGTGGATAGCAAGGCGGTGTCCGTTCACCCAGCCGCTGGTGCTTTTCACGAAGCGTTCGCGTCCTGTAGCCACACGTTTGGCGTAGAGGTTGCCGTTCTTGTCTTCCCAACGGCGTTGGAGAAGTACAAACACCTCGCAGGCATTCTGGCGTCCCTTCAATACCTTTTTGCTGCCGAAACCGCTGGAGTAAATCATGGGTTGTCCGGCCGGAATGATGGTGCGGTAGTCATATACCAGATTCTTCGGGCGTTTGTTGAAAGGTACGCCCATTTCCAATTTTGAATAGGGGTTGCTGGTATTTTTTACCGGTTCACACATTTTTCCGAGATAGATACTGCCCGAAACCAGTACATCGAGGTCGACAACGCCGAGCGCTTTAACCTGCTCCATGATGGTTGTCAGTTTGGCGCATTTGTTTCCGCCTGCCCGATTGTCGGGGAACACGGCATTACTGCCTTTCGATATGCCCATCACTTTTGCATATACGTTGGAAGTGGCCCACGGCGAGCCGCCCAAGTTGTTGTATGCCTTATTTCCATTGATGGTTTGTGTCGGTCCGATTTCGTAGAGAGTCTTGTCGGCTCCGCCGATGATTGACGATTCAGAAATGTTGCGTGTAATCCATTGTTGAAAATCACCGTATTTGACTTTCTCCAATGTCTGGGCTGTTGTTGCTAAAGTGGAGGCAACGAGCACGACAACAGTCAATAATACTTTTTTCATAGAACAGAATGTTTTGTTTTGCCGCCAAAATTATGAATTTTCTGCCGAATAGTGAATATTTTTTTTGCGAAACGGTGGCTGATAGGTCGGATAGGAGTCGTTTTTCTCCATTTGGGACAAAAAATATTTTTCAGGCAGGCAGAAAAATTTTTTATATGTCAAATAATATGTTACCTTTGCGAGTAGGGACTCCGGGGCATTTATGTATGTATCGAAGCCCATAGGTTTGAGATTTAATACCTAATGATTTACTAAAAACAATCTTTTATTATGAGAAAATTTACATTTTGTCAATGGCTGCTTTCCTTGGCGGCTGTTTTGTTGTTGATGACGCCTCAGGCTAAGGCTGAAGGCGAGTATGCTTGGCCGGCAAATTACGACGGCGTAATGTTGCAAGGCTTCTACTGGGACTCTTATGATGAAGCAAGTTGGAACACACTTTCCTCACAAGCCGGTGAACTTGCCGACTATTTCGATTTGATTTGGGTGCCAAACAGCGGTCGCTCGGGTTCTGACCCAAGTATGGGATACAATCCGGTTTATTGGTTTACCAATCACAACTCTTCTTTCGGAACGGAACAGGAATTGCGCGACATGATTCGCACATTCAGCAATTTCGGAACGGGAATTATTGAAGATGTGGTAGTCAACCACCGTAACGGTGCTACTAACTGGTATGATTTCCCGGCTGAAGAATATAAGGGCGAAACTTATCAGCTCGGTCTCGATGCCATCTGTAAAAACGATGAAATGGCCAGTGCTGAAGATCAACCGAAACCGACCGGTAACTACGACACTGGTGACAACTTCGACGGTTGCCGCGACTTGGACCACACAAATCCTGAAGTGCAACGCCACATCAAGGCTTATCTCGATTTCCTTCACAACGACCTCGGCTATGTGGGCTGGCGTTATGATATGGTGAAAGGTTTCGGTGCAAGCTACATCAAGACATACAACGAATCGGTAAAGACTCAGTTCTCTGTCGGTGAATATTGGGACGGCTATGACAATATCGTCAACTGGATTGAAGGAACAGGCCGCACATCTGCCGCTTTCGACTTCCCGTTCAAGTTTGCCTTGAACGACGCGTTCTTGACAATGGACTTCTCTAAATTGATGTGGAAACGCAACGGTTCTTTGGACCAGCCGGCTGGACTTATCCACATGGACACTTATCAGCGTTATGCTGTGACATTTGTCGACAACCACGATACCTATCGCGAAGATACGAAGTTCAGCGGTGACGTAGCTGCCGCCAATGCGTTCATGCTCTGTCATCCGGGTACGCCTTGTGTGCTTCTCGCACATTGGCTGGCACAAAAGGATGCCATCAAGAAACTTATCGCTATCCGTAAGTCTGTAGGTTTGACCAACCAGTCGACAGTAGAAGTGCTGAACGCTACGAAAAATTACTATGCTGCTAAGGTGACCGGTACAAACGGTGAACTTGTTATCAAAGTTGGCCGCGGTTCTTATACTCCAAGCGGTTATACAAATGACGACCGTGTGGCTTACAACAGTGTTTACACTGTATGGACAAAAGTTCCGGTGAAAGACCTCGATACGCTCCGTCCGCAAGTGGGAATGTCGCCGGAAGGCGGGCACTACGAAGGTGGTGTGACTGTAACGTTCACGGCTGAAAATGTAGAAAATCCGGCAGATGCCACTATCATTTATACTACTGACGGAACAACACCGTCGTTGACCAACGGAACTCAGGTGAAGTCGGGCGCTACACTGCAAATCAAAGAAAGAACAACCGTTAAGGCTGTCGTTGCCGTTGCAGGAACGATTGTTTCAGTAGTGAAGACAGCTACCTACACTACACAGAAATTGCCGGTAGTGGTTTATTTCGAAAATCCGGGATGGTCGACTGTCAACTTCTATTCATGGGATGACAATGGCGAATTGCTGGGCAATTGGCCGGGAACGAAAATGTCTGAAACGGAAGAAGTAGGCGGCAAGACATGGTATGTATGGCATGCTCCGACACAATATACAGAGTTGAACATCATTTTCAATAACGGAGTACAACAGACTGTCGATATTGAAAACGTTTATGGCACTCGTTTCTTTACGCTCGGCGCTTTGGAAAACGGTAAATATACCGTTGTTGACGTAACCGGTGATTACGCAGGTGTAAGCAATGTCGTTTCCGATGTGGAAGCCGTTGTTTATCCGAATCCGGTTGCCGACGTACTTCGTGTCAATGCGACTGAAGAAGTGGCCCGTTTCGAAGTGTATGCAGCAAGCGGAGCAAAAGTGGCTGAATCGGTTGAAGCCGATAATGTCAGCGTAGCTGCTCTTCCGGCAGGCTTCTATCTCTATCGTGTGACATTTGCCGACGGCGAAGTGCTCACAGGCCGCGTAGTGAAGAAATAAAAGATACGAATCATTGTAGAGGAAAGAAGGTTCATGGGGTTACCTGTGAACCTTCTTTTTTGTTGTGTGTCGCATAATTATGTTGTATATCATGTGTTTGCTATACTTGAAGTTTTTTGTGTTAAAAGATGTTTGTAAATGTGCCGTCGGAAGATTTTTTTAATGATTCAATAAATAATACTTCGTTAAAATTGTAACTAATCCGTTGAAAATAAGCACGCTGATTGA